>NZ_JBHSBC010000019.1:0-198132 GCF_042650425.1 Streptosporangium jomthongense | reverse complement strand
TGGACTGAGGAACGCAGGAGCGAAGCGACGCAGAGACGAGGGAAAGCACCGACCCAAAGCGCCCAAGCCCGCGACGCCGCAGGCGGAGCAAAGGGACACAACCCGCGACGCCGCCAGGCGGAGCAAAGGGACACAACCCGCGACGCCGAAGGCGGCGCAAAGAGACACAACCCCCTACCCCATCCTCCGTAGGATCTCGGCCACCACGGCGGCGCGTTGGGGCTGGAGGTAGAAGTGGCCGCCGGACAGGATCGTCAGGGAGAAGCCGGACTCCGTGCGGGCCTGCCACTCCTTGGCCTGCAGCGGGGTGACCACCGGGTCGGTGTCGCCGACGATGACGGAGATGGGGGTGCGCAGCGCGGGCCCGGGGGTGTGGCGGTACTCCTCGACCAGGCGGAAGTCGGCCCTGATGTAGGGGAAGACGACCTCTCTCATCGCCGGGTGGGAGAGGATCTCAAGCTCGGTCCCGCCGAGTTTGGTCATCTCGGCCAGAAAGGCCTCGTCGTCGTAGGAGGAGATCTCCCGCCTGCGTCTGGGCTCGTGCGGGGCGGCGCTTCCCGAGACGAACAGCCGGACGGGGCCGTTCCCCCCGGCTTCGAGTGCCCTGGTGGTCTCGTAGGCGACGATCGCGCCCATGCTGTGCCCGAACAGCACGACGTCCCGGTCCATCAGGGGCCGGATCTCCTCGACGACGGGGCCGACGATCTCGTGGATGTCGGCGGGCATGGGGTCGCCGAACCGGTCCGCCCTGCCCGGCAGCTGCACGCCGTACGGCTCGACCGATCCGGGGAGCAGGTCGGGCCAGTCGCGGTAGGCGGTGACCGAGCCGCCCGCGTGCGCGAAGCAGATCAGCCGCGTGGTGGCCCTCGGCCTGGGCTTGAGGGTACGCAGCCAGGTCATGTTGGTTCCTTCCGTGCTGTGGACTGGGGCGGCGCGGCGGCCGTCCCTCCATGATCGCCCCTCGGGTGCGGACGGCGCGAGGGGGACGGCCACTTGGGCCGTTTCGGAGATGACCGGCACCGGACAGTGCGGGGTGCGGGGATTCCCGGGTGACGGGTGGGGAACCAGTGTTGTGCGGGTCGCGCATTTCCTGTCCTGCCGGTGCCTCCGCGCTTCAGATCTTGTGCTGTTAGGCTTACCTTTCTTAACGTCTGAGCAACTGTTCAAGTGTTGATGAGGCGGGTCTCGGGATGGGTCACGGCCACGGACATGGGCATGGACACGGGCACGGCCACGGCCACGGCCACGGGGCGAACTCCGACCGTCGCTACCTGGTCGCGGCACTCGTTCTGCTGACGGTCTTCATGGCGGCCGAGGTCGTGGTCGGCGTCATCGCCAACTCCATCGCTCTGGTCTCGGACGCGGGACACATGCTCACCGACGCGGCCTCCATCGCCCTGGCCCTGGTGGCGATGAGCATGGCGGCCCGTCCCGCCAGCGGCGCCTACACCTTCGGCTGGAAACGCGCCGAGATCCTCTCGGCCGCGATCAACGGGCTGACGTTCGTGGCGCTCGTCGTCTACTTCGTCTACGAGGGCGTTCGGCGGCTCCTGCAGCCTCCGGAGGTGACGGGGGCGCTGGTCCTCGGCACGGCACTGGTCGGCATCGGGGTCAACGCCGCCGCGGCCTGGCTCATCGCCAGGGCCGACCGCGGCAGCCTCAACGTCGAGGGCGCCTTCCAGCACATCCTCAACGACATGTACGCCTTCGTGGCGACCGCGGTCGCGGGGGCGGTCGTCTGGCTCACCGGCTGGGGCAGGGCGGACGCGATCGCCGCCCTGGTCGTGGCGGCCCTGATGGGCAAGGCCGCCTACGGCCTGCTGCGCGAGGCCGGGCGCATCCTGTTCGAGGCGGCGCCCCCCGGCGCGCCCCCGGCTGAGGTGAGCGCGGCCATCGCCGCCCACACCGAGGTCACCGGGGTCGACGACCTGCACGTGTGGACCGTGACCAGCGGGCTGTCCGCGCTGTCGGCGCACGTGACCGTCGCGCCGGGCGGTGACTGCCACCGGGTCCGCCGCGAGCTGGCCGACCTGCTGCACGAGCGCTTCCACATCGACCACAGCACGCTGCAGGTCGACCACGTCCCGGGTGCCGCCTGCCGGATCGCCGCGGGCCGCGACAGGTCAGCCTGACGCCTCCCCGAGGCAGGCCTCGAAGACCTTCGTGAACCGCGCGACCACGGCCTCCCTGCCCGCCTCGTCGAACGCGCCCGGCCCGAAGAGCCGGCGCAGCGTGCCCGCGCCCGCCACGAGCGCGGTGGCGGCGGTCGCCCCGATGAGGGCCTCCCGGGCGGGCAGGCACGCGGCCAGCGGCTCCAGGATCGCCGAACGGACCCGGTCCCTGACGATCTCGTGGATCTCCGGGCAGACCGTCGAACGGCTGAGCGTCGCCAGCACCGGCCCCTCCTCCCGCGAGCCGAGCAGGTCGGCGACGTACTCGGCCAGGCGCCGGGGCAGCTGCTCACGCGGGACGTCCAGCACCCCGGGAAAGCGTCCCCGTACGGCCAGCACCTCGGCGAACAGTGCTCGCTTCGTGCCGAAGTAGCGGTTGATCAGGGCGATGTTGACCCCCGCCTCGGCGGAGATGAGCCGCATCGTCACCTGGTCGTAGCCGAGTTCGGCGAACAGACGGCGGGCGGTGTCCAGGATGCGGCACCTTGTGCCCTCCCTGTCACGACGCCGTATCTCGTCCACTTTCCCATTCCTTCCAGATTTGACGGGTAAACAAGCGTCTACTAACTTCATGTGTATCGTACATACATTGGGGGATGGTCCATGCTGACCGAACAACAGGTCCAGGCCGAGGCGGCCCCGAGGTTCACCCACAGACAGGTGCTGGAGATCCTGGCCGGCCTGATGCTCGCCATGCTGACGTCGATGATCTCGACGTCCGTGGTGGGGACCGCGCTCCCGACGATCGTGGGCACGCTCGGCGGTCAGGACCAGCTCGCCTGGGTCGCCAGCGCGACGCTGCTGACCATGACCGCCTCGACCCCGCTGTGGGGCAAGCTGTCGGACCTGTACGGCCGCAAGTTCATGTTCCAGGCCGCCCTGCTGGTCTTCGTGCTCTCCTCGGTCGCCGCGGGCTTCTCCCAGGACATGGGCCAGCTCATCGCGGCCAGGGCCGTACAGGGGATCGGCGCGGGCGGCCTGGCGGCACTGCCGCAGATCATCCTCGGCGACGTGGTCGAGCCGAGGGAGCGGGGCCGCTACTCCGGCTACATCGGCGCGGTCTTCGGCGTCTCCACCGTCGCGGGACCGCTCCTCGGCGGCTTCGTCGTGGACAACATGTCCTGGCGCTGGACGTTCTGGATCTGTGTGCCGCTGGCCGTGGTCGCCTTCTTCGTCATCCAGCGGGTGCTCAACCTGCCGCCGTCCCACCGCGCGGCCAAGGTCGACTGGTGGGGCGCGACCTTCATCACCGGCGGCACGACCGCGCTGATGCTGCTGCTGTCACTCGGCGGCAAGGAGTTCGCCTGGAGCTCCGGCTGGACCTACGGGCTCGGCGCGCTGAGCCTGGTGCTGTTCGGCCTGGCCGTCCTCGCCGAGCGCCGGGCGGCCGACCCGATCCTGCCCCCGCACCTGTTCCGCAACCACACCTTCGTGCTCACCTGCCTGGCCTCGCTGCTGGTCGGCGCCGCGATGTTCGGCGCGCTGATGTTCCTGCCGCAGTACCTGCAGATCGTCAAGAACATGAGCCCGACCGCCTCCGGCCTGATGACGCTGCCCATGGTGCTCGGCCTGCTCGCCTCCTCCATCGCCGTCGGCCGCTTCGTCACCAGGACCGGCCGCTGGAAGGCCTTCCCCGTCGTGGGCATGCTGCTGGTCGGCCTCGGGCTGTTCCTGCTCTCCCGGCTGCACGTCGACAGCTCACTGGTGAGCGTCGGCGTCGACATCACGGTGCTCGGCGTCGGGCTCGGCGCCTCCATGCAGATCCTGATCCTGGCCGCGCAGAACGCCGTCACCCGCGCCGACATGGCCTCGACCACCTCCGGCGTGACGTTCTTCCGCTCCCTCGGCGGCGCGGTCGGCGTGGCCGCGTTCGGCGCGATCCTGTCCAACCGGCTCACCTCCGAGCTGGTCTCCCTCGCCAAGGCCGCCCATCTGCCCCTGACCGGTGGCGCGGCGCCCAGCCTCGGCTCCCCCGCCGCGATTCACCGTCTGCCGGCGCCGGTGCTCGAAGTGATCCTTGAGGCCTTCACCCGGGCCATCCACACGGTCTTCCTGGTCGGCGTGCCGATCGCCGTACTGGCCGCGCTGGCGGCGCTGATGCTCAAGGAGCTCCCGCTGCGCTCGGCGCGGGGCGCGGCGCCCGCGGCGCAGGGCGACCTCGCCGACGCGAGCTGACGCCAGACACGAAGAAGGGCAGGCACAAAGAAGGGGCGGGTGCACACCCGCCCCTTCTTCGCTGTCTCAGACCGTGGCCAGAGCGGCCTCCGACTCCAGCACCGCCGCGACGGCGTTGACGACCGCGGCGATCCGGATGGCCTCCTGGATCTGCTCGCGGGGCAGCCCCGCCTTGCGCAGCACCTGCTCGTGGGACTCCAGGCAGCGGCCGCAGCCGCCGATCGCGGAGACCGCGAGCGACCAGAGCTCGAAGTCGACCTTGTCCACGCCCGGGTTCCCGATGATGGTCATGCGGAGCTTGGCGGGCATGGTCGCGTAGGTCTCGTCACCGATCAGGTGCATCGACCGGTAGTAGACGTTGTTCATCGCCATGATCGCGGCGGCGCCCTTGGCCGCCCTGAACGCCTCGGCGGACAGGACGTCGGCCGCCTCGGCCGCGATCTCGGCGATCACGCGCTGGGACCTCGTCGCCGCCGCGCAGGCGAGCAGCGTCCCCCAGAGCTGCTGCTCGCCGAGCGAGGAGGTCGTGACGAGCGAGCCCAGGTTGAGCTTGACGTCCTTGGCGTAGTCGGGAAGGGCGCCCTTGAGGTTGTCGACGGACATCAGACGCCGGCCAGCAGTTGCTTCGCGTCCAGACCGGCCTCGCCCTTGTTCCAGTTGCAGGGGCACAGCTCGTCGGACTGGAGGGCGTCGAGGACCCGCAGGACCTCCTTGACGTTGCGGCCGACCGAACCGGCGGTCACCATGACGAACTGGATCTCGTTGTTCTGGTCGACGATGAAGGTGGCGCGCTGGGCGACACCGTCGGAGCCGAGGATGCCCAGCGCCGACGACAGCTCCCGCTTGATGTCGGACAGCATGGGGAAGGGCAGGTCACGCAGGTCGGGGTGGTCCTTGCGCCAGGCGTGGTGGACGAACTCGGAGTCGACCGAGAAACCCAGGACCTGGGCGTCGCGGTCGGCGAACTCGCCTTCGAGACGGCCGAACTCGGCGATCTCGGTCGGACAGACGAAGGTGAAGTCCTTGGGCCACGCGAAGTAGACCTTCCACTTGCCCTCGTAGGACTTGTGGTCGATCTGGGCGAACGCGCTGTCCGCGTCCAGGGAGACACAGGCGGTCAGCTCGAACTCAGGGAAGCGGTCACCGATGGTGAGCAAGTCCGGTTCTCCTTCACAGGGGACGTCGTTGTCGGAGCCCAGACTGCCGCACCTAGCATTGATTCGAGAAATCGAGCAGTCGAACGAATCTGACAGGTGATCCTTATCAGTGAGCCAACCCCCACCCTCGCTCAACTGCGGGCATTCCTCGCGGTCGCCGATCATCTGCACTTCCGGGAGGCGGCCTCCGCGCTGCGGATGAGCCAGCCCGCGCTGTCGAGCGCGGTCTCCGCCCTTGAGGAGACCCTGCACACCCGGTTACTCGAACGGACCACCAGGAAGGTCCTGCTGACCCCCTCGGGCGAGCGGGTCGCGGTGCACGCGGCGCGGGTGCTCAAGGCGGTCGAGGACCTCATGGGTGAGGTCGCCCAGAACCGGGAGCCGTTCAACGGCCCCGCGCACCTGGGGGTGATCCCCACGGTCGCCCCCTACGTGCTGCCCGCGTTGCTGCCGATGTTCTCGCGGCGCTTCCCCAGGCTCAAGCTGACCGTGCACGAGGCCAAGACCGAGACCATCCTGGAGGAGGTGCGTGAGGGCCGTCTCGACATGGTGATGCTCGCGCTGCCGACCGAGGTGACCGGACTGGTCGAGGAGCCCCTCTACGAGGAGGACTTCCTGCTCGCCTTCTCCCCCGACCACCCCATGGCCGGGGATGACACGCCGCTGGACCGCGAGGCGCTCAAGGGGCTGGACATCGTGCTGCTCAACCAGGGCCACTGCCTGCGCGAACAGGCCATCGACGTGTGCCGTGAAGTCGGCGCGCGGGCGACGGCGGCCACCTACGCCACCAGCCTGCCGACCCTGGTCCAGCTCGTCGCGGGCGGTCTCGGGGTGACGCTTCTGCCCGAGTCGGCGGTCCCGGTCGAGACGGGCAAGCGGGTACGGCTGGCGCTGCGCCGCTTCGCCGACCCCGCCCCCGGCAGGACCATCGGCCTGGCCTACCGCGCCAGCTCGGCCAGGTCCGCCGAGTACGGCCTGCTCGCCAGGGCCGTCCGCTCGGCGCTGCGCGCCAGACGCCTGCCGGTCAGGATCGTCGGCTGAACGGCGCGCTCACCGGCCCGCCAGACGGCCGAGGCGGGCGACGGCCTCGTCGATGACCTCCTCCTTCTTGCAGAAGGCGAAGCGGACGAAGTGGCTGCCGCGTCCGGGGTCGGCGTAGAAGACCTGGGTGGGAATGGCCACCACGCCCGCCAGGTCCGGCAGCTCACGGGCCAGGGTGAGGCCGTCGGTGAAGCCGAGGGGGCGGATGTCGGTCTGCACGAAGTAGGTGCCCGAGGGGCGGTAGACCTCGAAGCCCGCCGCGGACAGCCCGGCCGTCAGGCGGTCGCGCTTGGCCTGCAGGGCCGCGCGCTGCCCGGAGACCCACTCCATCTCGTGGCGCAGGGCGTGGGCGACGGCCAGCTGCCAGGGGGCCGAGGCGGTGAAGGTGAGGAACTGCTTGACGGTCTGCACGGCGCGCACGAGCGGGGACGGCCCGCACACCCAGCCCGTCTTCCAGCCGGTGACCGAGAAGGTCTTGCCCGCCGAGGAGATCATCACGGTGCGCTCGCGCATGCCGGGCAGGGTGGCCGGCGGGATGTGCTCGACACCGTCGAAGGTGAGGTGCTCGTAGACCTCGTCGGTGACGGCCACCAGGTCATGCTCCCTGCACAGCAGGGCGATCTCCTCAAGCTCGGCGCGGGTGAGGACGGTCCCCGTCGGGTTGTGCGGTGAGTTGACCAGGATCGCCCTGGTACGCGGGCCGACGGCGGCGCGCAGTTCCGCCGGGTCGAAGGTGAAGCGTCCCTCGACCGGGCGCAGGGTGACCGGGCGCAGCACGGCCCCGGCCAGGGCGATGGCGGCGGCGTAGGAGTCGTAGTAGGGCTCGAAGGCGATCACCTCGTCTCCCGGCTCGCACAGCGCCAGGATCGAGGCCGCGATCGCCTCGGTCGCGCCGACGGTGACCAGGATCTCGCCGTCGGGGTCGTAGTCGAGGCCGTAGCAGGCCTTGCGGTGCTCGGAGACGGCCTGGCGCAGGTCGGGGACGCCGGGGCCGGGAGGGTACTGGTTGGCCCCCTCCCTGATCGCCGCCGCCGCGCGTTCCAGCATCGCGGCGGGCCCGTCGGTGTCGGGAAAGCCCTGTCCCAGATTGATCGAACCGGTCCGTACGGCGAGCGCCGACATCTCGGAGAAGATCGTCGTGCCGAACGCGCGCATCCGCGCCACCAGGGGATCGTTCACACGGCAACAGTAGACCGGGGCGCGTGACAGATCGAGTGCCAGCCCGACGACCTAGATTTGTATGGGCTTGTCGTCTTATGACAGAGGTCGTCTAGGCGAGATGGATTGCGCGGTGATACGTCTGTTTCCTGTGACCCATACGGCTCCCGCATCCGGAAGGCTCCACGAGCTGGACGCGCTACGCGGGTTCGCGGTGTGCGGGATCATGCTGGTCAACACCTGGCAGCACCTTCGTGAGCGCGCGCCCGGCGCCGAGCGCGGTGCCGTCGACTGGGTCGTGGAGAATCTCGGACAGAGCCGTTTCTATCCAATCTTCTCCGTGCTTTTCGGGATGAGCCTTGTGCTGTTCCTCGATTCGGCCGCCGCGCGCACCGGCCGTCCCAGGCTCGTGCTGCTGCGCCGCCTGGCCGTGCTCGGGATGCTCGGCCTGCTCCACCAGACGGTGAACCCGGGCGAGGTGCTCCTGCCGTACGCGATCCTCGGGGCGCTGGTGCTGCTGCCCGCCTCGTTCCTGCCGCGCCGGGGGGTGCTGCTGCTCGGGATCGTCGTGACGGTGTGGGGGGTGCGCGAGGGCGGCGGCGTCATCCTCATCCCCGGTCTGTTCCTGCTGGGCATGGCGATGATGGAGTACGGGCCGCCGCGGTGGCCGGTGGGGCCCGCCTTCGTGGCCGGTACGGCGCTGGCCGTCGTCCTCGGCTACCTGTGGGTCAGGGCGACGGCCGGGGACCGCACGTTCTACTTCCGCGGCCTCTACCCCACGGCCGGGCTCGCCGCCGCGACGGCCTACTGCACGGGGCTGCTGCTGCTCCTGCGAACCCGGGCGCGCGGGCCGCTGCTGGCGGTCCTGGCGCCGCTCGGCCGGATGGCGCTGACGAACTATCTGACGAGCACCCTGGTCATCCTGGCGGCGCTGCCGTTGCTGGCCGCGGACCCGACCAGGATCACGGTGGTCGCGCTGACGGTCAGCGTCCTGGCCGCGCAGGTGTTCCTCAGCAGGGCGTGGCTGCGGGGGCACCGCTACGGCCCGCTGGAGTGGGGATGGCGATGCCTGACGTGGCTGGAACGGGTGCCCAACCGCCGGATAGGGTCGAGGACGTGACGCGCATCGCACTGTGCCAGATCCCGGTCTCCGAGGACCCCGCCGTCAACCTGTCCCGCGCCCGCGAGGCCCTGCGCTCCGCCGCCGAGGACGGCGCCGAGCTGGCGATCCTCCCCGAGGCCACCCTCACCCGGTACGGCAGGCGGATCACCGGCCTGGCCGAGCCCCTGGACGGGCCGTTCGTCACCGGGCTCGCCGAGGCCGCCAAGGAGTCCGGCCTCGCGGTCGTCGCCGGGGTGTTCGAGACCGGAGAGGCCGGGACCGGAGAGACAGGGCGGGGCCGGGTGTACAACACCGCCGTCGCCCTCGACGAGACGGGCGCGCTCCTGGCCGCCTACCGGAAGATCCACCTGTTCGACTCCTTCGGCGCCAAGGAGTCGGAGCTGGTCGTCCCCGGTGAGGAGCCGGTGGTCGTCGAGCTGGCCGGGCTTCGGGTCGGCCTGGTCACCTGCTACGACGTCCGCTTCCCCGAGCTGGGCAGGGCGCTGGCCGACCGGGGGGCCGACCTGTTCGCGGTGATCGCCGCCTGGGGGTCGGGCCCGATGAAGGAGGAGCACTGGGCGACCCTGGTGCGGGCCCGCGCGATCGAGAACACCACCTGGGTCGCGGCCGTCGGGCAGGCGCCGAACCCCGAGGCCGCCGACGGTTTCGGGATCGGCAGGAGCATGCTCGTCGACCCGATGGGCGTCGTCCACACCGACCTGGGGCCCGCGCCCGCGGTGCGGACGTGCGTGCTCGACCCCCAGGTCACGATTGCCACCCGGAATGCCCTGCCCTGCTTGGAACACCGGCGGCTTCAGGTCGGCAGATCGTAAAATGCGACCGTGAGTGAGCCACCTGGGCGTAGAACGCAGATGCAGAAGGTCATCCCGCCCCGACTGCTCGTGCCCTATCTCGCGGGCAGGCGCAGCGTCATATCGGGATATGTCTACCGCGTGCAGGACTGCGCCCGCCTGACAACGCCCGCCCAGCTCTTCGCGGGCCTCGACCTGGGCTTCGAGGGCTCCGAGCTGACCACGGCCGTCCCGGAGCTGTACCTCATGCGCTGGTTCGCCCGTGACGTCGACGCCTACGCCGTCCCCTACGGCCCGCACATGGGAGGCGACTGGAACGACGTCCCCCCGTTCGCGGGCAACGGCTTCACCACCTCGCGTGAGCACGTCGTGCCCCAGTTCCACACCACACCCGTGCCGATCCCAGCGGGAGCCGAGATCATCCACGTGACACCCGGCGAAGAGCGCCTGTTCGGCCGTTACGACGGCCTCGCCTGGCGGCGGGCCTCGTGAGCGACGTGATCGAACCGGTGGCATCCGGTTTCCTGGCGCGCTACGGCGAGCGGACCCACGTCGCGGCGCTGGGCCCCGGTGACTCCGAGGTCGTGCTGTTCGCCAAGGAGGCCCGGCAGGGCTTCGAACGTCTCTCCGGCTACTGGCGGGCCGTGGTGCCCCGCGAGGAGCTGGAGTGGCTGGTGCTGGTGCGCACGGTCGGGGCGTTCGGCGGCGAGCCGTGCCTGGTCCTCGACGTCTCCGAGGAGAACGGCGAGGAGAGCCTGCACATCGCCTACACCGGTCACAGCGGGCTGAAGGCCGAGGCGCTCGGCTACTGGATGGTCGACCACGGCGCCTACGAGGTCGTCGTCCCCCGTGACGAGGTCTTCTCCATCCGCGTCGAGCGCGTCCCCCTGTCCCTCACCCCGGCCGAGCCGGAGTCGTGACGTCCCGGCCTCAGGCCGGGTCCGCCCGCCCGCCGAGCGCCCGGTAGCGCGCCAGGCGGGCGGTGAGCCGGTCGGCCGGGGCCGGCCGCAGCAGTCCGGCGATCTCGTGTTCCAGGGCGTGCGCGACCCTGCGGGAGAAGGCCTCCGGCTCGTAGGCGGCGTCGGGCAGCTCCGGGATGATCCGGTCGACGATGCCGTCGCGCCGCAGGTCGGTCGACTTCACCCGTTGCGCGGCGGCGGTCTCCGGGGCGAAGTCGACGCTCCGGTACAGCAGCGCCGAGGCGCCCTCCGGCGGCAACGGGGACAGCCAGGCGTGCTGGGCGCACAACACGCGGTCTGCGGGCAGCAGCGCCAGGGCGGCGCCGCCTGCGCCCTCACCGAGCAGCAGGCAGACCGTCGGTGCCCCGAGCGTGACCAGGTCGGCCAGGCAGCGGGCGATCTCCGCGGCCAGGCCGCCCTCCTCGGCCGCCTTGGACAGCGCGGCCCCTGGGGTGTCGACCACCGTGACCAGCGGCAGGCCCAGTTCCGCGGCCAGGCGCATCCCCCGCCGGGCGACCCTGAGCCCGGCGGGACCGAAGGGGGCCGTGACCCTTCTGCGGCCCCGGTCCTGGCCGAGCACGACGGCCGGGGCCTCACCGAACCTGGCCAGCGCGATGAGCAGGCCGGGGTCCGCCTCCCCCTCGCCGCTGCCGTTGAGCGGGGTGACGTCGCGGGCGCCGTACCCGAGCAGCTCACGCACGCCGGGGCGGTCGTCCCTGCGGGAACGGGTGACGGCGTCCCACGCCTGGACCGGGGGGACGTGCTCGTCCGGCTCCCGCCCTGCGGGCCGTATCTCACGCGGGGCGCACAGCACGGACAGGGCCCGGACGGCGAGCCGCCTGGCCTCAGGGGCGGGAACGACCGCGTCGAGCAGGCCGTGGGCCAGGAGGTTCTCCGCGACCTGGACGCCCTCGGGAAAGGGGTAGCCGTGCAGCGACTCGAAGATCCTGGGGCCCAGGAACCCGATCAGGGCGCCGGGCTCGGCCATGGTGACGTGCCCGAGCGACCCCCACGAGGCGAAGACCCCGCCCGTGGTCGGGTGCCGCAGATAGACCAGGTACGGCAGGCCCGCGGCGCGGTGGGCGGCGACCGCGGCGGTGATCTTCACCATCTGCACGAAGGCCGGGGCGCCCTCCTGCATCCGGGTGCCGCCCGAGGCCGGGGCGGCCAGCAGCGGGAGCCGTTCCGCGGTCGCCCGCTCGATCGCGGCGGTGAGCCGTTCGGCGGCGGCGAACCCGATCGATCCGGCGAGGAAGGAGAACTCGCAGGCGGCGAAGGCCACCCTGCGGCCGTCGAGCAGCCCCTCCCCGGTGACGACCGACTCGTCGTAGCCGCTCCTGGCGCGGGCCTGGGCCAGCTCCTCCGCGTAGCCGGAACCCTCGGGTGCGGGATCGGCGGGCGTCCGGTCCCACGACCGCCACGTCCCGGGGTCGAGGAAGGCGTCGATCAGCGCGCGGGCGTCGGGACGCACGAGGTTCATACCCCGGCTCTCCGGCCCGCGCGGCAGGGTGGGTACGAGGAAGAGGTCGTCATCTTTCACGTTCCTCCAGCCACGCGAGGACCTCGTCGTTGTGCTCGCCGAGCGCGGGCGGGGCGGTGTGCCGCATGGGCGGGTCGCCGTCGAAGCGCAGCGGCGGCCCGGGAAGCTCGATCGTGCCCAGGACCGGGTGGTCGACCTCGACGACCAGGCCCTGGGAGCGTGTCTGCTCCCAGGCGTAGACCTCGTCGATCGTCCTGATCGCCCCGGCGGGCACCCCGATCCCGGCGAACGCCTCCAGCCAGTGGGCGCGGCCGTGCCCGGCCAGGGCCCGTTCGATGTCGGCGATCAGGCGGGGGCGGTGCGCGAAGCGTTCCCTGTTCGTCGCGTACTCCGGGGTCAGCGGGTCGATGCCGAGCAGGCCGGCGACCTTGCGCCACTGGGCGTCGTTGGCCACCGCGATCTGGAGCATGCCGTCGGCGCAGCGGAAGGCGCCGTAGGGGGCGATGGAGGCGTGGTGGTTGCCGCCCGCGCCGGGCACCCGCCCCCCGACAGTCCAGGCCGTGCCGTGGTAGGAGTGCACGCCGGTCACCGCGGCCAGCAGCGAGGTCCGCACGACCTTGCCCCGCCCGGTCCGCTCCCGCTCGTAGAGCGCGGCGACCACGCCGTAGGCGCCGTGAATGCCGCCGAGCAGGTCGGCGATGGAGGCCCCCACCCGGTACGGCTCCGCGGGCGAGGGGCCGGTCAGGCTCATCAGTCCCGCCTCGCCCTGGGCGATCTGGTCGTAGCCGGGCCTGCCGCCCTCGGGGCCGTCGTGCCCGAACCCGGTGATCGACAGCACGACGAGACGGGGGTTGAGTTCGTGCAGCCGCTCGACGCCGAACCCGAGGCGGTCCAGGACGCCGGTGCGGAAGTTCTCGACCAGGACGTCGCTCTGCCGTACCAGGCGTTCGATGAGGGTCCTGCCCTCGGCGGACTTCATGTCCACGGTGATGGAGCGCTTGTTGCGGTTGGCCGCGAGGAAGTAGGTGGAGATGTCGTGGCCGGGACCGACGAAGGGCGGTCCCCAGCTCCGGGACTCGTCGCCCGCCTCCGGCTGTTCCACCTTGATCACCCGGGCTCCGAGGTCACCGAGCATCTGTGCCGCGTGCGGTCCCGCCAGGGCGCGGGAGAGGTCGAGTACGACGATGTCGCCGAGGGCTCCGTGCAAGATCAACCTCCATTGGTGGTCGCCGAGCCTAGCCGAATCGGGACGGGAAAGGGGTGTCCCCCGCCACCGGCCGCCCCGCCCATCGAAGATCTTCCCAGCCCTCCGTCCGGCCCCTCCATCCGGCCTGGGACCGCCATGGGGTCCATCATGGAGGAATGGACGAGATCGTCTCCTTCGAGCGGCTCGCGGACACGGTCCTGCGGCTTCCCCCGTCGTGCGGCCCCGTCCGGCTCGTCACGGTCGACGGCCCCGCCGGGTCGGGCAAGACGACCTTCGCGCGGCGTCTCGGCGCGGCGCTCGGGGCGCAGGTCGTCTCCAGCGACGACTTCCCCGTGCCGTGGGACGAGGTGCCCAGGGAGTGGTTCCGGCTGGTCGAGGAGCAGGTGCTCGGCCCGCTCGCCGCGGGTGAGCCGGGGGGCTACCGGCGCTTCGACTGGGCCGGTGGCGGTTACGCGGAGCGGGTCGAGGTGCCCGTCGCGCCCGCGCTGGTCCTCGAAGGGGTGAGCACGGCCCGCCGTACGGCCCCGGCCGCCCTCGCGGTGTGGGTGTGCGCGTCCGCCGAGGTCCGCCGGGCCCGGGTGCTGGCCAGGGACGGCGCGCAGCTGGCCGAGCAGTGGCGGCGCTGGTGGCGGGCCGAGGAGACGTGGTTCGCCGCCGACGACACCCGCGCCAGGGCGGACCTGCTGGTCGACGGGGCCCGGGTCCCTGGGGAGTTCGTCAGGGTGCCCCGCGACCGGGTCCGTCAGGGCCTCGCGTGAACCGTCCCCGGCGTCTCCCCCGAAGCCGTGACGGGGAGAGCGTCCGGGGCCGCGGAGACGGGTTCCGCCGCGCAGGGGGCGCCGCCGCAGACGTCGACGACCACACCCTCTCGCAGGAAGTGGGCCTTCTGCACGCGGGCCTCCGGGGAGTTGCGCGGGTCATGGTGCGGGTCCCTGCCGTAGGCGGTGCCCAGCGGCGGCGTGTTGGTCCGCGGCGGGGTGACGGCCCCGCTGTCCCAGACGACGAGCGCCGACCCGGCGTACGGGCGGGGCGGCAGCGCCCTGATCCCCCAGTAGGGGGCGACGTCGGGGTCGCGGCCCGCGGCGACGGCGGGCTGGTGGACACGGGCGCCGATCGTGCGCGCCTCGACCTGTGCGGTCACGGTGGAGACCTGGTGGTCGCCGTAGGCGACGTGCAGCAGCACCCGGTGCCTGGGTGAGCCGGGCAGCGGGTCGTCGGTCAGGTGCTGGGCGTAGCCGTTGGTCTCCGCCCGGTCCCAGAGCATCTGCATGAGCGCGAAGCAGACCTGCTGGGTCAGCCGGTCGGGGTAGGCCTCGTCCATGATCCGCTGGAACGGCTGGAAGGCGGTGCTGCGGTTGAGCAGGGTGCTGTAGTTCATACCCGTCACCCCGAGCACGGCGTTGCGCACGTCGGGGGAGACCGCGACCAGTGCGCCGCCCGAGATGCCGCCCTGGCTGTTGCCGTCGTAGGCGAGCCCGGCCCGCCGGTCGAACAGTGGCCTGCCCTGTTCGTCCCTGAACGCCCGGTGGCCGGTGAACCCGTCCCTGCCGACCATGGCGCGGCCGAGGAGGACGAAGTTCAGCAGGCTCTGCTGCAGCCGGTCGGGGACGGTGCCGAACGCGGACAGGTCGCGGAACACGCCCGCCACATGCTGGACGTCCTCCTCCGACATGCCGATCCACGCGGTGGCGCAGAAGACGAAGCCCTGCTGCCCGGCCATCTCCCGCACGTCACGGGAGCGCACCTCGGCGGCCCTGCCGAGCAGGCCGTGGCCGTACAGGGCGGGGGTCGCGGGTCTGGTGAAGGCCGAGCGCGGGATCACGCACTGGTAGCGCGTCCGCAGCGTGTCGCCGAGCGGGCGCGGCCTGCCGTCCTGGTCCCGGTTGAGGCGCGCCCCCGGCGGCGCGCCGGGCTTGTCGAGGTAGTTCGGGACCTGGATCTCCCCGGTGACCTCGCGGGCGATGTCGGGGTCCTGGGCCTCGGTGAGGTCGGTCACCGAGGCCACGGTGAAGCGCGGCGCGGCCCCCCTGAGCGCGCGCAGTGCCTCATCGCGCATGCTCAGCACGGGACCGGCCAGGCCCCGCCCGCTGGCCACGGTGAAGTCCCAGGCGAGGTGGAGCCCCCGCCTGTCGACCCCGGCTGTCGCGAGGTCGGCGAGGGTCCTGCGCAGCGCGCGCTGCCGTACGGCGAGCGGGTCCCCCAGGGGGAGGTCGGCGCCGGTGAGCCTGGTGAAGGTCTCCGGGGCCCGCAGGGGGACGCCCGAGGCGTCCTTCAGGCCGCGCAGCGCGACGGCGTATCGGTGGCCCTCGATGAGGTTCCTCGCGGGTCTGACGATCAGCGCCCGCCGGGCCGGGTCGGTCGTCCCCGCGTCGAGCTCCGCCCAGTACGGCCAGCGCTCCCCGGTCACGGTGTCCACGATCACGATGGGGGCGTCGCGCCGCAGGGACCACCCGATGTCGGTGACGGGCGCCGCCCCCGTCCTGGCGAGGTCGAGGCCCGGCACGTGGGCCAGCAGCATGGACCCCGGGGAGAAGCCGTCGGCGGTGTTCCACGACGCCGGGTCGACGGGGGTGCCCTCCTCGTTGCGGGGCATGGCACCGGCGGACAGTTCGACCCGCAGGCCGGTCGCGGTGCGCGCGTTCACGGTGAACCAGTCGTTGGGGAAGGGCAGCAGGCACTCGTGGCCCGCGATCGGGTCGCAGCCCGCGTCCTTCGCCCCGGGAGCGGCGGCCGGCGGCACGGACGTCGAGGAGGCGGCCGGGACCGAGTCGGAGGGCGGGGCGGGGGCCAGGACGGGCAGCACGGGCCTGGGGCCCATCGCCGAGACCACGGCCAGCACGAGACTCGCCACCATCGCGCGCGGACGCATGCCTGTGCCTCCCTGAGCCTCGCCGGTGCCGGACACCCGTGACTAGCGCAGCAGACCGCAGGAAAGACCGTCCGTCAATGGGTGATCGACGAATGGGTTCAGAGTGATATGTCCCTCAGATGCCCGTCGTCGTTGAAGATCTCGGCCCGCGAGCCACGCCAGACCGAGACCGAGGCGTTCGTGACCGGCGCGAACGCGGCGACCGAGTCCAGCGCGACCCCCTCGATCACGTGTTTGAGCATCAGCACCACCGCGTCGTGCGCGACGACCAGCACCCGCCGACCGGCGTACCCGGCGCGCATGTCACCGACCACCGCGCGCACCCGGTCCGCGACGTCGGAGAAACACTCCCCGCCGGGAGGGCGGTAGCCGTACTCGGCCCGCAGCAGTGACCGCGCCTCCTCGGGGAAGCGCCGCATGATGGCGGCCAGGTTCATCCCCGCGAGCTCGCCCATCAGGCGGTCGCCGAGCCTGGCGTCGAACCGTACCTCGGGGACGGCGCTCAGCTCGGCCGCGGCCAGTTCCCAGGTCTGCACGGCCCGCCGGTACGGCGAGCACCACACCACGTCGGGCCCCCGCTCCCGCGCCAGGCGCCTGCCGAGGGCGCTCGCCTGCCGTCTGCCGAGCGGGGTGAGCGGGACGTCCTCGTCGGCGCCGGTCAGGACGACGGCCGTCCCGCTCGCCTGCGCCCTGGCGTAGGCCACGTTGGACTCGCTCTGGCCGTGGCGTACCGCGGTGATCATCGAGGGCATGTCCTCAGCCAACCTCGCCGTGAACGTCCGCGCAAGACCCGGCTGCTAACGTCCGGTCACATGGACGACGGCGTTTACGTGGGCAACGCGGGCGAGGACGCGGCACTGGACCGGGGATGGATCCTGGGGCACTTCAAGGAGGCCGGGGACCCGCGGCACAGCGAGGACGTGGAGATCAAGTGGGGGGTCCACCCGCCCGGCGACCGGCGGGCCCGGTGGGTGCGGGGTGAGGAGCGCACGGCGCTCCTGGTCCTCGTCAGCGGCCGTTTCCGCGTGGAGCTGCCCGGCCGCAGCGTCCTGCTCGAACGCCAGGGTGACTACGTCGTGTGGGGCAGGGGCGTCGACCACTCCTGGGTCGCCGAGGAGGAGTCGGTCGTGCTGACGGTCAGGTGGCCGTCCGTGCCCGGCTACGCGGTCGCCCCGATGGAGCGCCCGCCGCTCGTCCAGAGCTGACACCGGGCACGGACCCGGGTTCAGCGGCGGCGGGGGCCCATGGTCGAGCCGATCACCGAGTCCGCGTCGTGGGCGTGCACCTTGGCCGCGAGCCGGATGGCCATCTCGCTCGTACGGCGCAGCTCGGCCTCGACCCTGTCCTTGCCCGACTGGCCGACCTGGACGCCGAAGTAGGCGCCGATGATCGCGCCGGAGACGCCGACGAGCCCGGCGAACGGGGCGGTCGAGTCGCCGCCGCGCATGGCGATCACCACGAAGGCGACCAGGATGACGACAAGGCCCGTCACCACGACGTAGAACCCGTAGCGCCAGCGGGCCGCCTCGGCCTTGGCGGCCACGGCCTCGTCCTCGGTCATCATCGCCGCGAGCGCGACGGGGATCTCGACGGTCTCGCCCGTCGGGGCCGTCGGGGGGACCGCGGAGGTGTTCACCGCGGGTGACTTGATGACGGGCGGAGCGGAGTTCTTGGTGGTCGTCACAGGTTCTCCCACTTCTCGTTAGAGCCTCAACGAGGCTCCCACGCTTTACACGAACAAGCCAATCGAAAGGTGTCGCGCGGGACCTGACTCCCTTACCGGTGTACCGCGCCCCAAACCCCCGTCGAAGAACCACTAGGCTGGCCGCCTGTGACCGAACCGTCCGCGCTCTCCGCCGTCCCCACCGGAACCAGGGACGGCGTGCTCCGCTTCTACTTCGGCCCGATGGACTGCGGCAAGTCCACACTGGCCCTGCAGATGAACTACAACCATCGGCGTCAGGGCAGGCACGGTCTGGTGCTGACCAAGCACGACCGTTCCGGCGACGCCAGGGTGACCAGCAGGATCGGCCTGGGCAGCGAGGCCGTCGAGGTGGTCGACGGCCTCGACCTGGTCGAGCTGGTGCGCGGGCAGCGGCGCGTCGACTACGTGATCTGCGACGAGGCGTGCTTCTACACGGTGGAGCAGATCGAGCAGCTGGCCGACCTCACCGACGACTTCGGCATCGACGTCTACGCCTTCGGCCTGGCCTCGGACTTCCGGTCGCAGATGTTCCCCGCCGCCCAGCGCCTGTTCGAGCTGGCCGACGAGATCAACCGGCTGCAGGTCGAGGTGCTGTGCTGGTGCGGCAGGCCCGGCAGGCTGAACGCCCGTGTGGTCGGGGGCAGGCTGGTGCGCACCGGGGAACAGGTCGTCATCGGCGACACGGGTGAGGCGCCGATCCGCTACCAGGTGCTCTGCCGCCGCCACTACCGCGCGGGCGATCTCGGCGACGCCTGACGTCCGCCCGGGGCCCGGCCGGACGTCAGGCGAGGGCGGGGCGTCAGATCGCGCAGTGGCCGTCGTCGCAGGCCTCGCCGGTCTCCGCCGTCCCGGGGGTCTGCCCGGTCCGCTCGGCGACCTCCTCAAGGGCGGCGAGCAGCGTGTCCTCCGGCTGGGCGCCGGAGACCGCGAACTGGCCCTCGAACAGGAACAGCGGGACGGAGGAGACGCCCAGGGAGCGGGCCCTGAACAGCTCCTGGCGGACCTGCTCCGTCCCGCCGGGGCCGTCGAGGTCGGCCTTGACGTCCAGGTCCGTGGCGATCGTGGCCAGGACCTCGCGGGAGCCGACGTCGAGGCCGTCGGTGAAGTGGGCGGCGAACAGGCGGTACAGCGCCTCCTCCCCCCTGCCCTGCTCGTCGGCGATCTGGATGAGCCGGTGCGCGTCGAGGGTGTTGGCGTGGACGGCGCGGTCGAAGCGCATCTCAAGGCCGTCCTGGGCGGCGACCTGGGTCACGTGGGCGAACATCTGCCGCGCGCGTTCCTGGCCGCCGAACTTGGCCGCGGCCCAGGTGAGCAGGGGTGACCCGGTGGACTCGGCGTCCGGTGCGAGCTGGAAGGGCCGTAGCCCGATCTCGACCTCGCCGCCGGTGGCCCGGTAGCGCTCGACGGCGCGGGCGAAGCGGGTGTGACCGATGTAGCACCAGGGACAGACCACGTCCGAGTAGATTTCAACCTTCACAGAAGGCTGCAACCAGGGCGAAGCCCCACTGATTCCGGAAACGAGGTCAGATGGCCGAGGCGATGTCCTCAAGCCGGGCGGCGAGACGTTCCCTGTCTCCCTCGGCCAGCGCGGCGGCGGCGCGCCACCAGCCAAACCACTCTCCGCTGCGCCACATCCAGTCGGCCCGTTCGATCGCGGCGACGACGTCGCCCCTGTCCCGCCAGGCCTCGCCGACGTCCTCGGTGTGCGCCCCGTGGCGCAGCGCCCAGGCGCGCAGGATCTCGGCGGCGGCGGGGTCGACCGGCTGCGCGTAGGGGTCGGGGTCCTCACCGGCGAGCCGGTGCGGGCCGAGCCCCGCGGCGACGCCCCAGCTCCACTGCGCCTCGGCCGGACGGGAGTAGCGCAGCGAGTGGAAGTCCAGGTTGGAGCCGAGGGTGTCGTCCGCGCGGGCGACCACGACCGCGTCGAGCCTGCCGCCGACGTCGAAGGAGACCAGGACCCGTTCGCCGGGCCGTACGTTCCCCGGCAGGTCGATCCGGTCCTCCGCCTGCCAGGAGTTCAGGTCGGTCGCCGCCAGGGGGCTCCCCCACTGCTCGTCCGCGGCGTCGTCGGCGATCCAGGCGGCGAGCATCTCCAGCACGGTCAGGTCGGTCCACGGGTCGATCGCGGTCGCGGTGCGCAGCACCTCGTCAGGGGAGGGCAGCTTCTCCCCCCTGGACCGCGACCACCACTCCTCGCCGAGGTCCCGGGTGCCGACCAGCAGCGCGGCGAGCGCCGCCAGCTCGGCCGACCTGCGGGTGAGCGCGACCCCCCTGACGAGGTCCGCGCAGAGCGTGGCCCGTTCGGCGCCGAGCACGGCCCGCGCCTCGCCGAGCAGCGTCACGGCGTCGGGTTGTCCTGCTCCGAAAAGGTCACGAACCAGTCTTCTGGCCTCGGTTCGGGCGTCCTCCGCACGTTCCTCGCGCATACGCGTCAGATTACGCCGGGAGCCAACCTCGCGCGAGGGTTGCGCGCCGTCGCTCACCGGCCGGCGTCCTCGCCGGGGATGGCCGTACCGTCGTCGCCGTCGCCGCCGGCCGAGGAGGCGTTCCTGTGGGCCGCGCGGCCGACCATGTAGGCGGCGACGGTCGCGGTGATCACCTGGAACACCCCGGTCAGCAGCAGCGTCCCCGCGACGGCCCAGGTGGGGTGGCGCAGCCACATGGCCAGCAGGACCAGCTGCAGGCCGAGCACCTGGGGCTTGGTCGCCGGATGCATGCGCGACAGGGTTCCGTGGAACCGGAACATCCCCACCCCGGCGGCCAGGGCGAAGGCGGCGCCGAGCAGCACGCACACCGCCGCGGCCACCTCAAGCGGGGTCACCGGACCCGCCCGGAGAAGAACCTGGCCAGCGAGACCGACCCGACGAACCCGACGAGGGACAGCACCAGCAGCACCGGCAGCGCGGAGTAGGCGCCCAGGGCCGTCGCCCCCGCCGCGATCCCGCACATCACCACGGCAGTGAGCACGTCGAGCGCGACCGCCCTGTCCAGCATGGACGGGCCGCGCACCAGCCTGGTGAGCGTCAGCGCCGCCGCGCAGCCGAGCAACGCGAGCGCCGTCAGGTACACCGCCGTCACCGAAGTTCCTCCCTGTCCTGTGAGGTGCCGAAGGCCGCGACGATGGCGCCCTCCAGACGGGTCACGTCGGCCTGGACCGTGGCGGGGACGTCCCCCTCGACCCCGAGCACGTGCAGGACCAGTCGCCTGTCCGCGAAGCGCGCCTCAAGGACCAGGCTGCCGGGAAGCGCCGACAGGGCGATCGTGACCAGCACGGTCATCACCTCCGACGAGGTGCGCAGCCGTACGGTGACCACCTCGACGGGCGGCTGGACGCCCAGGCGCAGCGCCCAGAGGGCGACCCTGAAGCTGGACATCACCAGGTCGCCCGCGAAGCGGGCCAGGAAGACGGCCGCCGCGACCGGGTGGATCCTGACGCCGGAGTCGAGTACGGGCAGCGGCAGCGCCCAGACGATGACCGTGGAGGCCAGCAGGCCGCCGAGCACGTTGCCCACGCTCGGATCGCCCCACAGCAGCAGCCAGACCACGGTCAGCCAGACCACCTCGCCCGGCGGGACCGGCCTGCCCAGCAGACGCGGCACCCGCCCTGCCCCGCCCGTCGCCCTCACCGCGCGCTCCCCAGGACCGCCGAGATGTACGGCTCGCGGGCGAGCAGTTCCGCGGCCGTCCGGCTGGTCAGGGCCGACAACGGCCCGGCGAGGACGGTGTAGGAGAGCCCGAGCACCACCAGGGCCGTGGTCGCGCCCAGCATCGGCGCGGGCATGGTGGCGCTGGTGACGATCTCCCGCCCGGTGATCCCCTCGGTGCCGGGCGCCCTGGTGAGCGTGGTCTCCTCGCTCTCCAGCACGGTTCCCGGCCGGTCGGCCGCACCCGGGGCCGGAGCCCGCCAGAACGCCTTGCTCCAGGCCGTGGACATGGCGTACAGGGTCAGCAGGCTCGTCACCAGGCCGCCCGCCACGAGGATGAGCGGCAGGGCTCCCCCGGCGGCGATCCCGGCCTGGACGAGGTTGAGTTTGCCCAGGAAGCCGGACATCGGGGGGATGCCGGCCAGGTTCATCGCGGGGACGAAGAAGAGGACCGCGATGACCGGAGCCAGCCGCATCAGACCACCGAGGTCGTCCAGGGAGGTGGTGCCCGCGCGCCGCTCGATCAGCCCGGTCACCAGGAACAGGCTGGTCTGCACGGTGATGTGGTGGACGACGTAGAAGACCGCGCCCGACATGCCCGCGGCGGTCGAGAGCCCGACCCCGAAGACCATGTAGCCGATGTGGCTGACCAGCGTGAAGGAGAGCATCCGTTTGATGTCGGTCTGGGCGACGGCGCCGAAGATCCCGACCAGCATCGTCAGCAGCGCCGCCCACATCAGCAGGACGCTGACCGGGCCGCCGGGGAACAGCAGCGCCTCCAGCCTGATGACGGAGTAGATGCCGACCTTGGTGAGCAGCCCGGCGAACAGGGCCGTGGCGGGGGCGGGCGCGGTCGGGTAGGAGTCGGGCAGCCACGCCGACATCGGGAAGATCGCGGCCTTGACCACGAAGACCAGCAGGAGCGTCAGCTCGACCAGCAGCTTGAGGTAGTCGGGCAGCATCTGGAACCGTTCGGCGAGCTGGGCCATCGACACGGTGCCCGTCGCTCCGTAGGAGACCGCGATCCCGACCAGGAACAGCAGTGAGGAGGCCAGGCCGATCACCACGTAGGTGGCGCCCGCGCGGATGCGGGACTCGGTCCCGCCGAAGGTGAGCAGCACGTAGGAGCCGCTGAGCAGCATCTCGAAGGCGACGAAGAGGTTGAACAGGTCACCGGAGAGGAAGGCGTCGGAGACACCCGCCACCATGATCAGGTAGGCCGGGTGGAAGATCGCCAGTGGGGCGGCGTACTCCTGGTCGGCGTAGGCCTGCGCCAGCGAGTAGACCATCACGCACAGCGTCACCGCCGAGGAGACCACCAGCATCAGCGAGGAGAGGCGGTCGGCGACCAGGGCGATGCCGACCGGGGCGGCCCAGCCGCCGAGGTGCGTGGCCAGCGGCCCGCCGCCGTCGGCCGCGGCCAGCAGGAGCACCGAGACCACGAGCACCGCGGTGAGCGTGACCACACTGATGAGCGCCTGGAGCCTGCGCGACCTGCCGCCGATGGCGAGCTTGAGCCCGGCCGCGAACAGCGGCAGCAGCACCGGCACCGCGACCAGTTCCCGTGCCACCCCCTCCACCGCCTGCGCCATCAGTCGTCCCCCTCCAACTCCGGGTCCTGCGCCCTGGCCTGCCGTTCCCTGTCCTGCCTGATCGCCTCCCGCATCTCGGCGCGCGCCTGGCGGCGCCGTTCGCGCAGCCTCCTGCGGATCCTGCGCTCCCGCGCGGCCTGCTCCCGCTCCCTGCGGGCGAACTCGGCGCGCAGCCTGGCGGCCCGCTCGCCGCCGCCCTCCTTCGAGGCCTCCTCGGCGTCACGGCGTTCGCGTTCGCGCCTGGCCTCGTCGAGGCGGGCCAGCTCGGCCCGCTGCTGCCTGACCAGGCGCCGGTAGGCCTCGCGCCTGGCGAGCACGGACCTGGCCAGCTCCCCTCTGCGGGCGCGCAGCCGTACCCTGCGGTCCTCGGTGTCGTCCTGTACCTCGTCGCCGCCGGTGAGCTGCCAGGAGCGGTGGACCATGGCCAGCAGGAACGCGGTGACGCCCAGGGTGATCACCAGGGAGGTGAGGACCATGGCCTGCGGCAGCGGGTCGGCCATCCGCTCGACGGGGGAGACGCCGAGGATCGGCGGCTCACCCGCGGGACCGCCCGTCAGGACGATCAGCAGGTTGACGCCGTTGCCGAGCAGGATGACGCCCACGAGCAGGCGCACCAGGCTGCGTTCGAGCAGCAGCGCCACCCCGGCCGCGACCATCGTGCCCGAGGCGGCGAACGGCACCAGCGAGACGGTCACCGGCCCTCCTCCTCGATCTGCCGGTCGAGCTCGCCGCCCAGGCTGCGCAGGAAGTCCTGGACCATGCCGACGACCGCGGCGTAGACGCCGACGTCGAACAGCAGCACGGTCGACAGGTGGAGCGTGCCGACCAGCGGGACCTGCACGTCGGCCGCGAGCATGGTCAGCGGGGTCCCGGAGAACAGCAGCCCGACGAGGGCGGTGACCGTCGAGAGCAGCAGGCCGAAGCCGATCAGCACCCCGGCGTGCGCGGGCACCGCCAGGGCCAGTTCGTAGCGTCCGCCCGCGAGGTAGCGGACCACCAGCGCCAGCCCGGCCACGATGCCGCCCGCGAAGCCGCCCCCGACCGCGCTGTGCCCGGTGAACAGCAGGAAGACCGAGATGAGCAGCACGGTGTGGAAGATCAGCCGGGCCACGATCTCCAGGACGGCGGCCCGCTCCCCCTTCGGCAGGGTCGCCGCCAGCCAGTGCGGTCCCCGCTCGGGGCCGGGTTCCCCCGACGGGCGTTCCAGCGTGTAGGTGCGACGGCGCAGGAAGACCAGGCTGGTGACGCCGAGGGTGAGGACGACGAGCACGGAGCTCTCCCCCATGGTGTCCCAGGCCCGGATGTCCACCAGAAGGGCGCTGACGGCGTTGGAGGCCCCGGCCCTGCGGGCGGCCTCGGGGATCAGCGCCCCGACGGGGGGCGCCTGGCGGGCGGAGACGGCCAGCATCCCGGCGACGGTCACGACGACGCCGCTGACCGCGCCGAGGCCGAGCCGTACGCCGAGGGGCACCCTGGGCCTGCCCTCCCTGGGGCCGAGCGGGAGTCTGCGCAGCACGAGCACGAAGACCACCAGGCTCAGCGTCTCGGTGAGGAACTGGGTGAGCGCCAGGTCGGGTGAGCCGTGGACGAGGAACAGCAGGGCCGTGCCGTACCCGGTCAGGCCCGCGACCAGGGCGAGCACGATGTGCGTGCGGATCCGCGGGGCGAGGGCGGCGACGGCCACCAGCAGCGCCCCGACCAGGGGTTGTTCCGGGCGGGTCCAGGAGGCGACGTCGAGGTGGACGTCCGGCGTGGGGCCGTACAGCGCGGCGAAGACCCCGATGCCCGCGACGGAGACGAACGCGATGATGAGGTAGTCGGTCAGCGAGCCCCGCTGGGTGACCCCGGTCAGCTGCAGGGAGAAGCGTTCCAGGCCCCGCATCAGCGCCCAGTAGACCCGTCCCGAGTCCACGAGCCGCAGCACCCGTCCCACCCGTTCGACGAGCCCGCCCGCCGCGAACAGCAGCGCCCCGCCGCACAGGGCCGCGGCCGACAGCAGCAGCGGCGTGAGCGCCCCGGTCCACAGCGCGAGGTGGACGTGGCCGGTGCCGGGAAAGGTGCCGGTGTAGCCCTCCATCGCCCGGCCGTACCAGGAGGCCAGGGGGGCGAGCACCACGCCCAGTACGGCCAGCAGCGCGGGCGGGGTGAAGGTCGCCGCGGCGGCGGGGCTCGCCGGGGTCGGCGCGAGGCCGCGTCCGCCGCCGAAGGTCCCCCACAGGAACCTGGCGCTGTAGGCGACGGTGAGCATGGAACCGGCGACGACGACCGCGAGCGCCACGGTGTCGGCGGTCCGCCCGGTCAGCAGCGACTCGAAGGCCGCCTCCTTGCCGACGAACCCCAGCGTCGGCGGTATCCCGGCCATCGAGACCGTCGCGGCCGTCGCCACCGCGCACAGCCACGGCGCCGAACGCCACAGGCCGTTCAGCTCGCGCAGGTCACGGGTGCCGGTGGCGTGGTCGACGACGCCGACGACCAGGAACAGCGACGCCTTGAACAGGGCGTGCCCGAGCAGCACGGCCACGCCCGCGAGCGCGGTGTCCCGGGTCCCGGCGCCGAACAGCGCCGTCATGAAGCCGAGCTGGCTGACCGTGCCGTAGGCGAGCAGCCGTTTGATGTCGTACTCGCGCAGCGCCCGCCACCCGGCCAGCAGCATGGTGAGCAGACCGAGGGGTACGGCGACCGCCCGCCAGACGGGCAGCGTGCCGAAGGCGGGGCCGAACCTGGCCAGCAGGTAGACGCCGGCCTTGACCATCGCGGCGGCGTGCAGGTAGGCGGAGACCGGGGTCGGGGCCGCCATCGCGGCGGGCAGCCACATGCTGAACGGGAAGATCGCCGATTTCGACAGGGCCCCGGCCAGGAGCAGGACGACCGCCGCCGGGACCAGGGCGCCGGAGGGCGGGTCCGCGACGATCCGCGAGATCCGGTAGGTGCCCGCGCTCTCGCCGAGGATGACCATCCCGGCCAGCATGGCCAGTCCTCCGGCGGCGGTGACGGTCAGCGCCTGGGTGGCCGCCCTGCGGGCCTGCCTGCTGCGCGGGTCCTGGCCGATCAGCAGGTAGGAGAAGACCGTGGTCAGCTCCCAGAACACGTACAGCAGCAGCAGGTTGTCGGCGACGACCAGGCCGAGCATCGCCCCGGCGAAGGCGACGAGGACCCCGCCGAACCGGCCGAGCCCCTCCTCGCCCGCCTCGAAGTAGCGCGCGCAGTAGACCAGCACCAGCGCGCCGACCCCGGTGACCAGCGCCATCATGAGCACGCCGAGCGCGTCGGCGCGGAAGTCCAGGTCGAGTCCGAGGGCGGGCGCCCAGGTGTGGCTCGACCCGGCGGGGACGCCCGTCAGGGCGATCCACAGCGTGTGGGCGAACCCGCAGGCGGGCGCGACGGCGAGCACGGGGAAGGCGCCGCGCCCGAGACAACGGGCCAGCGCCGGGGCGCACATCGCCGCGACGGCGTGCAGGATCAGCAGCGACTCCATGTTCCCCCGGGCACCGTCGTGGTCGGCACAGCGTCGGCACCGTGTCGGCACAGCCCAAAGTCCCAGAAGCCGGATGTTTCCTCGCCTGGCGCACCGGCGCCTTGACCCGAAAAGCGCCCCCTCTTCACCGCTCCCTGATCAATCCCCGGCCCGCCCCGGGGTCAGCGCCCTCTGCCGGTCCGGCCGAGCAGCCAGCCGATCACGGCGCTGCCGAGCGCGACCCCCGCCCCCATGCCGAACGCCGCCAGGACCGGCCAGGCGGGACCGTTCTCACGGTGCCGTACGGCGGGCCGCTCGAAGACCCGGGCGGGTTCCCCGGTCGCGGCCTCATGGACCTCCTCGGGCACGGCCCCAAGGGCGGGGACGGCCTCAGGGGCGGGGACGGGGGTGCCGGACAGGTGGGTCTCGACGGCGGAGAAGAAATCACCGGCCGTCCTCTTCGCCACCGAGCCGAGCACCCGCTGGCCGACGCCGCCGATCATGCCGCCCACCACGGCCTCCGCGTCGTAGTCGACCCGGGTGCCGTCCTCGACCTCGCTGAGCCGTACCTCGACGGTCGCCTCCACGGTGCCCGGCGCGCCCTGGCCCCTGGCCCTGAGCACGAACCGGTGCGGGGCCTGCGGGTCGAGCAGGGCCACCTCCCCCCGGTAGACCCCCTTGACGGAGGCCACCCCGGCGGTGACCGTCATCCGGTAGACCCCGGGCCCCGTCTCCTCAAGGCGCTCGCAGCCGGGGATCGTCCGTACGAGCACGGCCGGGTTCTGCAGCGCGGACCACACGCGTTCTCTGTCGATGCCGAGTACGGCACTGCCTGCGACCTTCACTCCAGCACGATAGGCCGTCAGGTCCTCCGCGTCCGCAACGGCTCACCCGCCTCGTGCAGGTGCCGCAGGGCCTGGCCGTACGACTCGATCAGGCCGCACTCCAGGTAGGGGATGCCCAGTTCCGCGCAGTACCTCCTGACGATGGGCTGGGCGTGACGCAGGTTGGGGGCCGGCATGCCGGGGAACAGGTGGTGCTCGATCTGGTAGTTCAGCCCGCCGAGCAGGACGTCGACCACCCGGCCGCCGCGTACGTTGCGCGAGGTCAGCACCTGCTTCCTGAGGAAGTCGAGCCCGTCCTCGTCGGTCGGCATCGGCATCCCCTTGTGGTTGGGGGCGAAGGTGCAGCCCAGGTAGACGCCGAAGACCGCCTGGTGCACGAGCAGGAAGGCCACCGCCCTGCCCGGCGAGAGCACGGCGAACAGCGCACCGAGATAGGCCACGACGTGTACGGCCAGCAGCGCCGCCTCAAGCCCCCTGCGCCGCAGGCTGGGGCGGGCCAGCGCCCTGAAGCTCGAAACGTGCAGGTTGAACCCCTCCAGGGTGAGCAGCGGGAAGAACAGGTAGGCCTGCCACCCGCCGATGAGCCTGGCCAGTCCCCGGCTCTCGACCGCCTGCTCCCTCGACCAGACCAGGGCGTCCGGGGCGACGTCGGGGTCATGGTCGGCGTGGTTGGGGTTGGCGTGGTGGCGGGTGTGCTTGTCCATCCACCAGCCGTAACTCATGCCGATCGCCAGGTTGCCCGCGACCAGACCGGCGGCCTCCGCGGCGCTTCTGGCGCGCAGGACCTGCCGGTGGGCCAGGTCGTGGGCGACCAGCGCGACCTGGGCGAACACCACGGCGAGGAAGACCGCGACGAGGAGCTGGTACCAGGAGTCGCCGACCGTGAGGAAGGCCGCCCAGCCCGCGACGTAGAGGCCGCCGACGATCCCCAGGCGCAGGACGTAGTGACCCGGCCGTGGATTCATCAGCCCCGCCTCCGTGACGCGACGCGACAGGCGCGCGAAGTCGCTGCCCCTGGCGCTCCTGAGCATGGTCGTTTCGGTCACACTTCCCCCTATATCCGTGGAGTGCCGGGGTGGCACCCGCCACAGGATCGCGGCAGCGGCCGGGGGCGCGGACCCCCGCCGCCACCCCGGATCGTGGTAGTGCTGGCCCCACCCCTGATGCACCGGTTATAAGGGGTTTCGCAGGGAGATCAGGGGTTTACCAGCCAATTGAGGCTTCTGTTACTGGCAGGATGGTGCCCCATGACTTCGGGGACGTCGTGGGCGATCAGGACGGCGGCCGTGTTCACGGCCCTGGCGGCGAGCGCGGGGTGTGCGGCGGGGACCGGCGGCGACGCGAGGCCGGGCACGGGCGGGCGGGCCGCCGGGGAGCCCTCCGCGAGGACGACCCCCACCACGGCCCCTGCCCGCCCGCAGGGACCGCCCGGCGTGCTGCCCAGGCCCGGGGAGGTCGGCAGGATCCCCCGGCCCGCCGACGGGCTGCCGCCGGTGATCAGCTCGATCCCGACCACCAGGAAGGTGGTCTTCCTCACCATCGACGACGGCTGGGAGCAGGACCCCGGCTTCCTCGCGCGGGTCCGCGACCGGCGGATCCCGATCACGGCCTTCGTCACCCGCGACGCCGTCGAGGCCAGGGGCACGACCGACCCGACCGCCCAGGGCGGCAGGTTCCTCGGCGCGGGCAAGTGGGGCTACATGCGCGACCTGCGCGACGCGGGGGCGCCGATCGAGAACCACACCCTGACCCACCCGAACCTGCCCACGCTGGGCTACGCGGGACAGCGGGCCGAGATCTGCGGCGCCTCCACGGTGATCCGCAGGCAGACCGGCAGGAGGCCCACGCTCCTGCGCCCGCCGTTCGGCAACCAGAACTCCCTGACCCGTAAGGCCGCCAAGTCCTGCGGCGTCGACGCCCTGCTGCTGTGGACCGCGACCGTGCAGCCCGGCGGGAAGATCGCCTACCAGGTGCCGGACAAGAAGCTGCGCCCGGGAGACGTCCTGCTGATGCACTTCAGGCCCAACCTGTCGCGGGACTTCCGCATCCTGGTCGACAAGATCGAACGCAGGGGCTTCGAGCTCGGCAACCTGGACGCCTACCTGAAGGCGGCGCTGCGTTAGGGCCTGTTCCGCGAACCTTCACGCCCACCGCGGCAGCCCGGCCGACGGCCCGCGGAACAGGTCCCGGTCATCCGCGCGGGGAGGATCGTCCCGGTCTCGGTGAGGAGGCGGGTCCGCCGCCCGGCGTACGCCGGAGTCATTCCGGCGGCTGACGACCCGTGGGGGTCACGTGACCGACGATGGTCGTGTGCTCGCGGGACCTGGTGACCCGCGAGCCCTCCCCGGCGGGTGGGGCGCGCACCTCGCCCGCCGGGACGACCGGGGCCCGGAGCCCCGGTGGCACGGGGAAAGCAGGCGCCGCGAGCCGGAGGGGACGATCTTGGTCCGGAGGAGATGTGCGGTCTCCCACCGGCCATGTGACAGAGATCGCATGTGCTCGCGGCGCCAACCCCTCTCAATGCTCTACACCTTGTAGTACTACTAGTAGTAGAACTACGAGTTGTAGAGCTCCAGCCCGCGAGGGGAAGATGGACGCACTAGACCTGGCACGGTGGCAGTTCGGGGTCACCACCGTTTATCACTTTCTTTTCGTACCTCTGACGATCGGCCTCGGCGTCTTCGTGGCCGGGTTGCAGACCGCCTGGCACCGTACCGGCAAGGAGCACTACCTGAGGTTGACGAAGTTCTTCGGGAAGTTGTTCCTGATCAACTTCGCGATGGGCGTGGTCACCGGCATCGTGCAGGAGTTCCAGTTCGGGATGAACTGGAGCGAGTACTCGGTCTTCGTCGGAGACGTCTTCGGCGCGCCGCTCGCCCTTGAGGCGCTGCTCGCCTTCTTCCTTGAGTCGACCTTCCTCGGCCTGTGGATCTTCGGCTGGGACCGGCTCCCCAAGCGGGTCCACCTGGCGACCATCTGGGCCGCGGTGATCGGCTCCAACCTGTCGGCCTACTTCATCCTCGCCGCGAACGCCTGGATGAAGCACCCGGTCGGCTACGAGGTCGTCGACGGCAAGGCCCGCATGACGGACCTGTGGGCGGTGCTGACCAACCCGACCGCGACCGCCCAGGTGCCCCACGTGGTGGCGGCGTCGTTCGTGGTGGCGGGCGGTTTCGTGCTGGCCGTGTGCGGATACCGCATCCTGCGGGAACGGCGCGACCCCGACCGCACCAGGCCCGTACGGCGTGGCGCGGACATGTGGCGGACCCCGGTGCGGGCGGCCCTGGTCATGACGGCGATCGCGGGAGCCGTCGTCGCGGTCAGCGGCGACACCTCCGCCAAGCTGATGTACGAGCAGCAGCCGATGAAGCTCGCCGCCGCCGAGGGGCTCAGGCACGACACCGCCGGGGCGCCCTTCTCCCCGGTGCCCGGCGTCGAGGTGCCCATGCTGCTCAGCTTCCTGGCGACCAACGACCCGCAGGCCGTGGTGCAGGGCACCGAGGACCTGCAGAAGCGCTTCACCGAGCGGTTCGGCCCGGCCGACTACCGCCCCAACCTGCCGGTGGTCTTCTGGTCCTTCCGCGTGATGATCGTCTTCGGGATGACCACGGTCGGCCTGGCCGTACTCGGCCTGTGGCTGACCCGGGGGCGCCGCCGCGGACGCCGCGGGGAGGGTCCGCCGCGTGCGGTGCCCTCGTGGCTGGCCCGCGCGTTCCTGCTCGCCCTGCCGCTGCCGACCCTCGCGATCATCGCGGGCTGGCTGCTCAGCGAGATCGGCCGCCAGCCGTGGACCGTCCAGGGTGAGCTGCTCACCGCCGCCAGCGTCTCCCCCGGCGTCGGGCTCGGCCAGGTCGCCGTCTCCCTCGCCCTGTTCACCGCCCTGTACGGCGCGCTCGCGCTGGCCGAGGCCGTACTGATCGTCCGGCACGTCAAGGCGGGTCCCGAACCCGTCCCCGCGCGCCGGCCGGACGTGCCCTCCGGTGTGGGCGGGAACGCGACCGCCGAACTCCAGCCGACCCTGATGTACTGAGGCGTCAAGATCATGGAACTCACCACCTTCTGGTTCGCGATCATCGCGTTCCTGTGGACCGGCTACTTCGTCCTTGAGGGGTTCGACTTCGGAGTCGGGCTGCTCGCCCCGGTGCTCTCCAGGAACGAGGCGGAGCGCAAGCAGGTGCTCGGCACGATCGGCCCCGTCTGGGACGGCAACGAGGTCTGGCTGATCACCGCGGTCGGCGCGATGTTCGCCGCCTTCCCCGCCTGGTACGCCGGGATGCTCAGCACGTTCTACCTGCCGCTCACGCTGATCCTGGCGGGGCTCATCGTGCGCGGTGTCGGCCTTGAGTGGCGGGGCAAGGTCCAGCACGCCTCCGACCGCGCCTGGTGCGACCTGGGCGTCATGGTCGGCAGCGGGCTGACCGCCTTCCTGTGGGGCGCCGTCTTCGCCGACCTGCTGCACGGCAGCGCCCTGGCGGCGCTGGTCGGCGGGGTGTTCTCGCTGTCGGTCTGCGCGCTGCACGGCGCGGTCTTCGTCGCCCTCAAGACGACCGGAGCCGTACGGGCCAGGGCCCGACGTACCGCGATGGCGGTCTCCGCGGTCGCGGTGCCCGCCGCGGTCGTCGCCCTGTCCGGCATCCCCGCGGCCCGTACGGCCGTGGCCGACTGGACCGCCGCGCCGTGGCTGTGGGCCTGCGCGCTGACCGCGATGGCGGCCCTGGCCGCCGGGGTCGCGCTGGTCTGGCGGGGCAGGGAGGGCTGGGCGTTCACCGCGACCGCCTCCTCGCTCGCGCTGGGCGGCGTCGCCCTGTTCGGCGCCCTGTGGCCCGCCCCGCTGCCCGGCCTCACCGTCGCCGGGGCGGCCTCCGGGCCGTACACGCTGGGCATGCTGACCTGGATCGGCCTGGCCGCGCTGCCCTTCGTGCTCGGCTACCAGGCCTGGTCCTACTGGGTGTTCCGCAAGAGGCTGGTCGCCGAGCCGGTCTGACCGGTCCGCCGGTCAGGGGAAGCCGAGCGGCGCAGGTCGAACAGCTCCGACGGGGAGATGGGCATCCGGTCGATCCTGATGCCCTCCGCGTCCTCGACGGCGGAGGCGATCACCGCGGAGACCGGGATGACCCCCGCCTCCCCCGCCCCCTTGACGCCGAGCGGGTTCAACGGCGACGGCGTCCGCAGGTGGGCGGTCTCCACGTGGGGGACCTCGGTCGCGTACGGCATCAGGAAGTCCATGAACGAGGCGTTCAGCAACTGGCCGTGCTCGTCGTAGACCATCCGCTCGTACAGCGCGCCGCCGACGCCCTGGGCGACCCCGCCGTGGATCTGCCCCTCGACGATCATCGGGTTGATCAGGTTGCCGCAGTCGTGGACGACGGCGTAGCGCAGGATGCGGATCTCCGCGGTCAGCGGGTCGGTCTCCACGATCGCCGCGTGCATGCCGGAGGCGAAGGTCGAGCGGATCGGCGAGTAGTAGCCACGGCCCTCAAGCCCCGGCTCGTCCCCCTCGGCGACCGGCGGCCTGTCCGGGGACGGGGTGCCCGCGAACTGGGTCGCCCGGCCCGCCTCCGCGTCGAAGGCGTAGCGCAGCGGGTTGGACAGCACCGCGACCGTGGCCAGCGGCAGGCCCGCGCCCGGCGAGCCGACGACCCGCACCACCCCGTCGACGATCTCCAGGTCGCCGGGGTCGGCCTCCAGGGCGTCCGAGGCGATCCGCAGCGCCTTCTCCCTGACCTTCCCGCAGGCCAGGGCGATGGCGTTGCCGCTCATCACCGCCGCCCGCGAGGCGAACGTGCCGACCGCGTAGCCGAACCTGCGGGTGTCGCCGGTGACCACGCTGACCCGTTCGATCGGCACGCCGAGCTCGGAGGCGGCGATCTGGGCGAACACCGTCTCGTGGCCCTGGCCCTGTGAGGTGAGGCCGGTCGAGACGTGCACCCGGCCGTCGGAGGTGATCTGGACGTGACCCCCCTCGTACGGCCCGACCCCGGTGCCCTCCACGTAGCAGCCGATGCCGATGCCGAGCCTGCGTCCCTGTCCCGCGGCCCGTTCCCTCAGCGCGGGGAAGTCGTCCCAGCCGACGAGTTCCTTGAGCATGCGCAGCGACGCCGGGTAGTCTCCGCTGTCGTAGATCAGCGGACGGCCGTCCTGGAAGGTCAGGCCCTGGTCGTAGGGGAACTCCTCCGGCTGGATGAAGTTGGCCTCGCGCACCGCCGTACGGTCCAGGCCCAGGTGCCGGGCGATGCGGTCCATCGTCCGTTCCATGCAGAAGACCGCCTGCGGGCGCCCCGCCCCCCGGTACGGCGTGACCTGCACGGTGTTGGTGTAGAGGGAGGAGAACTCCACCCGGTAGGCGCCCAGCCTGTAGGGGCCGGGAAGCTGGGTCGAGGTGATGATCGGCACGATGATCCCGTACGGCGTGTAGGCGCCGTGGTCGTGCAGGATCGTCACGTCGAGCCCGAGCACCCGTCCCCGGTCGTCGAAGCCGACCCGGACGTGGTGCGCCTGGGCGCGCTCGTGCGCCGAGGAGACGAAGTGCTCACGCCTGTCCTCGGTCCACCTGACCTCGTGGCCGAGCAGCATGGCGGCCCACGGGACGAGCACCTCCTCCGGCCAGGGGTGCACGATCTTGACGCCGAACCCGCCGCCCACGTCCGGGGCGACGACCTCGACCTGGGGCAGCGGCAGGCCGAGCTTGGCGGCGATCGCCATCCTGACGCTGGTGGAGGTCTGGGTGCTCGAATGCACCCGCAGCGACCGGTCCCCGGCGTCCCAGCGGGCGTGCACCCCGCGCCCCTCAAGGGGCGTGGCGGCGCTGCGCTCGATGTCCAGGCCGAACTCCAGCCGGTACGGCGCCGCCTCGATCGCCTCCCGGGCGCCCAGTCCGGTCGCCGAGCGCACCTCCTGGACCAGGTGGGCGCCGACGTTGCCCGGCACGTCCCGGTGGACCAGCGTCTCGGCACGCCTCGCCCGCTCGATGCCGACGACCGGCGTGAGCGGCTCGTAGTCGACCTCGATCAGCGCGCAGACGTCCTCGGCGAGGTAGCGGTCGCGGGCGACGACCATCACGACGGGCTCGCCGACGTGCCTGACGACGTCCCGCGCCAGCGGGTGGGCGGTGCGGCCGTGGGTCAGCGCCGGATGCGGGATCAGCAGCGGCAGCGGCTCGGCCAGCCGGGCGGGCAGGTCCTCCCAGGTGTAGATCGCCACCAGCCCCTCGACGTCGATCGCCGCCGAGACGTCTATGTCGCGGATCACGGCGTGCGCGTGCGGGGACCTGACGAACGCCGCCTCGAAGGCGCCCTCGCCGATGTCGTCCAGGTAGCGGCCCCCGCCGGTCAGCAGCCTGGGGTCCTCCCTGCGCCGTACCGGCTCCCCGAACAGCCGTGTCGTCACCGCTCCTCCGCCAGGATCTCGGCGGCCCGGTGGACCGCTCTGACGATGTTCTGGTAGCCGGTGCACCGGCACAGGTTGCCGGAGAGCCCCTCGACGACCTCCTCCTCACCCGGCGCCGGGTTGTCGCGCAGCAGGGCGGTGACCGTGCACAGGAACCCCGGCGTGCAGAACCCGCACTGCAGGCCGTGGCACTCGGCGAAGGCCCGCTGCACCGGGGAGAGCGTGCCGTCCGGCTCCGCGAGCCCCTCCACGGTCGTCACCTCGTGCCCGTCCGCGCTCGCCGCGAACATCAGGCACGAGCGCACCGGCCGCCCGTCGAACAGCACCGTGCAGCAGCCGCAGACGCCGTGCTCGCACCCGACGTGTGTGCCGGTCAGCCCGAGGTCGTGCCGCAGGCAGTCCGACAGCAGCCGCCGCCCCGGCACCGTGACCCGCCGTACGACCCCGTTGACCGTCAGGGTGATCGCGATGTCCCTCACCCGCGCGCCGCCTTCCGCTCCGCTTCCTGCGCCGCCTGCCGGGCCGCCTCTGTCAGCGCCCGTTCGGCCAGCACCCCCAGCAGGTGCCGCCGGTAGTCCGCGCTCGCGTGGATGTCGGCCTCCGGTTCCGTCCCGTCCCGTACGACCGCCGCCGCGCCCCGCCAGTCGGCCGACCCCCACGGGTGGTGGCCGCAGGCCCCGGAGACGTCCACGACCACCGGGACCGGCCCGGCGCTCACGCACGCCGCCCTGGCCGTGACGACCCGCAGGTCCTCGTCCAGGACGACCAGCGCGGCCACCCCGGCCACCGCGTAGTCGCCGTGCCGCCTGGCCACCTCGTGGAAGGCCGTGCCCGAACGCGGCGCCAAGGCGGGGAACAGCGCCGAGACGGCCAGTTCTCCCGGCCGCAGCGCCGATTCGAGGGGACCGGTGAAGAAGGCGCCCGCGGGGACCTCCCTGGTCGCGCCCGCGCTCGCCAGCCGTACCGAACCGCCGAGCAGGGCCAGCACGGCGGGCAGTTCGGCGGCGGGGTCGGCGTGCGCCAGGCTGCCGACCACGGTGCCCCGGTTGCGGATCACCGGGTGGGCGACCAGCCTGAGCGCCCTGCGCAGCAGGGGCTGTACGGCGGCGACCTGCTCGGAGTGTTCGACCTGGGCGTGCCTGGCCAGCGCGCCGACCAGGACGCCGCCGGGCCCGGCCTCCACGGTGGCCAGTTCGGTGAGCCCGTTGACGTCCACGATGTGCCGGGGATGCGTCAGGCGCATGTTCAGCATCGGGATCAGGCTCTGTCCCCCGGCGAGGACCTTGCCCTCCCGCCCGGCGGCGGCGAGGATCTCCAGCGCCTCGCCGAGGGAACGGGGGGCGTGGTAGTCGAACGGGGGAGGCTTCACCCGGCCGCCCTTCCCTCGCCCGTTCCTCCGCTGTCCTGGCCGCCTGCCGCTCCCCCGCCCTCCCGCTCTCCGCGTCGCAGCACCCGCAGCAGGTGGTAGCCGCCGACGACCACGATGGTGCCCAGCGCGATGCCCTCAAGGGTGAAGGCCGAGCCGAAGGTGTGCCTGACCGGGCCGATGGCGAGGATGATCCCCGCCCCGATCGGCACCATGTTGACCGGGTCGGAGAAGTCGACGCGGTTCTCCACCCAGATCTTCGCGCCGAGCAGGCCGATCATGCCGTAGAGGATCACCGTGATGCCGCCGAGCACACCGCCCGGGGTCGCCGCGACCAGCGCGCCGAACTTGGGGCACAGACCGAACAGGATCGCGATGAGGGCCGCGATGTAGTACGCGGCCGTCGAGTAGACCCTGGTCGCGGCCATGACGCCGATGTTCTCCGCGTAGGTGGTCGTCGGGGAGCCGCCGAAGGCGCTGGCGACGGCGGTGGCCAGGCCGTCCGCCGCGATGGCCCTGCCCAGGTAGGGGTCCACGTCGGTGCGGGTCATCTCACCGACGGCCTTGACGTGGCCGACGTTCTCCGCGACGAGCGCGATCACCGCGGGCAGCACCAGCAGCACGGCGGAGACCCTGATGTCCGGCAGGTGCGTGTCCGGCCACCCGACCCAGGCGGCGTCGGCGACCGCGGAGAGGTTCACCCTGGGATGGGTGTCGATCCGCTGGGTCACCGCGTTGTAGGCGGTGACGTCCCCGAGGACCCGGTCGGCCGCCCAGGACAGCGCGAAGCCGAGGACCAGGCCGAGCAGGATGGCGATCCGGCCGGCGAACCCCCGCAGGACCACGAGGAACAGGAAGGTCGCGGTCATCGTGACCAGCGCGATCCACTGGTCCTGCGGCCAGTAGACGTCGGCGACCACGTAGGCCAGCCCGAAGCCGATCAGCATGACGACCGCGCCGGTGACGACCGGCGGGAAGACCCGGTTGATGACCTGCACGCCCAGCCGATGTACGGCGAGGCCGACCAGGGCCAGCGCCAGCCCGACGACGAGGACGGCGCCGGTGACGACCGCGTCGGCCGCGGGCGTGTCCCCGCCGTACAGGGACCTGATGGCGAGCACCCCGCCGACGAAGGAGGCGCTGGTGCCGAGGTAGCTGGGGATCCTGCCGTTCACGACGAGCAGGAACATGATCGTCGCGACGCCGGAGAACATGATGGCGATGTTGGGGTCGAGACCCATGACCAGCGGGAAGACGAACGTCGCGCCGAACATCGCCACGACGTGCTGCGCGCCGAAGCCGACCATGCGCGGCCAGGACATCCGCTCGTCCGGTTTGACGACCTCACCGGGTGCGAGGGTCCTGCCGTCCCCGTGTTTGGTCCACCCCGCAACCATCAAGCCCCACCTCTCACCGGGCCGTCGGTCGGCGGCCGCCCCGCAGGCTTCCCTCCGGCGAACTCCCATGCCGTCGTCGCGGCCCGCGCCACGGACGGGCGAGGGTCTACGGAGGGTTTCCCGTAGGCACCACGTGCGAAACCCAGCTGTGTGATCATGGGGAGGTTGGAGAGATTGGTCAGAGAACTCCCGGTACGACCATGTGATGCAGTACGGTGAGTGGCGCTTTCGCGACTTTGAGTGAACCGTCCTGATCGGCCCCAGAGAAGAGTAGGCGCGCCCCCATGCAGGCTTTCACGCTGCCCGGCTTCTACATCCCGCACCCCGCCAGGCTCAATCCGCATCTGGAACGTGCCCGCGCGCACAGCAACGCCTGGGCCCGCGAGATGGGCATGCTCGACTCCCCCAAGCCCGGTGGCGGTCTTGTCTGGGACGAGCAGGCGCTGGCGAAGATGGACTACGCGCTGATGTGCGCCTACACCCACCCCGACTGCGACGGCCCCGCCCTGGACCTGATCACCGACTGGTACGTCTGGGTGTTCTTCTTCGACGACCACTTCCTTGAGCACTTCAAGCACTCGCGTGACCTGCGCGGCGCCAAGGCGCACCTCGACCGGCTCGAACTGTTCATGACCGTGGACGGCCAGGAGCCGCCCGAGCCGGAGAACCCCGCGGAGGCCGGGCTGAAGGACCTGTGGAGGCGGACGATCCCCTCGATGTCGGCCGGGTGGCGGCGGCGGTTCATCACCAGCACGCACAACCTGATGATCGAGTCGATGTGGGAGCTGCACAACATCGACCAGGGCAGGATCGCCAACCCCATCGAGTACATCCAGATGCGGCGCAGGGTCGGCGGGGCACCCTGGTCGGCCAACCTCGTCGAGTACGCCGTCGGCGCCGAGATCCCCGACGTCCTGGCCGGGACCAGGCCGCTGCACGTGCTGTGCGACACCTTCTCCGACGCCGTGCACCTGCGCAACGACCTGTTCTCCTACCAGCGCGAGGTCCGCGAGGAGGGGGAGAACTCCAACGCGGTCCTGGTCTTCGAGCGCTTCCTCGACTGCCCGACCCAGGAGGCCGCCGAACTGGTCAACGAACTGCTGACCTCACGGCTGCTGCAGTTCGAGGACACCGCGCTCGCCGAGATCCCGGCGCTGCTGGCCGAGCACGCCCTGCCCCCGGACGAGCAGGTCGCGGTCGGCCTGTACGTCAAGGGCCTGCAGGACTGGCAGTCGGGCGGCCACGAGTGGCACGCCAGGTCGAGCCGCTACATGAACGAGGGGGCCGTCACCTCCCCCGGCGTCTCCAGGGGGCCGCTCGGCCTGGGCACCTCGGCCGCGCGGCTGCCGACCGCGGCGCTGACGCCGGGCCTGGCCCGCAGGACGCGCCAGCAGTCCCACCGGCCCTTCGAGCCGGTCGGGCACCTGCCGCTACCCGACTTCCACATGCCCTATCCCGTCCGCATCAGCCCCCACCTGGACGCCGCCCGCCGCGACTCGGTCGGCTGGGCGCGCCGGGTCGGCCTGTTCGACGCGATCCCCGGAGTCGAGGCCGGCGGCGTCTGGGACGAGCGGCGTTTCCTGCTCTTCGACCTGGCGCACTGCGCCTCGATGATCCACGCCGACGCGAGTCTCGAACAGCTCAATCTGTCGTCCGACTGGCTGTCCTGGGGCACCTACGGCGACGACTACTACCCCGTGGTCTTCGGCGCCTCCCGTGACCTGGCCGCGGCCAAGCTCTGCGACGAGCGGCTCGGCCTGTTCATGCCGATCGACCTGGGCGCGGTCCCCGAGCCGCTCAACCCGCTCGAACGCGGCCTGGCCGACCTGTGGCACCGTACGGCCGCGCCGATGAACGAGGCCGCCAGGCGTGACTTCCGCGCGGCGATCGAGGCGATGACCAGCAGCTGGCTGTGGGAGCTGGGCAACCAGACGGGCAACCGGGTCCCCGACCCCGTCGACTACGTCGAGATGCGCCGCGACACGTTCGGCTCCGGCCTGACGATGAGCCTGGCCAAGCTCGCGCACTACGACCTGGTGCCCGCCGAGCTGTACCACACCAGGGTGATGCGTGAGCTGGACACCGCCGCCCAGGACTACGCGACCTTCACCAACGACCTGTTCTCCTACCAGAAGGAGGTCGAGTTCGAGGGTGAGGTCCACAACATGGTGCTGGTCGTGGAGAACTTCCTCCAGGTGGACCGGCTGACCGCCAGGGACGTCGTGGCGGACCTGATGACGGCGCGGATGCGGCAGTTCCAGCACATCGTCGAGGAGGACCTGCCCGCGATGTTCGAGGAGTTCGGCCTCGGCGACGAGGTTCGCGGCGTCCTCACCCGGCACGCCGACGGCCTCAAGGAGTGGATGTCGGGAATCCTGGAGTGGCACCGCAGGTGCGCGCGGTACACCGAGGCCGAGCTGCGCCGCCACCACCACGGCTCCGTGTCCGCGGTGGTGCCCGCGACGGTGGTCTCCCGGTTCCTGCCCTCGGGGCCGGGCACCTCGGCGCTGCGCCTGCGCCCCGCCGCCGCGCGCGACGTGCCCTCCTCCCCCGCACCGGCTCCGGCGGCCCCGGCCCCGGCCCCGGCGGGGGTCGCCGCGTTCAGGAGGCCCTCCGGGCTCGGCACGTCCGCGGCCAGGCTCTCCCCGGTCTCCGTGCCGTCCCCCTCGGGGAGCGGCCCGGCGTGACGGTCAGCCGCCGGGGGCGACCACGTGGATCTCGAAGCCGTCCCCGGCGACGACCTGTCCGGCGCGGATCTTGCAGGTCTTGCGGAGCTCGACCCGCCCGTCGACCGTCACGTTGCCCTCGGCGATGAAGTGCTTGGCCTGGCCGCCCGTGTCGGTCACGGCGCAGTACTTCAGCAGGTCGCACAACGGAATGTAGTCGGTTTCCAGCTCAAAGGTCTCGTCCACGCCCGTGAGTCTAGATGCCCCGCATCCGCAGGACGTGCAGGGCCAGGGTCAGGTTCAGCCGCAGATGGGCGTCCTCGGTGAAGTCACCCAGCATCCGTTCCAGCTTGCCGATCCGGTAGCGCAGGGTGTTGTAGTGGAAGTGCAGCCGCCTGGCCGTCTCCGCGACGTTGAGGTTGGTCTCCAGCAGCACCTGCAGGGTCCTGCGCAGGTCGCCGTTGTCGGCGTCGGTGTCGGAGGCGAGCGGGCCGAGGGTCTCACGGACGAAGGCGTGCAGTTCCTCGGTGTCGCTGACCAGGGAGAGCAGCCGGTAGACCCCCAGCTGGTCGAAGTGGGCGACCGCGCCGGGACCGTGGAGCTGGCGGCCGACCCTGGCGGCCTTCACGGCCTGGCCGTACGCCTCCGGCAGGACCTCGATCCCGGCGGCCGTACGGCTCGCGCCGGTCGAGAAGGTCGCGGGCAGGCACTCGGCGAACGCGGCGACGGCGTCCCTGGCCAGGCGGGTGGTGTCCACGGCGGCGTCCACGACCGCGACGACCTCGTGGGAGAAGCCCGCGACCGCGCCGTGCCCGTCGTGACGGCGCATCGCGCTGGTCCAGCAGGTGACCAGCCTGTCCTGGGCGACGCGTTCGTCGCCGTCCGGGTCGAGTTCGGCGACCAGGACGGTCACCGGGCGCCGCAGGTCCCAGCCGAAGGCCTTGGCCCGCGCGGCGACCCGTTCGGCACTGCCCGCCCTGCCGGTGAGCACGTCGCGCAGGAAGTCGGCGCGGTACTTGCTCTCGACGGCGTTCACCGCCTCCTGCCTGGTGATCACGAGCGCGGCCACGGTGGCCGCGCGCTCCAGGATGCCGATGTCGTTCTCCCCCGGCCTCGGCGGGGCGCAGGCGACGATCCGCCCGTGGTGGTGGCCGCCCGCGACGACGGGGACGAAAAGGTGTTCCCCCCGGTCCCGCGCTCCCGACGCGCGCAGCCCGGCCACCTGCTCGGCGGGCCCCGCCGCGGCCAGCACCTGCCCCGCCCCGTCCAGTACGGCGACGGCGGCGCCGAGCAGCCCGGCCACCTCCTCGGTCACCTCGCCCAGCCCGCCGCCCGCGAGCACGACCTGGACCAGCGCCCGGTGCGCCTCCTCCGCCCTGGCCAGCGCCGCGGCCTGCCGGTTGAGGATGTCGGTGAGGACCTGGTTGAGGATGTCGTCGAAGCCGACGTCCTCGGGGAGCTGGATGAGCGGGAACCCGAGCCGGTCGGCCTGTTCGACCATCTCCTCGGGCAGCCGGTCCAGATAGCGGCCGAGTTTGATGCCCAGCGCGGCCAGGCCGCGTTCGTCCAGGTCGCTGACCAGCCGGTCGAGTGACTGCGGGGTGTTACGCAGCGGGTAGCCGGTGGTGAGCAGCAACTCGTTCGGCTTCACCCAGGCGAGGATGTCGGGAACCTCCATGACGTTGAGCCGCTGCACGATCCTGCCGAGGCCGCGTCCTCCGGCCAGCAGCCTGGCCCCGGCGAGTGTCGAGGCGCCCAGTACCTCGCCTACGGCCACGCCGTGGGTGATGGTTCCGGTGCTCGCCAGCCGTACAGGAGGTTCCATGACGTGATTGTCACCGATAAGGCCGTCTGTCAGGAAGAACCAACCTTTGGGGTTTCTGTTGGCACCTTTCTCCGTACGGCGAGCTCGCCGGGCGTTCTACCGTCGGCTCAGTGGAACGGGGGCGTCCTGGCCGGTCACAGCCGCGCGACACGGTGACGACACGACCGCGGCACAAGCACGGCACAGCACGGCACAGCACGGCACGGTGAAAGGCAGGCGAGGGCTCATGACCGTCGGAGCGCGTCCGAGGGCCCGGCGGAGCCGGGGCGTCCAGCCAGGACATGTACGCGCGCACGCGACGGGCGCGGCCGGCACGGCCCTGCGCGCGCTGCTGGAGTCGCCCCGCCGCCCCGCGCGGGTGCTCGCGGCCTTCCCCGCCGGGATCTACCTTGAGGTCCGCACGGAGCTGGAACCCCACGTGGTCGCGGTGCTCTCGGGGGACGCGGTCCGGCTGCCCAACGCGATGGTGATCAACGGCCCGATGCCCCGGGTCGCCGTGGGCGAGGAGGCGTGGGTCGGTGACGGTTCCATCGAGCTCGGCGGCCTCGGCCTGCGGGCGCACCGCTGGTGGGACGCGGCGCCGCCGCTCGGTCCCGTCGAGCCCGCGCTGCTGGCCTCCTGGCTGCCGGTGCTTTCCGGACTGTGCGAGCGTTCGCCGAGACGTCCCGGGCTTGAGGGCAACGACGCCGCCGTACGGCTCGCGCTCGGGTGCGCGGAGGGTTCGCTGCTGCGCGGCGTCACGGCCGCCGAGCAGCTCGTGGGTCTCGGCCCCGGCCTCACCCCGAGCGGTGACGACATGATCGCCGGGCTGCTGGTCGCGCTGCGCCATCTCGGCACCGCCTCGGGCGTCGGCCGGGCCGTGTGGCTGGCCGACTGGCTGGCCGCGGCGGTCACCTTCGAAGCCCGTGAGCGGACGACGCCCATCTCCGCGGCGCTGCTGCACTGCGCCGCCAGGGGTGAGGCGTGCGGGGAGGTGCTGGCCGTACTGCGGGGCCTGGCCGGGCGGCAGGCGCTCGAACCCGCGCTGCACCGGCTGTTCCAGATCGGCCACACCTCGGGAGCCGACCTGGCGTGGGGGGTGCGCGCCGGTCTCGCCGCGGTGGCCGGGCTTGCGGGAGCGGGCCGTTGAGCGCCGACCTGGTCCGGGTGCGCCCCGGGGTCTACCACGACTCGGTGAGCCTCATGCGGGTCAGCGGGGCCCTGTCGGCGCTGCCCGGGATCGAGGTGGCGGTGGTGGCGATGGCCACCGAACTGAACCTCGGCCTCGCCGCCGGGCTGGGTTTCGCGCTGCCCGAGGCGGGACAGGGCGACCTGCTGGTCGCGCTGCGCGGCGCGGGCCCCGATGACCTGGAGACGGCGCGCGCCGAGCTGGACCGGCTGCTCACGGACCTCACCGTACGAACCGTTCAGGGAGGCGGCGGGGAACGGCCCGCGCGCACCGTGCGCTCGGCGGCGCTGCGCGGGGCCGGTGAGAGCGGTGAAGGCGCTGCCACGCTGGCGCTGGTCTCGGTGCCGGGGCCCTACGCGTTCGCCGAGGCGATGGACGCGATCGAGGCCGGTCTCTCGGTGATGATCTTCAGCGACAACGTCCCCGTCGAGCAGGAGGTGCTGCTCAAGAGGCGCGCGGCCGAGCTGGGCCCGCTGGTCATGGGGCCGGACTGCGGCACCGCGGTGGTCTGCGGCGCGGGTCTCGGTTTCGCGAACGTGCTGCGGCCCGGTCCCGTCGGCGTCGTCGCCGCCTCGGGGACGGGCGCCCAGCAGGTGACCTGTCTGCTGGACCTGGCCGACGTCGGGGTCAGCCACGTGCTCGGCGTCGGCGGCAGGGACCTGTCCGCCGAGGTCGCCGGGCTGTCCACACTGCGTGCCCTGGCGGCGCTCGACGCCGACCCCGCGACCGAGCTGATCGTGCTGGTCTCCAAACCGCCCGCCCCCGAGACCGGCCTGGCCGTACGGCGGGCCGCGCGGGCGCTGTCCACCCCGGTCGTGACGGCGCTGCTCGGGTCCGGCGGTGGTTCCGGCTGTGCCCTCACCTGCGACTCCGGGGGCGGCCCCGGCGACCTGACCCACGCGGCGGAGGCCGTACTGCGGGCCCTGGGTGTCCCGGTCCCGGTGTGGCCCTCGTGGCCCGCACCCGTGAGCCCGCGGGCGGGCCCCGCCGGGACGCTGCGCGGCGTCTACTCGGGGGGCACGCTGTGCGCGGAGGCGAGGACGGTCGCCGGGACCGGGGAGTTCACCGACTTCGGCGACGACGTCTACACCCGAGGCAGGGCGCACCCGATGATCGACCCCTCCCTGCGCCTTGAGGCCCTCGCACGGGTGCCTGCGGGGGACGTCGCGCTGCTCGACGTGGTCCTCGGACACGCCGCCGACCCCGACCCTGCCGCCGGGCTCGCCTCCGGGATCGCCTCGGCCGTGGCCCGGGGCGTGCCGGTCGTGGTGGCGCTGGTCGGCTCGCGTGACGACCCGCAGGGGCTGACCGCCCAGGCGGAGGCGCTGCGGGCGGCGGGCGCCTCGGTCTTCGTCTCCAACGCCCACGCGGCCGGGTACGCGGCGGCCCTTCTGGCGGGTGCGCGGTGACTCCGGCGACTCCGGCTTTGCTGCCGGCCCTCTACGGGGAGCCCAGGGTGGTCACGGCCGGGGCCGAGGTGTTCGGGGAGGCTCTGGACGCGCAGGCCGTACCGAGGATGGCCGTCGACTGGCGTCCGCCGCTGCCGGGCACCGGGGACGACGTCGCACGGGTGCTGGCCGACCCCCGCAGGTCCCGCGCGAACGCGACGGCGCTCGGCCGCATGACGTCGGCCAGGCCCCACCTCGTCGGGGTACGGCGGGCGGATGAGGCCCTCGGCCTGCCGCCGGGCACGTTCCTGCACGCGGGCCCGCCGATCCGCTGGGAACGCGCCTCGGGACCGCTGCGCGGCGCGCTCACCGGGGCGGTGCTGCTCGAAGGACTGGCCGGGGACCCTGAGGAGGCGCTGCGGCTGCTCGAACAGGGGCGTGTCCGCCTTGAGCCCTGCCACGGGTGGGGCGCGGTCGGGCCGATGGCGGGCGTGGTCAGCCCGTCCATGTGGATGTTCGAGGTGCGTGACGAGGAGAACGGCGGCACCGCCTGCTGCTCGCTCAACGAGGGCCTGGGCAGGGTGTTGCGCTACGGCGCCTACGACGACGGGGTGCTGCGGCGGCTGCGCTGGATGGGCGAGGTGCTCGGCCCCGCGCTGCGCGAGACGCTGCGGGCGTCCGGGCCGCTCGACCTCGGGGCGCTGATGGCGCAGGCCCTGCAGATGGGTGACGAGCTGCACAACCGCAACCGCGCCGCCACCTCGCTGCTGGTGCGGGAGCTGGCCTGCGGCCTGGTCGAGACGGCTCCCCTGCACGCGGCCGAGGTGCTGCGCTTCGTCGGCGGCAACGACCACTTCTTCCTCAACGCGGCCATGGCGGCGTGCAAGGTGAGCGCGGACGCCGCCAGGGACGTCCCCGGCTCCAGCCTCGTCGTGGCGATGGCCCGCAACGGCACCGACTTCGGCGTGCAGGTCTCCGGGCTTGGCGAGCGCTGGTTCACCGGCCCCGCCGCCGTGCCCGACGGTCTCTACCTCGGCGCGTACGGCCCGCGGGACGCCAACCCCGACATCGGTGACTCCACGATCACCGAGACGGCGGGCCTGGGCGGCTTCGCGATGGCGGCGGCCCCGGCGATCGTCCGGTTCGTCGGCGGGGAGGTGGCCGCCGCGACGGAGGCGACCCTCTCCATGTACGAGATCACCCTCGCCGAACACCCGGTCTACCGGATCCCCGGGCTCGGTTTCCGCGGCACCCCGGTCGGCGTGGACGTGACGCTGGTCGCCAGGACCGGCCTCCTGCCGGTCGTCAACACCGGCATCGCGGGCAGGGTCGCGGGCACGGGACAGGTCGGCGCGGGCCTGGTGACCCCGCCCGTCTCGGCCTTCACCTCCGCGCTGGCCGCGCTCGCCGAGGTCGCCGAGGTCGCCGTCACCGAGGTCGCCGTCACCGGCGGGCCGCCGACTTCCGTTGCCTGACACGATCCCGATATCGTGTCCAACCTTGCGCATAGGGTTGGTTGCGGGGACGAGGCAGGACGACCGATCGTCTGCCGGGAGGGCCCCCCATGGGTTCGGAGGGCGACACCATCGGCACGACCGAGGCGGAGGCGCAGGGCAGGCTGGTCGGCAGGCGTTACCGCCTGATCTCACCGGTCGGCCGGGGCGGTATGGGTGTGGTGTGGCACGCGCACGACGTGCTGCTCGACCGTGACGTGGCGGTCAAGGAGTTGATCCTCCCGCCCGGTCTCGACGAGGAGGGCATGCACGCCGCGCACCGGCGCATGCTGCGCGAGGCACGCTCGGCCGCCCGGCTCAGCCATCCGGGGATCATCACGGTCCACGACGTGGTCGAGGAGGACGGCCGTCCCTGGATCGTGATGGAGCTGGTCCGCGCCTGGTCCCTTGAGCAGGCCGTACGGCGCAACGGTCCGCTGCCGGTCGTGCAGGCCGCCGAGATCGCCGTCCGCGTGCTCGACGCGCTGCGGCACGCGCACGGCGCCGGGGTGCTGCACCGTGACATCAAACCGGGCAACGTGCTGCTCACCTCGGACCGGGTGGTGCTCACCGACTTCGGCATCGCCGCGATAGAGGGCGACGTCTCGGTCACCCAGACGGGCCTGCTGATGGGTTCGCCCGCCTACATCCCGCCGGAGCGCCTGTCCGGCAAGCCGATCACCCAGGCCGCCGACCTGTGGTCCTTCGGCGCGACGCTGTACACGGCGGTCGAGGGGCGGCCGCCGTACGAGGGGCCGGACGCGGTGGCCGTGCTCGGCGCGATCCTCACCCAGGAGCCCAACCGGCCGCAGCGGGCCGGGGCGCTGATCGCCGTCATCGAGGGCCTGCTCCGCAAGGACCCGGCGGACAGGATGACCGCCGGACAGGTCTCCGAGCTGCTGGGCCGGGTGCTGCGCAGCCACGGTTCCGCGGCCCACGACCAGCTGCCCACCGCGCCGCCCGCGCCCGAGGTCCTCACCCCGGTGCGGCCCGCGGCCCCGCAGCCCGCCCAGTTCTCACCGTTCTCCCAGACCTCGTTCACGCAGTCCGCGCCCGCCCAGCCGCCGGGACCGCCGGGACCTTCGGGGCCGACGGGACCGCTGCCCTCGCGGATCATCGAGACCCCCTCCGGGCCTGTCCGGGTGCCCTACGACGCGCCCGGGCTCGTCTCCGGGACCTCCGCCGTCCATCCCGACGGCCGCCCCGCCACCCGCCCCGACGGTCAGGAGACGGGGCACGGCCGCGGGTACGACGCGTTACGCAGCCCGGCCTCCGGTCTCGGGCGTGGCTCCTTCGTCGACCTTCCCGAGGCTCCTCCCGCCTCGGCGCGGCGTTCGGCGCGCGGACGTGACGAGGAGGACACCCTGGCCGGAACACGGCCTCCCGCCGCGGGCGGCCGCAGGAGCGCGCGGCGCAGGGCCGTGAACGAGGGCCCCTGGATGCGCGGGGGCCGTCCGGCTCCCCTGCTGATCGCCGTCTGCGCGGTCGCGGCGCTGGCCGCGGTCGCCGCCGTACTGTTCCTGCTGTTCCTCCCCGGTTCGGCCACCCCGCAGGCGGCTCCCTCCCCGGCCGCTCCGGCCCCCTCCTCGGCCGCGCCGTCGCCGTCCCGGGCCGAGATCCCCGGCGGTTACCGGACCCTGGGCGCCGGGGGTGTCTCGGCGGCGCTGCCCGGGGGCTGGACGGTGCGTGAGGCCGACGGGGTCGTGACCTTCCACGGGCCGAGGAACAGCGGGCAGAGCGTCGTCGTCTCCCAGACAGCGGTGACCGACCCGGTCGCGGCGCTCGACGGGATCACCAAGGACGACCTGGACGAGTACACCGAGGTCGGGGTTGAGACGGTGCCGTACGGCTCGTGGCGGGCGGCCGACTGGGAGTACACCTACGTCAGGTCTCCCGGGGCCGTCCCCATGCATGGTTTGACGCGCTATGTCGCGGTGGACGGGCAGAGCGCCTACCTGATCTCGTTCACCGCCCAGGATCTCGACTGGGACCGGGGCACCCAGGCACGGCGGGTCTTCTTCTCCACGTTCCAGCCGAACGCCTGAGCGACCCCCACCATCCCACCCGATAAAACGTTATAAGTGATGACAAAATTCATTTGTGACCGCAACCCCCACAAATAGCGCCATTTCCTATAAAGAAACACGGAAAGCAGCCGTGGTGCAGCGGCGAACGCTCGTCGTACTGTCCGTAGCGCAGATCGCCAGCGGGATCGGCACCGCCGTCGGCTTCACCCTGAGCTCCCTGGTCGTCGCACAGCTGTCGGGCTCGAAGACGATCAGCGGGCTCGCCGGGACCGCCACCGTCCTCGGCGCCGCCCTGCTCGCGCTGCCGACCGCCAGGACCTCCGGCAAGGGCGGACGGCGGGCCGGGCTGGCCCTCGCCTACGGCTGCGCCCTGGTGGGATGCGTGATCATCCTCGCGGCCGTCACCGTGCGGTCATGGCCGCTGCTGCTCGGCGGGCTCGTGCTGTTCGGCAGCGCCGGCGCGGGCAGCCTGGCCTCCCGCTACTCGGCGACCGACCTGTCCCCGCCCGGGCACACCGCCCGGCACCTGGCGTGGGTGGTGTGGGCCGCGACGATCGGCTCCGTCGCCGGCCCCAACCTGGCCGAACCCGTGGAACGCCTCGGCCGCTCCCTCGGCCTGGCGCCGGACACCGGCCCCTTCGCGCTCTCCCTGATCGCCTTCGCCGTCGCCCTGGTCGTCATCCTGGCCGGTCTGCGCCCCGACCCGTTGCTCCTGGCCCGCTCCCTGGCCCCTGCGGAGAACCCGGCGGCCCCGGAGAAGGGAGGCCCCAGGCGGGGCGGCACCCCGCGCACCGCCTGGCGGACCCTGCGCCGGGAGCCGGGCGCCTCCCGGGCGCTGGCCGCGATCGCGGTGAGCCACACGGCGATGGTGTCGATCATGTCCATGACGCCGGTCCACCTGGGCCACGGCGGCGCGACCTACTCGGTCATCGGCATCGTGCTCAGCCTGCACATCGCGGGCATGTACATCCTGTCCCCGGTGGTCGGCTGGCTCTCCGACCGGATCGGCCGGGTCAGAGTGCTCGTGCTCGGCATGGGGTTCCTGCTGGCCGCCGCGGTCCTGGCGGGCGGGGCCGGACCCCACGACGTCGCCCGGGTGGCGGCGGGGCTCACGCTGCTCGGCCTCGGCTGGTCCTGCGGGCTGATCTCCGGCTCCGCGATGCTCAGCGAGGCCGTACGGCTCGAAGACCGCCCCGCCGTACAGGGCGTGTCGGACCTGCTGATGAACGTCTGCGGCGCGGTGGGCGCGGCGCTCGCCGGGGTGGTCGTCGGCACCCTGTCCTACGGGGTGCTCGGGACGGCCGTCGCGGTCATGGTGACCGTCACCGGCGCCTGGCTGGTCCTGCGGCCCGTTCACTTGGCGTCGGCGTAACAGCGCACGGCGACGGCGTGCATCGGGAAACGCACCGGCGTGTCCCCGAACAGCAGCCCGGTCGCCTCCTCCGCGGCCCTGCCGACCGCCTCGACCACCTCCTGGCCCAGCTCGGCGGGACAGTGCACCATCACCTCGTCGTGCTGGAAGAACACCAGCGCCGCCGGAGGGGGCAGCAGGCCACGCAGGACGGCCATGAACGCCAGCGCCCACTCCGCCGCGGTCGCCTGGACCACGAAGTTGCGGGTGAAGCGCCCCCAGTCACGCGCCGCCCTGGCCCCCTCCGGCCCCGAGACCAGCTCCCGCCAGCGTGCCGAGGGCGGCGGCGAGGTACGGCCCAGCCAGGACCGGACCAGCCTGCCCTCCTCCCCCGCCCTGGCGGCGTCCTCGACGAACCGGTAGGCCCTGGGGAAGCGCTGGCGCATCACCGCCAGCAGTTTGGGCGCGTCGCCGCTGGTCCCGCCGTACATCGCCGACAGCAGGGCGATCTTGGCGTGGTCGCGTTCACCGCCGAACGCCCGGGCCAGCGCCTGGTAGAGGTCGATCTGCCCGGCCGCCGCCGCCAGGCCCCGGTCACCCGCCATCGCGGCCAGCACCCGGGGTTCCAGCTGGGCGGCGTCGGCGACGACCAGCGTCCAGCCCTCGTCGGCGACCACGACCCTGCGCATCACCTTGGGGATCTGCAACGCCCCTCCGCCGTTGGTCGCCCAGCGCCCCGAGACCACCCCGGCCACGACGTACTCGGGCCTGAAGCGGTTCTCCCGCACCCACTGGTCGGCCCAGGTCCAGCCGTGGAAGCTGTGGATCCTGGCCAGCTCCTTGTAGGCGAGCAGGGGCGCGACCCCGGGATGGTCGACCTCCTTGATCTCCCGCGCCCTGGTCGAGGTCACCGACAGACCGGCGGACTTGAACGCCTTGACGATCTGCTGCGGGGAGTCGGGGTTGAACGGGCCGCCGAAGGCCCGCGCGAGCTCGTCGGCCAGAGCCTGGAGCTTGGCCGGGCGCATGCCGTGCACGGGACGCGGCCCCAGCAGGTCGGTCAGCAGCTCGTCGTGCGCGTCACGACGCCACGGCATGCCCTCGTGGGCCATCTCGGCGGCCACCAGCGCCCCCGCCGACTCCGCGGCGACCAGCAGCCGGAACCGTCCCGGCTCGGGAAGGGCCTCGATCCGCCTGAGCTGGTCGGCGTGGACCTCGGCCACCAGGTCCGCGTCCGGCGGGGGCGCCTCCTCGTCGAACAACGTCGCCTGCCTGGCCTGCGGCCCGGGATGCTCCTCGGGCACCGGCAGGCCGTGCAGCCTGGCGTGCGCGGCCCGCGCCGAACGGGGCTCGCCGTGGCGCCCCTCGTAGCCCAGCAGCAGCCCCTCGGTGAGGGCCAGGTCGTGACAGCGCCCCAGCCACACCCCCTCACGCAACAGCGCCGGGTAGACCTCCCGCGTGTCGGCCCAGACCCAGCGGGGCGTCCCCGCCCCCGTCTCAAGCTCCCGTACGGCCGCCGCCAGATCGGCGACCGTCCGGGACCCCTGCCCTTCGGGGCGCAGCACCCCCGAGGTGCCGGGCCCCGCGGCGACTGCCACGTTCATCCGGCCAGCCTGTCACGCGGGACCGACACTTCCGGTCAGGCGCCTCCCGTCAGGTGAGCGGGATCTCGACCTCGTCCTCAAGCGGCGGCTCCATCTCCTGCGGCAGGCAGCCGGTCGCGGCGAAGCAGCGGATCCGCAGACTGGCCGGGGTCACCGACACGTGCAGGAAGCTTTTGAAGAACGGCGGGGTGTCCCAGTCGGACAGCTCCGACAGGTAGCGGTGGAAGGTCTTGCCGACGGGCAGCCGCAACGGCATGGGCCAGCCGCCCAGGATCCGCGCCGCCCAGCGCATCCTGCGCGTGATGGGGACCGGCCCGATGTCCCTCGGCGGGGTGTTGCCGATCTGCCGCGACATCAGCGCCACCCCCTCCTCCGGGGTGAGGTAGAGCCAGCGCATGCGCAGCCGTTCGCTGTAGAGCTTGCTGTAGAACGACAGCGAGTCGCCGCGCAGCGGGTAGCACCGGTAGTCGTCCTCGTTCACCCCGCCGACGGTGATCCTGGGGGTGGTGTGGGTGGCGTGCATGAAGGCCCCGGAACCGCCCGCCACGATGTACTGGATCGTCCGGTCGCCGACCCTGACCGGGAAGCGCTGGTAGTTGTGCACGTCACCGCCGATGGCCGCGACGTAGTTGTTGGCCGGGTCGGTGACGACGTCGTCGATCGTCCCGCCGCCCTCGATCCCGGACGGCTTGTAGTCGTTGCGGACGTAGATCGGCTTGCCGGTGATCAGGATCTTGGGCCGTGGGTCCCGGGAGACCTCGCGCAGCCAGCGTCCCTGCTCCCGGTCCAGGCCGCCGTGGATGCCGGTGTCGACGCCGACGATCAGCAGGCTCGGCGTCTCCATCGCCCAGTACGGCCCCGGCTGCGCGGGCTGGGCCGTACCCTGCTCGGGGCGGGCCCTGAGTTTGCGCGCGCCGGTCAGGCGGACCTCGTCGATCGCCTCCGGCTCACGCCACAGCGTGCCGCGCAGCCCCGAGCGCGACATCCTGAACCCGCGCCGCTCCTGTTCGAGCGCGGGCGCGTCGCAGAAGACCCGCATGAAGCCGCCGAGCCCGTCGTACCAGTCGTGGTTGCCGGGGACCGCGTAGATCGGCGCCCGATAGTCCTGGTAGGGGCGGAAGAACTTGTCCTCGTACTCGTCGCCCGCGCCCGCCGGATAGATCACGTCGCTGGCGATGACCGCGAAGGCCGTGTCCGCCCCGATCTTGAGCATGCCGGGGACGACGGCGTACTGCGACAGGTCGCCCTCCCCGGTGTCCCCGAGGAGGAGGAAGGAGAACTCGGGCCCGACGTCCATCGGGACGCGGAGGGAGGGGTCGACCCCCCGTTCGAGCTGCGCGGCGACCCAGCGCGCCCTGGCCTGTCCCGAGGGGTCGCCGAACAGGCCCGCGAGCACCTGGTTCCTCGACTTCCACAGCACGCGCGGGCTGAGCCAGCTGAAGGTCTTCCTGTCGGGCACCAGGGCCCTGAAGGTGCCCATCTGGGCGCAGGACCAGCCCGCGCCCTCCTCTGAGACCCGCGAGGAGACCTCACGCCCGCGCCTGGCGGCCCGCCCGACATCGACCATGGTCATATCTTGGCGTTGATCTTACGGAGACGCATCCGTTTCGTGGTGAAACCGCCCACCGCGACGGCCCAGCCCTTTACGTTGTAGATCAAGAACTGGGGATCAGCGCCCCGGGGTTGAGAACCCCCTCCGGGTCGAGCCGTTCCTTGATCCCGCGCAGGATCTCCCCGCCCAGCTCGCCGATCTCCACCGCGTAGGCCTCCCGATGGTCGCGTCCCACCCCGTGGTGGTGCGAGATCGTGCCGCCCTCCGCCACGATCACCTCGCTCACCACGCGTTTGGCCCGTTCCCACTGCGCCACCGGGTCCTCCTCCTGCGCCGTGACGACCGTGAAGTAGAGCGAGGCCCCGGTGGCGTACACGTGGGAGATGTGGCACATCACCAGCGGCGCGCCGAGTGAGGCGGTCAGCGCCGCGCGCACCGCCTCGTAGAGCCGGGGCAGAACGGCCCAGAAGCCCGCCGTCTCCAGCGTCTCCACGGTCGCCCCCTCCGCCAGCAACGCGTCCCGCAGGTACGGCGCCGCGTAGCGGCCGCGCGCCCACGCCTGTCCCGGCTCGGTTCCCAGACAGGTTCCGCCGAGTTCGGACAGCACCGCGGCGGCCCGTTCCCGCGTCTCGGCGACCTCCAGGGGCCCGCCCTCATAACCCGCGACGACCAGGCAGCCCGCCCCGGCCACCGGTTCGCCGATCTCCTCCGGCCTGGCCAGCCCGATCATCGTCTCGGTCTCGTCGGAGAGCCTGAGCACGGTCGGCAGCGGCCCGTCCTGGGCCAGCCGCCGCAGCGCCGCGGCGCCCTCGGAGAAGGAGGCGAAGCGCCATCCCTCGTAGTGGCGCTCCGCGGGCGAACGCCGTACCCGGAGCCGGAGCGAGGTGATCACGCCGAAGGCGCCCTCCGAGCCGAGGATCACCTGGCGCAGGTCGGGACCCGCCGCCGACCTGGGCGCACGGCCGAGGTCGAGGGTGCCACGCGGGGTCGCGACCGTCATGCCGACCACCATGTCGCCGAACCCGCCGTAGCCCGCCGAGGCCTGACCGCTCGACCTCGCCGCGGCGAAGCCGCCGAGTGTGGCGTACTCGAACGACTGGGGGAAGTGCCCGAGGGTGAGCCCGTGCTCGCCCAGGAGCCGTTCGGCCTCGGCCCCCCGCAGCCCCGGCCCCAGCTCGGCGACCATCGACTCGGTGTCGAGGGAGACGAGCCGGTCGAGCCTGCCCACGTCCAGCGCGACGACCCCGGCGAAGCCGTGCCCGTCGGCGCTCAGACCGCCGACGACCGAGGTGCCCCCGCCGAACGGGACGACCGCGACCCGGTGGCCGGAGCACACCCGCAGCACCCGGAGCACCTCGTCGTGGGAGCCGGGCAGCACCACGGCGTCCGGTGCCCGCGAGGCGTCCCCGGCCCGCAGGCGGATCAGGTCGGGGGTCGACTTGCCCCGGGTGTGCCGGATCCGGCTCTCGTCGTCGGAGCGGACGTGCCCGGCGCCGACGACCGCGCGCAGCTCGTCGAGGACGGACGGCGCGAGCACGACCTCGGCCGGCCTCACCTCTTCGAGCCCGACGGCGGGGGTGCTCGGCGCGCGCACCCCCAGCAGGTCGCGCAGCAGCGACCGTACGGCCTCGGGCAGCTCGACGGCCCCGGCGGGGTCGCCCCATCCGGACCAGAGCATGGGCTCGGCTGTTTTCTTGGGAGTGTCCACCTCTACACTGTGACATATGGCGTCCATTCGTCACAATGACCCCGTAGAGGGCGGAACACCCGCCGACCCGGTGCTCGACGCGGCCAGGGAGGTGGTGCTCGCGGTCGGTGTCAGGCGGACCACGCTCACCGACGTGGCCCGCAGGGCCGGGCTGTCCCGCATGACGATCTACCGGCGCTGGCCCGACGTGCACGCCCTGGTCGCCGACCTGATGACCCGCGAGTGGCTGCGCGTCGCGGGCCGCTTCGCCACCGAGGACCCGGTGACCGCCGCGGTCGCGACCGTCGGCGCGCTACGCGGCCACCCGCTCTGGCGCAAGATCGTCGAGGTGGACCCCGAACTGCTCCTGCCGTACCTGCTGTGGCGCAGGGGCGCCAGCCACGAGGTGATGCTCTCGCTGGTCGGCTCGGCCGTCGCCAGGGGCCAGGAGCGGGGCACCGTACGGCCCGGTGACCCGGCGCGGCTGGCCGGGACGGTCGTGCTCACCGCCCAGTCGTTCCTGCTGTCCGGCCCCGTACTGCTGGCCCCGCTCACCGGGGACGCCCTCGACGCCGAGCTGACCGAACTCCTGGAGAGGTACCTGCGGCCGTGAACTCCTCCCTCAACGCGGCGCGGCGGGCCCGCGAGCTGGCCGGACTCCCCGGCCTCGTGGTCGACGTGCTGGTCGTCGGGCTCGGCGTCACCGGGACGGGCGCCGCGCTCGACGCGGCCTCGCGGGGTCTGTCCGTCGCGGCGATCGACGCGGGCGACCTGGCCTCCGGCACCTCACGGTGGAGTTCGAAGATGGTCCACGGCGGCCTGCGCTACCTGGCCAGAGGACAGGTCGGGGTGGCACGGGAGAGCGCCGTCGAACGCGGCGTCCTGCTCACCCGCACCGCCCCCCATCTGGTACGGGCCCAGCCGTACCTGCTGCCGCTCACCCCGTCCGTCTCCCGGGGCCGGGCGGCGACGGTGATGACCGGCTACCGGCTCGGAGACGGGCTGCGGATCGCCGCGCGCACGCCCAGGCGCCTGCTGCCCGGCCCCTCAAGGGTTTCCGCGGGGACGGCGCTGCGCCTGGTGCCCGGCCTGGAGTCCCGGGGCCTGCGCGGCGCGCTGCTGTCCTGGGACGGGCGGCTGACCGACGACGCCAGACTCGTCGTCGCGCTGGCCAGGACGGCCGCCGCGCACGGCGCCAGGATCCTGACCCGGTGCCGGGCGCTCGAACTGACGAGGGACGGGGCGCTGGTCCGCGACGAGCTGACCGGGCAGGTCCTGACGGTCCGGGCCAGGGCGGTCGTCAACGCGACCGGCGTCTGGGCGGGCACGCTGGTCCCCGAGGTCCGGATGCGGCCCTCACGCGGCAGCCATCTGGTGCTGCGCCCCGAGACCCTGCCGGGCCTGTCCGCCGGGCTGCACGTGCCGATCCCGGGCGAGGCCAACCGGTTCGTCCTGGTGCTCCCCCAAGCCGACGGCAGGGTTCACGTGGGGCTCACCGACGAGCCGGTCGAAGGCCCGGTGCCGGACGTGCCCTCGGTCCCGGAGGAGGACGTGACGTTCCTGCTCGGCGTGCTCAACTCGGTGCTCGGAACGGCGGTCGGCAGGCGGGAGGTGGCCGGGGCCTACGCCGGGCTACGCCCGCTGCTCGACGCCGAGGGACGCACCGCGGACCTGTCGAGGAGGCACGCGCTCTCGGTCTCCCGCGACGGGGTCGTGACGGTCGCCGGGGGCAAGCTGACCACCTACCGGCGGATGGCGCAGGACGCGGTCGACCTGGCGGTACGGCTGCGCGACCTGCCGGCGGGCGGCAGCCGTACGGCCCGCCTGCCCCTGGTCGGCGCGACCGGGGGAAGCGGGACACCCGGACGACTGGCCGAGCGTTACGGGAGTGAGGCGGCGGCGGTCCAGGCACTGACACGGGAGGACCCGGCACTGGCCGAACCGCTGCCGACCGGGGTGACCCGGGCCGAGCTGGTCTGGGCCGTCAGGCACGAAGGCGCCCTCGACGTCGACGACCTGCTCGACCGCCGCACCCGTATCGGGCTGGTCGCCGAGGACAGGGCCGTGGCCCTGCCCGCGGCGCGGGCGGCGCTCGACCGCTGAACGGCGGCGCCGTATGACGACTTCCGTGCGCCCATGCGGGGGTCACCTGGGATCACGGAAGAACAGAGAAGAGGCTGGGGGAGGTTCAGGGCACCGGGCCCCTCCCGGCGGACCTGGAGCGGTGGCCCACCACCACCCCATGACCGCCGGCTCGGGACGGCGGACGACCGCCCGCCGGTGTGAGCCCGTTGACAGCGCCCATTGAAGCAGGGGTGTGGGTGCCCGCACGGGGGAACGGCTTTATTCGGCGGTTCCATTGACAGCGGGACACCGCAGGATTTAGTGAACGTCCGATTCACCCAGGGATCGCCCCGCTCCTCCTCCGTCACGTTCGCAACACTCTTAGGTTAGTCTTACCTAAGTATGCATTGGGAAGACGTCACCGGGGGGAGCGTTCCGGATATGACACTCAGGGGTTGCGCGCATCCCGAGGGCTGCCATACCGGCGACCTGCCCGTTCTGGCGAGCGCCACCGTCGGGGCACGCTTCTGGCTGCTGGTCGAGCACCCCGGCCCCTGGGCCTCCCACCTGGAGGAATGCCGCCTGCCCTCCGGGGTGCGCGCCCTCGTCGACAGGGCCGTCGCCGCCGGTGTCCGGCCCCAGCTCATCCGCCGTCCCGGACGCCGCAGACCCGTGACAGGCGGCATCCACGTCATGGTCGCCGACTCGACCGCCGCCGAGCCCTGGCTCGCCGAGGGCGTCGTCGCAGGTCCAGACGATCTTGACATGGACGCCTTGATGGCCGGAGTGGTCCCGGAGTCCTGCATACTTGTGAGTGAGCCGGTTTTTCTGGTCTGCACGCATGCCAAACGCAACGCGTGCTGCGCCCGCATTGGACTTCCCCTAGCTCGTTCCCTGGCGAAGGTTTTGCCGGACAGAGTATGGGAAACATCACATGTTGGCGGCGATCGCTACGCCGCCAACCTTGTGTGCTTGCCACACGGCCTCTACTACGGCAGCATGTCTCAGGCTGCTGCGATCGCGGCAGCCGATGCGTACCGGTCCGGCGAGATCACTCTCGACCGTTTCCGGGGACGTTCAGGCATCCCTGAGCCACTGCAGGCCGCCGAGCATTTCGTCCGCGCCCACACGGGCGAGCTCTCGGTTGGCGGAGTGGCCGTGGAGTCCTCCAGGTCGGACGGCGCCACCACCGAGGCATTTGTGCGCGGTAGTGGCGTTCGTTTTCGGGTAGTGGTTGAACCCATGACGTTGACGACGCCATGTGGTACGGCTTGCGCCGAGGAGATCACTACCTATCGGCTGGTCGCGCTGGACAGGCTCACCCCTGTGCGGTACGCCACGCCCGCCCTGACCTGACCTGGGGAACATCACGGCCTATCCAGGCGTTGGACCCAAGGACGCCGGAAACGTCCAATGCGGCATCAACCCGAAATACCTCTCACTAAAAGGTGGTTTTCTCATGTCTCAGGTACGTCGGCAGACCGCCCGGCCCCGGCCCAGCTGGGGCTGGCAGGATGACGCCGCGTGCCGGGGTGAGGACCTCGTGCTCTTCTTCGGTCCTGACGGGGAGCGTCAGCCTGAGCGTGACATCCGCGAGCGGAAGGCCAAGGCGATCTGCGCCCAGTGCCCGGTCCGCGCGGAGTGCCTGGACTACGCGCTGTCCCGTCCGGAGAAGTACGGCACCTGGGGCGGTCTGAACGAGGACGAGCGCGCCTCCGAGCGTCGCCGTCGCATGCGCCGCGCCGCCAGCGCCGGCATCAGCGCCGTCGCCTGAGCAAGTACCTCCACCCGGCTTCCCCCTGACGTGTGATCTCGCTGATTCCCCTGCGAGATCACACGTTGTCGTGTAAGGGATGGATACGTGCGGGCGGTCAGTTCCGCGGTGGAATCTTCGGTGTGTCCCGGTGCCCGCGCGAGGGCAGCGGTTTGACGTGGGACGCCGAGCATTCGGGGCAACTCTGGTCGACCCACGGCGGAGTGGTGACGATCCCCCTCCTGCGCCACACCACCGGACGCCCGTCGTCGGCGTGGCAGGTCTCGTAGAGGTCTCCCCAGACGTGCTGGCAGCGCAGGCACTGGAAGTCCCAGGCCTCGGCGACAGTGTCGATCTCTCGCATGTGCTCTCTTCTCGCATGGATTCCGTACCGGCCTGTGGGCAGGACGTCGGCCTATATGCGAGACACACCGATCATGATCAGCCTGCCGGCTCCGGTGGGCAGGGCGGCGGGAAGGTCCTCCCTGTTTCCGCTCCGCTCCGGCCCCCGCCCCTGCGGCGCCCGCGCGTCCCCGGCGGGGCGCGGTGCGGGCAGGTGCGATTCACGTCCCCGCCCGGCGTCGTGCGCCAGGGGTGAGACGGGCGTCTCGTCGACCGGGTGCGGGGCCTCCTCCACCCGTTCGACGCACTGGCGTTCGGCCACCAGGCCCACCAGTCCACCCGGCTGCCAGCCGAGACAGAGCCCGAGGCAGACGGCGAGCAGGACCCACGGCACCGTCCAGCGGCGCCGCGAGGGCGCTCCCGAACACGAACCGGCGATCACACCTACAAGGTTTGCCTACTCTGGGTCAACGAAACACGACCCACGGTGACCGGCATGGCGCCCGGAGGAACGCGACCCTCCCCCGGTCCGCTGAAACACACGGCGCCGTGCCGGACCCGGGGCGGAGTCTCCCACCCCGGGTCTTTCCCGTTCTCCACGGCCTGCGCGGCCCGGGGCATCAGGGACGGCTGCGCCCCGGCTTACGCATCTCCTTGTGGATGGTCTTCCACCGGTTCTGCATCTCCTTGCGAAGGCGCGCGTCGGTCCGCGACGCCATCCACAGGGCCTCGCGCTGGAGCTTGTTCCAGCTCTCCAGCCGCCGCTCGGGAAGCGTGCCGTCCTCGATGGCGGCGATCACCGCGCAGCCCGGCTCGCTGTCGTGCCCGCAGTCGGCGAAGCGGCACCGCTCGGCCAGTTCCTCGATGTCGGAGAAGACCATGTCGACGCCCTCCCCCATGTCGTACAGGCCTATACGGCGGATACCGGGGGTGTCGATGATGAGCCCGCCGTCGCGCAACGGGATGAGCTCGCGGTGGACCGTGGTGTGACGGCCCCTGCCGTCGGCGGCCCTGACCTGCTGGGTCTCCATGACCTCCGCCCCGGCCAGCGCGTTGACCAGGGTGGACTTGCCCGCGCCCGAGGCACCGAGCACGACGGCGGTGCGCGTCCCGCCCAGGTGCCCGCGCACGATGTCCACCCCTTCTCCGGTGAGGGAGGAGATCGCGTGCGCCTCGACGCCGGGCGCCGCCGCGGCGACCTCCTCCATCAGGAAGGCCAGGCTCGCCCCCGCGAGGTCGGACTTGGTGACGAGCACGACGGGCTGGGCGCCACTCTCCCAGGCCAGGGCGAGCAGCCGCTCGATCCGGCCGAGGTCGGCGGTGTCCGTGGCGTGCAGGGCGGGTTCGGCGACGAAGACGACGTCGACGTTGGCCGCGAGCACCTGCCCCCTGGAGTCGCCCGACAGGCCGCCGCGCGAGAGCCTGGCGACACCGCCGCGCACGAACGCCGTGCGGCGGGGCAGCAGTGCCTCAAGCTCGTAACGGCCCTCGGCGAGTTTCCTGAGCCCGGCCCAGTCCCCGACACAGGGCAGGGCGACGGGGTCGGCCGCGGCGGCCCGCCGTACGGCGGCGCCGTAGTGAGCCTGGAAGTGCCCTTCGGCGCACAGGATCTCGGCGGCCCCCCGGTCGACGCGCGCGACCCTGGCGGGGATCAGCCCGTCGGGCAGCGAGGCGGCGTGGGAGTCGTCCCAGCCGAGCGAGGACAGGTCGGAGGAGACGGGAAAACGTGAAGCTGACAACGTGGGTACACCCTTTTCGAGGAAGGTCGGGTGCCCGGTGAAGGAAGTCGGCTAGACGGGCACCCGGAGGACGGCTGAAGGCATGCCAAGGAAGAAGACCCGCATGTCCTCACCTCCTCATCTCTCGGCCACCGCTCGCGGCGGTGGCGTCGCCCACGGGCGCGACAACGCCCACCCGCAGAACATTAGCGCGATCTCCCCCATCACGCGCAAACCTTTTTCCGGCGAGCCGGGGAAGCAGGGCCGTACGGCGTGAGAAAGCCCCGGAACCACGGGCTCCGGGGCTTTCTCTCGTGCGGGTTACAGGCCGGGAGCCGGGAAGTGGCTCGTCAGCTCACGGACCTCGCCGTGCACCCGGGTGATGACGTGCTTTGCCTCGTCCTCGTCCTTGGCCAGGGCGCTGACCACCTGGTCGATCCAGGCGCCGATCTGCCGCATCTCGGTGACGCCCATGCCGCGGCTGGTCACGCCCGCGGTGCCGATGCGGATGCCGGACGGGTCGAAGGGCTTGCGCGTGTCGAAGGGCACGGTGTTGTAGTTGGTCTCAAGCCCGGCCTTGTCCAGGGCCTGCGCGGCGGGCTTGCCACCGATGCCCTTGGGGGTCAGGTCGAACAGGATGAGGTGGTTGTCCGTGCCGCCGGACACCAGGTCGAAGCCGCGGCTCTTGAGCTCCTCGGCCAGCGCCTGGGCGTTCAGGACGACCTGACGCGCGTAGTCCTTGAAGTCGTCGGTCGCCGCCTCCTTCAGCGCGACCGCGATGGCCGCGGTGGTGTGGTTGTGCGGACCGCCCTGCAGGCCGGGGAAGACGGCCTTGTTGAGCGCGGTGGCGTGCTCGTCGGAGCTGGCCATGAGCATCGCACCACGGGGACCGCGCAGGGTCTTGTGGGTCGTGGTCGAGATGACGTCGGCGTGGCCGACCGGCGACGGGTGGGCGCCACCGGCGACCAGGCCCGCGATGTGGGCGATGTCGGCGGCCAGCACAGCGCCGACCTCACGGGCGATCTCCGCGAAGGCGGGGAAGTCGATGGTGCGCGGGATGGCGGTGCCGCCGCAGAAGATCAGCTTGGGGCGCTCGCGGAGGGCGATCTCACGGACCTCGTCCATGTCCACGCGGCCGGTGTCCTTGCGGACGCCGTAGCGGACCGGGTTGAACCACTTGCCGGTCGCCGAGACCGACCAGCCGTGGGTCAGGTGGCCGCCGAACGGCAGGCCCATGCCCATGACGGTGTCGCCGGGCTGCAGGAAGGCCAGGTAGATGGCGAGGTTGGCGGGCGAGCCCGAGTAGGGCTGGACGTTGGCGTGCTCCACACCGAACAGGGATTTGGCGCGGTCGACGGCGAGGGTCTCGATCTGGTCGATGACCTGCTGGCCCTCGTAGTAGCGCTTGCCCGCGTACCCCTCGGAGTACTTGTTGGTGAGGACGGTGCCGGTGGCCTCGAGGACCGCCTTGGAGACGTAGTTCTCCGAGGCGATCAGCTTCACCGTGTCGGCCTGGCGGCGCTCCTCGGCCTTGATGAGCTCGGCGATCTGCGGATCGACGTCGGATAGAGAACCCATGGCGCCTTCACTCCCCTGTCATCGTTGACAACCTGCGAAGACCCAGGCGTACGGCCTCCGCTTTTCGCTCCCCGGTGGTCGCTCCCACCCAATGCGCCAGTCGCGCTTTAGACGATAGCGGACCCTTCGTGCTCACCCCGCACGCGCTGCGCGGCCCGCGCCGTCGACCGGCCAGAGCCTGTCGACCTCCGCGTTGAGCGTCGCGCCGATGAGCACGGCCAGGGCGGTGATGTACAGCCACAGCAGGACCGCGATGGGGGCGGCGAGGGAGCCGTAGATGGAGACGGGGGAGAACCAGGCGGCCAGCACCGCGCGCAGCACGGCGGCGCAGGCGATCCAGATGATCAGCGCGAGCACGGCCCCCGGTGTCTCCCGCCACCAGCGGGTGCGCACCGGGACGCTCACGTGGTACAGGAGGGTGAGGAAGAACACCGAGCCCGCGACGACGACCGGCCAGTACAGACCGGTGACCAGGCCCGCGTAGTCGGGGGGCAGCGCGCTGCGCAGCGCGACCGGGCCGAGGACGAGGACCGGCATGACCAGCAGCCCGATCAGCAGGCCCGCCAGGTAGAGCCCGAAGGACATCAGGCGGGTGCGGATGATGCCGCGTTCCTCCCCGAGGCCGTACGCCAGGGAGATCAGGTCCACGTAGACGAACAGCGCCCGGGAGCCCGACCACAGGGCCAGCAGGAAACCCAGGGAGATGAGGGAGACCTGGTTCTCCGGTTTCAGCACGTCGTCGATGAGCGGGGAGACGACCTTGTCGACGGCGTTGTCGGTGAACAGCAGATGCGCCTGCGTCTCGATCCAGTCGCTGACGTCCTTGACCGTCTCGGGGCCGAAGACACGGGTGAACCGGCCGAGCACGCCGATCAGGCCGAGCATGAACGGCGGCAGCGACAGCAGGGCGAAGAAGGCGGCCTCCCCCGCCAACCCGGTGACACGGTAGGCGACGCCCGCGCCGGTGGTCGCCCGCGCCAGGGCCCAGGCGTCCGTTCCCCGCACCCAGGACAGGCCCGCGCGCAGCCGTGCCCTGGCCGCGCCCGGCTCGCGCCTGCGTGGCCCTCGCCTGCGCGCCGGCGCGTCGGTGGAGGTCATGGCACACCACGGTATGCGCAGCGCCCCTGTGATCACGAGCTCACGCGGCAAACGATCGAGTCTCGGGTCGGTCGCGTCGTCACCTGCGGTAAAACGCCTCCGCGTCGTCCACGTCGACGATCCGGGCGCCCAGCGGCAGCAGGGAGACGGGGATCAGCTTGATGTTCGCGACGGCCAGCGGAATGCCGACGATCGACAGGAACAGCGGGATCGAGGTGAGCACATGGCCGATGGCCAGCCAGATCCCGGCGACGACGCACCAGATGACGTTCCCGACGGTCGACAGGCAACCCGCCTCGGGGTCGCGCACCACGGTCCGCCCGAAGGGCCACAACGCGTAGGCGGCGATCCTGAAGGAGGCGATGCCGAACGGGATCGTGATGATCAGGACACAGCAGATGACGCCCGCGACGACATAACCGAGGGCCAGCCAGATCCCCGCGAACACCAGCCAGATGACGTTCAACAACGTGCGCATGTTCCGATCATCTCAATGAGCGGACAGACAACTCCATAGGGCACAGCCCTGGCGAAACCCTGGAAAGCCCCTGATCCGGACGGAGTGCCGCTCCACGGGGTACGCCCCACGCCGCCGCACAATGGAGGGGTGATCTGCGCGAGCTGCAAGGAACGCAGGCACGGCGAGTGCAGGGGTGGCTCGTGGTGCGACTGCCAGCACCAGCCGGAGACCCGCCGGGACCGGGAGGAGGAACCTCCCGCGGAGCCCGCGACGAACTGGCTGAGACACGGGTGATCTCCGGCCGTTCCCGCCCGGTGGACCCGGCCGCGCCAGGGCTGGGCGGACGGCGCCAGGGAAGGATGCGGAAAGTCCAGATTCCGGACCCCGCATTGGACATCTCGGGCCGCCAAGGTATCGTCATGGACATGCCAGCGGACCCATTGCTCGTCGTGCGACGCCACGTCGACCTGCTTCGTGTCCGCAGCGCCATCTGTCGTGACGTCCGTTGACCGTCGCCCTCCGCTGATTTCATCCAGCTCGGGCGCGTGACAGACGTCATCGCTCTGTGAGCGCCACTCCCCCGCACTCAACGAAGAGGCGGCGGCAACGTCTGCGCGTGTCCGGAAATCACTCCACCGATTTACAAAGGACGCGCACATGACGACCCCGGCCAGGCCGGCTAACCGCCACCACAAGCGCCCGCGAGGCGAAGGTCAGTGGGCTCTCGGTTACCGCGAACCGCTCAACAAGAACGAAGAGCTCAAGAAGAACGACGACGGGCTCAACGTCCGCCAGCGCATCATCGACATCTACTCCAAGCAGGGCTTCGACTCCATCGACCCGGCAGACCTGCGGGGCCGGATGCGCTGGTACGGGATCTACACCCAGCGCAGGCCCGGGATCGACGGCGGCAAGACCGCGATCCTGGAGCCGGAGGAGCTCGACGACCGCTACTTCATGATGCGGGTCCGGATCGACGGCGGCAGGCTCAGCCTGGCGCAGCTGCGCACCATCGCCGACATCGCCAACCTCTACGGCCGGGGCACCGCGGACGTCACCGACCGGCAGAACATCCAGCTCCACTGGATCGAGATCGAGTCCGTCCCCGACATCTGGGAGCGCCTGGAAGCCGTCGGCCTGTCCACGACCGAGGCCTGTGGCGACACCCCGCGCGCCTTCCTGGGCTGCCCGCTGGCCGGGATCGACACCGAGGAGGTCCTGGACGGCACCCCGACGGTCCTGGAGATCCGCGACAAGTACATCGGCGACCCCGCCTACTCCAACCTGCCCCGCAAGTTCAAGACCGCGGTGAGCGGCTGCCCGGCGCACTGCACGGTGCACGAGATCAACGACGTGGCCTTCGTCGGCGTGGTCAACGACAAGGGTGAGGCGGGCTACGACCTGTGGGTCGGCGGCGGCCTGTCGACCAACCCGATGCTGGCCAAGCGCCTGGGCGTCTTCGTCACCCCCGAGCAGGCCAGCGCGGTCTGGGCCGGCGTGATCGGCATCTTCCGTGACTACGGCTACCGTCGCCTGCGGCACAGGGCGCGGCTGAAGTTCCTGGTCAGCGACTGGGGCACGGAGAAGTTCCGGCAGGTCCTGGAGACCGAATACCTCGGCCACGCGCTTCCCGACGGCCCCGCGCCCGAGCCGCCCCGCAACGGGCGCAGGGACCACGTGGGCGTCTTCCCGCAGAAGGACGGCAACTTCTACGTCGGCTTCGCCCCCAAGGTCGGCCGTCTCAGCGGTGACACGCTGCACCTGATCGCCGACATCGCCGAGCGGCACGGCTCGGGCCGGGTGCACACCACGGCCGAGCAGAAGATGGTCATCCTCGACGTCGCCCCCGACCAGGTCGACAGCGTCGTGGCCGAGCTGGAGGCGAACGACCTGCGGGTCAACCCCTCCACCTTCCGCCGCCAGACCATGGCGTGCACGGGCATCGAGTTCTGCAAGCTGGCGATCGTCGAGACCAAGGGCGCGGGCGCCAACCTGATCGACGAGCTCGAAAGGCGCCTTCCCGACTTCAAGCAGCCGCTGACGATCAACCTCAACGGCTGCCCGAACTCCTGCGCGCGCGTCCAGGTCGCCGACATCGGCCTCAAGGGCCAGCTCATCGTCAACGACGAGGGCGAGCAGGTCGAGGGCTACCAGATCCACCTGGGCGGCTCGCTGGGCGTCAGCTCGGGCTTCGGCCGCAAGGTCCGCGGCCTGAAGACGACGGCCACGGAGCTTCCCGACTACGTCGAGCGCGTGGTGCGCAACTTCGACAAGCAGCGAAACGAGGGCGAGACCTTCTCCGAGTGGGTCCAGCGGGCCGACGAGGCGGACCTCAAGTGACCGGCCTGCCGTACGGGGAGGGCCAAAGATGAGCGAGCGGGCCGTCCCCTTCCACTGCCCCTACTGCGGCGAAGAGGACCTCGAACCCTACGAGGGCGACGGCGGCTGGTACTGCCGTTCGTGCGCCCGCGCCTTCAAGCTGAAGTTTCTCGGAATCGGAGTGCGGTCATGAGCCTGGTGGACATCGAAGTCGGATTACGGCAGCAGCGCGGCACGCTGGACCTGCAGGACATCGTCGAGTCGGCGGCCCGTTTCCTTGAGGACGCCTCCGCGCTTGAGATCATCCGCTGGGCGGCGGCCACCTTCGGCGACCGGCTGTGCCTCACCTCCTCCATGAGTGACGCCCTGCTGATCGACCTGGTGAGCCGGGTCAAGCCCGGGATCGACGTGTTGTTCATCGACACCGGTTACCACTTCGCCGAGACGATCGGCACCCGTGACGCGGTGCGGCAGGTCTACGACGTGAACGTGATCGACGTCAAGCCGTCCAGGACGGTGGCCGAGCAGGAGCGCGACCTCGGTCCCCGCCTGTTCGGGCGCAATCCCGACCTGTGCTGCTACCTGCGCAAGGTCGAGCCGCTCAACCGCGCCCTTGAGCCGTACCTCGCCTGGATCTCCGGCATCCGCCGTGACGAGGCCAGCACCCGCGCCGGGGTCAAGGTCGTCGAGTGGGACGCCAAGCGCCAGATGGTGAAGATCAACCCGATCGCCCGCTGGACGCAGGAGGACGTCGACAACTACATGGCCGACAACGGCGTGCTGATCAACCCGCTGCACTACGACAACTACCCCTCGATCGGCTGCGCGCCCTGCACCCGTCAGGTGGCGCCCGGCGAGGACCCGCGCAGCGGCCGCTGGGCGGGGATGGGCAAGACGGAATGCGGGCTGCATCTATGACGTCCGTGACGTGGCGCCCGCGTGGCGTGACGTCGGCACCGCCCCTGATCGCGGTGGCGCACGGGTCCCGCGACCCGCGCGCCGCCGCGACGGTCGAGGAACTTCTCGACCTCGTACGGCGCGCCCGTCCCGAGATCCCGGTGCGCACCGCCTACCTCGACCACGCCCCGCCGACGCTCGCCATGGCGCTCTCGGGGCTGGGCGAGGCGGCGGTGCTGCCGCTGCTGCTCACCGAGGCCTACCACAGCCGGGTCGACATCCCCGGCGCGCTGGCCGAGGCCACGGCCCGTAACCCCAGGCTGCGTGTGCACAGGGGCGCGACGCTCGGCCCGCACCCGCTGCTGGTCACCGCCCTTGAGCGGCGTCTGGCCGAGGCGGGGGTCGAGGCCGGGGACCCCTCGACCGCGGTCGTGCTGGTCTCGGCCGGGTCGAGCAGCCGCAGCGCCAACGCGACGGTCGCCGGGGTGGCCGCCCAGTGGGGACGGCGCCGGGGCTGGTGGTCGGTGACCGCCGCCTACGCCACGGCCGCGGAGCCGACGCCGCAGGAGGAGGTCCTACGGCTGCTGCGCGCGGGGGCCCCTCGGGTGGTCGTGGCCCCCTACCTGCTGGCCCCCGGCCACTTCGCCGACAAGATCCGCCGTGACACGACGGCCGTGGGCGCCGAGGTCGTCGCGGACGTCCTCGGCGCCGCCCCCGAGCTGGCCACCGTGTTAATCGAACGTTACGAGCAGGCCCTGGGCGGGCTGGAGCGCTCAGCCACCGCCTGACCCCGTTCCACCGGTGGTGGGATGGACGGGGGTGATGGTGATCGTGATGGTGACGGAGGGCGAAGGCGAAGGCTTGGGAGGGCTGGGAGTGACGGTCACGGTCATCGTGGGCTCAGGGGTGCTCCCGTCCACGAAGGTGCAGTCGGGTCCGTTCTCGCAGGGTTCGATCCACGTGTCGGTGACCCTGAACCGCATGTCGGCCCGCCCCCCGTTCGCGAGGTCGAGCACCCGGCGCGCGTCCTCCCCGGTGACGAGTGTCCTGCCCAGCCGGGCGACGGAACCCGCCGGGAGCACGGCGACCTCGAAGCGCGAGCCCCGTCGCACGGTCAGGTTGACGCCGTCTCTGAACTTCTTGTCGGTGCCGGGCAGCCATTCGGCGCATGACAGGGCGTTGCGGTAGACGCCGTCCTCCCAGTAGAGCAGTTCCGCCCCGCGCGGGCAGGAGATCATCGCCGTCGCGTTGCCCCGGTCCGTCTTTCTGGGGATGTCGAAGGCGACGCGCTCGCCCATCTTGGTGAACCGCTCGTCGAGGACGACCTTGCTTCTGGAGGCGACGCCGTAGCCGGGTGATGAGGCCGCGGACATGACGCCGTTCCAGGTGTCGTCCGTGCTCTCCGGGACCCCGGTGACCGGCAGGATCAGGGTGGCGGCGACGGCGAGCCCCACCCCGGCGGCACCGCCGAGCAGGCCGATCCTGCGCCGTCTGATCCCGCGGACGCGCTCGTGGACCCGGGCAACGGTGACGCCGCCCCCGGCGCCCTCCCACCGCTCGGCGTCCTGTCGCAGCAGGTCGCGCAGCTCGGATTCGATGTTCGTCATGTCAGCTCCCCGAGGGTGGCCGCGGCCCTGGCCGCGGGATCGACGCGCAGCTTGGCCAGCGCCCTGGCGGCCTGGCTGCGTACGGTGACCGCCGAGCAGCCGAGGATCTCGGCGATCTGCCCGTCCGGCAGGTCCGCGTAGTAGCGCAGCACCAGCACCGCCCGCTGCTTGGCGGGCAGGGCGGCCAGTGCCGTACGGAGTTCCTCGCGGACGCCGAATCCGTCCGAGGGGTCCTCCAGGACGTTCTCCGGCAGGCTCCCTGTCGGGATCTCCGACCGCCATCTCCTGCGCCACCAGCTCGCGTGGGTGTTGGCCAGGATCCGGTACACATACGGGTCGGGGTCGTCGCGCACCCTGCGCCAGGCGAGCCACGCCTTGGCCAGCGCCGTCTGCGTCAGGTCCTCCGCCTGCCCCCAGTCGCGGCAGAGCAGATAGGCGGTGCGCAGCAGACGGGCCGAGCGTTGCGCGACGTAGCCTTCGAAGTCGGCCCGGTCTCGCATCCGATGGTCCTCACTGATCGGTGATGTTCACCGATCACTACCGTCCAGACCCCCGGGAACGTTGCACGGCCGTACGGGACGGCAGAGGGAGGCTAGCGCCGGTCGTCGCGGCGGTCGGAGCCGTGCCGGCCGTGTGAGCCGGGACCGTGCTGTTCCCCCGTGAGCTCTCCGCGCATTTCCCGCCACTGCTCCCGCCAGGCGGCCCACTGCTTCTTCAGGGGCTTGGTCCTGGAGTCGCCGATCACCTTGAGTTCGCCCATGAGCACGTACGCCTTGACCCGGATCAGCGGCGCGTTCACGCCGGGCGGCGCCTCGTTGACCTTGACCTTCTTCTCCCCCATGATCGCGATGCCGTCCAGCTCGACGTCCACGCCGTCCGGCACGATGATCTTCACCTCGCCCATGACCGCGGTGACGACGATGTCGACCACGTCGGTGCGGACCTCGGCCTCGCGCAGGTCGAGGACGACCCCGCCCATCACGGCGACCGCGCCGAGCCCCTGGTCGATGCGCCACTTGCCGCGGCGCTTCGACTCGCTCATCACCGCGACGAACCACTTCCGCGCCCTTCCCGGGGGCCGCCCCTGCGGCTCGTAGGCGGGGGCGGGAGCCGGGGCTGAGCGTCCTGTGCCGGGCAGGTCCGAGGTGATGACGGCCAGCTCGGCCTGGGTGACGGCGGTGTAGGCCGCCTCGGTGCGCTCGGTCAGCTCCCCGAGCGTCAGCCGCCCCTCGACGGAGGCGACACGCAGCCACTCGACGGTGGCCTCCCTCTCGGCGTCCGAGATTCGCATCGCACCGGGATCGCTCATAACTCACAACATATCGCGAGTTGTCCGGTCAACAGCTCCTCCCTGAGGAGGACATGACCGCCCCTGAGGAGGGCGGGAACAGGTTAGGGTCCCCTCATGTACCAAGAACTTCTTGAGGCGGTCGCCCGCGGTGACGTCGAGCGCGTCGAGCGCCTGCTCCGGGACGGCCTCGGCGCCGACCCCGAGGCGGCCGGGCACAGCACGGCGCTGTACGCCGCCGCCGCGGGTGGCAGGACGGCGATCGTCGAGGCGTTGCTGGCGCACGGGGCCGACCCGGGCAGGATCAGCGGCGGCGAGGAGGAGGGCCTGCCCCTGTGCGCGGCCGCCGCCCTGGGCCGTGTCGAGACCGTGGAGACGCTGCTCCGCGCCGGGGCCGACCCCTCGGCCAGGGAGGAGGACGGCTGGACCGCGCTGCTCTGGGCCGCCTCGAACGGCCGGGAGGAGGCCCTCACGGCGCTGCTGGACGCCGGGGCCGACCCGGAGGAGGCCAACGAGAGCGGCGAGACCGCGCTCACCCTGGCCGCCAGGCGCGGGGCGCTCGGCGCGACGCGGGTGCTCCTGGAGCGCGGGGCCGAGGCCGACAGGCCCGACGGCGAGGGCGACACCCCGCTGGCCATCGCCTACGACTGGCTGGGCACCCAGCTGGAGAGCGCGCTGCTCGAACAGCTCACCGAGCAGGTCCCCGAGGACTCCCAGTTCGTCGTCGGCCGCAGCCGGGCCTCCGACGGCACCGACCTGGTGACCGTCGCCGCCGTGAGCCAGGACGGGGAACGGCTGGCCGAGCTGCGCTGCCAGCGCGGCCACGCGGCCGTCGCGACCCTCCTGGAGGAGGCGACCGGTCAGCTTCCCGGCGTCGAGACGCTGGTCGAGCGGGCGCTGCCGTACCGGGACGTCGACGAGGAGGCGGAGACCTGGTGGACGATCGCGGGCGCGCTGAGCAAGCGCGCGGACGAGGAGACGTTCGAGGCCGCGGCGCGGTTGTGCGTCAGTGAGGACCCGCGCAGGCGGGAGTTCGGCGTCGACGTGCTCGCCGAGTTCGGCTTCACCGACGACGAGCGGCCCTTCCTCGACCGGACCCTGCCGATCCTGCGGCGGATGGCGGCCACCGAGGGCGACGAGCGGGTGCTGCGCTCGGTGCTCGGCGCGCTCGGCCACCACGCCGACCCCCGCTCCCTGCCCGAGGTGCTGGAGATCGTCACCGCCCCGGGCTGGACCCGCACCCAGGCTGACCCGGCCGCGCTGGCCGCCGTGCTGCCGCCCGGCCACGCCGAGGGGCTCGCGCTGCTCATCTCGATGAGCGAGGACCCCGACGAGGAGGTGCGCGAGTGGGCGACCATGGGCCTGGCCGGGCTGTCCGAGGACGGCGGGCCGATCCGTGACGCGCTGGCGGCGCGACTCGGCGACGAGGAGCTGGGCACGGTGGCCGAGGCGACGCGCGGCCTGCTGGTGCGCGGCGACCCGCGGGCCAGGCAGGGGGTCGAGCGGGTCCTCGCCGAGAGCGACGAGGACGACGACTACCTGCGCGACCTGGTCAAGGAGGCCTGACTGGATGACCCACGACGTCTTCAACCAGGTTCCGCCGCTCGTCGGGCACGACGTGTCCGACGACGCCGCCCTCCTGGCCGGCGTCGAGCGTGAGGGGGCGGGCTGGGCCACGGGGGAGGTGCGGGCGCTGGGCGTGCTCGCGGGCTCAGCGCGGGCCGCCGAGTGGGGGCGCCTGGCCAACGAGCATCCGCCGGTCCTGCGCACCCACGACGCCCGTGGCCACCGGATCGACGAGGTCGAGTTCCATCCCGCCTGGCACGAGCTGATGGCCGTCGCGGTCGGCGAGGGGCTGCACGCCGCGCCCTGGGCCGATGCCAGGCCCGGCGCGCACGTGGCCCGCGCGGCCGGGTTCTACCTCTGGAGCCAGGTCGAGGCGGGGCACGGCTGCCCGATCTCGATGACCTACGCCTCGGTCGCCGCGCTGCGTCACGCCCCCGCCCTCGCCGCCGAATGGGAGCCGCTGCTGACGTCCAGGAGCTACGACTTCGGGCTCCGGCCGCCGCTGGGCAAGCGCGGGGTGCTCGCCGGGATGGCGATGACCGAGAAGCAGGGCGGCTCAGACGTTCGTGCGGGCACCACGAGGGCCGAGCCCCTCGCCGGCGGCGGCTACGCGCTGACCGGCCACAAGTGGTTCAACTCCGCCCCGATGTGCGACGCGTTCCTGGTGCTCGCCCAGGCGCCGGGAGGCCTGTCGTGCTTCCTGCTGCCCCGCGTCCTGCCGGACGGCACCCGCAACGCCATGCGCCTGGTGCGGTTGAAGGACAAGCTGGGCAACCGGTCGAACGCCAGCGCCGAGGTGGAGTACGAGGGGGCGTTCGCCTGGCCGGTCGGTGAGGAGGGCCGGGGCGTGCGGACCATCCTGGAGATGGTGAACATGACCCGGCTCGACTGCGTGATCGGCTCGGCCGCCGGGATGAGGTACGGCGCGGTCAGGGCCGTCCACCACGCCACGCACCGCGCCGCCTTCGGCAGGAGGCTGGCCGACCAGCCGCTGATGCGCAACGTCCTGGCCGATCTCGTCCTGGAGTCGGAGGCGGCGACCACGCTGATGACCCGGCTCGCCGGGGCCACCGACCGGGCCGTCGCCGGGGACCGGTCCGAGGCGGCGCTGCGCCGTACCGCGCTGGCGGTCGCGAAGTACTGGGTGTGCAAGCGCGCCCCCGCCCACGCGGCCGAGGCGATGGAGTGCCTGGGCGGCAACGGCTACGTCGAGGACTCCCAGATGCCCAGGCTGCTGCGCGAGTCACCGCTCAACGGCATCTGGGAGGGCTCGGGAAACGTCGCGGCGCTGGACGTGCTGCGTGCTCTGGGGCGTGAGCCGGAGGCCGTCGAGGCGTTCCTCGCGGAGGTCGCGCTCGCCAGGGGGGCCGACCGGCGTCTCGACGCGGCGGTCGTACGGCTGCGTGCCCTGCTGGGCGCGCTCGGCGATCTCTCCGCCGCCGAGGCGAACGCCCGCCGGATCGCCGAGGACATGGCCCTGGTCCTGCAGGGTTCCCTGCTCGTACGGCTGGCGCCCGCGGCCGTCGCCGACGCCTTCTGCGCCTCCCGGCTGGCCGGTGAGGGGGGCCGTGCCTTCGGCACCCTGCCGCCCGGCCTCGACCTGGAGGCCGTGATCGGCCGGGCCGTCATCTGACCCATCCCTGGCGTCTCTGGTGGTAGGCGGCGACGGCCGCCGCGCTCTGGACGTCGTCGGCGAGCAGCCTGGTCAGCCGGTCGAGCCGGTTGGCGGCGCACAGCGCGTAGCTCTCCGCCCACCACTCGGCCGGGCAGTCGCGGTAGCGGTCGAGAACCAGCAGGGGGCGGCAGAAGCGCATGATCCGGCGCCACTCAGGGGTCTGGTCCATCTCGTCCATCTGGCACAGGGCGTGACCGATCATGTGGTGGACCAGCGAGCCCGACGAGTGCGCCCCTCCGGTGACGACGATCGTGCGCCCCATGTGGATGCCCGCCGACTCCGCGGCGACCCGCGCGTCGCAGGAGTCGTCCGGCTCTGGCGGCTCGGGCAGCAGGTCGGCGCCGAGCCAGATCCCGTCGAGGTCCTCGGACAGCCGGGTCGCCAGGTGGACCGGCAAGCTCGCCAGTTCGTCGATCGCGGCGACGAGCTCCCTGCGCGGTGTCCCCGTCCAACGCCGGTGGATCACCCGTTCCAGCACGCCGCAGTCCCGGCTGCCGTCCCTCGGCAGCGGATCGCGGTGGCCCGTGCGGGCCGGTCCGGGGGTCCTCATCCGAAGCGCTCCGTCCTGACAAAGAATTGCTCTCCGGTGGTAAACGTCCGTCGCAGCGGAGTTCATTACGAGCGGCGGCCGGATATTCATTGATCCGCGAGGGCGCGAGAGCGGCCCCTCCCCGGCGGACGCGTCGTTTCCGGCCCGTCCCCGCCCTCGGAAGACGGCCGGTTTCACCCCCACCAAAAGGATCGAACATGACGACCAGCCTGAAAGCCCTGGGAGCGGTGTGCGGCGCGCTTTCCTGCCTGCTCACCGGTCCCCCGGCCACGCCGGTGCCGCCCTCCGTCGAACGTCCCTCCCCGTGTCAGGCCGACGTCGCGCGGGCGGTGGCCGAACAGCTCGCGAAGGCACCCGACGGGCGTTTCGTCCCGCCGGACACGGTCTCCTACGACGACGGCGCCGAGGTGATCACCTTCCGGCCCCCGTCGTGCGGCCCGGCCAGGCGTGGCGCCGAGCACGACTGCGACGAGGACGGCGTTCCCGGCAACGCGGTCTGCCTCTACGACCGCAGGGCCTACGAGGGATCGCGGCAGGCCATCAAGGTGCCGGGCACGAGGAGGGTCGACGGGATCGGCCTCTTCATGTCCCTCAGGAACGACCGCCCCTTCGTCTTCCTCGTCAAGAGGAACCGGGACGAGGAGGGGGCCTGTTTTCCCGGCGGGTCGGGATACGGCAATCTCCGGGGTGTCGCCGACCGGCGCTGGGTCAACGCCCATCCCAGCCTGCGTGAGTGCCCCGGCCGATGAGAGGGCGACGGCGCCGTACGGTTTGGGCGGGATCGCACCGTACGGCGCCGCCGCCGGTCATGAGGTCAGGCCGGGACCGGCGACCCACCGGGCGGTGAGGTAGGTCCGGTACTCCTCGACGGCCGGGCGCGGTTCCCCCGGGCCCGTGAGCCTGATCAGCTCGGTCGCCAGCAGCCCACCGGTCGCCGAGCTGACGACGAACACCCCGAGCAGCGGCCCGTCCTCGAACCCGAAGGCCCGCCCTGGCCTGCCGTTGCGGTCCCTGACCTGCCCGATGTCCCGCAGGTCTTCCTGGGCGGCGAGCGTCCGCCACAGAGCCGCGCGGAGGTCGGGCTCGACCACGTCGTGGGAGTGCAGGTCCTCGACGGCCCTGACCAGGCGGTGCGTGCGCGTCATGCCCGCCTGCGGCTCCCCGTCGAGCAGCTGGTCGCGCAGCTCCTCCTCGGAGCGCGACAGAGCGGCCGCCCTGGGGCCGAGGTCCGCCGCGGCGCCGGTCTCAGTGTTATCACCGCCCTCGGTGGCCGTCGCCTGGTCGGCCCCTGGCGTGATACCGGCCCAGCCGCCGCTCCCGAACGGCCTTCCTGGCCTGCGCGTCCTGTGGTAGGTGCCCCGATCGTCCTGCGGCGTCCAGCGGCTGACGACCCACGGTGTCATCCGCGAGGTCGTGCCGTCCCGGGTGACGCTGGTGGCCAGCAGCCACTCCTCGGTCTCGACGTAGCTCCACGGCCCCTCCTGCCTGCCCGGGCGGGAACCGGCGAGCCGGGCCAGGCCGAGCAACCCTGCCGAGGCCCGGGGGAAGGACGACATCGGGAGCGGATGGCCGCGCAGCGGCTCGACCGCCGACAGGTGGACGATCCGTGCCAGGTCCGCGGTGATGGGCGGGCCGGTGCGCGAGGCGGCGGCGCCCGGCGGCGGGCCCTCCCCCGCCCCCTGCCGGTCTCCCGGCTGTCCCCGCTGCACGACCCTCGGCAGGACCGCCACCGCGACGGCGGTCGCCAGCAGGGCCACCACCAGGACCGACCCCCTGCCCCGCGCCCGCCGGGGGGTGCTCTCGCTCATGATCCGCCGTAGGACCTCCTCCTGCCCGTCGCCCATCCTCCGCCGCGCCTCGTGCGGGGGCACGGGGTTGCAGCGGACCATGAGCTCGCGGAACCGGTCTCGTCCCCGCGCCCTCACCGGCCCGCCTCCTCGCACCACAGGCACATGCCCCGCAGCAGGTCCGCCAGCCTCATGCGGGCCCGGCACAGCCGTACCCTGACCGCGTTCGGCGTCAGACCGAGAACCCCGCCGATCTCATCGATCGCGAGGTCCTCCCAGTAGTGCAGGCGGAGGACCTCTCCGTCCTTGGGGCGCAGGCGCGCCATGGCCGTCTCCATCGCGGTCCTGACCTCTTCCTCGTCGTGTGTCCCGTCACCGGACAGCTCCGGTGGCAGCTGTCTCAGCAGCGCCATGAGGCGCTGTCTGCGCCCCTCGCCGCGGGTGGCGTTGCGCACGTGCCCCCAGGCGACGCGGTACAGCCAGGCGACGACGGCGCGGTCGTCGTCCCTGGGAATCCTGTTCCTCTTACGCCAGGCCGTCTGGAAGGTGCACGAGGCGACGTCATCGGCCCCGGTGAAGCCGACCCGGCGCGCCGCGTAGGCCCAGACGGGCTCGTAGAAGGCGCGGAACATCTCCTCGAACCACTTCTCCTCGTCCTCCGGCACGGTCGCCCCTTCCCCACCTGGCGTCATGTTTCTTACGTCCACCACCAAGGGATCGATTACAGATTCCATTTGTAAGGTAACGCCGGGTAATCGAATCGCCTCGGGAACGGGGGCGACGGACGGCTCCGGGGACAAGCCTCGTGATCTCGGCGAGTAGGGTCGTTCCTGGTTAACGCTTCGTGATCGAAAGGACATCGCCATGGCGACGACACGTACCGCGACGACCCAGTGGAAGGGCTCGCTCCTCGACGGATCGGGCACCGTCTCGCTGGACTCGTCCAAGGTGGGCACCTTCGACGTGTCCTGGCCCTCCAGGGCCGAGCAGGCCAACGGCAAGACCTCGCCCGAGGAGCTCATCGCGGCGGCGCACTCCTCCTGCTTCTCGATGGCCCTGTCCCACGGCCTGGCCCAGGCGGGCACCCCGCCGCAGTCCCTGGAGACCAAGGCCGAGGTGACCTTCCAGCCGGGCGAGGGCATCACGGGGATCGTCATCTCCGTCCGCGGCCAGGTCGAGGGCCTGTCGGCGGAGGAGTTCCAGAAGGCCGCCGAGACGGCCAAGGCCAACTGCCCGGTGAGCAAGGCCCTCTCCGGCACCACGATCAGCCTCAACGCCGAACTGGTCGGCTGATCGAGCGTGTCTTCCGGCCGTGCCCGCCTCAGCGGCGCGGCCGGGAGACCTGCGTCCCATCCCCGCGAGGCGGGAAAAGCGCAGGTTAAAGCCTTGCGGCCAGGCGTTCCACCCGGTGACCCCGGGCGCGTACACTCAGGCGACCCCCATTCAGCCGGGCGGGCCGTCCCTCTTTCACGGCCACCGTCCGGCCGAGACCGCCGAGACCGTCAGAGGAAAGTCCGCACACCTTGTGAGCTCCCGCCCCCTCGTTTCGTGTCCCCCGGACCAGGGTGAGGAGGGCGACGGCACCTGTGCGCACGAGGGCTAGCTGAGGGAGATTGAGGGCCGCATGCGCGAGATCTGGCCGGGAGAGCCTTACCCCCTGGGCGGCACGTGGGACGGCGCGGGCACCGGCTTCTCGGTGTTCTCCGAGGTCGCCGAACGCGTCGAGCTGTGCCTGTTCGACGACGACGGCCGTGAGGAGCGCGTCGACCTGCCCGAGGTGGATGGTTTCGTCTGGCACGGCTACTTCCCCGGGGTCGCCCCCGGCCAGCGGTACGGCTACCGCGTGCACGGCCCCCACGACCCCTCGCGCGGCCACCGCTGCAACCCCGCCAAGCTGCTGCTTGACCCCTACGCCAAGGCGGTCGAGGGCGAACTGAGGTGGAACGAGTCGCTGTTCTCCTACCCCTTCACCGACCCGGCCAGCAGGAACGACGACGACAGCGCCCCCTTCATGCCGAAGAACGTGGTGGTCAACCCGTTCTTCGACTGGGGGAACGACCGGCCGCCGCGCACGCCGTACCACCAGACCGTGATCTACGAGGCGCATGTGCGGGGGCTCACCATGCGCCACCCCGCGGTGCCGCCCGAGCAGCGCGGCACCTACGCGGGGCTGGCGCACCCGGCGGTCATCGACCACCTGCTGGCCCTGGGCGTCACCGCGGTCGAGCTGATGCCGGTGCACCAGTTCGTGCCCGAGCACGCGATGGTCGCCCGCGGGCTGACGAACTACTGGGGCTACAACACGATCGCCTACCTGGCCCCGCACGCCGCCTATTCGAGCTCGGGGCAGCGCGGCGAGCAGGTGCTGGAGTTCAAGGCGATGGTGCGGGCGCTGCACGACGCCGGGATCGAGGTCATCCTCGACGTGGTCTACAACCACACGGCCGAGGGCGACCACATGGGGCCGACGCTGGGTTTCCGGGGCATCGACAACGCGGCCTACTACCGGCTGCACGACGGAGACCGGCGCTACTACCTCGACTACACCGGCTGCGGCAACTCCCTCAACGTCCGCTCCCCGCACGCCCTGCAGCTCATCATGGACTCGCTGCGCTACTGGGTCCTGGAGATGCACGTGGACGGCTTCCGGTTCGACCTGGCCTCCGCCCTGGCCCGTGAGCTGCACGACGTGGACCGGCTGAGCGCCTTCTTCGACCTGATCCAGCAGGACCCGGTCATCTCCCAGGCGAAGCTGATCGCCGAGCCGTGGGACGTGGGGCCCGGCGGCTACCAGGTCGGCAACTTCCCGCCGCTGTGGACCGAGTGGAACGGCAAGTACCGCGACAGCGTGCGCGACTTCTGGCGCGGCAACGGCTCGGCGCTGCCTGAGCTGGCCTCGCGGCTGACCGGTTCGGCCGACCTGTACGCCACCTCGGGGCGCCGTCCCGTCGCCTCCATCAACTTCGTCACCTGCCACGACGGGTTCCCTCTCACCGACCTGGTCTCCTACGACCGCAAGCACAACGAGGCCAACGGGGAGGACAACCGGGACGGCACCGACGACAACCGCTCGTGGAACTGCGGCGCCGAGGGTCCGGTCGACGACCCGGAGATCACCTCCCTGCGCCGCCGTCAGCGCCGCAACCTGCTGACCACCCTGTTCGTCTCGCAGGGCGTGCCGATGTTGCTGGCCGGCGACGAGTTCGGCAGGAGCCAGGGCGGCAACAACAACGCCTACTGCCAGGACAACGAGATCTCCTGGATCGACTGGTCCCCGGCCGGGACCGACAAGGAGCTGCTGGACTTCGTCAGGGGGCTGTCCGAGCTGCGGCGCGAGCACCCCGTCTTCCGGCGGCGCCGGTTCTTCCACGGCCGCAAGGCCGAGGACGGCACCCGCGACATCGTCTGGCTGACCCCCTCGGGCGAGGAGATGTCGGCCGCCGACTGGCACACCGGCTACGCCAAGTCGCTGGCGGTCTTCCTGAACGGCGCGGCCATCACCGAACCCGGCCCGCGTGGCGAGCCGATCGTGGACGACTCGTTCCTGCTGCTGATCAACGGCCACCACGAGGACCTGACCTTCACCGTCCCCGGCGCCAGGTACGGCGCGCGCTGGCTGTCCGTGCTGGACACCGCGCGGGAGGGCGGCGACGAGGCCGCCCACGAGGGGCCCTGGCCCGCCGACGCCCACGTCCCGGTGACCTCCCGCTCGATCAGGATCCTGCGCTGCCGCCGCCCCTGACGGCGCCTCGCTAGGGCCTGGTCAGCAGGATGAGGACGAAGGTGGTCAGCCCGGCGAGAAGGTGCAGCAGGATCGTGAGGACCGGCGGGCGCTGGCCGGCGCCGCGCGCGTGACGGCCGCCGCCGAGCCAGCGGGTGGACATGGTGAAGCCGAGCAGGGCCGTCAGCGCGAGCGCCCCGAACGCCAGCCAGGCCAGCACCCGGCGGTCGGTGACCAGGTAGGCGCCCCAGCAGCTCAGGGCCGACATGGCGAGCATCGGGTGGGCGAAGAGCAGCGCGGCGGGGAAGCGGGTGACCTTCGCCGCCTGGCTGCGTGGCCCGCCGTGGAGCAGCCACAGCCGCAACAGGCGGACGCCGAACATCGCGGTGATCAACCACGTCACGATCGCGGCCAGCCCCACACTGCCTCCCCGTCTCTTTTGCCGCATCATGTAACGCCACTCGCCCCGATTTCACCGGAAGTGTCGAATCCGTTACCGAACGTTCTCGCGGGAGGGCCGTACGGTCTCCTGTGCCAAGGTAGGAGGATGCGTCTCATCCACCCGGCCGCCTCCGACGAGGTCGATCTCGCCCGGCTCTACGCCTATCCCCGCGAACGGTGCGTCCGGCTCAACATGGTGGCCAGCGCCGACGGGGCCGCCTGGCTCGACGGGCTGTCCGGCGGATTGTCGGGCCGTGGCGACCGGCGGATCTTCGGGGTGCTGCGCGGGCAGGCCGACGTCGTCCTGGCCGGCGCCACGACGGTCAGGGCCGAGGGGTACGGCCCCGCCAGGCCCCGGGAGTCGTGGCGTCACCTGCGTGCGGGGCGTCCTGCGGCGCCGCCGGTGGCCGTGCTCACCCGGCTGCTCGACCTGGACCTCGAAAGCCCGCTGTTCACCGAGGCCGAGCCGTACGCCAGGACGATCGTGGTCACCTGTGAGGCGGCTCCCGCGCGGCGGCGTGCGGAGACGGCCGAGGTGGCCGAGGTGATCGTGGCCGGTGGCGACCGGATCGACCTGGCCGCGGCGCTGGCCGAGCTGGCCTCACGCGGCCTGGGGCGGGTGCTGTGCGAGGGCGGCCCCAAGGTCAACGCCCAGCTCGCCGAGGCCGACCTGGTCGACGAGCTGTGCCTGACGGTGAGCCCGATGCTGACCGGCGGCCCCGCGGCGCGCATCCTCAACGGCCTTCCGGCGTCGGTCCGGCTGGACCTGGCCCACGTCCTGGAGGAGGACGGTTTCCTGTTCACCAGGTATGTCCGTCCTCTCCGGTAGAAAGGTCAGGCTAGCCCGACGAACGGACGACGAGGAGTGACATGAACCTGCCGCTGCGGCCCCCGGTCGCACCGATGCTGGCCAAGGCCGTCAAGTCCCTGCCGCCGCAGGACGGCACCATGCTCTACGAGCCGAAGTGGGACGGCTACCGGTGCGTCGTCTTCCGTGACGGCGACGAGGTCTACCTCGGCAGCCGCAACGAACGGCCGTTCACGCGCTACTTCCCCGAGCTGGTGGAGGCGGTGCGGGCGGAGCTGCCCGAGCGGGTGGTGGTGGACGGGGAGATCGTCATCCGCGGCGGCCAGGCGCTCGACTTCGAGGCCCTGCAGCAGCGCATCCACCCCGCGGCCTCCCGGGTGAGGCTGCTGGCCGAGCAGACGCCCGCCTCGTTCGTCGCCTTCGACCTGCTTGCCCTCGGCGACGAGTCCCTCATGGAGGTCCCCTTCGCCGAGCGCAGGGCACGCCTTGAGTCGATCTTCGGCGACGCGGGCCGGAGCATACGGCTGACACCGGTGACCACCTCGCAGGAGCGGGCGGCCGAGTGGTTCGAGACGTTCGAGGGCGCCGGGCTCGACGGCATCGTGGCCAAGCCCGGCGGCCTGCCGTACCAGCCGGACAAGAGGGCGATGTTCAAGGTCAGGCACGAGCGCACGGCGGACGCCGTGGTCGCGGGCTACCGCGAGCACAAGTCGGGGCCGGTGGTCGGCTCCCTGCTGCTCGGCCTCTACGACGCCGAGGGCGCCCTGAGGCACGTCGGCGTCGCGGCCTCCTTCCCGATGAAGCGCAGGGCGGAGCTGGTCGAGGAGCTGGCGCCGTACGTGAGCCAGGACGGTCACCCGTGGAGCGCCGAGTCCCTGCCCGGGGCGATCTCCAAGTGGAGCGCGACCAAGGACCTGTCGTTCGTGCCGCTGCGGCCCGAGCTGGTGATCGAGGTCGCCTACGACCACATGGAGGGCACGCGTTTCCGGCACACCGCCCACTTCCGCCGCTGGCGTCCCGACCGGACCCCGGAGTCGTGCACGTTCGAGCAGCTCGAACAGCCCGTCTCCTACGACCTGGACGACATCCTGGCCCGCTGAGGGGCCGGTGGATCAGTCTCGCGCCTTGCTCGGCTGCACCCGCTTCGGCTCGCCGGGCATCTTGGGGTAGTTGGGGGGATAGGGCAGGTCCTGCGCGCCGTCGCGTTCGTACCATTCGAGCAGTGGCTCGATCGAGAAGGCCTGGTCGTCGATCGCGGCGTGCACGTCGCCCAGCTTGGCGAAGCGGGCCGGAACCGTGCGGATGTCGAAGTCGCGCGGGTCTGCGTCGGCCAGCTCCTCCCAGGTGAGCGGGGCCGAGACCGGGGCGTTCGGCCTGGCCCGCACCGAGTAGGCGGCGGCCAGGGTCCGGTCGCGGGCGTTCTGGTTGTAGTCGATGAAGATCCGCTCGCCCCGCTCCTCCTTCCACCAGGCGGTGGTGGCCAGGTGGGGCACCCGGCGCTCGACCTCGCGGGCGAGGGCGATGCCGGCGTGGCGCACCTGGACGAAGTCCCAGCGCGGCTCGATGCGCACGGCCACGTGGACGCCCCGGCCGCCCGAGGTCTTGGCGAAGCCGGTCACGCCGAGCTCCTGGAGGATGTCGCGGACCGTGAAGGCCACCTGCCGCGCCTGCGCGAAGCCCGTTCCCGGTTGCGGGTCGACGTCGACGCGCAGTTCGTCGGGGTGCTCGGTGTCACCGGAGCGCACCTGCCAGGGGTGGAAGTCGATGGTGCCCAGGTTGGCGCAGTAGGCCAGGGAGGCGACCTCGGTCACGCACAACGCGTCGGCGGTGCGCCCGCTGGGGAAGCGGACCGTGGCCGTGCGCACCCAGTCGGGCCGCTTGACGGGCATCCGCTTCTGGTAGATCTCCTCCCCCTCGACCCCGTCCGGGTAGCGCCTGAGGTGGGTGGGACGGTCACGAAGGGCGCGCAGTGCCCCCTCGCCCACGCTCACGTAGTACTCGACGAGCTCCCGCTTGGTCACCCCGATCTCGGGGAAGTAGACCTTGTCGGGATTGGTGACCTTGATCACCCTGTCTTCGACAGTGAGTTCGATGTACGGCGACGGCATACGTCCGACCGTACCCCTTGTGAGCCCTCAGGGGCCCGCTCCCACACGACGGGCCGTGGGGCGGGTCCGTCCCGGAGCCGCCGCGGCGGCGGGACCGCGTACTCGACGGGACGGACCACGTGACCGTCCACCTGCTCTCCGGTCCGAGCGCTGGCGCGTCACCCGGCCGGCGGCGTTCTTCGGCCGTCCTGTTGATCCTCGGACGACCGGGCGGACGATCTCACCCTTCAGCAGGAAGGCGAAATACCCCCCACATCTCTAAAGACGCCAAAACCGGCATAAATGGATGCTTCGCCTCCAAGATTTTTTCCTCCCGGGTGTACGGCGGGAACCACCCGGGGACACCGCCGGGAGCGCATAGGCTTGAGGGATGGAAAAGGTGGTCAAGAGCGACGCCGAATGGCGCGTCCAGCTCTCTCCCGAGGAGTTCCACGTGCTCCGCCAGGCGGGCACCGAGCGCCCCTTCACCGGTGAGTACGTCGACACCAAGACCGAGGGCGTCTACAGCTGCCGGGCCTGCGGGGCCGAGTTGTTCCGCTCGGACACCAAGTTCGACAGCCACTGCGGCTGGCCCAGCTTCTACGAGCCGTCGCAGTCGGAGGCGGTGACCCTGATCGAGGACCGCTCGCTGGGCATGGTCCGGGTCGAGGTCCGGTGCGCGACCTGCGACTCCCACCTCGGTCACGTCTTCCACGGCGAGGGCTACGGCACCCCGACCGACGACCGTTACTGCATCAACTCCGTGTCCCTGCGGCTCGAACCCGCCGAATAACCGGCGCCCGGCGCCCCGCGACGCGATCCCCCATGGGGAGCGCGGGAGCCCGGCACGGCACGGCGCCATAACTCAAAGTACGCTACCGCCTCCGCAACGTGTTCTTGCTCAGGGAGCAACCGTGCACCTCCGGCACAGGTGGGAGATCGTCGAGACCATTGGCCGGGTGATCACCCAGCGCTGCAGGATCTGTGGCAGGACCAGGGTCCGGGTGAGATGACCCGTCGTCACTTCGGCTCGGGGTAGGTGAGGCGGCAGTCACGGTCCTTGGAGCCGATGATGTTCGCCAGGACGGGGTTGCCGTTCTCGCCGAACCTCGCCTGGACGAAGACCACCGGGTTCGGATCGCCGACCTCCCCGACGAGATAGTCACGACCCGTCTCGCAGAGCTTGAGGGCCTGCTTGGAGTTGCTCGCGGAGTCGGGAAGGTCGGTGTAGATGCGCAGGTAGCCGCCGACGATCCGGATGTCCTTCAGACGCTTGGTCGCCTTGTGCTCGACGAAGTAGGCCAGCGCCTGCTTGTCGGTGTGCTTGGACAGCCCCCCGGCCTTGGCCTCCTGCCCCTTCTTCGCCTTACGCGGCTTGTCGGCCGTGGCCTTCTCCGCGGCCTTCCCGGTGGCCTTCCCAGGGTCCTTCGCCGGACCCTCCGTCTCGGCGGGCGCCGCCACGGGGGCGGTCACCAGCGCCCGCCCCATCTCCTGCTCCTGCGTGCGCGCGCCCGGCCGCAGCAGCGAGCCGCCGAGCACCAGCAGCGCCGCGACCAGCGCGGCCGCCCCGACCAGCGCCCGGAGCGTCCCCGGGAGACGGGACCGGCTCCGGCTCCTCCTGCGGCGGTTCCCGCCCGTTTCCATCCTCGGCCTCACAGACGGCGTCGTTCTCCCCGGGCCTCCCCCGGGGGCGGTGTCATGGCGCCACTACGGCAGCGCGGCGATCAGCTCTCCGGCCGGCTTGCGGACGCCCGTGTAGAAGGGGATCTCCTCCCGGGTGTGCAGCCGTGCCCGCGCGCCCCGCAGGGTGCGCATGAGGTCGACGATGCGATGCAGTTCGTCGGCCTCGAAGGCGAGCATCCACTCGTAGTCGTTCAGCGCGAAACAGGCGACGGTGTTGGCCCTGACGTCGGGGTACTCCCGGGCCATCTTGCCGTGCTCGGCCAGCATCGCACGGCGCTCGGCGTCCTCCAGGAGGTACCACTCCAGGGAGCGGACGAACGGGTAGACGCAGACGTATCCGCGTGGCTCCTCCTCGGCGAGGAAGGCCGGGATGTGCGACTTGTTGAACTCGGCGGGCCGGTGCAGCGCCATGACCGACCAGACGGGCTCGGCCAGCCGCCCCAGCTCGGTGCGGCGGAACCTGGAGTAGGTCTCCTGCAGGTCGTCGGCGGACGGCGCGTGCCACCAGAACATGAAGTCGGCGTCCGCGCGGAACCCGGCGACGTCGTACAGACCCCGGGTGACCACGTCCTTCTCCGCCACCTGGGCCAGGAGGTCCTCGACCTCGTCGGCCATGCCCTCGCGGTTGGCCGGGCAGCGCTCGCGCAGCCGGAAGACCGACCACATGGTGTAGCGGATCACCTGGTTCAGGTCGCGTGCCTTCGGCCGCGGGTTCCCGTCCGTCGTCCTCACCCCTTCGTCAGCGAATCAGCTTTCCCATGCCATTGTCCCGCCGGATCCAGGTGGTCCAGAATCCGGGCCGCCGCGGTACGGGCGGTCGCGACGCAGGCGGGGACGCCGAGGCCGTCGTAGGCGGCGCCGCACACGGCCAGGCCGGGGTGCGAGGCGACGGCCGCGCGGATGCGGGCCACCCGGTCGAGGTGGCCGACGTCGTACTGCGGCAGGGAGCCGCCCCAGCGGGTCACCCTGGAGTCGCGGGGCAGCCCGCGCGCCCCGGCGACCTCGGCCATCTCCTCCACCGCCAGGGCGACCAGATCGGCGTCGTCGCGCTGGAGCAGCGCCTCCTCGCCCAGGCGGCCGACGGAGCAGCGCAGCATGACCAGATCGGGGTCTGCCTCGGCCAGGTGCGGCCACTTGACCGAGCTGAACGTGGCGGCCTTGACCGCGCGCCGCTCGACGGGCGGGACCAGGTAACCGCTGCCGGTCGGCGGTACGGGGAAGGCCGCCCTGGGGTAGGCGAGCGTGACGACGGCCATGCTGGCGTACTCGATCCTGGCCAGCTCGGCCGCGGCCCCGGGCACCTCGGCCGCGAGCAGGCGACCGGCCGCCGGAGCGGGCACCGCGACGACCACGGCGTCCGCCTCGATCACCTCGGGCTCGGGCACCGGCCCCGCGACGAGACGCCAGCCGCTCTCGGTACGGCGCAGCTCCCTGACCGTGACACCGGTCCTGATCTCCGCGCCGGAGGCCTCGGCGACGGCCGCGGGCAGGGAGCCCATGCCCCGGTGCAGCGTGGTGAAGACCGGCCCTTCCTTCCGCGCCCCGGTGACGATCTCGCGGGCGGCGGTGAGCAGTGACCGCTCCGACCTGGCCGCCGCGGCGATCCCGGGCATCGTCGCCTCAAGCGACAGGCGCTCGGCCCGGCCCGCGTAGACGCCGCCGAGCATCGGCTCGACCAGCCGCTCGACGACCTCCTCGCCCATCCTGGCCCTGATGTAGGAGGCGACGGAGACGTCGGTCGTGACGAGGGTGGCGGGCAGGACACGATCCAGTGGGACACGCGCGAGACCGGCGGGGCTCAGCACCCCCGACCTGACCAGCGCGGCCAGGTCCGAGGGGACGCCCATGACCTGCCCCGCGGGCATGGCACGCAGCGCGCCCCTGCTGAGGATGGCCGCCTGGGTCGTCGCGGGGTCGCGTAGCTCCCCGCCGAGGCCGACGTCCTCGGCCAGTGCCCTGCCCTCGGGGCGCCGCGCGAGCATGGCCTCCGCCCCGGCGTCCACCTGGACACCCGCGACCTCGGAGGCGAACAGCTTGCCGCCGATCCGCCGGGCGCCGTCGAGCACGGTCACCCGGACGCCCTCACCGCCCTGCCTGAGGTACCACGCGGCCGCCAGACCCGCGATCCCCCCGCCGACGACCACCACATGGCACCGGTTGCCTTCCATGACTCCTGACCGTACCTCCCGCCATGGCCGCCCGCGTGTCTCCCCCCGCCCCGTGGCGGGCCGTACCGGAACGTGATGCCATCGTGATCCCCCCGGCAAAACCACGCCGCCGCCGGGGCCGTCTCCAGGGGCATGAGAAAACTCGCGTACGGCGTGTGCGTGACGGCCATCGCGCTGTCCCTGTCCTCCTGCGCCGGACAGAGCATGCGATCGATCCCGGACTCGGGTGGCTCCGCCGAGAACCAGGCCGCACCGGCGATGGCCGAGTCGTCCCCCCGACCGGGGAAAGAGGCCGCACCCAAGCGGGACGAACAGGTGAAGCTGGTCGCGCAGGATCGGGCGATCATCTACACGGCCGAGCTGACCGTCCGCGCCAAGGACGTCGTCGCCGCGGCCGACACGGCGCGGCGGATCGTCACCACGGCGGGCGGCTACCTGTCCACGGAGAAGTCGGACACCGGCTACGGTGACCGCGCCTCGACCAGCCTGACCTTCAAGGTCCCGCCCTCGGCCTACCCGGGGGTACTGCAGCGCCTGGGCGGGGAGCTGGGCAGACGGGAGTCCCTGCAGCAGAACACCGAGGACGTCACCGAGCAGGTCGCCGACGTGGAGAGCCGGCTGCGGTCGTCGCAGGCCGCGCTCGACTCGCTGCGCTCCCTCATGAAGAAGGCCAAGACGATCGGTGAGGTGCTGGACGTCGAGCGGGAGGTCTCGGCACGCGAGGCCGACCTCGAATCCCTCCAGGCCCGGCAGAAGACGCTCGCCTCGCAGACGAGCATGGCGACGCTGACGCTGAACCTGATCGGTCCTGAGGTCACCGTCGAGGAACCGGAGGAGGAGTCCCCCGGTTTCCTCGGCGGTCTGCGCTCCGGCTGGCGGTCCCTCGTCTCGGCCGTCGGGATCGGCCTCGTCGTGCTGGGCGCGCTGCTGCCCTGGCTGGCCGTACTGGGCCTGGTCGGGCTGGCCGTGGTCCTCCTGCGGCGTCTGTTCAGGGGCGGGTCCGCGCCCGCCGCACCGGATCGGGAGCCGGTCGAGCCCGCCGAGACCGCCGGGGTCTCCGGGCCGGCTGAGACCGAGGAGACCTGACGGCCTCAGCGGGTCGAGGCCTCGTGGACGAAGTCCGTCAGGCGGGCGAGCTGGTCGGGATCGGTCGAGGGCAGCACGCCGTGGCCGAGGTTGAAGACGTGCCCCTCGGCCTTGGCCCCGCGCGCCAGGATGTCGGCGGCCCTGCGTTCGACGACCTCCCACGGGGCCAGCAGGATCGCCGGGTCGAGGTTGCCCTGCAGCGCCCTGCCCGGCCCGACGCGCCTGGCGGCCTCGTCGAGCGGGACCCGCCAGTCGACGCCGACCACGTCCGCCCCGGCCTCGCCGAGCAGCCCGAGCAGCTCGCCGGTGCCGACGCCGAAGTGGATGCGCGGGATGTCCAGGTCGGCCAGTTCCTCGAAGATCCGGGTGGTGTAGGGCATGACGAACTCGCGGTAGTCGTCGGGCGCCACGGCGCCGACCCAGGAGTCGAAGAGCTGTACGGCCGAGGCCCCGGCGTCCGCCTGGACGCGCAGGAAGCCGACGGTGATGCCGGTCAGCCGCTCCATCAGGGCGTGCCACAGGTCGGGCCTGCCGTACATCATGGCCTTGGTGTGGTCGTGGTTCTTGGAGGGGCCGCCCTCGATGAGGTACGAGGCCAGGGTGAACGGCGCGCCCGCGAAGCCGATGAGGGGGGTCGAGCCCAGCTCGGCGGTCAGGGCGCCGACGGCCTCGGTGACGTAGGAGACGTCTCCGGGTTCGAGCGGGCGGAGCCTGCCGATCCCCGCGGCGTCCCTGATCGGCTCCGCGACGACCGGGCCGACGCCGGGCTTGATGTCGAGGTCGATCCCGATCGCCCTGAGCGGCACCACGATGTCACTGAAGAAGATCGCCGCGTCGACGCCGTAGCGGCGCACGGGTTGCATCGTGATCTCCACGATCAGATCCGGGGTCGCGCAGGCGGTGAGCATGGGCACCTCACCGCGCACCGCCCGGTACTCGGGCAGCGAACGACCGGCCTGCCGCATGAACCACACGGGAGTGCGGGAGACGGGCTGGCGGCGGCATGCGCGCAGGAACGGAGAGTCGGCGAGCTCGGGAGTCACCCCACCAGGGTGCCATGCCGGTGACGCGGTCCGTTCTTCACGGCTGCTGAGCGTCGTTCTGGGTATGAAATCACCGGTTATTAAATGAGATCACACCTAACAACACCCAGACAGCTTCAAGTCATGATGACGATAGGGTTCTACCCGTTTCGAGCGCTTCGTCCGCCGCCCCACCGGCTGGAATCCTGGAGCGGAGCGCCCCGGGAGGCTACGGGCCGCGCGAAGCGATCATGTTTCCGGGTACAGTTCCTCCCATTGACGAACCTGGCCCAGCCCTCGGCTGAGCCAAATGTTCGCCAAGTCACCGCGCGGCATCATTCCGGCACCACTTTCGGGACACGCCGAGCACGTTGCGCGGAAATGTCGGCGCGACGTGCCAACGTCGGACCACGACCCGACGAAAGGCCTGTGCGATGTCCACGATGTGGAGTTCACCTGAGCACCGCGGTGAGCACTGCGCTTCCTGTGCCGACGAGCGGGTGTCCGGGCAGCCCCCCCATGCCTTCCCCCACTACGCGGACGTGCCCGCCCCCCACCGGGCGGCGGCAGTGGCTTGATCGGTCCCGATGGCTCCTACACACACCCCAGTGGTCCCCATGCGTTCAGTTCCGACCTACGCTTCCGGTATGACCGCCGGTGACGCGCCGCCCGCTCCCGCCGCCTTCACGCGCGCGGCAGCCAGCATGCGCCCCACCGAGGTCAGACCGGAGATCGAGCTGGAGGACATCCCGGCGCCACAGCGCCTCGCCCCCTACTCGGCCGCCATCGGCGCGTCGGTCTACCGCGACGACGACGAACTCGCGGTCGGCCGTCTCATCATGCTCTTCGACCCGGACGGCCAGCGCGGCTGGGACGGCCAGTTCCGGCTGGTCGCCTACGTCCGGGCCGACATGGAGCCCGAGATCACCGAGGATCCGTTGCTCGGCCCCGTCGCGTGGAGCTGGCTCACTGAGTCACTCGACGCGCACGGCGTCGCCTACGCCGCCGCCGGAGGCACCGTCACCAAGGCGGTTTCCGAGGGCTTCGGCAACAAGGACGGAGATCCGGTGACCACGGAACTGGAGCTGCGCGCCTCCTGGTCTCCGCTGGAGGAGGACCTCTCCGGCCATGTCGCCGCCTGGTGCGATCTGATGTGCCTGGCGGCCGGTATACCACCCCTGCCACCCGACGTGGCGAGCCTGCCGCCACGCCGTCGCGAAGATCCGGAGTCCTTCCGAACGTGACCGACGAGACAACCATCGTTCCGCTGCTGGAGCCGCGAGAGGGAATCCCACCCGTCATCGAGGACGAAGCCGATCTCGCACGTGTCGTGCGCGCCTTCGCCGAGGGCACCGGGCCGGTCGCCGTCGACGCCGAACGCGCCTCGGGATACCGCTACAGCGGACGTGCGTATCTGGTACAGCTGCGCCGCGCCGGTGCGGGCAGCGCGCTGATCGACCCGACCCACTGCCCCGACCTGTCCGGGCTCGACGAGGCGCTCGCCGACGCCGAGATCGTGCTGCACGCCGCCTCCCAGGACCTGCCGTGCCTGGCCGAGCTGAACTTCCATCCCCGGGAGCTGTTCGACACCGAGCTGGCCGGGCGGCTGCTCGGCTACGAACGGGTCGGCCTGGGGATGATGGTGGAGAACGTCCTCGGCCTGAGGCTGGAGAAGGGTCACTCGGCCGCCGACTGGTCGACCCGGCCGCTGCCCGAGGACTGGCTGCGTTACGCGGCGCTCGACGTCGAGGTCCTGGTCGAGTTGCGTGACGTCCTCTACCAGGAACTCGACGCCAGCGGGAAGCTGTCCTGGGCCCAGGAGGAGTTCTCCGCGGTGCTGGCGCACAAGTCCCCCGCGCCCCGCTCCGACCCGTGGCGGCGCACCTCGGGCATCCACAAGGTCCGCTCGCTGCGCGGGCTCGCCGTGGTCAGGGAGCTGTGGACGCTCCGCGACCGGCTGGCCAGGGACTCCGACCTCGCACCCGGCCGGGTCCTGCCCGACGCGGCGATCGTCACCGCGGCCCTGGAACAGCCCCGCACCACCAAGGCGCTCACCGAGATCCCCCCGTTCACCGGCCGTAGCGCCCGCAGGCACCTGCGTGACTGGCTGGCCGCGATCGGCAGGGCGCGCGCGCTGCCCGAGGCTCAGCTCCCGCAGCCGAGTGCGCCGGGTGACGGACCGCCGCCCGCCAACCGGTGGATGGACCGTGACCCGGCCGCCGCGCGACGCCTGGCCGCCGCGCGGACCGTGGTGGCCGCGCTCGCCGACGAGCACCACATGCCGACGGAGAACCTCGTCCAGCCGGACGCCGTCCGCCGCCTGACCTGGGAGCCACCGGCCGTCATCGACGACGAGACCGTCGCGGCCCGGCTGCGCGAGCTGGGCGCGCGGGAGTGGCAGATCGGGCTGACCGCCCACCCGATGGCCAAGGCGCTGCGCCGCCTTGAGACCAAGGGCGAGGCCTGATCCAGGCCGTTCGCACGGCTGTGCCCCTCGGGGCCGTTTTCGGCTGAGGCCGTCACGGCCCGAGGGGCGCCGTCATTTCGGGGGTTCGATCGGCCGGATCTCCACCGCGCAGATCCTCGCGTCGGGCCAGCGGGCGGCGATCTCCAGGGCGCGTTCCTCGGTGGCGCAGTCGATCACGCAGTAACCCGCCAGGTGTTCCTTCGCCTCGATGAACGGCCCGTCGGTGATCATCGGGCCCCCGTCCCGCACCCGGACGGTCCTGCCCCGTGACCTGTCGGCCAGGGCGTCCCCGCCGGCCCACTCCCCCGAGGCGGTCAGTTCCGCCGCCAGTTTCCTGGCCTCGTCCATCAGGCCGTCCTGTTCCGCGTTCGACAGGACTTCCCAGGTTTCGGGATTGTTGTAGATCATCAGCATGTACTTCACGCGTGCGTTCCTCGCTGTCACGGCACCTGGAACGGGCATCTGTTCACAGGGTTGTCGAAGCGGTGGACGGTAGCAAGGCCCGCTTTTCCGGCGAAAGTGAAACGGCACTCCGGAAACGCCCGATCTCACCGTCTCCCTCGGTACGGCCGTCGCCCGTCGTGGGGCGGCGGCCGTACCCGGAGAGGGTCAGCAGGAGGAGAGCATGTCCTGCAGGGCGGCCTTCTCCGAGCTCTGCAGGGTCAGGTCGTAGGCCCACTTGACCTGGATCCAGGCCGAGGCGTAGGTGCAGCGGAAGCCGGGCAGGGAGGGCTGCCAGGTCGAGGGGTCCTGGTCGCTCTTCTGCTGGTTGACGTTGTCGGTGACCGCCCACAGCTGGGGACCGTCCAGGTCGTTGGCGAAGGCCTGCCGCTGGGCGGTGGTCCACGCCCAGGCCCCCGACCGCCACGCCTCGGCGAGCGGAACCATGTGGTCGATGTCGATGTCACTCGCGGCGGTCCAGGTGGCGCCGTCGTAGGGGGAGTACCAGCTTCCCGAGACCGCCGCGCAGCTGGAGTTGACGACCACGCCGGAGCCGTCCCGCTTGAGCACGGTCTCTCTGGTGTTGCACGTGCCGCTGATGGTGATCCAGTGCGGGAAGAGGGTGCGGCTGTAGGTGTCCTGGTGCGACTCGCTCTCCACGGTGAGCGTGTCGAGCCTGGCGGCGGCGGTGGACGGCGAGGGGATGCCGGGCGGGACGGCCCATGCCGTACCGGTGGTGAGGGTGGAGGTGAGGAGAACGGCGGTGAGGGCGGCGAGAGCCGCGGTGACGACTCGTCTCACGAGTGGCCCCTTCTGTCTCCCGCCCCGGCCAGTGGGAGGTCTGGGCTTCACGAGGCGGGAACAGACGGAACTTCTCAAGCGAGAATAACCACACAAATATCAGTGTTTGACGATGATATGGATATCGATTAGGCGGATAATGCCGCCAACCATCCAAAAAGGAACCTCTACCTGCGGCGACACCCGAAAAGGTCGTCGGACGGATGCCTTTTATCACCCCAAACAGGGAGCGAATTCCCGGTTAATCGATATTTCCGAGAAATACCCTCAATCGTCATCTCAATTTGAAACCCGATATATCAGCATCCGCTCAATGTCCGCCGCGACAGGGACGTGGCGCGCCCGGTCGTGCCAGGGGTTGTTACCGACGAGTAGCATGGACGGGTAGCCACCCAGCAACGAGGAGCGAACCCGTGCCTTCGTCTCGTGACGTCGTATTCGTCGACGGTGTGCGCACGCCCTTCGGCAAGGCGGGCCCCAAGGGTCTGTACGCCGAGACACGCGCAGACGACCTGGTGATCCGTGTCATCCGCGAACTGATGCGGCGCAACCCCAACCTGCCGCCCGAGCGCGTCGACGAGGTGGCGATCGCGGCCACCACGCAGATCGGCGACCAGGGCCTGACCATCGGTCGTTCGACCGCCGTTCTGGCCGGGCTGCCCAAGACGGTGCCCGGTTACGCGATCGACCGGATGTGCGCGGGCGCCATGACCGCGGTGACCTCGGTCGCCGGGGGCATCGCCTTCGGCGCCTACGACGTGGCCATCGCCGGGGGCGTCGAGCACATGGGCCGCCACCCGATGGGCGAGGGCGTCGACCCCAACCCCCGCTTCCTCGCCGAGCGGCTCGTGGACGGCTCGGCCCTGGTCATGGGCATGACCGCGGAGAACCTGCACGACCGTTACCCGTCGATCACCAAGGAGCGCGCGGACGCCTTCGCCGCCGCCTCCCAGGAGAAGGCCGCCAAGGCCTACGCCGACGGCCGCATCCAGCCCGACCTCGTCCCCGTGGCGACCCGCTCGGCAGAACGGGGCTGGGGGCTGGCCACCGCCGACGAGGCTCCCCGCCCCGGTACCACCCTCGACGGGCTGGCCCCGCTCAAGACCCCCTTCCGCCCGCACGGCCGGGTCACCGCGGGCAACGCCTCCGGCGTCAACGACGGAGCGACCGGCTGCATCGTGGCCGCCGCCGACGTCGCCGAGGAGCTGGGCCTGACGGCCAGGATGCGCCTGGTCTCCTACGCCTTCGCCGGTGTCGATCCGGAGGTCATGGGGATCGGCCCCATCCCCTCGACGGAGCGGGCGCTGCGCCTGGCCGGGCTCTCGGTCTCCGACATCGGCCTGTTCGAGATCAACGAGGCCTTCGCCGTGCAGGTTCTGGCCTTCCTCGAACACTTCGGCATCGCCGACGACGACCCCAGGGTCAACCCGTACGGCGGCGCCATCGCCTACGGCCACCCGCTGGCCTCCTCGGGGGTGCGGCTGATGACGCAGCTGGCCCGTCAGTTCGGTGAGCGCCCCGCCGTACGGTACGGCGTGACCACGATGTGCGTCGGCATGGGCATGGGCGGAACGGTCGTCTGGGAGAACCTCGCCTGGGAGGGCACGAAGTGACCGACAACGGAAGCAACCTCGAAGAACTGTTCCCCGACGAGGTCGTCACGAAGGCGATCGTCCACGACGTCGAGCTGCCCTACGGCGCCGGCCTCATGGCGCTGATCACCCTGGACAACGGCTTCGACCACACCAAGCCGTCCACCTTCGGCCCGGCGGGGCTCGCGTCGCTGGGCGAGGCGCTCGACGCGGTCGCGGCCAGGAACGACCTTGCGGCCGTCGGCGTCGTCGGCAAGCCGTTCATCTTCGCGGTCGGCGCTGACCTCAAGGGCCTCCCGGTGATCACCGGCCGGGAGCAGGCGCTGCGGATCGGCGAGCTCGGCCACCGGGTGTTCCGCCGCCTCGGCGAGCTGGACGTGCCGTCGTTCGCGTTCGTCAACGGCGCGGCCATGGGCGGCGGCCTGGAGATCGCCCTGCACTGCACCTACCGGACCATCTCCTCCGGCGTGACGGCCGTCGCGCTGCCCGAGTGCTTCCTCGGCCTGGTGCCCGGCTGGGGCGGCACCCAGCTGCTTGCCCGCCTCGTCGGCCCGGCCGCCGCGATCAGGCTGATCATCGAGAACCCGCTCTCCCAGAACCGCATGATCAAGGGCCGGGAGGCCTTCGAGGCGGGCGTCGCCGACGCGATGTTCGAGCCCGCCGACTTCCTTGAGGAGTCGCTGCGCTGGGCGGCCCGGGTGCTGCGCGGCGAGGTGACCGTCTCCCGGACCGACCACACCGCCGGCGACTGGTCCAAGACCCTCGCCGACGCCCGCTTCCTGGTCGACATGAAGCTGCGTGGCTCCTCCCCCGCCCCCTACCGCGCCCTCGACCTGATCGAACTGGCCCGTACCGCCTCCCGCGACGAGGGTTTCGCCGCCGAGGACCGGGCCCTGGCCGACCTCCTCATGGGCGACGAGCTGCGCGCGGGCCTGTACTCCTTCGACCTGGTGCAGCGCAGGGCCAAGCGGCCCGCCGGGGCCCCGGACCGGGAGCTGGCCCGCAAGGTCACCAAGGTCGGCGTCGTCGGCGCGGGCCTGATGGCCTCCCAGATGGCGCTGCTGTTCGCCCGCCGTCTTGAGGTTCCGGTCGTGCTGACCGACCTGGACCAGGACAGGCTGGAGCGGGGCGTCGGCCACGTGCACGCCGAGATCGACAAGCTGCTCGGCAAGGGCCGGTTGTCCGCCGACCAGGCCAACCGGCTCAAGGGCCTGGTGACCGGATCGCTGACCAAGGACGCCTTCACCGACGCCGACTTCGTGATCGAGGCGGTCTTCGAGGACCTCGGGGTCAAGAGGAAGGTGTTCGCCGAGGTCGAGGAGGTCGTCTCCGCCGAGTGCGTGCTGGCGACCAACACCTCCTCCCTGTCGGTGACCGAGATGGCCGCGGGCCTGCGGCACCCGGAGCGGGTCGTCGGGTTCCACTTCTTCAACCCGGTCGCCATGATGCCGCTGCTGGAGATCGTCCGGGCCGCGGAGACCGACGACGCCACCCTGGCCACGGCCTTCACCGTCGGCAGGACGCTGAAGAAGTCGTCGGTGCTGGTCAAGGACGCGCCCGCCTTCGTGGTCAACCGGCTGCTCACCCGGTTCATGGGCGAGGTCATCGCCGCCGTCGACGAGGGCACCCCGCTTGAGGTCGCCGACCACGCGCTCGACGGGCTCGGCCTGCCGATGACCCCGTTCACGCTGCTCCAGCTCGTCGGTCCCGCCGTCGCGCTGCACGTCGCCGAGACCCTGCACGCCGCCTTCCCGTCCCGCTACGGAGTCTCGGAGAACCTCGCCCGGCTGGTGGCCGAGGGCAGGCCGGGGGTCTACGCCCCCGACCTGTCGCTGGACCCGCAGGCCACGGCCCTCTTCTCCGGCGGGTCCTCCCCCTCGACCGCGCAGGAGGTACGGCTTCGCGCCCTGCGCGCGCTGGCCGAGGAGATCCGTCTCATGCTCGACGAGGGCGTGGTCGCCGCGGCCCAGGACATCGACCTGTGCATGATCCTCGGCGCGGGCTGGCCGTTCCACCTGGGTGGCGTCACCCCTTATCTCGACCGTACGGGCGTCGCCGAGCCCCGTTTCCTTCCTCCCGGCGTCGCCTCCGTCCCGGCGTGACGCCTACGGTGGCCACCCCGCACGGGGCGGCCACCGCCGGGTGATCCTTGGGACGATCCGGTCGCGATCTTTGCCCGGGGGCGGGAGTGACCGGGAACAACGGATGGCATGAGAACCGTCAAGATCGTGTCCGCCGTCCTGACGTTCGCCGCCGCGGCCGCGCCGTCCGCGCTCTCCGGCGCGGTCTCCGGGGCGCTCCCCGCCTCGGCGGTCGTGCTGAGCCTGTCGGTCGGCGGCGGTCCCGCCAGGAGCGTCCTGCTGCGCTGTGGCCGGGCCGAGTCCCGCCCCTCCTTCACCACCGCCTGCGGCATGCTCGGGAGGTTCGGGGGTGACCTGGCGAGGATGACCTACGACGTCGACAGGATCTGCGGCCGGAAGCACGTGGCGCACGCCGTGAGCGCCTCGGGGACATGGGAGGGCAGACCGGTGCGGTTCGAGCACACCTATGACAACCGGTGTGAGATGACGGCCCTCACCGGCCCGGTGTTCTCCTTCTGACCTGCTACGAGCCGGTCTCGGCCGAATGGGCGACGCGGCTGTGGCGGTAGCCGTACAGGGCGTAGATGACGACTCCGATGATCATCCACACCACGAACCTGAGCCAGGTCTCCACCGGCAGGTTGAGCATCAGGTAGAGGCAGGCCAGCACCGACAGGATCGGCACCAGCGGCACCAGCGGCGTACGGAACGAACGCGGCAGATCCGGACGGGTCCGGCGCAGGATGACCACCGCGATCGAGACGACCACGAACGCGAAGAGCGTGCCGATGTTGACCAGCTCGGCGATCGTGGACAGCGGGACCAGCCCCGCCAGCACGGCCACGACGACGCCCATGATGATCGTGATCCTGGCCGGGGTGCCGAACCTGGGGTGGACCCTGGCCAGGCTCCGCGGCAGCAGGTTGTCGCGGGACATCGCGAACAGCACCCGCGACTGGCCGAGCATGAGGATCATCACGACGGTGGTGAGACCGGCCAGCGCGCCGACGCTGATGAGCGTGGCCGCCCAGGTCTGGCCGACGGCCTTGAAGGCGTCCGCGAGCGGCGCGGCCTCACTGAGTCTGGAGTACGGCTGCATGCCGACGACGACCAGGGAGACCGCGACGTACAGGACCGTGCAGATGGCCAGTGAGGCGATGATGCCGATCGGCAGGTCGCGCTGCGGGCGGCGGGTCTCCTCCGCGGCGGTCGCGACGATGTCGAAGCCGATGTAGGCGAAGAACACGATCGCCGCCGCGCCGAAGATGCCGAAGACGCCGAAGGCGACCGGTGTGACCCCGAACAACACCTGGATCAGCGGCGCGGCCAGGCCCTCGACCGCGGGCGTCTGCTGCGCCGGCGGGACGAACGGCGTGTAGTTCTCCGCGTTGAGGAAGAACAGCCCCGCGACGATGACCAGCAGCACCACGGCGACCTTGATCGCGACGATGATCAGATTCACCCGGGACGACAGCTTGACCCCGGCGACCAGGACCGCGGTGAGGATCAGCACGATCAACGCGGCCGGCAGGTTGAAGGCCGCCCCCTCCCCCGCGATCGCATCGGGCAGATGTATCCCGTAGGAGCTCAGCAACGACGTCAGGTAGCCCGACCAGCCGACCGCGACGACCGCGGCCGCCAGGGCCATCTCCAGCGTCAGGTCCCACCCGATGATCCAGGCGGGGAACTCGCCGAGTGTGGCGAAGGAGAAGGTGTAGGCCGAACCGGCGACGGGCACGGTCGAGGCGAACTCCGCGTAGCAGAGCGCGGCCAGCGCGCAGACGACTCCGGCCACCACGAACGACAACGCGACCGCGGGTCCCGCCAGGTCTCTGGCGACCCGCCCGGTGAGCACGAAGATTCCGGTGCCGACGATGACGCCGATCCCGAAGACCGTCAGGTCGAGCGCGGAGAGATCCTTGCGAAGCCGGTGCTCGGGGGCCTCGGTGTCCCTGATCGACTGCTCGACCGACTTTACGCGTAATACTCCTCTGGCACGTTGCGCACCCATGGGGTCCTCCTTGACCATCCACAGTCGCCCACCTTTATGGAGCAAGTCATGCCCAACCGATCAGTCGCTGAACGGTGATACTCGGGGTTCTTTAGGGGAAAATCCCGATGTCCGCCTGCCCGTCCAGAGGAAGCATGGGGTCATGCTCTTGGACACGCTGGGCCAGCTGGACCCATTCCTGGTCGGCGCGGTGCTGCTGGCGCTGCTCACGCTGGACGGTTCCCTGCTGATCGGGACCGTGGTCCCCGGGGACGCCGCGATCGTCGTGGCGGGAACCGCGCTGACCGGCCCCGCCGAGATCGCGGTCGCGGCGCTGGCCGGGGTCGTGGGCTGTTTCCTCGGCTCGACCGGCGGCTGGCTGATCGGCCGCCGGTACGGCTCGCGCGTGCGTCACAGCAGGGCGGGCCGGTGGATCGGCGAACGCCGCTGGAACAGGGCCGAGCGGGTGGCCATGAGTGAGGGAGGCGGCCCCGCCCTGGCCGCCTCCTACTTCCTGCCGCTGGTCAACGGGCTGACCCCGGTCCTGGCGGGGAGCCTCGGCGTGCCGTACAGGAGGTTCATCCGCTGGGCGGTTCCCGGCAGCGCCCTGTGGGTGACGACCTATCTGACGCTCGGCTCCGTGGCGGGCACCTTCGCCCGTGAGCACCAGCACCTGCTGGTGCCGATCGCCGCCTGCGCCGCCGTACTGGCCGTCGGCCTGTTCGTGATCGTACGGCGCAGCCGCGCCGCCAGGGCGGCCGTCTCACCGGCCGCCGAGGCGACGGCGGTCAGCGGGCCGGCTGGTTCTCCAGAGCCGGAGAGCGCCGCGCGACCGCCTCGGTGATCTGGCGGGCGATGTCCTGCGCGGTCAGCCCGATGTCGCCGAGGATCTTCGCCCGCTTCGCGTGGTCGAGGAAGCGCTGCGGGATGCCGTGGGTGCGGACCGGAACGTCCACGTCGGCGTCGCGCAGCACCCTGGCCACCGCGTCGCCGACGCCGCCGACCCGGCCGTTGTCCTCGACGACCACGACCAGCTTGTGCGCGCAGGCGGCCTTGACCAGGGCCTCCTCGTCGAGAGGCTTGACCCAGCGCGGGTCGACCACGGTCGCCGAGATGCCCTGGGCGTCGAGCAGCGCGGCCGCCTCGACGCACAGCTCGGCCATCGGGCCGACGCAGACCAGCAGCACGTCGGAGTCGCCGCCCTGCCGCCCCTGGCGCAGCACGTCCATCTCGCCGAGCCGTCCGACCGCCTCGATCTCCGTGGACACCGGCCCCTTGGGGTAGCGGACCACGCTCGGGCCGTCCTCGATCGCGACCGCCTCGGCCAGCAGCTCGCGCAGGCGCGGCTCGTCACGCGGCACGGCGATCGACAGGCCGGGGACGACCTGCAGGATCGACAGGTCCCACATGCCGTTGTGGCTGGCGCCGTCGTCACCGGTCACACCCGCCCTGTCGAGCACGACGGTGACCGGCAGGCGGTGCAGGGCGACGTCCATGAGCAGTTGGTCGAAGGCCCGGTTGAGGAAGGTCGAGTAGAGCGCGACGACCGGGTGCAGCCCGCCGAGGGCCAGGCCCGCCGCGCTGGTCAGCGCGTGCTGCTCGGCGATGCCGACGTCGTAGAGACGCTCGGGGTAGGCCTCGGAGAACGGGATCAGGCCGACCGGGCCGAGCATCGCGGCGGTGATGGCAACGATGTCCTGGCGTTCTGCGGCCAGCCGTACGATCTCCTCGCTGAAGACGTTGGTCCAGCCGTGCGGCTTGGGCTTCTCCTCGCCGGTCAGCGGGTCGAAGGCGCTGGGCGAGTGGAAGCGGTCCTCGTCGTGGTTCTCCGCGAAGGAGTAGCCGAAGCCCTTCTTGGTCAGGACGTGCACGATGACCGGGCGACGGAAGTCGCGGGCCTTGCGCAGCGCGGCCTCGACGGCCTGCTCGTCGTGGCCGTCGACCAGGCCGATGTACTTCAGGCCGAGGTCCTCGAACATCACCTGCGGGGCCAGGACGTCCTTGATGCCCTTCTTCACACCGTGCAGCGCGTCGTAGACCGGGGAGCCGACCACGGGGACCTTCGCCAGGTTGTCCTTGACGAACTCCAGCATGTCCTCGTAGCGCTGGGTGGCGCGCAGCGAGGCCAGGTGCGAGGCGAGACCGCCGATGGTCGGCGAGTAGGAGCGGCCGTTGTCGTTGACCACGATGATCAGCGGCAGGTCCTTGTGGGCCGCGATGTTGTTGAGCGCCTCCCAGGCCATGCCGCCGGTGAGCGCTCCATCGCCGATCACCGCGACGACCGTGCGGTCGTTCTCGCGGCGCAGCCGGTGGGCCTTGGCCAGGCCGTCGGCGTAGGACAGCGCGGTCGAGGCGTGCGAGTTCTCGATGACGTCGTGCTCGGACTCGGCCTGGCTGGGGTAGCCGGACAGGCCGCCCTCCTGCCGGAGCCGGTCGAAGTCCGCCGCCCTGCCCGTGAGCATCTTGTGGACGTAGGCCTGGTGACCGGTGTCCCACAGGATGCGGTCGCGCGGGGAGTCGAAGACCCGGTGCAGCGCGATCGTCAGCTCGACCACACCGAGGTTGGGGCCCAGGTGACCGCCGCCACGCGCCGTCGAACTGATCAGCAGATCCCGGATCTCCGCGGCGAGCCGGGGCAACTCGTCCGCCCCCAGCGCCTTCAGGTCCCGTGGTCCCTTGACCGAATCCAGCAGACTGCCAGGCCGTCCGGTCCGCTCGCTCACGGAATCATCCCCTCTGTCGGTCAGCGTCAGAGCCGAGTCTAGTTCGCATGACGGACACCTCCCCCGGGGACGGCGATTCTGCACACTTTATCCACACTTGCAATACCCTTTGCCTCACCATGCGCACTTCCCCCTCCGGGCAACAACCATCACTCACCACCGCGATCACGGCATCTCTCCTGCTCGTGGTCGTAGGCGCCGTGAGTGCGTGCGCTCCCATCGGTCCCTTCACCGGCCCCCTCGGTGGCGCCAAGCCCGCCACGGCCGCCTCGGCCACCACGAACCTCAGCACCCCCGCGGCCGACTCACCGGCGGCCAAGCCGTCTCCCCAGCCCTCCCGGCTCTCCGGGGGCGCGCAGCGGGAGGCGCCCACCGGGCGCGCCGCCGCCACGACCAGCCCCCTCTACCGGGTGCGTGGCGTCTCCTCGTCCTCGCGGTGCCTGGCGGGGGGAATCCGCGAGGGAAGCGCCTCCTCGTACCGGACGTTCATGACCCGCATCACCCGCTGTCTCGACCGGGTGTGGAGGGCGCGGCTCACCGCCGCCGGCCTGCCCTTCTCCCGCCCGGCCCTGCGTTTCACCACCACGACCAAGGTGACCAGCCCGTGCGGGCGGTGGCCGGCCAAGGCCGCGGGGTTCTACTGCTCGACCAACCGCACGATCTACATCGGTGTGCTCCGCGAGGCGCTGAGCAACCCCTACCCGATCAACCACGCCCAGTTCATGGCCCACGAGTACGGTCACCACGTGCAGAAGCTCATGGGCGTCATGGACTACTACGGCAGGAGCGTCTGGAACGCCAGGCTCTCGACCAAGCTCGCCTTCTCCCGCCGCCTCGAACTGCAGGCCGACTGCCTGGGCTCGGCCTTCCTCCGCCAGGTCTCCGCCGACCTGTCCGTCGAGCAGGCCGACTGGGACTCGATCATCGAGTGGGTCACGGCCAACGGCCACAAGAACTGGATCAGGAACGACCACGGGAAGGGCCGCAGCCAGGCCTACTGGATGCAGCGCGGCTTCGAGGTGGGTTCCCCGTCGGCGTGCAACACCTGGTCCGCCTCCGCGAGCACGGTCTCCTGACCTCTTCCGTCTTTTTCCGGATTTTTCGTATTATCTCTTCGGATGCCTCTTATCTCAGCTTTCGGTCGTCTTTAAACCGCCCTAGGTCCGCCTATCAGGCTTAACATCCGATATCCCCCGTTTCGTTGACCATACTCGCCGGGGGCATTTCGCTTTACCCCCCTCTTTACCTCCATTAAGGTTCGGGATCATGCGTATCCCCGCCATCTCCCTTGTTTCCGGTGTGCTGGCGAGCCTGCTGTTCGCCGGTACGGCCGGCGCGGCCCCCTTCGCGCAGGCGTTCGCGGGCAAGGACCCCACGAAGAGCAACCCGATCTACGACAGCGGGCGGTTCAGGATCAAGTCGTGCGACGAGCAGCCGACCCAGCCCGACGACCTCGACGCTGCCCGGGTCGACCTGGAGTTCCTGCTCGACTGCCTGAACACCGGCTGGGGAGACCATCTGACCGAGGCGAATTTCTCGTTCTCCAGGCCCAAGCTCGTCACGACCACCCGGACGGACCTGCAGACCGGCTGCGGCAAGTATCCAAAGACCGCCCAGGCCGTCTACTGCCCGAACAACCAGAGGATCACCTTCCGGCTCGACCGGGACATCCTCTCCAAGCAGACAGAGCTGCTCCTGTTCGCGACGATCGCCCACGAGTACGGCCACCACGTGCAGCAGCTCACCGGGATCATGACGTCGTATCTCAACCGCAAGTACAGGAACAAGGCGGCGGAACTCGACGCGACCCGCAGAATGGAGCTCCAGGCCGAGTGCTTCGGCGGCGCCTTCATCGGAAGCGTCTGGATGTCCCTCGGCCGCCACAAGAGGGACCTGAACTACATGATCAAGGTCGCCATCGGCAACGCCACCCACGGCAAACACGCCAACATCGCCTACTGGATCCGCCGAGGCTTCGCCGCCGACTCCCCCGACGCCTGCAACACCTTCACCGCCCCGGCCTCAAAGGTCGCCTGACTCCGTTCATCTTCGAGGGGCGTCGTCCAGCCGGGTTCTGCCCCTCAGAACGGGACTGTTCGATCGGCATGCGCGGTCCTGCCTCTCGGCCTGGGCACACGGATCAGGCCGGCCATGAAGGACGGAAGAACGGTCAGACTTGTCCTTCTGGTCTGTCAGGTGGTCCAGGCCTCTTATCCACGTACTGTGCTCTTCGGTCGTGACACCGATGACGGCGTTTCCGGGGTTCGACCTCGTGACGAACTTCGGCTCTCCAGGATCAAGCGCCAGCTCCTGGGCCAGCCGGACGTCACCTGGCTGATCCAGACGCCCCGCCCCGGAGGGAGACGGCAGGAAGGTCCCGTCACGGTCGATCGCCCCGGTCCGGCGCGCGACGTTCTCCCACTGCCGGTCGGCCTCCCCGAGGTGATCCTCGCTTTCCTCGTCCACGGTCGCAGGGGGCTCGACCCCGGTTGAAATCACAAGCCTCCACGCGTCCTCCGGCCGCATCAGGCCTCCCGACGCCGTACGCCCAGCACGACAAGACCGGCTTTCTCAAGCCGAGAGTCTCGTTCCGTCCTCCACTCACGCTCTGGAGGGTTGATCGTTTCCGTCCATGAGTATCGCCGCGATGCCGAGCAGGAGAACAACGTCCTCTTCCCCGCGGTTTCAAGAGCTCGAAGGTTCGGTTCTCACTCTCAAGACCGTTGGAGGGCGTGCTCACGAACACGACCCGGCCACCGAGAAGGCGGTTCATTTGGCGACGACCCACCGGACCACCCGCAAACAGTCGATTCAATGTGTCGGCCCACGTTGTATTGCACCTTTTCAGTGGCCAGCCGGATCACCTGAAAAAATCACGTCCGCCGCGGTCACAATGTCGAGCCCGTGAGGGCACCAGGCCTTCAGCTGAGTCGTCTCCGGCCTTCAGGACCGGAGACCATGACCCTCAAAGACAGCGGAGATCCCAGAAGCCGCCGTCGTGATGGTTGTCCTGAAGTTCGACGATGATCCGCCGACGACCGCCGTTCTCCTTCGGATCGTCCATAGGAGAAGCAGGGGGACCGAAAGGTTCCCAGACGTTGACCGCCAAGTCGCCCTCTCCGACAGGGGTGATTTTCGCGGTCCGATAGTACGTCAGCACCTCTTCGGCCGAAGCTTCCGTCTCGATCTCAAAACGAACGTGATAGTTGCACAGATCGGCGCCTGGTCTCACTTCGCTCTGTGGCTCGTAGTCCCCGAGATCGCTCCCCTTCGGCAGGGGGTAGCCCAGAGCCCGGTCAACCAGACCGGCCAACTGATGGTCGTGCATCCACGCCGGTGTCATGACGACCACGTAAAGCAGCAGAACCGGCGCGAGCACCCACACTGCACGACGAGGCCATCGCTTCCACGGACCCGACTCGCTTCGTTTCCCTTCCGAAGAGGCAACCAACGCCCCACCGCCCTTCCACGAGTACCCCCTTCCTCCTCATCTTCCCGCATCCTATGGCTTTTTCAAAGCCCTAACAGAATGAATCATCCAACAACGACCGGCGAATCACGCGGGCACGACAGGCACATGCCAATCAAGAATTTTCTCGCACAGTCGCCGAATTGCACGTAACGGAAACCATGACCAACGGCTCGTCATCAATCCTCAAGAAGGATGATCCACTCAAGCCCAAATACAGCTCCGCCCGTCGGCCTCTTCGCGAAGAAATCGACGGGCGGAGCTCACCTCACCTTAGGCACCTATGGACCACAGCAATCAGAATCCAGCTAAGGCATGAAGCGCGTTTCATCTTCTTGTTTAAGTGCAACCCAGTGAACGGGAAACTGAATTATCGTCAGGTCTGATCCAGGCTCACGATCAGAAGCGTCTCCGGCCTGGCCGACGCCTTGATCGCTTTGTTGATCCCATCTGGATAGGTCCGGCGCTCCTCGGAGTAGAACGGCTGGAAATCCAGATATACGCCTTTCCATGCGTTCGACCTCATCTCAACCCCTTCGGGAGCCACCTCCCTGACAACCACCCATTTGCGGTCACTCAAGAGATCACGGGCCTTGCGGGACGCATCAGGGCCGTTCACGCCCCCGACATCGATGACGAGCAGATTCGTGACTTCGATTCCCGCTCCATAGTCCCCTTCGTCGATGTCCTCTCCCAGCACCTTGCCGATACCACGCACCTCGTCGAGAACAGCCGGATCGACTTGAGTCTTCCCAGAGAACACCCCGCACCCCGACGTAAGGAGGCATGCGCCAAGGAAAACCACAGCCACGCCGAGGAGCCGACCGGTTCGTCGCGCACTCCCACCTATGATCAAGACCATTCCCTTGCAGACACCGCCTCGTATCATCTACGACCAAGAGCGCGATCCTAGGGCTTTTTGGTAGCCCCTCCGGAAACGTATCTCTCCGTCTCCGCCCCGTCTCAGCGTTCCCGCTGGTGAGCCCACAGCCCTTTCATCCGCCTGTCGAACTCAGCTTATTCAAGCTCGCCGTTTACCATGGTCACCACCGAGCATCCGCAACAGGCGGTGGCGGTCCCCGTGTCGGTGACGATGTTGTGCCTGCGGCCGACGGTCCCTTTGCCGGCGTCGGTGTCCTGAGAGACGGCGGGCACGTCGGCCAAGGTCTTGATGCTTCGACTGCCGCTCAGGCAGGTGGTCAGTGCGGGGCCATGGCCATCGACGGGTCCTTCGTCGGCAGTGTCCGGCGGTCCCCCGGGCACCGGGGCGAGGACCTGACCTACATGATCAAGTCAAGGTCTCCACCAGCCACGCCACCCGCGGCGAGAACTTCAGCTTCGACCACTGGATCTGCCGACGCCCCCGACGGCTTCACCGCACCGGTCGCAAAGGTCGCCTGACGCCGTTCACCTTCGTGGGGAGCCGTCCAGCCGGACCCTGACCGAAGGGTTTCGCCCAAACCTTGTGATGGGCGAACCTTCCCGAGGCTTCTTGAAGGGACTGCGAGAAAGCATGCGATCCGCGTCCATTCGTGCACCTCGCCCAGCTGGACCAGAGCGTGGACCTGATGGTGGCCAGGGAGTTGCTCGGACACAATCGCATCTCCGTCACCACCGACATCTACGTCCGGCTCCGCCTCCAACGCGACGCCGTCGAACGCATGTCAGGCGCACTCGGTAACACTTCGGACCGTAGCCGTCGGAAAACGATTACGAACCACGTAGCCGTCAAGGGCAGCCAGAGCTTCGTCATACGAACGGGGTCCTGGCCGCCCTATGTGTACCCCTATCGAAAAAGCAGCCTGTCAGAAATCTCTACGGAAGAAGTGAGTTTGATGACCAAAATCCCCTCCAGCGAATCGGTCAGGAACCGAACCGTAACGCTTGATTCATCTTTTGATGAGGAAGCATCCAGCCGCTGCGCACCTTCTCGAAAGATATCGACGAAGGTTGACGGACCTCGACGCTAGATGCATCGAACAAACCGACTTGGAACGTCATAGGAGAGGATCAGCTCATCGCCTGCCTTTGTTTCGATGCGAATCATCCGGGTCGTCTGCTCGCCCTCGACCTCACAAGGGTCGACTCCTAGAACATCCAGGATCTCTTCTTCGGCGGACACAATGAACTGCCGATATGTCGCCATTGCCCTCCTTCGGAGATCAGGATTACGAGACGCAGACCGTTATCGGTCACTCGCCAAGCGGTTTCGAAGGGAAGAAAGCCGCCGGAGCTCTTGAACAGGGACTCTCGAAATTTGAAGGTGCCGTGCTTGTCGGTATGGGTTCGCGCGATGACGGCGTCACCCAGACTGACCCGCAGGCGGGTAGCGCTGAGGTGTTCAACCTGGCAACTCGGCTACCGCGTGATCTTCACTTTTATCACACCTGAATGATCACAGCGTTGGCCATTCCCTCATCCGGTGCGTATGCACGTACAAGAGCGCTTACTTCAACCAGAATCCAGATGCGCGGCTGAGGTATTGGGCGGGCCACCTCAAAAGTGCCTCACGTTCACGACCGCGATGCACAGACGATGAGGACACCGGACTCTTGATGAGTCGCCTCCGGCTTTCAGGAGCCAGAGATCATGAATCTCAGAGACAACGGAGGTCCCAGAAGCCTCCGCCGTGGTGGTTGTCCTGAATTTCAACGATGGTCCGTCGACCACCAAACCGCTCTCGCCGATGGCAAACGACTTTCGCGACCCGATAATACGTCAGCACCTCCTCCGCCGAGGCTGCCGTCTCGACCTCGAAACGAACGTGATAGCTGCACAGACCGGCGTTGGGTCCCCTCTCGCTCTGTTGCTCGTAGCCCCGAGACAACTCCTCCTCAGCGATGGGTGACTCAACCAGACCGTGAGCTATGCGGCCGGCTCACGCCGGGCGATCGATTCCGCCAAACGACGCCTGGACCCCGATCGACGGACCTGTTGGTACTGGTTTACCGTCAGAAAGGTGAAACGCTCGCCGAGATGGCCGCTGGATTCGGCGTAGGCACGACCACCGCCTGGCGTTAAGCCCGTGAGAGCATCACCACACTCGCCCGCCCCGGGGCGGCCCCGCGCACCAGTCGTGCATTCGCCGTGCTGGAGGGCGCTCTGGCCCCCATCGACCGTGCGGCTGCCGATCGGCTTCCATTGCTGCGGCAAGCACAAAAAGCATGGCATGAATGCCGGGCCCTGGCCGATCCTGACGACATACTGTAGACCTCGGGCTCTGCCTGGGACAGTGCACGATCTGAAAGCCTCCCCCATCTGGGGCATCCCGCGCTGCCTGGCCATCTCCAATCGGCGAGGGCGAGCATGTGCGTGTTCCGTAAAGGGGCAGAAACAAGCCGGTCGCGTAGAAGAACGCGAACCGTGCGCGCCAGGCTGCGCAGCCCGGCGGAGTTGCGCCACGGCCGTACAGGCCGTCACGACCCTACGGCCATCGGAACAAATAGCCGCCCAGAGCGAAAAGCAATCATTAATAATGAAGCGCCTTGCATCCTAGGTCCGCCATATACCCCGACATGGCGGGGGCTGAAACCTGGGCAGTCGCCCTGCATCTCAGGAGAAAAAGATGACATACCCATAGGGCCGACGGATGCGGTACCTGTCTCAGCACCGACCCATCCATCGGCCCAACAGTGAAACCTGATTCCTCCTTACCCGATCATGGCGGACAGGCGTCAACGCCCAGTCCACCGGACCTAACCGAAGGGCTGAAATTGACGCGCCCCGACTAAAAATTCACCGAACTTAAGCAGCGGAACGTGTCATCGTCTCCAAAGCCATCATACTTCCCCCTCGAACACCGAGAGATATACGAGCGACTCCTCGTTGACAGGTTCTTTAAGCTGATCCACCAGCTCTGGATACTGCTCAAGCTCCTTGGCATTGTATGGATACAGGATCAGGTGTGTGTTTTTCCATTCGAGAGACTTCAGCGAGACGATCAGCGGGCGTCTTTCTCCGACCACCGTCCACTTGCGGGCGAGCAGAAGATCCGCAGCCTTGTCGAACGCCCCTCGGCTGCCCGCAGATTCGATATCGACAACCAGCAGGTGCTCGACCTGCGTGGTGTCTCGCCCATCGTTCTCGACGCTGATCTCCGCACGCGTCTTTCCTATACTACGGATACTTTCCAGGGCGGCGGAGGGAACCTTCAATGTCGAGGAAACCGAAGAGCACCCAACGCTTAAGAGGATTACCGAAAGAAAGGATATGGCCATTCGAGAAGCATGCCCAGAACCTCCCTTTTTCCATTTGCTCAGTAGCAATTTTTCCAGCCCATGCTAGCGCACAGCGAATACTCATCGGAAGCTCCGCCAGGAGCCCACAACCGCATCAGTTCCTCCCTCCGCTTTATCGCAGCGCTTCGACTACTTGTGAGGAGGCCCCAGTCCGCGAAGCCAGTTTTCGCCCAGTCAACAAAGCGCTTACTGTTGAGCTTCGTATTACCAAGCCCAGGCCTGTCTACCGTGACCCCCGAGCACCCGCAATAGGCAATTGCAGCCTCCTCGTCAGTGAGATGATGAGTACCATTAGCACCCTTCCAGGAAATGTTTTCTTTCAGATGCTCCATCCAGGCTGCGGCCAGATGTATCGCCCTGTCCGGATTCAGCATCTCCCTCAGAACGCTCTTTAGTTTCGGCGCACCCCATTTTGCCTTGCCATAGAACTTTTCCAGCATCATTCTCGCCTTGTAAAGCTCCAGCTGGGGGAGGCCGACAGAGGCACCCCACCCGCGATTCTTCTTGTTCTTAGAGTCTTCAGCTATCGCCACAAGGTCCTCGGCCTCCCCCCACCATCCCTTGCTCTCCCACATGATGACGGCAGCCAGGATGTTCTCACTGATCCTGTGACCCACCGCCGCCTTCTGGATCGAACTATAATATTTCAGAATATGCTTAAATTTATCGTAGTTCTCAAACTTTATCTTTCCGGCAGAACTGCTGTAATATGTACCCCCACTTGGCATCGTTGAAATCTTATTACTGTTCATACTTTTCAGGCCACCATATAGCACCCAGTTCTCAGCCAGCTGGTCCGCATTCAAACTCAAGCTCCAGTGCTTGATGTAGTCCATCCGCACTTTTTTTGAGGCGTCCCAGTAATTCACCTGGTCTATCTCACGACCATTTTCCATCACACCGATCCGAATTCCCTCCTCGCGAGGGAACAGCGGGAAAATCGTCCATTCTCCGAAGTTGTCGTTATACCAGTCGAAGTCAGCTTCACTGGTTCCGTTGAAGGTTACACAGCAGTTTTCTCCGTAGTTATAGTACGACTCGTTACGGCCCATGGAAGATGACGTTCCCCAGCTTCCCTCCGAGCTGAGAGACGGCGCGGAGTCGAAAGTGGCGCCTTGCCAGCCAGATCCGCTGACTCTGTTTCCGGTTGAGACTCCGGTTTGGATCGTTGTCTTGTGTCCAGTGGGGTCGATCCCGGTGAGCGGACCGGCGTTGCCGTAGGTGTAGCGGTTGACCTGAACAGACGGGTCCGGGTTGAGGGTGGCGGTGTCGCGGGAGGTGAAGGCGCCGGTGCCGGGCTGGTACCAGCGGGCGTTCATGTTGACCTTGCCGGTGTCCGGGTCGGTGTACTCGCCCTGGTAGCCCAGCCCACGGGTGGCTCCGGAGCGCTGGATGACCTGCCCGAACGGGTCGTAGGCCGTCGAGTCCGCCAGTGCGGTGCCGGAGAAGGTCCCCACCAGGTCGCCGTGCAGGTCGGTCATCGCGCCCACGGCGGTGGTGCCGCCCTCCTGGAGGCCGAGCAGTCCGCCGAACGGGTCGCGGCCGTACTTGGCCTGGACGGCTCCGACGCTGTCGGTGACGGCGGCGATGTCGTTGGTCAGGCCGGAGTAGACGTAGCGCTGCTGGTCGGTTCCCTTGCTGCGGGAGACGACCCGGCCGAGGGCGTCGTAGCCGTAGGTGACGTCGCCGTCGGAGATGAGCCGGTCGAAGGCGTCGAAGGCCAGGTTGCGGGTGGCGCCCGCCTTGGTCTCGGTCGCTGTCGTGCCGCGCGGGGTGTAGGTGTAGTCGGTACCGTCCCCGGACAGGAGGCGGTTGCGTTCGTCGTAGGTGTAGGTCGTGGTACCGGCCTTGGTGCGGTTGCCCGCGTCGTCCCACTCGTAGTCGGTGACGGCGCCGCCGGGGGCGGTCCAGGAGGTCAGGCGGCCGGAGCGGTCGTAGGCGTAGGTGTTGGCGCCCGCCCCTGCGGTGCCGACGGTGGTCTTGCCGGTGAGGTTGTCGTCCTTGTCCCACCCGTAGGTGATCTTCGCCAGCTGGGTGCCGGAGCCGTTCTTCAGGGTGTGGGTGGCGACACGGTCGACGGCGTCGTAGGTGTAGGCCTGGCTGTTGACCGTCCCCGCGGAGGTCTGGCTGGTCAGCCGGTCGGCGTTGTCGTAGCCGTAGGTCCAGGTCCGGCCTGTCACCGGGTCGGAGGCAGTGGCCAGTCGGTTGGCGTTGTCCCAGGTGAAGGTCGCCGTACCGGTCGGGTCGACGCGCTGGGTGGGGTTGCCCAGGTTGTCGTAGGCGTAGGTGGCGACCTGGGTGCCCGCCTTGGAGACCTTGGTCAGCAGACCACGGTCGTTGTACTCCAGGGTGTAGTCGCCGATCGTGGTCAGCCGGCCCGCCTGGTCGTAGACGGCGTCACGGTCGGGGGTGGTGACCGAGGCGCCGGTGCCGGCCTGCTTGGTGACCTGGTTCAGCGGGTCGAAGGTGCGGTCGATGCGCACCCCGCCCGGCTGGACGGTTGACACCGCGTTACCGCTCGCGTCGTAGGCGGTGGTCCAGGTGCGGTCGGCGGCGCCCGGGTGGGCGGTGGTGGACGGCTCGATCACCGACTCGGCCAGGCCCAGACTGTTGTAGGTGGTCCAGGTGGCGTTGCCCCGCCCATCGGTGACGCGGGTACGGGCGCCCGCGGCGTCGTAGCCGAACGTGGTGGTGATCGTCTTGGTGGCGGAGACCGGCTCGACCAGCGAGGTCAACCTGCCCGCAGCGTCGAAGGAGCGGGTGGTGACATGTCCTTCGCCGGAGGTCGTGCTGGTCGCGTTGCCGACCGGGTCGTAACCGGCGCTGACGGTGCGCACGGTGGCGCCGGTGCCGTCCAGGTCCTTCATGGAGGTCTTGCGGCCGGCCAGGTCGTAGACGGCCTCGGTGGCGTTGCCCAGCGGGTCGGTGACCTTGGTCTGGCGGCCCTGGATGTCGTAGGCGAACGTCGTGGAGTGACTCAACGGGTCGGAACTCGCGGTGATCTCTCCGGCGGCGTTGACCGTGAAGGTGGTGGTCTTGTTGCCCGGCGCCACGGACTTGGTGAGGTTACCGGCGTTGTCGTAGGTCAGTTTGGTGGTGTAGGACGCGGTGGTCGGGACACGCTCGATCTGCGTCTGGGTGATCTTCCGGCCCAGGTCGTCGTAGGTGGCCTCGCCCCGCGCCCCGGTCGGGCTCACCATGGCGAGTTGCTCACCCAGCAGGTCATACTCCAACACCCACACTCCGCCCGGCCCGGACGGCCCCGGGTCGGTCTGGCGCACCGGGCGTCCCAGCGCGTCGTAGTCGGTCTTGGTGACATACCCTCGTGGATCGGTCGTCTGAGTACGGTGGCCCGCCGCGTCATAGACGACACTGGCCGTCGGGGTGACCGCGCTGCCGCCCGGCGGGGTGTAGGACGGGGAGGTTATCGAGGTCAGGCGGCCCGCCTTGTCGAAGGCCGAGGTGATGGCACGGCCCTCGGCGTCCACGCTGTGGGTGACCTCGCCTGCGGTGTTGTAGCCGGACACGGTCGTCGGCCTGCCGTTGACGGCGGCCGCGCCGTTCTTCTCGATCGCCACCTGCGGCGCCTTGGTCTCCACCAGTTGCCCGGCGATGTCGTAGCGCATCGTGGTGGTGAAGTCGGCCGCAGTGGCTCCGGAGGCGTTACCCCGCGGATCGGTCCGCGACGTCAGCAGGCCACGGTCGTCGTAAGCCCAAGTTGTCTCCAGGTCGTCGGTGCCGTTCTCCACCGTCTGCCGGGTCACCTGGTTCAGGGTGTTGTAGACGTAGTCAGTGGACTCGGTGCGGGTGGTCCCGGCGCCGGTGAAGGTCTTGTTCGTGACGTTGCCGGCCGCGTCGTAGGTGAAGGCGGTCTTGCGTTTGAGGGAGGCCGGGTCAAGCGTGGTGGAGGTCGTACGGCCCGCGGCGTCGTAGACGGTCTCGACGGTGGTCTTACCACCCCCGGTGATCTTCTTGGTGAGGTTTCCCGCAGCGTCGTAGGTGTTGTCCTCCAGAACCACGTCCACGGGGGTCGTGGAACCGTTCAACCGCACGTCGTCGGCGGTCACCTGCGACAGCCGGTTGTCGGTGAAGTAGGTGTAGGAGGTCTTGCGGCCCATCGCGTCGACCTTGGCGCCCAGCCGTCCGGCCGGGTCGTAGGTGTAGGACTCCAGCACCTTGTCCTGCGGGGCCTGCGGGCTGACCGGGCTTCCGGTCCAGTTCTTCAACGTTTTCGTGGCCAGTTCACCGCGGTTGGTGTAGCCGAACGTGGTCACCGTGCCCATCGGATCGGTCTCCGAGACCCGCGCTCCGATGTTGTCCCAGGTCGATTGGGTGACACCCCCCTCAGGGTCGGTGACCGTCTTCAGACGGCCGTTCGTGTCGTAGGTGTAGGTGGTGGTGCGCGCCGGATCCCCACCGGTCAGGTCGGACAGGGTCTCGGTGAGCTTGTTGCCGTCGGCGTCGTAGGTGAAGGTCACCTTGGCGGTGTGGGTGACGTCGGTGACCTCGTTCTTCACCCCGGCCCCGGTCTGGGTGAGCACCCGGCCGACCCCGTCATAGGTGAACGTCGTGGTCACCCCGGCCGGGTTCGCCTCGGAGATCTCCTTACGGGAGGTCACCCGGCCCAGCGCATCGTGTGTGAACGCGACGACCAGGCCGGACGGGCTGGTCTGCTCGGCCAGGTCCCCGGCCGCGGTGTAGCGGTAGGTCGTCTCGTTGTTCCTGGCGTCCTTGCTCGACTTCACCAGCCCCGCCGGAACCGTCCCACCACCGACCGCCGCCTCGGTCCCGTCGGTGTAGGTGTAGGTCACCGACCGACCACCGGTGAAGTCCGGCGTCACCGGGGTGGTCGTCTTCGACAACTCACCGTAGGTGGTGTATTCGGAGGTGGTGGCGTAGGTGTTGTCGGTGGCACTTGTCGAGCGGGCGTCGCGGCTGGCGGTCAGCTGGTCGTTGCGCGGGTCGAACTCGTCACTCGTGTTGCGGTAGTAGGAGCGGTAGGCGGTCTGGCAGTTCCCCGCCGCCCGGCAGGTCGTGACCGCGGTGACATTACCCCGGGCGTCGTTGACCTGTTTGACGGTGTTGCCGTTGGGATCGGTGACCTTGGCCAAGAAGCCGCCGGTGTCGTACTCGTAGGCGGTGATCTTGCCGAGCTGGTCCTTCCGGCTCACCAGACGGTCACCACGCCAGGCGTCGTGGGTGTAGTTGAGGGTGTTGTTCTTGGGGTCGGTCACGGTGATCGTGGACAGGCCGTCGCCGTCGATGCGATCCACCTCGCCCAGGGTCCAGGTGCCGCCGTTCTGGTCGGTGTGTGTGGCGACCCGGTCGGTGGTCGTGCTGTAGGTGGTCGACATCCACACCCGGCCGGAGGGCAGCGTGACCTTGTTCAGTTTGGAGGACTCTTCGGCGCGGGCGTTGTAGTGCGCGCTGACCTGCTGAGGGGTCAGTGCGTGGTCGTAGACGGCGAACTCGTCGATGAGGCCCTTGAAGCCGAATTCGGCCGGATTGGACCGTCCGGCCGGGGAGCCGGGAAGGGAGGAGTCCGCGGCGCCGCTTCCGATCATCGCGGTGGGAAACCAGGTCCCGGTGTCCACGCCGTCGTTGAGCGTGCCCGCGGCCGCGCCGTCCACGTACAGCTTGGTGGTGTCGTCGGCGGCGGTGATGACGGCGTGGTGCCACTGGCCGTCGTTGACCGTCTGCGTGGAGGTGATCGGCGTCCCCCCGAACCAGGCGTTCAGTTGTCCGCGCAGCTTGCCGTCGACGCCCACATACAGGCCGGGAACGGTGATTCCCGAATCAAATGGGTTCCAGGAGTTGGATCCGGCCCAGAACAGGAATCCCGAGTCGGTGGTCTTGAACCAGGATTCGACCGACATGCTGGTGCCCAGTTGGGGCAGCAGTTCGGGCTGTTCCATCCCGGAGGAGGTGCCGCTGCCCTGGAAGTTGGCCGAGGCGTTGGAGGTGCCGCTCAGTGCGCCGGGTTTGCCGGTCTGGACGCCTGCGGGGAGGTTGGCGCAGCCCACCATGTCGGCTTCGTCGGGGAAGCAGGTGTACGGCCCGCCTTCCCCGCCGGATCCGGACAGGGTGTTGCCCATCCGCCAGTAGCCGACGGGCAGGTCGTCGAGCACGACGTCCTTGTAGCGGGAGCCGGTCGTGTAACCGTAGGTGGTGCAGTTGGGGGCGGCCAGCGGGGAGCAGACCTGGGTGAGGCGCTGTCCGTCGTAGGTGTAGGTCCAGGTGAGCGGCTGGCCGTCCACCGGGTCGGTGGCCACCGACGCGACGTGGTCGCCGCTCCAGGTGAAGGACAGGGAGCGGCCGCCCGTCGCGGTGACCTGCGTCAGTTTGCCGCCGGTGTCGTAGGTGAGATCCTGGGTACGGCCGCGCTGGTCGGTCACCTTCGTCAGACGGCCTTGGGCGTCGAAGAGGTAGGAGGTGGAGGACTTGTCCATCAGCTTCCAGCCGCCTGCGGTGACCGTGGCCAGGGTGGCGTGGATTCCGGGAGGGGGCTGGAAGAAGACGGGGCTTCCCGCGGCGGCTGCCTTGGCGGCGAAGCGCAGTTTGCGGCCGTCGGGGTAGGTCACCATGAGGGTCTGCGGGGTGCCGCCCTGGGGTTGGATCTTCATGTCGTAGCGGGTCGACCACCCGGCGCCGAAGATTCCGTCGAGGCGTCCGTCGAGGCTGTTGTAGGAACGCACGATCGACAGCGGCGGCCCGGGGGTGCCGACGGTGGCGTCGGTGAAGGCGGTGGTGTAGTTCCCGGCCAGCTGGTGGAACTCCTGGCCGTTGACGCCTCGGGTCGCCAGTTGTGAACCGATGACGGGCTGCCGGACTCCGGTGACGAAGACTAGGTTGCTGAGCGTGTTCGCCTCGCCGGTTACGGTGTCTTGTACCGAGGCGCTCCAGGTGTAGGCCTTGCCCCACTGCAGCACTCCGGCGGGCACCCTCCATCCCGCCTCGATCCAGCTGCGCCATCCGGAGTCGGCGCAGCCGGTGCTGCTGCCCGCCGGACAGACCTTGTAGCGGTACTCGTCATTGCCGCCTCCTGCGTTGGACCCCGCGGCATTGGCGCGCAGGTACGGCGTCAGCGTGTCCACCTGCTCATTGCTCTTGGGGAAGTAGGTCGCGATCCACGGACTGTACAGCGTCAGCGTGTTACGGCCCTTAGGCAGGAGAACCCCCGAACCGGGCCTTTTGGGCGACGTCCACGTGGCCTTCGGTTCGCTGCGGGTATCAAGCGGCAACGCCCCCTTGGGGAGCTTCGGCTCCGAGGCTGAAGCCTTCGCCGTACCCGCGGCGCTTTGCGACTGAGTGGCCTTCGTCTCCACGAAGTGCGAAAGCCCGGCGGCCGACCCCTGCATCTGCTTCGGCGTCTCCACCACCCGTCGCGCAACAGGCGCCGTCTGCCCCGCGTATACGGGTTGAGCAGGTAACTGCATCAAGCCGGGAAAAGAAGCAAGCAGTACAAGGGAGACAAAGCGAACCGAATTCGGCCATGACAAAGTACGGCGCATACGCCGTCACCCTCCGGACCATCAATAGGCAGCCCAAAAACCCGCCCCACCAGATCCCAAGCTCGCATAAGGGACAAGGTTGGCGGTTCAGAGCATGCGTCTCGTTAGACCATCAGAAGGTACACATACATCAACAGAACCCGCAAGATCCGCATAAAAAGGAAATAAGGTGATCACCTACACGACATAAGGAAATATCAGATTTCCACATACATGATCACCCAGAGTAATATTTCACCCTCTGGCAAGAAGCCATGGAAACGGTCGGCCCCGAGCACGGAGAGCAGCGCCGATTCCCGTTAAAACGAAGAGCGAAACCCGAATTCCGGTGAATCCTTTGTTTCACGACCGCGAATCCCAGGCCGTCACTCACGGGCCAGGGACTTCAGACCGTTCACCCGCTGGACCAACATGGAATGAGCCGGGCCGGAAGACACCAGGCCGAGGGCGGGGAGCCGGAGGGCCCGCGGCCTCGGGGTCGTGTGGACCTTCACGAGCATGGAGGCGAGCAGGGCGGGGCGGCCCAGTTGTACGGCGGCACCCCGGTCGGCCGCCATTTCCCGGTAACGGCTGAGCGGTCGCAGCGGAAGCCGGGCCAGGGCGATGAGGACACCGGCCACCGCGATGGGCAGCCCCGTCTCGAACAGTTCGCCGAGGCCGCGGCCGGCCCAGGCCAGTGCGATGGCGAACGAGCCGGCCAGGGTCGTCACCGCGACGTCACGGTGACGGATGTGCGCGATCTCGTGGGCCAGCGCCGCGGCGAGTTCGTCGGGTTCCAGGACGCGCAGCAGCCCACTGGTGACGATCAGGGTGGTGTGCCTGCGGGAACGGCCGACGGTGAAGGCGTTGGGGACGGGGTCGAGGCTGATTGCGACACGGGGTTTGGGCAGTCCGCTGAGCGCGCAGAGGCGGTCGAGCGCCGCGTGCAGTTCGGGCTCGCGCTCGGCGTCGACGAACCTGGCCCCCGCGACCCGCCGGGCGAGCCGCTCCGTGCCGAACCACTGCAGCGCGACGGTCAGCGCGGTCAGTACGGCGACGACGGGCGAGGGAACCCCGCACCGCAGGGCGACGGCCACCGGGATCGCGTAGAGCGCACCGAGCAACGCCAGCGAGACGAACATCCGGACGTACAGGCCGCGCATGCCTCTCCTTCCAGCCACGTCGACGTAGCCGGAAGGTCTCCCCTGGTCCGCGCGGACCCTGCCTGACCGGGCGTTGGCCGTACTGACGACCAGGCAGCGTGAGGGTACTCCCCTTCCCCGTTCAGAAGATTGTCCCGACAATCCGCCTTCGAGACAACTCCTTCCGTGAACGACCTCGCTTTTCGAGAGCAGGCCCTGCCCTTTGAGAAACCCTGGAAAGCCCTACGGGGAACCGCTCAGGGAAAATTCCTTCGGAACCGCCTCTTGAAACAGCCGAATGCTTCCGGAACAGCCAGAGCCCTTAGTGAGCACCCCATCACCCTCAGAAACGGTCTCCCCTTGGCGAGAAACGTGCCCGGCGGGAACAGTCCTGAAGAACGAAGAAAGGGCGGGTGAGACCCGTGAAGGTCTCACCCGCCCTTTCCGCAGGTGTTACTTGGCGATCAGGGAGCGCAGGACGTACTGCATGATGCCGCCGTGGCGGTAGTAGTCGGCCTCTCCGGGCGTGTCGATGCGCACGACCGCCTGGAACTCCTTGCCGTCCGCCCTGACCGTCACGGTCCGCGGGATTCCGCCGCCGTTGAGCTCCTCGACACCGACGATGTCGAAGGTCTCCTCACCGGTCAGGCCCAGCGAGTCGACCGTCTCGCCCTCGGGGAACTGCAGCGGAAGCACACCCATGCCGATGAGGTTGGAGCGGTGGATGCGCTCGTAGGACTCGGCGATGACGGCGCGGACGCCGAGCAGCGCGGTGCCCTTGGCCGCCCAGTCACGCGAGGAGCCCGAGCCGTACTCCTTGCCCGCCAGGACGACGAGCGGGACGCCGGCGGCCTGGTAGTTGACCGAGGCGTCGTAGATGAAGGACTGCGGGCCGCCCTCGACGGTGAAGTCACGGGTGTAGCCGCCCTCGACGCCGTTCAGCAGCAGGTTCTTCAGCCGGATGTTGGCGAAGGTGCCGCGGATCATCACCTCGTGGTTGCCGCGGCGGGAGCCGTAGGAGTTGAAGTCCTTGACCTCGACGCCGTTGGCCTTGAGGTAGTCGGCGGCCGGGGTGCCGACCTTGATGGAACCCGCCGGGGAGATGTGGTCGGTGGTGACCGAGTCGCCCAGCTTGGCCAGGACCTTGGCGCCCGTGATGTCGGTGACGGGGTCCGGCTCCTGCGGCATGCCGTCGAAGTAGGGGGCCTTGCGGACGTAGGTCGAGGCCGGGTCCCACTCGAAGGTGTCGCCGGTCGGGATCGGCAGTGACTGCCAGGCCTCGTCGCCCTTGAACACGTCGGCGTAGTCACGCAGGAACATGTCCTGGTCGATGGAGGAGGCCACGACCGCGGAGACGTCCTCGGGCGAGGGCCAGATGTCGGCGAGGAAGACGGGCTCGCCGTCCACGCCGGTGCCCAGCGGCTCGTTGTTCAGGTCGATGTCCATGGTGCCCGCGAGGGCGTAGGCGACGACCAGCGGCGGCGAGGCCAGGTAGTTCATCTTGACGTCGGGGTTGATGCGGCCCTCGAAGTTGCGGTTGCCGGACAGCACCGCGGTGACCGCCAGGTCGTTGGCCTGGATGGCGGCGGAGATCTCCTCCTGCAGCGGGCCGGAGTTGCCGATACAGGTGGTGCACCCGTAGCCGACCAGGTTGAACCCGATCTTGTCGAGGTACGGCTGCAGCCCGGAGCGCTCGAAGTAGCCGGTCACGACCTGGGAGCCGGGGGCCAGGGAGGTCTTCACCCACGGCTTGCGGGTCAGGCCCTTGTCCACCGCGTTCTTCGCCAGCAGGGCGGCGCCCATCATGACGTACGGGTTGGAGGTGTTGGTGCAGCTGGTGATGGCCGCGATCGTGACGACGCCGTGGTCGATCTCGAAGCTCGTGCCGTCGGACAGGGTGACCTCGACGGGCCGGTGCGGACGCTCGCCGTTGAGCCCGGCGGCGTGCGGCTTGTCGCCGTTGCCGTCGTGGCCGATCGCCGGGGAGTCGGAGGCGGGGAAGGACTCGGCGGAGGCCTCGTCGACCGGCCCCTGGATGCTGGGGGCGTAATCCTTGACGGCCGCCCGCCAGGCCCGCTTGGCGTCGGACAGCGCGATGCGGTCCTGCGGGCGCTTGGGACCGGCGATCGACGGGACGACCGTGGCCAGGTCGAGCTCGATGTACTCGGAGAAGACCGGCTCGGGGGCGGACGGGTCGAGCCACAGGCCCTGGGCCTTGGCGTAGGCCTCGACCAGCGCGACCTGCTCCTCGGAGCGGCCGGTGAGCCGCAGGTAGCTGACCGTCTCGCCGTCGATCGGGAAGATGGCGCAGGTCGAGCCGAACTCGGGGCTCATGTTGCCGATGGTGGCACGGTTGGCCAGCGGCACGCTGGAGACGCCCTCGCCGTAGAACTCGACGAACTTGCCGACGACGCCGTGCTTGCGCAGCATCTCGGTGATCGTGAGGACCAGGTCGGTCGCGGTGGCGCCCGCGGGGAGCTTGCCGGTGAGCTTGAAGCCGACCACGCGCGGGATGAGCATGGAGATCGGCTGGCCGAGCATCGCGGCCTCGGCCTCGATGCCGCCGACACCCCAGCCGAGAACGCCGATGCCGTTCTCCATGGTGGTGTGGGAGTCGGTGCCGACGCAGGTGTCCGGGTAGGCCTTCCCGTCGCGGATCATCACGACGCGGGCGAGGTGCTCGATGTTCACCTGGTGCACGATGCCGGTGCCCGGCGGGACGACCTTGAACTCGTCGAAGGCGGTCTGGCCCCAGCGCAGGAACTGGTAACGCTCGCGGTTGCGCTCGTACTCCCGGTCCACGTTGCGCTGGAAGGAGTCGGGGCCGCCGAAGAAGTCGACGATCACGGAGTGGTCGATGACCATCTCCGCGGGGGCCAGCGGGTTGATCCTGGCGGCGTCGCCGCCGAGCTCGCGCACGGCCTCACGCATGGTGGCCAGGTCCACGACGCAGGGCACACCGGTGAAGTCCTGCATGATCACGCGGGCCGGGGTGAACTGGATCTCCACGCTGGGCGCGGCGGACGGGTCCCACTGGCCGAGGGCCTGGATGTGGCCGGCGGTGATGTTGGCGCCGTCCTCGGTGCGGAGCAGGTTCTCCAAGAGGATCTTCAGGCTGTACGGGAGGCGCCCCGACCCCTCGACGGCGTCCAGCCGGTAGATCTCGTATTCCGCGTCTCCGACGCGGAGCGTGTCACGGCTGCCGAAGCTGTTCGCGGACACGGTTCGCCTCCCTTGTCACCCTGTGTTGTCTGAAGCACCCACACGAAAAGGGCGCAACTGAATCCTGCCGCACCGCCGGATCGCCTCATTCGGTTAGGTATGCCTAACCAGCAGGACGTCCATCAGGTTGCAGCGGTTGTCTCGATATCAAGATATATGGGCATGTATCTCGATATCAAGTTACTCACGGGTATGGTCAAGGTTGGACAAGACGGAAGTAGAGCAGGCCCAGGACGACCACCGAGAGCACCGGGGCGAGGAACTTCTGCTCGAAGGCGCGGCCCGTCTTGATGCCTATCTTCCAGGGCAGCAGCCAGCGCTGACGCAACGGCCACAGCACCGGGCAGCCCTTTTCCGTGCAGCAGTCTCCCACGACGTGCACCAGGCAGCCGACCGCGACCGCCACCCCCAGCCAGGCGTACCCCACGTTCTCATTGCGGAAGACCACGAACAGCCCGAAGGTCAGGCCGATGTTGACCATCGCGGAGGCGACCTTCTTGCCCGGGACGCCGATGCCGATGGCCCGCAACGCCAGGCCGATGAGCAGCACGACGAGGATGTCCCTGCCGATCGGATAGGTGTTGGCCAGGTAGTGCGCCCCGAACCCGACGGCGACCGCGAACAGCAGCGAGTGGGTGGCGTGCCGGTGCCCCCCGCTCAGCCACGAGACGGCCTTGCTCAGCCCCCAGGTGACCGGGCCGAAGGTCTGGGCGATCGTCGCGCTCGGGTGGTCCAGGTCCGGCAGCATCGCGGCCCCGGCGCAGACCAGCGTCCCGGCGATGAACTCCGCCGGGGTGAGCGCGTGCACCATGACCCCGGTCTCGATGAACCTGGAGGACTCGGTGAGCAGCGGCAGGGCCGCCAGCGTCGGCGCAACTCCCAGCCACGCCACCGCCCCCGTCAGCGCGTGCGTGTGCCCCATCATCGGCCAAACACTCCCATCAAGATCACTTTGATCGACTGTACGGCAAAGCCCGCCCAAACAGAGGATCAAGTCATTCTTCATCGTCGGCGTGTCGGCCGTAAGTGCTCGATGGGAAACATACGCGCGACCGGAGCAGGGCGGAGCGGCTTCGAACCACTCCCCCGGATCCGTCCGCATGAGGGCCGTACCGGCCACGCGCGCCGGCAGGTCCTCCAGGGGCCTCATCGCCGCCCCTGATCCCGGACCCACGAAGGGGCGCCCCTACCCGAGAGGACGCCCGCCGTGATCGCCCGGAGCTCAGCCGAGGGGGCGCCCGCCGTTCCGGTCGTCGGCCCTGTCATACCCGCCGTGACTTCTCCGGCCGGACCGGTCACCGCTCCATGACCGATCGCCGCCTCGGGAGCGGTCGTATCCACGGTCGGCGAACCGTCCGGTACCCCGGCCGCCGCGCCGCGCGCCCGCCCTGCCGCCGGAGCCCTCGAACGTCCATCTCCTGGAACGCGTTCCTCCGTGTGGCCCGCCCCTGGCGTGTGCCCCGTCGAGTTCACCGGCCCGCCGGGTGTTCCGCCCCGCCCGGTGCTTCCTCGACCATCCGGCCTGCCACTCGTCGGCCCACTCGGTACCCGCGGAACGCCTGCTCCCCCGGTCGTGTCCCCATCGCCAGCCGCGTCGGCCGGCTCCCGGGTTCGCCCGTCCGGTGGCCCGCCTTCCGGCGTGCTCACCGGCCGGGGGCCCCTGCCGTCCGACCGTCCAGCCGGTGGAGCTGTCGTGCCCCGGTTTCGAGTGCTGCTGCGTGGCTCCCACGGCCGCGATCCCCACGAGTACGGCCAGCAGTCCGGCGCGCATCATGTCCATTGGTCTCTCCCCCTGGTCCGTCCGATCTTCAGGGGGCAGATCTCCACAGACGTTCTACCCGGGGGCCGGGAACGGCTAACGGACGCGAGAAGGGACGCGAGGCCACGCATGAGAAGGGCGACCCGGGGGAAGATCTCCCTCAGGCCGCCCGTTTCTCCACAAACGACAGACGGGACCGTTCCGTGCCGAAAGCACCCCCCAGCCCTTCCGGCGCGGAACGAATCCCGTCTATGTCCTTTGTAACGTGCAGGTCTCAGGAGTTGTTCCAATTTCAGCCGGGAATTACGTGATCTATCTCACTTTCTCGTCTCGCAGCCGAGAGTTCGCCCTCCGTGACGGTCCGCAGGAAGGGCACGACCGGCACGACGGCCAGTACGGCGAAGCCCGCGAAGGCGGCTCTCACCCCCGCCAGTTCGGCGAGCAGCCCGGCCAGTCCGGCACCGACGGGCAGGGTTCCCCAGCTCAGCAGGCGTGAGGCGGCCGAGTAGCGTCCCAGCAGGTGGTCGGGGACGATCAGCTGCGCCAGGGTGCGGCTGTTGACCGTCCAGAGCGTGCCTCCCATGCCGCCCAGGAACGCGGCCGCGCCCACCGCCCAGGCCTGGGGAAGGGCCGCGGGGACGACCATCATCAGGATCGTGCCGACGAGGTCGAGGAACAGCGCCCACCGCACACCGAGCAGGCGGTTGACCGGGCCGGTGAGCACCGCGCCGGCCAGGCCGCCGACGCCGATCGAGCCGAGCAGCAGGCCGTACGCGGCGGGGTCGAGGCCGAGGGTCCGCACGGCGTAGGAGGGCAGCAGGGCCAGCCAGGCGCTCCAGCAGGCCACGAGCACCGCGATGGTCAGTGACATCGTGCGCAGCAGGCGGTGCCGCCACAGGAAGGCGAGCCCCTCGACCATCTCCCCCCGCACCCCGCTGGGTCGCGTGGCCGTACCGGCCGGGCGGGCGACGCGGAAGCGGCCCGCGAGCAGGGCGAGCAGTACGGCTCCGAGCGCGAAGGCCCCGGCGGAGGAGCCGAGTGCGAAGGCGGCGCCGACACCGGTCAGCAGGCCGCCGACGGCCGGTCCGGCGAACTCGTTCGCCACGGTCTCCGCGCCCGCGATCCAGGCGTTGGCCCGGCCGAGCCGTTGCCTGGGCACCGCGGCGGGGACCAGGGCGCCGACCGCGGAGTTCGCGACGACCTCGGCCAGGCCGATCAGGACTCCCGACAGGTAGAGCAGTGGCAGGGTCAGCGCCTCCGCCGTGACCGCGGCCAGCAGGGCGAGCGCGACCGCGAGCCTGACCAGGTTGGCCAGGGCGGCCAGGCGTCTGCGGTCGCCCCGGTCGACGAGCACGCCCACGTGGAGGGAGGCCAGCAGCCACGGCAGCGTCAGGGTCAGCCCGACCCCGGCGACCAGGCCGGGCGAGTCGGTCAGCTCGACGGCGAGCAGGGGGAGCGCGATCTTGGCCACCCCGTCGGCGAGGTTGGTCGCGACGGTGAAACCGATGAGCACCGTTTCGTTGCGCCGCGGCGCCCGTTCCGCGCAAGTCATCATCAGCTAACCCCCAAAACACTTTAGAAGGTTACAGGGTAGCCCTGAAGCCCGAGATGCGAAATCAGGGGTTGTTCTTAGAACGCTCTCGATATATCTTTGACACATCAAGAGCGGTCGGAGGACGATCGCCGAGAACAGGGGGTACCGACATGTCGGCGGAAGCGATGGGAGGCTGGGCCTCGGGGGCCGTGCCGCACGAGATCAGGCGCGAGATGAGGCGCGCCGCCAGGGAGGTCTTCAGGGGCATGGCCACCGCCTGGCACCACGACGGCCCGGGCCCGCGCGAGCACGGCCCGCATGCCTTCGGGCCGCACGAGCACCACCACAGGGAGCACAGGGAGCACGGAGAGCGCCGGGAGCACAGGGAGCGCGGTGGCCGCCGCGGCGGGCCGTTCCCCGGTGGCCCCTTCCCCTGGGACTTCGGCAGGGGCGGTCCGTTCGGGCGAGGGGGCCCGTTCGGCGGGGGCGGCCCCTTCGGGCGGGGGCGCAAGGCGAAGCGGGGCGACGTCCGCGCCGCGATCCTCGCGCTGCTCTCCGAGGAGCCGCGCAACGGCTACCAGATCATCCAGGAGATCGCCAAGCGCAGCCAGGGGGGCTGGAAGCCCAGTCCCGGCGCGGTCTACCCGGCGCTCCAGCAGCTCACCGACGAGGGCCTCGTCCTGTCCGAGGAGACCGACGGGCGCAAGTCCTTCCAGCTCACCGAGGCGGGCAGAGCCTATGTCGCCGAGCATCAGGAGGAGCTGCGCGCGCCGTGGGAGGAGATGACCCCCGATCTCGGGGAGAGTTCCTGGGAACTGATGGATCTGGCCCGCCAGTCAGCCGTCGCTCTCTTCCAGGTCTTGCAGAATGGCAGTGAGGCGCAGATCCGCCAGGCCCGGCAGATCATGATCGACACGCGCCGCAAGCTCTACCAGATCCTGGCAGACGGCGAACCCGGCGAGGAGTGATCCCACGATGACGTTTCCCGACGATCTCCGCATCGGAGACGCCGAACGCGACGCCGCCACGGAGTCCCTGCGTGAGCACTACGCGCAGGGCAGGCTGAACCACGAGGAGTTCGAGGAACGCCTCGACGTGATCATGACGGCGCGTACAGGTCGTGATCTGGCCCGCGCGGGCGCCGACCTGCCCGACCTGCCCGGCATGTACGGCTTCGGCGCCACCGAGAACGGCGGCCACGGCGCCGTCGCGGAGGGTGGCGGGGAGCGGTGGGACCATCACTCATGGGACCAGCGGGAGTGGCGCAGGCAGTGGCGCGATCAGTGGCGTGAGGCCCGCAGGCTCCACCGGCACGCCCATCACGGCTGGTCCCACTCCGGTCAGTGGCAGCGGCAATGGCAGCAGCAGTGGAACGAGCAGTGGCGGAACCAGGCGGCACTGCAGCGGCTGACCGCCCAGCGGTGGGCCGCGGCCCGGCATCACCGGCCGGGGCACCACCGGGGCGGGGGCGCGTTCGTGCCGGTGCTGATCGGGGTGGTCGCCCTGACGGCGATCATGGGGTTCGGCGTCTTCAAGATCCTGTTCCTGGCCTGGATCGTGATGGCCGTGGCGGGCGTGTTGCACCGCAAGCACTGGCACCACCGGATGGGCCACGGCCGTAGGTGAATCCCCTGGCCCGGCCCCTTCCGCCCACGGGAGGGGTCAGGCCAGAGACTCCCTCAGCAACCGCAGCTCTCCGGCTATCCGGTCCAGCGTCCAGTGGGCGTTCAGCCCGCTGGGGTTGGGCAGCACCCACACGGCCGTCTCGCCGATGCGTCTGTCCTGCGGCCCGATCACCGCGCCGCGCTCGGCGAAGGCCGTCCGGTAGGCGGTGACGCCCAGGACGGCCAGCACCTTCGGCCTGACCTCGGCGACCAGCCCGGCCAGCCGTACCCCTCCCTCACGGAACTCCTCGGCGGACAGCTCCGCCGCCTGGGCCGTGGCCCGCGCGACCACGTTGGTGATCCCGAGGCCGTAGGAGGGCAGTTCCCACTGCTGAGCGGGGGCCAGCAGCCTGGGGGTGAAACCCGACAGGTGCAGCGCCGGCCAGAAGCGGTTGCCGGGCCTGGCGAAGTGGTGACCGGTCACCGCGGAGTACAGACCGGGGTTGATGCCGCAGAACAGCACCTCGATCGAGGGGCCGAGCACGTCGTCGACGGTCAGGTCGGCCGCGGCGGCCAGCTCGGCCTTCGTCGGCCTCGGCGGCTTCGCCGATGGCGGGGTTTCCGGGACCGGGGGCACGGGACGAACCTAACCCATCTCCTCCAGTTTCCTGCCCTTGGTCTCACGCACCTTGAACAGCACGAAGAAGAAGGAGAGCACGGCGAAGAAGGCGTATCCCACGTAGGCGCCCGCGAGACTCCACTCGGCCAGGGACGGGAACGAGACGGTGATCAGCCAGTTGGCCACCCACTGGGCGGCGGCGGCCACGGACAGCGCGGCCGCCCTGATCCTGTTGGGGAACATCTCTCCCAGCAACACCCAGACCACGACACCCCACGACAGCGCGAAGAACAGCACGAACACGTGCGCGGCGACCAGGGCGACGGTCCCCTGCGCCGACGGCAGCCGTACGGTGTCGCCGATGTGGACGCCCGCGCTGAAGGCCCACGCGGCGACGGCGAGGGCGACCGCCATGCCCGCGGAGCCGATCAGCAGCAGCGGCCTGCGGCCGATCCGGTCGACCAGCGCGATGGCGATGAACGTGCCGACGATGTTGATGATCGAGGTGGAGAAGCTGATCAGCAGCGAGTCGCTCTGGTTGATGCCGACCGACTGCCACAACGACGCCGAGTAGTAGAAGATGACGTTGATTCCGACGAACTGCTGGAACACCGAGAGCAGGATGCCGATCCAGACGATCGGCAGCAGGCCGAACGCCGGGCCGCGCAGGTCGCTGAGCCGGGGCCGGTGCTCCAGGCGCAGTGAGGCCTGGATCTCCTTGAGCCGTTCCTCAAGGTCGGTCCTTTCCCCCTCGACCTCCTTGAGCACCCGGCGCGCCATCTCCGTCCTGCCGATGGCGACGAGGAACCTCGGAGACTCGGGGATGATCGTCGAGAAGAGCAGATAGAGCAGGGCGGGCACCAGGCAGGCGCCCAGCATCCACTGCCAGGCCTGCAGGCCGAGCAGCCTGTTGTTGACGTCTCCCCCGGCGAGTTGCGCGATCGCGAAGTTGACCAGCTGGGAGACCGCGATGCCCAGCACGATCGCGAGCTGCTGGAAGGAACCCAGACGCCCCCGGTAGGCGGGCGGCGCGACCTCGGCGATGTAGGCGGGGCCGATCACCGAGGCCATGCCGATGCCGACGCCGGCGAGCACCCGCCACAGGGCCAGGTCCCAGATCGCGAACGGCAGCGCCTGGCCGAGGGAGCTGACCGCGAACAACAGCGCGGCCACCTGCATCGTCCTGGTGCGTCCCCAGCGGTCGGCGATGCGCCCGGCGATCCACGCGCCCAGCGCCGAGCCGAGCAGCGCGATCGCGACGACGAACCCGATCTGGACGGGACCGACCTGGAAGTGCTTCTGGATGCCGGTCACAGCGCCGTTGATGACCGCGCTGTCGTAGCCGAAGAGGAACCCGCCGATGGCGGCCGCGGCGGTGATGAAGACGACGTGCCCGAGGTTCTCTTTGGGGGTGCCCGAAGGGGTGGTACCGACCATGACAGTCCTTTCCCCGAAACCCATGTGCCTAACGGGCCGCCCCGCGATGCCCCCTCGCCTTCTGAACCTGCCCTGAACTGCGGAAACATTCCTGTCCTGAGTCTCTCACGCCGCCCTCGCACGCCGGCGGCGCGACTCACCCGGCCCCCTCACGGCCCGCCCGTACGGCTCACCAGCGCAGGATCGCGGCCACCCCGCCGGACTCGGCGAGGTCCTGTGCGGCCTCTCCGTCCAGCACGATCACCTCGGCGTCGATGTCGAGGGCGCGTTCGATCATGCGTTCCCCCATCGTGGGATCGGGCACGACCTCCTCCCCCGGTTCGCCCCGCGGGACGTCTCCCCGGGCGTAGAGCCGCCCGTCCTCCGTACGGCCGCCGTCCCACTCGCCGGACTCGTTCAGCAGCAGCTGTGCCACCCGGCTGTCGTTCAGCGCGCCGAGCGTCGCCTCAAGGCCCAGGGCGCCGGGACCGCCGGACAGGGCGGCGTCCCTGGCCCGCTCGGTCAGCTCGACGCCGTGCCGGGTGCGGGCGGCCCTCAGCTGCGGCTCGACGTACTCGGCGAGCTTGGCCGGGGGCAGCGAGTCGACGACCGCGTCGACCTGGAGAACGTCCCCGCCGACCAGGGGCGCGACGATCTCGGTCAGCTGGACGTCGCCGAGGAGAACGACCGTCTGCCAGCCGCGCCGCCTGGCCTCCTCGGCCACTCCCGGAGCCGCGGCGCGCAGCTGCCGGGTGAGGTTCTCCTCGACGCGGCGTTCGAACTTGTCGCGGTGCGTCGCGGCCGACCTGGCGAGTTCCGCGGTGGCCGGGCCGCGCATCTGCTTCCACTCCTCCACGGGGATCTCGAAGGAGGTACCGCCCAGGTCCTCGGTCAGGCCGTACCGGTAGTCGATCATCTTCAGGCCGTCCCTGGAGAGCACGACGAGACCCGCGGGAGGCGCGGCCTCGACAGCGTTGACCAGCGGGCGCACGTACGCCGTCGACTCCATGACGATCTGGTCGGCGACCGGCACCTGGAAGGAGAACGACCGCGCCCGGCCGTCGCCGACCGGTGCGAACATGACGCGTCCCAGGCCTGACTCCGTCGGGTCGAGCAGCTGCTCGAAGTCCGTCTCCAGTTCGTCGAGCCGGTTCAGCAGGGCCGTCCGCCGTTCTCTGTCCCTGACGGCCGTCATCTGCTCCCGCAGCTCCGACAGCTCGTTGCCGAAGCGGATCCGCCAGGCGGGTTTGACCGCCGCCTCCTCCTGCGGGGAGGCGGTCACGTAGAACGACAGCACCCCCAGCTCGTCGTGCATGGAGACGACCTCCCGCAGAGCTGCACGGCCGAATCGCTCGAATTCCACGGCGCCTCCCCTGATGGTCGGGTTCTCACCACAGTAAGGAGAGATACGGGAGGGATATGGGACGCATCGTGGAATATGCCCTTCCGCTGCGCGTGTCTTTACCCGGGCGCCGGGCGCCCGGCGTCCGGCGCCCGGTCTACACCCCGGGCAGGACCTCGGCGGCGATCAGTTCGAGCTGTTCAAGGTCCGACAGGTCCATGACCTGCAGGTAGACCCGCTCGACGCCCAGCTCGGCGAACTCCCCGATCTTGGCGACCACCTCGGCCGGGGTACCCGCCAGGCCGCTGGCCCGCAGCGCGTCCAGCTCCTGGCCCGCGGCCCGGGCGCGGCGCGCGATCTCTGCCTCGCCGGTGCCGACGGCCACGGTCTGCGCGACGGAGAAGACGATCGGCCGGTCGCGTCCCTCCTCCTCACAGGCCCTCCTGACCCGGCCGAAGGCGGCGGCGCTGTCCTGCGGGGTGTGGAAGGGGACGTTGTACTCGTCGGCGAACCGCGCGGCCAGGAGCGGGGTGCGCCTGGCGCCGAACCCGCCGATGATGATCGGCGGCCTGGGGGTCTGCTCGGGCTTGGGCAGCGCGGGTGAGTCCGCGAGCCGGTAGTGGGCCCCCTCGAAGGAGAACGTCTCCCCGACCGGCGTGCCCCAGAGCCCGGTCAGGATCTCCAACTGCTCCTCGAAACGGGCGAAGCGCTCGCCGAGCGGCGGGAAGGGGATCCCGTACGCGACGTGCTCGGCGTCGAACCAGCCGGTGCCCAGGCCCAGCTCGACCCGGCCGCCGCTCATCCGGTCCACCTGGGCCACGCTGATCGCCAGCGCGCCGGGATACCTGAAGGTGGCGGGGGTGACCAGGGTGCCGAGCCTGATCGTGGAGGTCTCCCTGGCCAGGCCCGCGAGGGTCACCCAGGCGTCGGTCGAGCCGGGGCCGGGGTCGCCGGGGCCGATCCGCTGGTAGTGGTCGGAACGGAAGAAGGCGTCGAAGCCCAGTCGCTCCGCGGTCCGCGCGACCGTCAGGAGCTCGTCGTATGTGGCGCCCTGCTGCGGTTCGGTGAAGATCCTCAACTTCATGAACATCATTATCCGGGCACTACGGACGCCGTCCATGGAAACACAACGGCGTGGCGGAACACTTGCTACCGTTCATTCTTCGGTGCGCAAAGTGACCGTACAGGCACCTATCGCAACCGTTCTGTGCCGTCGAGGAGGGAGATCCCATGCCGGTGGCGACAGAGTCGGCGACCGGGCCGGAGGCAGGTCCTGAGCCCGGAGCCACCACCCGCCGCGTCCGCGAACCCGGCACTCCGCCGCGTTCCCTCGTCGCGCTCGCCTCCCTGGCCCTCGCCGCGGGGACGGGCGCCGCCCTCTGGGTGCTGCCCGGCGGGGCCGTACGGCCCGCGCGGGCCCAGCGACCGGTCGCTCCCCCGCCCGTCCCGGTCCCCACCCCGCTCGCCTCGGCCCCCGTCCCGTCTCCCGCCGGGCGGCCCGGTCCCGTCGCACGCCCCTCGGGGTTCGTGACGTTCGTCGACGCCGCCAGGAACCCGTCGTTCACGGCGCCGTTCACGCCCCCGGGGCCGTCCGCGCCCGGCCGGGTGCACTGGTTCACCCTGGGACACCTCACCGCGGGCGAGGACGGCTGCACGCCCGAGTGGAACGGGCGGGACCCGGGTCTGTCACCCGCCGGACGCCTGGAGCGCCTGCGGGCCTCCGGCGGCGAGGCGGGACTCGTCTTCGGCGGTCCCGGAGGCAGGGAACTGGCCGCCACCTGCGCCGACCTCGGGCGCCTCACCGACGCCTACCGGCGCGCGGTGAACGCCTCAGGCGCGGGCTACGTCGACTTCGAACTCGGCGGAGGCGACAACGAGGCGACCGTCCTGCGCCGCGCGGCGGCCATCGCGTCCCTGCAGCGTGAGGCCGCCGCGGCGGGCGGGACCCTCACGGTGAGCTTCACCCTGCCCGCGAACGGCGACGGTCTCAGCCTCGCCGACCAGCGGATGCTCAGGGTCACCCGGAAGCACGGGGCCGAGGTCTCCGCGGTCAATCTCCTGGTCCCGATCCGGAGCGGTCCCGGGCGTCGCTCCCGGCTGCGGCCGATCGCCGAGGCCGTACGGGCGGCCCATCCCCAGGTCGTCAGGTCCCTGGGCAGGACGGGCACGGGGCACCGGATCGCCCTGTCCCCGTTCCTGAGCGGCGCGAAGGACCTGACCTCCGCCGACGCCCGCAAACTGGTCGCCTTCAGCGCCCGCGAGGGGATGGCCTGGCTGTCCACCAGGGGAGCCGCCCCCTCCTGGCGCGTGTCCCGCCTGCTGGCGGGCCTGGCCCACTAGACAGACACCCCACATGGGGTTATACATGCGCCGCAGTCCTCGTCGAACCCACAGGGGAGACATGCCGAAGATCAACGTGTACCTGCCCGACGAACTGGCCGAGGCGGTCAAGGCTGCGGGGGTCCCGGTCTCCGCCGTCTGCCAGCGTGCCCTGGAGCAGGCCGTACGGCGTATCACCGCCATCAGGGAGACCGGGCTCGGCTCCCCGGGACTCGACGGCTCCGGCGCCCGCTTCGCGAGCTTCACCCCCCGAGCCCGTACGGCGGTGAGCCTCGCGCTTGAGGAGGCACGCGCGGGCGGGGCCGCCGAGGTCGGCACCGAGCACCTGCTGGGCGGCCTGCTCGCCGAGGGCACCAACCTGGCCCTGCACGTCCTGCGCGCCGTGGAGGTCGATCCCGGGCAGGTACGGCGTGAGCTGGACGCCCTCGGCGGGAACGGCGCCGTGTCCGCCGCCCCGGCGCGATTCAGCGGGCCCGCGGCCGCGGCCCTCGAACTGACCGTCTCCGACGCCATCGCCCTGGGACACAACTACGTCGGGTGCGAGCACCTGCTCCTCGGCCTGGTCGCGGAGCCGGAGGGAACGGCGGGACGCGTCCTGCGGAGGCTCGGCGCCGAACCGAGGCTGACCCGCCGCGCCGTCACCGCCGCGCTGGCGGGCTACGTCCACCTCAGGGCGCAGGACCAGGCCGCGGCCGAACGGCCGCCGAGGTCTTCGCCGGAATCCCTGTCCGAGGCCGTCCGCCGGGAGCTGCGGCCCATCGTCCAGCGCCTGGAACGGCTTGAGGAACGGCTCGGCCGGCCCGCGGAGGGGTGAGGGCACCCAGACTGTCGCGAAAAATCCCCTGAAGCCGGACATGCAACGGCTATAGGGTTCGCCCGTGGACAATCTTGAAAGCCTCGTCATCACGAGACGGCTTCGGGTCCCCGTCGACACCCCGCACGAGGCCGCGCCAGGGTGGGGGGAGGTGGCCGCCCGCCAGCTCGACGCCGCGTTGCTGAGCGTCGGCTTCACCTGCTCGGCCGCGCTGCTCGAACGCCTGTCGAGCCTGCCCGGCGAGGAGGTTGTCGACCTCGGCGCACGGGTCGTGTCCGTCGTCCGCGGCCTGGTCGGCGACCACGTCCAGCACAACGCCTACTTCGTCGACTTCCCGAGGAACGTGCCGGACACCCTGGAGTTCTGGGCCGGCATGCTCCACGAGGCCCTGCTCGACCCGGTCGCCGCGGACCGCCTCCGGGGCCCCGCGCTCAACCTGCTCGAACTGCCCGACTACGGCCGTTACCAGCACACCTACGCGGACCTGCTCGCCGCCCACGCCGAGCTCGTCCCGCTCGCCGGAGACCGGGTGACCGTGCTCGACCTGGGCGGAAGCCTGCGGGACGAGGCCCGGGAGCTGTACTTCTCGCTGGCGGGCTCCGAGGTGCCGCCTGCCGTCGAGGACCTGGCCGCGCTACGCGCTCTGGCCGCCTTCTGCGTCGCCTCCGGGACCGGTCACCCCGAGCGTGTTCCCGTGCGGGAGAACCGCGCGGTCCTCAACGAGGTACGGCTCGCCGCCGGCCTGCCCCTCCTCGTCGACACGGTGACCGACGTGCTCAGACTCGCCTGCGGCCTGTCCGGAGGCGACGTCACGCTGGCCGTGCCCACGAGGTTCCGTTCGTTCCGCCGCGCCGAGCGCCGGGCCCTGCTGCGGGCCCTGGACGCGGTGGCCACCCCGGCCGGGCTCGGCGACGTGTCACGTCTCCGGGAGCGGTGGAAGCGGCTCGGGGAACGGCTGCACCCCCACGAGCACCCCGGCTTCCCACGCGCCGCCCGGGTCTTCGAGGTGGCCAGGGGCGACCTGCGGGTCGCGGGAACCGGCAGCCGGGTCGAGGCGGCCCTGGCCGCGGGCCGTACGGCCGAGGCCGTCGAGCTGCTGGAGAACGCGCCCGGGGCGCTGTTGCGCCGCCTCGACCACCTGCTGCGGACCGGGTCCGACGAGCGTGCGGTGTTCGAGGCCGTGGAGAGGGCGGTCACCGGCGCCTCCGGCCGTGTCCTGCTGTCCCTGCGCGAGCACATGCAGAACCGGCTCGTCCCCGCCGCCGGGCGTGTCTTCGTCAACCGGCACGCCAGGGCGTGGACGGCCCCCGACCTCCGTCCGCCGCTCGCCGGGGAGGTCCTGACGCGGGTGCTGGCCGTACTGGACGCCGAGATCGTCCGGCGGCTCCCGGACCCCGGTGAGCTGGTCGTCGATCCCGACGCGCTGGACGTCGCCCTGCCGCTGTCCGCCAAGGCCGTCTCCCCCGGGCTCGGCATGCTGCCCCGCGGCTCGCTCTCGGCGGTCGACGGCGAGCTGCTCAGGTTCTTCGTGCACTGGCGCGAGGCCAGGCGGCGCACCGACTACGACCTGTCGGCGCTCATGCTCGACGCCTCCTACGGCTCCCCTGAGCACGTCTCGTGGACGAACCTCGCCAACGGCTTCGCCCGGTACTCCGGTGACCTCACCGAGGCTCCCGCGCCGCACGGCGCCTCGGAGTTCATCGACATCCGGCTCGCCGAGTCGACCCGTCCGATCGTCATCCCCCAGGTCAACGTCTTCTCCGGGGAGTCGTTCGACGAGGCGGCCGAGGCGTTCTTCGGCTACATGACGAGAGACGCCGCGCAGGAGGGCATGCCCTTCGAGCCGCGTACCGTGCGGATGAAGTCGGACCTGCGCGGGTCGGGGCAGATCGCCCTGCCGCTCGTCTTCCTGCGCGGCGACGACGGCCACTGGCGGGTGAAGTGGCTGCACCTCTACCTGAGGGGCTATCCCCAGTTCAACCGGGTCGAGGACAACCGGCTCACCGCCTCACTGCTGGTGCGCTCGATCGTGGAGCGCGACTACCTGCGGGTGCGTCACCTGGTCGAGCTGTGGCGCGCGAAGGGGCCCTCCACCGGGCGGCACGTCACCTACATCGGGTTTGAGGCGTCGGCGGCGCCGCCGGGTGCCCGGGTCCACACTCCGGCGACGCTGCACGAGGTGATCCCCGCCTGATACGGTGTGGCCGCGAGGCCATGAGGGGACTTCCTTCTCACCATTTCCCGGTAGTCTCCCCGCTCTCCTCGCGGTCCGGTCGTGAGGCCATTCGAGGGCTTCCTTCTTCCTGGTTCGATTCCAGGTAGGCCCCATGGGCCTACTGGCGCTCAGCCCCCGAGCCTTCCTCACGACCGGTTTCTACATCTGCTGCCACAGAGGGGGCGTCGTGTCCGGCTCCCATTCGGGCAGCGAGGTGTGCGCCTGCAGGCAGCGGTAGGTGGCGCCGTGATAGGCGACTATTTCTCCCACCTCGTACGGGAAATAGGTCCTCCACACGATGCTGGTGAAAGAGTTGTCGGCTTGGGCGACAGTCGGCCCGCCGGGAACGTCGGCGGCGGCGGGCGGGACGACGGCCAGGACGCCTGCGGTCAGTGCCGCCGCGAGCACGACGGCATGGGGTCTTCGGAGGTTCACCACTGTCTCCTCGTGAGATCCATCGGGACACCTCAATGTGACTACCGGCCTCCCCGGGCGAGAAGCTCGCATCTCTCCATATTTCGGGCGAATGGTCGCCCTGCCCACGCCCTTCCGGACAGCCGCGCGTCCACGTCGTGGAATGCCGGCAGGGCCTCCACGGGGAGAGAGCCGGCCACGCCCGCGTGCGGCGCTTCCCGGTTCAAGGACATGACGGCGCCCCCGCCCTGAAGGCGGGGGCGGTTCCCCGCCGGAGGCTAGATCGTCTCGCCGGTCAGCAGGGCCACGCACTCCACGTGGTGGGTCATCGGGAACGCGTCGAAGGCTCGCAGGTCGGCGAGGCGGTAGGAACGGTCGCCGAACCAGGCCAGGTCACGGGCCATCGTCGCCGGGTCGCAGGAGACGTAGACGATCCTGGTGGCCCCGAGGGCGGCGAGTTGCTCGACGACCTCGCGGCCGAGACCGGCGCGGGGCGGGTCCACGACGACCAGGTCGGCGCGCTCGATGCCGAAGCGGTCGAGGGCGTTCTCCACCCGGCCCCTGGCGAAGCGGGCCTGGGGCAGGTCGCGCAGGTTGCGCTCGGCGTCCCGTACGGCCACCGACTCCGACTCGACGCCGAAGACCGCGCCCTCCGGGCCGACCGCCTCGGCCAGGCCCGCGGCGAACAGGCCGACACCGCAGTACAGGTCGAGGGCCCACTCCCCGGGACGTGGGGCGGCGAACTCCATGACCGCGCCGAGCAGGGTCTCCGCGGCGCCGGGGTGGACCTGCCAGAAGCCGCTGCCCGTGACCTGGAAGTCGCGTTCGCCGACCCGCTCGACGAGATGGTTGCGGCCGTGGACGACACGGCTTCTGCCCCCGCCCTCGTCCACGAAGACGGCCACGCTCGCGTCGATGTCGGGCACCGCGACCGTACGGCGCGGCCTGGGGGCGATCACGACGGCCTGGTCGCCGGTGTTCGAGGCGATGACCTCGACCGAGGAGGCGTTGCGCCAGTTCATGACCTCCGCCCCGACGTTCTCCACCTCCGGGTGGGCGATCAGGCAGGCGTCGATCGGCTCGATGTCGTGGGAGCGGTGGCGCCGCAGGCCGAGGACGCCGTCGCGGTCGACGGCGAACTGAACCCGGGTGCGCCAGCCGAGCCCGTCGGGGGCGCCGGGCACCTCCTCGACGACGCCCTTCCACTCGATCCCGGCGAGCCTGCCCAGCTGTTCGGCGACCACGGCGGTCTTCAGCAGGCGCTGGGCGTCGAGGGAGGCGTGCTGCCAGTCGCAGCCCCCGCAACGGCCGGGGCCCGCGAACGGGCACGGCGGGGTCACCCGGTCCGGGGAGGGGTCGAGGATCTCGACCGCGTCGGCCCGCAGGAACCGGGTGGTCTCCTCGGTGATCTCGGCCAGGACGCGCTCACCGGGGAGCGCGTGCCGTACGAAGACCACCCTGCCGTCATGGCGCGCGACGCACCAGCCACCGTGCGCGACGGGCCCCACCGTCAGTTCGATCGCCATCGTCACGCCCCCAGGTCTTTCGTCGGTCCGGCCTCCTCGTGATCACGAGTGCATACGAAAGGTTATGCCTTCGCGCCCTGGTCCCGAGCCATCTCGTGCCGGGGGCGCCGCACCGCGCCGGGGGCGGCGGGCTCGGGACGGCCCTTGAGCCGGTCGGAGGAGTGCAGCTGCCAGGGGACGCTGGTGACCATCACACCCGGCTGGAAGAGCAGGCGCCCCTTGAGCCGCAGCGCGCTCTGGTTGTGCAGCAGGTGCTCCCACCAGCGGCCCACGACGTACTCCGGGATGTACACGGTCACCACGTCGCGAGGCGAACGGCGCCGCAGCGACTTGACGTACTCCAGGATCGGCCGGGTGATCTCCCGGTAGGGCGAGTCCAGCATCTTCAGCGGGACCGGGATGCCCCTGCGCTCCCACTCCTCCTGCAGCGCCCGCGCGTCCTCGCCTTCGACGCCGACGGTGACGGCCTCAAGCGTCGAGGGCCGGGTCGCCCTGGCGTAGCTGAGCGCGCGCAACGTGGGCTTGTGGATCTTGGAGACCAGGACGATGGCGTGGTTGCGGGCGGGCAGCATCGACTCGTCCACCTGGAGATCCTCGTCGACCGCGAGTTCGGCGGCCACGTTCTCGTAGTGGCGGTGGATGCCCTTCATGATCAGGAACAGCGTCGGCATGGCGACGCAGACGATCCAGGCGCCGTGGGTGAACTTGGTCAGCAGCACGACCACCAGCACCACACCGGTCATGACGGCGCCGAAGAAGTTGATGACCCGCGAGCGCTTCATCTGCGCCCTGGTCTTCGGCGCGGTCTCGGTCTTCAGGTGCCTGGTCCAGTGCCTGACCATGCCGATCTGGCTCAGCGTGAAGGAGACGAAGACGCCGACGATGTAGAGGTTGAGCAGGCGGCTGACGTCCGCCTGGAACCCCCACAGCAGCAGGCAGGCGCCCGCGGCCAGGATGACGATGCCGTTGGAGAAGGCCAGCCGGTCGCCCCTGGTGTGCAGCTGACGGGGCAGGTAGCGGTCCTGGGCCAGGATGGAGCCGAGCACCGGGAAGCCGTTGAAGGCCGTGTTGGCCGCCAGGAACAGGATGAGGGCCGTCACCGCGGAGATCACGATGAAGAACAGCGAGCCGTTGCCGAAGACCGCGTCCGCGACCTGGGCGATGATCGGCTGCTGGTAGTAGTCCGGGCCCGCGGGCTTGCCGTTGATGAGCACGTCGCGGGCGGCGGTGGCCGGGTCGGCGAGCTTGACGCCGGAGGCCAGGCCGAGCGCGATGATGCCGACGAACATCGTGACCGCGATCAGGCCCATCATCAGCAGGGTCGTCGCGGCGTTCTTGCTCTTCGGCTTGCGGAAGGCGGGCACGCCGTTGCTGATCGCCTCGACACCGGTCAGCGCCGCGCAGCCGGAGGAGAAGGCCCGCAGGATCAGGAACGCCGCGGCCAGCGAGGTCAGGTCGGTCTGTTCGGCGACGATCTGGTACCCGGCGGTCGGCGCGCGCAGTTCCTCGCCCATGACCAGCAGCCGGAACCCTCCCCACAGGACCAGGCCGATGACCGAGACCATGAAGGCGTAGGTGGGGACCGCGAACGCCACACCGGACTCGCGGATGCCACGCAGGTTGACCAGTGTGAGCAGCACGACGATGGTGATGGCGACCAGCGGCTTGTGCTCGGCGACATAGGGGATCGTCGCGCCGACGTAGTCGACCCCGTTGGCCACGGAGACCGCGACGGTCAGCACGTAGTCGACCATGAGGGCGCTGGCGACGGTCAGACCGGCGTTGGGCCCCAGGTTGACCGTGGCGACCTCGTAGTCCCCGCCTCCGCTGGGGTAGGCGTGCACGTTCTGCCGGTAGGACGCCACCACCGTGAGCATCACCAGGACGACCGCGATGGCCACCCAGGGAGCGAAGTGATAGAACGATAGTCCGGCGATGGAGAGGATTACGAGAATCTCCTGCGGCGCGTAGGCGACCGAGGAGAGCGCGTCACTCGCGAAAACCGGCAGCGCGATGCGCTTGGGGAGCAATTGCTCGTGTAACTGCGTGCTGCGCAGCGCGCGCCCGATGAACAGGCGCTTGACGAGGTCCGTCACCTTTGACACGTCTGCCGATGCTAGTCCCCATCCATACGCCCCGCTGACGCGGCACTCCCGAAGCGGGCCATACTGACTAGGTACATACGAACAAGATCCGCCTCAATGTGAGCGGCGGGGGAGCATGCATATCGTGATCATGGGATGTGGCCGGGTCGGATCGACTCTGGCGCACATCCTTGAGGACAGCGGCCACTCGGTCGCGATCATCGACCGTGACCCACAGGCCTTCCGCAGGCTGCGAGCCGGTTTCCGGGGACGCCGGGTGACCGGCATCGGCTTCGACCGGGACGTGCTGGAGGAGGCGGGCATCGGAACCGCCAGCGCCTACGTCGCGGTCAGCAGCGGCGACAACTCCAACATCATCTCCGCCAGGGTCGCCCGCGAGACCTTCGGCGTGGACAACGTGGTCGCCCGGATCTACGACCCCCGGCGCGCCGAGGTCTACCAGCGTCTCGGCATCCCCACCGTCGCCACGGTGCGCTGGACCGCCGACCAGATCCTGCGGCGTGTCCTGCCCGAGGGGACCGAACCCCTCTGGCGCGACCCCACCGGCTCCGTCGTGCTGGCCGAGGTGGCCTACCACCCCGCCTGGATCGGCACCAGGAGCAAGGACCTGGAGGAGGCCGCGGGCACCCGTGTCGCGTTCATCAACCGGATGGGCGAGACCCTGCTGCCCAAGAACGACTCCGTGGTGCAGGAAGGCGACATCCTGCACGTCATGGCGGCCGAGAACGACATGGAGCGCATCAACAAGGTGCTCTCCGGCCCTCCCGAGGGGAGCCACTGATGCGCGTCACCATCGCGGGCGCCGGAGCCGTCGGACGGTCCATCGCCGCCGAACTCCTGGAGAACGGCCACGAGGTCCTGCTCATCGACATCGACCCCAAGGCCATCAAGATCGACACCGTGCCGAGGGCGGAGTGGCTGCTCGCCGACGCCTGCGAGATCTCCTCCCTGGACGAGGCGGGCCTGGCCGACTGTCACGTGGTCGTGGCCGCCAGCGGTGACGACAAGGTCAACCTCGTCGTCTCCCTTCTCGCCAAGACCGAGTACGGCGTGCCGCGCGTGGTGGCCAGGATCAACCACCCCAAGAACGAGTGGCTGTTCAACGAGTCGTGGGGCGTCGACGTGGCCGTCTCGACCCCGAGGCTGCTGAGCGCGCTGGTCGAGGAGGCGGTGAGCGTCGGCGACCTGGTCCGCCTGATGACCTTCCGCCAGGGACAGGCCAACCTGGTCGAGCTCACCCTGCCCGAGGACGCCCCGGTCGTCGGCCACCGGGCGGGCTCGGTGCCCTGGCCCGCAGACACCGCGCTGGTGGCGATCCTGCGCGAGGGCCGGGTGCTGGTGCCCAGCGCCGACGACCCCCTTGAGGCGGGCGACGAACTGATGTTCGTGGCCAGCCAGGAGGTCGAGGAGGAACTGGGCAGGCTGCTGTCCCCGCACCGCTCCGCCTGACCCCCTCACACGCGAAACGGTCCCGTACGGCTTGGCCGTACGGGACCGTTCTTCGTCACAGGGTCGTCACGGGGAGGCGGGCGTGGCCGGGGTCCTGCCCCTGGCCAGCAGCCAGACCATCGCGCCCAGGGCCGCGACCTGCAACGGCCAGCCCATCACGATCTTCAGGATGCCGAGTTCGGCGACCGCGTCGTTCCCGCCGATGAGGTAGACGGGCAACTGCACGGCCACCCGCACCACACAGGGGATCATCAGCAGCCAGGTGAGCCTGGAGCACAGGCGCACCACGGCCGGGTCGGCGCGCCAGGCGGTCGGATCACCGGTGACCGACCCGATCAGGAAGCCGACCACCGGCCAGCGGACGACGATCGACAACAGCATCGCCACCGCGTAGCCCGCGTTGTAGAGGATGCCGGGCAGGAACACGTCCTTCGCCTCACCCGTCCGGGAGGCGAAGAACGCGCCGATGGCGATGCCGAACAGGCTGTTGAGCACGAACTGCGGCGTCGAGCGCTGCAGCACGCGCGCCAGCAGCAGGACGACCGAGGTGGAGACGCTGACGATCAACGACGTCCTCAGGTCGGATGTGGTGATCCACATCAGCGTGAAGACGATCGTGGGCACGGCGGCCTCGATGGTCCCCCGTACGCCGCCGAAGGCCTTGGCGAGCTGCCCGCGCATCGCCGCCTCGACGGTCACGTACGCCGCGTTCTCCTCGGTGGTGCTCATCTTCTCGCTCACCGCTCCGTGGTCGTCTTCACTCACGCACCGCCCGCCGGGCGCAGCTCGTACTTGGGGTTGAACATCACCTTGCGCCCGTCCTGAAGGCTGACCAGCCCCTCGGCGAGCACCATCCTGCCCGGCTCGATCCCCGCGATCTTCCTACGTCCGAGCCAGACCAGGTCGATCACGTCGGAACCGTCGTAGAGCTCCGCCTCAAGGGCGGGCGCGCCGCCACGAGGGCGCAACGTGACCGTACGTAGCGTACCGGTTACGCAGAATCTGCGTCGCCCGCCGCAGGAGACGATCGGCGTCGCGCCGTGACGATCGAGGTCCTGCTGGAGCTCGTCGGCCTCCAGTTCCGCCTGGCTCGTCGTCAGCCGACGGAGGAAGCCTCGAAATCCGCCCTGTTTATGCGGTTCCTGAGAACCCACGACCTCTCCTTCGCATACGTGTTGAATCAGCGTACGCGATCCCTCACGTCAGCGGATCTCGGCGATCTCAGGACCGCGCTCGAAGGGGTTGAGGTCGGGCACCTCCTGCTCGGCGGCCTGTTGTTCCGCGGCCTGCCTGGCCTCGGGAGGAAGCCGAAGCTCGATCGACTCCTTCGGGGCCATCGGCTCGTCGCCGCGGACCACGACGATGTCGCCGACCACCCCTTCCAGGACCGCGGCGACCTCCTCGTCCACGACCGCGCGGCCGCTGACCACCGCGCGCAGGAACCAGCGCGGACCGTCCACGCCGATGTAGCGCACCGGCTGGGGTTCCTGCGCCCCCTCGGCGGGGATGCGCGCGAACAGTTCGACCCCGAACGGGCCCTCGCGCTCCTCGACCGTGCCGCCCGCGGCGCGCACCCCCTCGGCGAGGTCGGTACGGACCTCGTCCCAGATCCCGCTGCGCCTGGGCGCGGCGAACGCGTGCACCTGCAGGGCGCTGTCCTCGACCATGACGACCGCGCCGACGATGCGGTCGCCGGACAGGTTCAGCTGCACCTCGAAGCCGGAGTCGATGGGCAGGCGCAGCCCGCCGAGATCGACGCGTTCCCGCTCCGGATACGACTCACCCGAGTCCCACGGCCCCGAGGGGCGGCTGCGAGGCTCCTCGACGGCCTTCTCGCTCTGCGCGGCCTTCTCCGCGGTGGCCGGGGGCTCCTCGCGACGGCGCCGTTTGAACACTTTCCTCACGCTCCTTGAGAGTTCACTGGAGGCTCGCCACCCGGGCCCCGCCCCGCATCAGCGTCCGGTGGACCCGAACCCGCCGGCGCCCCGCGCCGAGCCGGGCAGCCGGTCCACCTCGTAGAACACCGCCTTCTCCACCCGCTGGACGACGAGCTGCGCGATGCGGTCTCCCCTGCGCAGCCGTACGGCCTCCTTGGTGTCGGTGTTGATCAGCGTCACCCTGATCTCGCCCCGGTAGCCCGCGTCCACGGTGCCGGGCGCGTTCACGAGTGTCACCCCGTGCCGGGCGGCCAGGCCCGAACGCGGATGGACGAACGCGGCGTATCCGTCGGGCAGGGCGATCGCCACACCGGTGCCGACCGTGACCCGCTCACCCGGAAGCAGCTCGACGTCCTCAACGGCGCGCAGATCGGCTCCCGCGTCACCGGGATGGGCGTACGACGGCATGGGCAGGTCGGTGTCGAGCCGGTGGATCAACACCTCGACTTTGCCGGTCACGGGTTCCCCTCGTCATCGTGGTGCTCGTCGGTGACCGCCCGGCCGTCGGCGCGGGCGGAGCGCTCCCCGTCCACGCCGGCGCTCCGGCCGGCGCGCTCGCCGATGCGGAACGCGACGACGCGTGTGGCGGCCGGGCCGTACAGACCGCCGCGACGTCCCTCAGCCTCACGGTACGCCTTCCGGCCCGCGCCGGAGGCACACCTGTCACGCGTGGACGGCGACGGGCCGCCGTGTGCGAAAGCGGAGCACGAGGTGGAACGGGTCACGGAGGAGAACGTTACCCGTTGTGCTGGGCGGACTCCTCATTCACGGCGGAGTCCGGCCCCGGAGTCGCCGTCTCGGCACCCTCCGGCTCGTCTCCCCGTTCCTCCCCCGGCTCGTCCGCCGGTGGCGGGTGCTCCGGCGCCGCGGGCAGGGCGATCGGCGGGTCGGCCATGAGTTCGGGGATCGCCCGGTAGATGACGGCGGCGACCGGGACCGCGACCGCCGCCCCGGCGATGCCCGCCAGGATGCCGCCGACGGCCAGCACCAGGATGATCGCCAACGGGTGGAAGCTCAGCGCCCTGCCGACGATCAGCGGCTGCAGGACGTGGTTCTCCAGCTGCTGCTCGACGATCAGGATGCCGAGGAAGATCAGAGCGTAGATCGGGCCCTTCGCCCCCAGGGTGACCAGGGTCGCGACGCCTCCGGCGAAGAAGATGCCGACGATCGGGATGAAGCTGGCCAGGAAGATCATCACCGCGAGCGGAGCCCAGAGCGGCACACCCATCCCGGCGAGCACGATGCCCATGACCACGCCGTGCACGGCGGCCACCGCCACGGTGCCCTGCACGTAGTGCGACAGGGTCACCCAGGCCGTACGGCCCGCCTTGTCCACCCGGGGCGCCGCCGAGCCGAAGCCCTTCAGGAACCAGCTCCAGATGCGGTCGCCGTCCTTCAGCAGGAAGAAGGTGACGAACATCAGCAGCACGATGGAGGCGAGCACCTCGAAGGCGACCGTCGCGCCGGTGAGCACGGTCTGGGTGATCTGGTTGCGTTGCGCGGTGATCTGGGTGGTGATCTCGTCGATCCAGGAGGTCAGCTGGTTGGGCTGCAGGTGCAGGGGGCCGGTGTAGAGCCACTGCTCGACGGTCTTCGAGGTGGCGCGCACCTGGTCGACCAGGCCGGGGAACTCGTCGTTGGCCCGCAGGCCGATGAACCAGCCCGTGCCGCCCAGCACCCCGAAGGCCACCAGCATCGTGATCCAGGTGGCGTATATGGGGCGGACGCCGACCGCCCTGAGCCTGCGGGTCACCGGGAACAGCAGCGCGGTCAGCAGCAGCGCGATGGCCACCGGCAGGACCACGATGTGCAGTGTCGCGATGAACTGCGCGAAGTAGAAGACCGCCCAGCCGATGACGATCAGGCAGAGGCACCAGACCGCCACTCGCAGCAAGGTGCGCGGCACGAGGTTCGTCAGGCGTTCCCGATCGGAGATCACCCTTCCAGACTGTCATGCCACGGCCTGTGACGCGCATGGTTATCGGCCCAACACGCAAAGCCGCGGCACCGGACCGTAAGAAGGCCGTGGGGCCCGGCGGGCCCCACGGCGGGTGGATCAACGCTCTCCCGGCGGCCGGGTGATCACCCTGTCGTCGAGGTAACAGTCACAGTTGCCGCAACCCGGGATCATGTCCTCCTCCTCACCTGCTCGTGTCTCGACCGTACGGCAGGAGCCCGGGACGGCAAGGGAAGATTCGCGTGCGGCCGGGGACTCAGACGAGGGTGACCTCGACAAGCAGGTCGCCGTCGCCCTCGGTGAGCACGAACTCCTCGACGACGCCCGCGCCGCACAGGTCGTCCTGCGCCTGGCGCACCAGGCCCGCGGGACCTCCGGCGACGGTCAGCCGGGTGACCTCGGCGCGCATCGACAGTTTGGCGTCCGACTTGGCCTTGCGGACGTGGTGGAGGACCCCGGCCACCGCGGGGAGCAGCCCCCTGTCCCCCTCCCTCTCGGCCAGGCCGTGCGCCTGGGGCCAGGCGGCGCGGTGCACCGAGCCCTCACGCCACCAGGACCAGACCTCCTCGGTGACGAAGGGCAGGAACGGGGCGAACAGCCTGAGCATGACGTCCAGCGCCCGGCGCAGCGCGGCGTGCGCCGACCCGGCCGCCGGGTCGTCCCCGTAGGCCCTGAGCTTGACCAGTTCCAGGTAGTCGTCGCAGAACTCCCAGAAGAACCGTTCGGTCCTTTCGAGCGCGCGGGCGTAGTCGTAGGCCTCGAAGGCCCTCGTCGTCTCCTCGACCACCTCGGCGAGCCTGGCCAGCATCGACAGGTCGATCGGCTCGGTGACCTCGCCACCGTCCTTCCCGAGCCCCAGCACGAACCTGGAGGCGTTCAGGATCTTGATCGCCAGCCTGCGGCCGATCTTGATCTGGCCCGTGTCGAAGGTGGTGTCCGTACCGGGCCGCCCGCAGGCCGCCCAGTAGCGGACCGCGTCGGAGCCGTGCTGTTCGAGCAGCCCGAGCGGGGTGATCACGTTTCCCGCCGACTTGGACATCTTCTTGCGGTCGGGGTCGAGGATCCATCCGGAGATCGCGATGTCGCGCCAGGGCAGGGTGCCCTCCTCCAGGTGCGCCCTGACCACGGTCGAGAACAGCCAGGTGCGGATGATCTCGTGGGCCTGCGGGCGCAGGTCCATCGGGAAGACCCGCGCGAACAGGTCCTCGTCGCGCTCCCAGCCGCCCGCGATCTGCGGGGTGAGTGAGGAGGTCGCCCAGGTGTCCATGACGTCCGGGTCGCCGGCGAAGCCGCCCGGCCTGCCACGCTGCTCCTCGGTGTATCCGGGCGGCGCGTCGGAGGCGGGGTCCATCGGCAGCGCCGACTCCGGCGGCACGATCGGCGAGGAGAGGTCGGGCTCCCCCGTCTCGTCCAGCGGGTACCACAGCGGGATCGGCACGCCGAAGAAGCGCTGCCTGGAGATCAGCCAGTCACCGGACAGGCCCTCGACCCAGTTGTCGTAGCGGACCTTCATGTGCGGCGGATGCCAGGACAGCTCCTCGCCGCGGGCCAGCAGCGCCTTCCTGAGGGTCTGGTCCCGCCCGCCGTTGCGGATGTACCACTGCCGGGTGGTGACGATCTCCAGCGGCCGGTCACCCTTCTCGTAGAACTTCACCGGGCGGTTGACCGGCCTGGGCTCGCCCTCCATGTCGCCCCGGGCGCGCAGCAGCTCGACGATCCGCTCGCGGGCGCCGTGCACGGTCCTGCCCGCCAGCTCGCCGTACGGCTCGGCGGGCACGCCGGGAGGTGCCTCGGGCAGCATCCTGCCGTCCCTGCCGACGACGGCCCGGGTCGGCAGGTCCAGCTCGCGCCACCAGACGACGTCGGTGACGTCGCCGAAGGTGCAGATCATGGCGATGCCCGAGCCCTTGTCCGGTTCGGCAAGGCGGTGGGCGAGCACCGGCACCTCGACGCCGAACAGCGGCGTGGTGACCGTGGTGCCGAACAGCGGACGGTAGCGCTCGTCGTCGGGGTGGGCGACCAGCGCGACGCAGGCGGGCAGCAGCTCGGGCCGGGTCGTCTCGACCCAGACCCGCTCCCCCGCCCCTCCGGCCGGGGTGAAGGCGACACGGTGGAAGGCCCCGGGCCACGGCCTGTCCTCAAGCTCGGCCTGGGCGACGGCCGTACGGAAGGTCACATCCCACAGGGTGGGGGCCTGGGACAGGTAGGCCTCGCCGCGGGCGAGGTTGCGCAGGAAGGCGCGCTGGGAGGCGGCGCGCGCCAGGCCGTCGACGGTCGCGTAGGTCAGCGACCAGTCGACCGAGAGGCCGAGCCTGCGCCAGAGCTCCTCGAAGACCTTCTCGTCCTCGATGGTGAGCCGTTCGCACAGCTCGATGAAGTTGCCGCGGGAGACGGGGATCTGGCGTTTGGCGTCCGGCTTGGCCGGGGGCTGGAAGGCGGGGTCGTAGGGGACGGACGGGTCGCAGCGCACACCGAAGTGGTTCTGCACCCTACGCTCGGTCGGCAGGCCGTTGTCGTCCCACCCCATGGGATAGAAGACCTCCCGCCCGCGCATGCGCTGGAAGCGGGCGATCGTGTCGGTGTGGGTGTAGGAGAAGACGTGTCCGACGTGCAGGGACCCGGAGACGGTCGGCGGCGGGGTGTCGATGGAGTAGATCTCCGGCCGGGTGCGCGTCCTGTCGAAGCGATAGGTGCCCTCGGCCTCCCAGCGGGCCGACCATACGGCTTCCAGCCCGTCGAGAGAAGGCTTCTCGGGCATGGGCGCATGGCGCGGTCGCTGTGGTGTCATGCCTCCCTATGGTATGGCGTCTGGTATGGCGTCGTGTGCCCTCGTGACGGAGGAGACTAGTGTTCTCGTGCGAAGCGAAAACAGCGGGGAGGGGGCCACATGGCCGACAAGTCCGAGAAGCAGGATCTGGCGTGGCGGGTCATCGGCGGCCTCGCGGGGCTGGCGACCGCCTGGGCCGCGCGGAAGGTCATCGGGTTCGCCTGGGAGAAGACGACCGGCAAGAAGCCGCCCGCGGACAACGAGTCGCTGGACATCAGCATGGGCGAGGCGATCGGTTACGCCGTGGTGATGGGGGTCGGCATGCAGGTGGCGCAGATCGTGGTCGCCCGCACCGCCAGGAAGCGCTACGACGCGTGGAAGTCCCTGCGGGGGGCGGCCAAGGAGATCTCGCTCTGACCCGGCCGTGCCCCGCCGCCCGCCGGTCAGGCGGGGACGGGGCGCGGCGCCGTGCGTTCCGGGTCAGGATTCGAGCGAGGCGAGGAACTCCTTGGCCCAGCGATCCACGTCGTAGGTCGCGACCCTCCTGCGCAGTGAGCGCATCCGGCGTGACAGGTCGTGCGGCGTGGCCCGCATCGCGGCGAGCATCGTCCGTTTGAGGCCGTCCACGTCGTAGGGGTTGACCATGAACGCCTGCCGCAGTTCGTCGGCCGCCCCGGCGAACTCGCTGAGCACCAGGGCCCCGCGCAGGTCGTTGCGGCAGGCGATGTACTCCTTGGCGACGAGGTTCATGCCGTCGCGCAGCGGGGTGACCACCATCACGTCGGCCGCCAGGTAGAGCGCGGCCAGCTCCTCCCGGCCGTAGGACTGGTGCATGTACTGCACCGGCTGCTGGCCGAGTTCGCCCTGCTCTCCGTTGATCCGGCCGACCTGGAGCTCGATCGAGTCGCGCAGGCGCATGTACTCCTCGACCCGCTCCCGGCTGGGGGTCGCGATCTGCACGAAGGCCGCCTCCCCCGGTTTGATCGAACCCTCGGACAGGAGTTCGCCGAAGGCCTTCAGGCGCTGGCCGATGCCCTTGGTGTAGTCGAGCCGGTCGACGCCGAGCAGCAGGCACTCGGGGTCGCCGAGCTCGGCGCGGATCTCCTTGGCCCGCTCGGTGATGTGCGGTTCGCGCACCAGCGAGTCGAGCTCCCCGAAGTCGACCGAGATGGGGAAGGCCGCGGCCCGCACCACCCGGTCCTCTACGTAGATCTCGTTCTTGTGGTGCTGGAGGCCGAGCAGCCGGCGGCACAGCCGGATGAAGTTCGACGCGCCGCCGGGGCGCTGGAAGCCGACCATGTCGGCGCCGAGGAGCCCCTCGACGATCTCCCTTCGCCAGGGCAGCTGGGAGAACAACTCGACCGGTGGGAACGGGATGTGCAGGAAGAACCCGATGCGCAGGTCTGGACGGAGTCTGCGGAGCAGGGCCGGGACCAGCTGCAGCTGGTAGTCCTGGATCCACACGACCGCGTTCTCGGCCGCCTCCTCCGCGGCGGCCCTGGCGAAACGCTCGTTGACCGTCCGGTAGGCCTCCCACATGACGCGGGAGTAGACCGGGGGTGCCACCACGTCGTGATAGAGGGGCCACAGGGTGGTGTTAGAGAAGCCCTCGTAGTAGAGCTCGACCTCCGACTCCGACAGCGGCACGGGGATGAGGTGCATGCCGTCGTGTTCGAAGGGGTCGAGATACTCACCGGGGGCGCCGTGCCAGCCGATCCACGCGCCCTCACGTCGCTGAAGGACGGGAGCGATCGCGGTGACCAGGCCGCCGGGGCTGCGCCGCCACATGTCGTCACCCACACGGTCGACGGGGAGGCGGTTTGCGACGATCAGAAACGAGCTGCGGCCCTGCACAAAATCCTCCAGGTAGTCGGACTACTCCTAACAACTACCCAATTCAGGCGTTTCTATGACTTACCGGGTGGAAGCGCCCCACTAATTCTTAGATCACCCCTGACCGCCTCCGCGAGCCTTCTTGTGGCGGCGCGATTGAGGGCCCCACCTGCGACGGCGCCCGTGAGGAAGGGGCCGAGGGTGGTCAGATGGCGGCCGAGGGTGCGCAGCAGCCTGTTGCGCAGCGCCGTCTTGGCCGCCGCGCCGAGCGCGATGCCGACCGTGGCGGGCGACAGCGGGTCGACGCCGCGCTGCCTGGACCAGGCGGCCACGAAGACCATCGCACGCTGGGCCCCTGTTCCCGGCACCCGTACCCCGTAAACCTCGTGGAGCTCGGCGAGCAGCTTGACCTCGATCGCGGCGACCACCAGGGTCTCGGCGACGAGCTGGGCGGGGGCGGACAGCAGCAGGGGCGGGGTGACGAACTCGGCCGCGGCCAGCGCGCCACCGATGGCGCCGACCGTCATGGTCGCCTTGGCGGCCGTCCGCACGAGATCGTCGGCGAGGGCCTCGGAGGTCAGGCCGTGGTGGTGCTCGGAGAGGGTGGCCAGATCTCGGATGGGAATGCGAGGGGCGACGGCGGTGAACACCTCGGCCAGCCAGCGGCCCCGGCCGACCCCCGTCGCCTTGGCCCTCCTCGACCCTCTGGCCAGGAGTGTGGTCAGGCGGCCGAGCAGCCGTCGCCGCTCGGTGCCCGCGAGCCCTTCCGGCTCGATGAGTTTTCCGACGAGCTCGGCCATCTCCTGGTCGTTCGCCCCGTCGGCCGTTCCCTCGGCCGTGCTCCCGGCGCCCCCGGCGCCCTCGGCCGGGCCCGGCCGGTGCTCCCGCGTGCCCGCGGGCTCGGTTCGCCCGTTCGCCGCGCGGTCCTCGTTCGCGGGTGCGCCGGCCGACTCCCCGGCGATGGAGTCGCCCGGCTTCGCACCGGTCTGTTTGTTCTCTGACGTCATGTCGCGGAACCTCCTCAGGGCTGTCCCGGCGTCCTTCCCGTCGTCGGGAGGACGACCTCGGACGGCCGTCGGAATATCGTCAGGCCGCGCACTCCTTGCAGATCTGCTGGCCGTTCCTCTCGGTGGCGAGCTGACTGCGGTGGTGCACGAGGAAGCACCGCGCGCAGGTGAACTCGTCGGCCTGGCGAGGAATCACCCTGAGCGAGAGCTCCTCGTTGGACAAGTCCGCGCCCGGCAGTTCAAGCGACTCGGCGAGGTCCGTCTCGTCGATGTCGATACTGCCCGAGGACTTGTCGGTACGGCGGGCCTGCAGTTCCTGAAGACTGTCCTCGCCGAGGTCGTCGTCAGTCTTGCGTGGGCTGTCGTAGTCGGTAGCCATCGGTCTGCTCCATCCCCCTCATCTATCTATCTGTCCGCGCTTGTGATCCGTTTGCGCTCGTTCGCGCGTGTGTAACGCTTGAGAGGCCCAACTTGTGCCCGATCCGCCAGATAGATTCCTGCTTCGGTACCCCGTCGGAATGGCCGATGAACCTCCCCACACGTGAGGGACCTCCCACCAATGGGCGTGGTTAGCCAAATATGGCGTAAACCACAACATTGGCGGCATGCACCACCGTGTTCGACGGCACATCCAACCACATGTACGGCGTGAACGAGACGCCCCCCGCCGGATCAGCGCGACTGAAGTCTCACCGTCACCACGAGGCCTCCTCCGTCCCTGGGAACGGCGGCCACGTTGCCCCCGTGAGCACGCACGACCGCGCGAACGATGGACAGCCCGAGCCCGGCCCCCTTTGAGGAGTCGATCCGTTCGGCGTTGAGCCTCCGGAACGGCTCGAACAGGCTGTTCACCTCGTAGGCGGGCACGTGCGGTCCCGTGTTGGCCACCTGAACGACGAGGGCCCCCTCAACAATTCCCGTGCGCACCCACACGCGTCCCTCTTCGGGGAGATTGTGCTTGATGGCGTTCTCGACCAGGTTGGAGACGCAGCGTTCCAGGAGCACCGGATCGCCGACCGTCTCGGCGCTCTGCAGCTCGGTGGTCACGACGACCCCGGCCTCCTTGGCGCGCGGGACGAGCTGCTCGACCGCGGTCTCCGCGACGTCCTTCACGTCCACCGGCTTGCGCACGCTCAGCTCCCGCTCGCTGCGCGCCAGCAGCAGCAGCCCCTCGATGAGCCGCTCGTTGCGCGCGTTGACCTCAAGCAGCGTACGGCCGAGCGCCTTGAGGTCCTCCGAGGCCTGCGGGTCGCCCAGCGCGATCTCCAGGACGGTCCGGTTGATGGTCAGGGGGGTGCGCAGCTCGTGCGAGGCGTTGGCCACGAACCTCCGCTGGGTGTCGAAGGCCACGTTGAGCCTGGTCAGCATCGCGTCGAAGGTGTCGGCCAGCTCCTTGAGCTCGTCGTCGGGGCCTTCGAGGTCGATCCGCTCGTGGGCGAGGGTGCTGTCGGAGAGCCTGCGCGCGGTCGTGGTCATCTGCTGGATCGGCCTGAGCGCCCGGTCGGCGACGAGATAGCCGATGATGATCGCCAGGATGCCGACCCCGGCCAGCGCGGGAACCGACCTGGTCAGCAGGGCCTTGCGCGCCCCGGTGACCGCCAGGTGCAGGTTGGAGTTCCACCACTGCTGGACCTGGACCGCGAGGTCCTGGGGCATGTCGTCGGTGACCGCCCTCGGCCACGCCGACTCGATCGCCCAGCCGACCATCATGTAGATGACGAACAGCAGCAGAACCCCGGCGATGAAGAACAGCACGCCGTAGGTGATGGTCAGGCGCCAGCGGATGCTGATCCTGCTGACCGTCGTGTGCAGCCGTTCCAGCGGGGTCGGCGAGAGCGAGGTGTCACCGGGCGGGGGCGGCCCGTCCCAGGCGGGCGGCCCGGTCGGCGGGGGCGCCTGGACGCGGACCGGCGTCACGGTGGCCTGGCGCCCGCCGTTCCTCGCGCTCCGCTCGGAGTGCGGACTGATCATGGGGTGGGTCGGCACCCCCTGCCCCGCCTCCTCGGCGGGGCCGTCCGCGAAGCGGCCCTTCCCCGCGCCCTCGCCCGCGCTCACAGCTTGTATCCCACCCCGGGCACCGTCTCGATCACCTGAGGCTCACCCAGTTTCTTCCTCAGGGTCATCATCGTGACGCGCACCACGTTGGTGAAGGGGTCGATGTTCTCGTCCCACGCCTTGTCGAGCAGGTCCTCCTGGCTGACGACCGCGCCCTCGGCGCGCATCAGCTCCTCAAGGACCGCGAACTCCTTCTTGGTGAGGGCGATCTCCTCGCCGTCCCTGGTGACCAGCCGCTTGCCCGGGTCGAGACGGACCCCGGAGCGCTCCAAAACGGGGGGCAGCGCCGGGGCGGAGCGGCGGCCGAGCGCCCGCACCCGCGCGACGAGTTCGACGAAGGCGAACGGCTTGGCGAGGTAGTCGTCGGCGCCGAGCCCCAGCCCCTCCACCCTGTCGTCGACGTCGCCTGAGGCGGTGAGCATCAGGATCCGCGACGCGGTCCTGTCGGCGACCAGGCGGCGACAGACCTCGTCGCCGTGGACCTTGGGCAGGTCCCGGTCCAGGACGATCACGTCGTAGTCGACGTATCCGGTCCGTTCGAGCGCGCCGGCGCCGTCGTAGGCGACGTCGACGGCCATGGCCTCGCGCCGGAGCCCGGTGGCGATCGCGTCGGCGAGCACCCGCTCGTCCTCAACCACAAGCACGCGCACGACCTCTGCTACCTCCCGTGAAAGATCCGCGAAACCCGCGGCAGCGACTTTTCATTGTCGCCATACCCCGCGTAAGACGGGGGTAAGGCCGGTCTCACCATACGAACAATCCGTGATGTAAGACACATATAGGTTTAGCCATCCCATCGGCGTGGGTAGAGCTCAAAACCCAGTCCCCCGCCAGCCCAATCCTTCAGCCCCCGTGAGAAAGAAGGTGAGATGGGCGAGTTCACCACCACGATCGAACACCGCCTCGACCAGGCTTACAAAAACCTGCAGGAAGCCAGGTCCGCGGGCGACCACTACCTCGCCGACACCTTCACCGCCGAGATCGAGGATCTCCGCCGTCTGGCAACGGACAACGGCGTCGTCCCCGTCCAGCGCTGAGCGAACAGGCCCCCCGACGCCCTGCCCGGGGGGCCTGTTCGTGCTCCGGACGGGTCCCGGGCCCGTCAATCGTCGCGTTCCGGGTCCAGCGGTGCCAGCAGATCGTGCAGTTCCTCGAAGAGACCGGGCGCCGCGCAGATCGTCAGGTCCGGGTTGGGCCGTCTGCCCCCCAGACCGCCGATCCTGGCCCCCGCCTCCGCGGCGATGAGGCCGCCCGCCGCGTGGTCCCAGTACTGCGGGCCGCGCTCGTAGTAGCCGTCGACCCGCCCGGCGGCGACCGAGCACAGGTCCGAGGCGGCCGAGCCGCCCCTGCGGATGTCGCGCACCCGCGGCAGCACGTGGGCGAGCACCCGCGCCTGGACCGCGCGCCGTCCGGCCCCGTAGCCGAACCCGGTGGCGATCAGGGCCCGGTCGAGTGACACGCCCGTGGTGCAGCGCAGCCGTTCCCCGGCCAGCCAGGCTCCCTCGCCTTTGACCGCGGTGAACACCTCGCCCCTGGGCACGACGTTGACCACCCCGGCGACGACCTCACCGTCCACCTCGACGCCGACGCTCACCGCCCACTCGGGCAGGCCGTACATGAAGTTGACGGTTCCGTCGATCGGGTCGACGATCCAGCGGACCCGGCCCTCGCCGGTCGAGCCGCCCTCCTCACCGAGGATCGCGTCGCCCGGCCTGGTCCGCCTGATCCGGTCGCGGATCAACTCCTCGGCGGCCTGGTCGAGCGCGGTCACCACGTCCGTCGGGCTGGACTTGGTCGCCAGGACCTCGGGCCTGGCGGGCCGCTTGGCCAGGAGCATCTCCCCCGCCTCCCTGGAGATCTCCTCGGCCAGCCGGGCGAGAAGCCTCGCGTCCTCCCCGGCCGGCGGCCCGCCGCGCGTCACGACAGCGACTCCGGTCGCTTCCACTCCCTGCCGAGGACGTGCTGGGCGAGGAAGGCGAGCACGGTCACGTTTCCTCTCCGGTACCTGTAACCTACTGCCATGCGGGCAGCCTCCTACGCGAGAAGATCAGACTCAAAAGGCAAGAAACACGATGAACGTTCAGTAGAAGAACAGGACGCCCTAAATCTCCGTGCAGCTCAGTCTAACCACTGGGATCTACCACCTACGCGGATGTACCGAGACAACGACCTGTCGGCATCTCGCTACTCCACCAAAGAGCGTCCCGACTGGCTTGCACTCGAAAAAGAACTTAACTCAGGGCAGCTAGACGTTCTTCTCATCTGGGAAACCTCCCGAGCATGGCGCAAGCTTTCGGAATGGGTCCTATTGGTGGACACTTGCCGAGACAACAAGGTCTTAATACATGTCACGAGCCATGGCCGCACATACGACCCCACGCAAAGACGAGACCGCAAGACGCTTATTGAAGAAGGCGTAGACTCGGAAGACGAGACAGAGAAGACATCAGAGCGGGTTAAGCGCGCCATGGAAGCCAACAGGCAACAAGGAAGACCGCACTCCCGCCCACCTTACGGCTACGCCATCGAAGTGGATCCCACTAACCACAGGGCGAAGATTCGCGTCCCGGTACCTGAACTAGCACCTATAGTTCACGAGATCATTAGGCGCGTGGCTAGGTCCGAACCTGTATCAGCCATCGCCAAGGATTTGAATCTCAGGGGAATTGATAGCCCCTCGGTAGCTCAGGGGCTTAAGCCTCACCCTAGATCCCAGGGGAAACCCCAGTGGTCGCCTGCGATGGTTCGCAAGATTTGCACTAATGAAGCCTACATAGGCAAGCGGGGGCTAGTAGATGCAACATGGCCACCGATCGTAGAAGACGAAGGTTTTGAGGAACTCTTCTGGAAAGCCAACAACCTTATTAAGGATCCCGAACGTAAGACCACTAAGCCAGGTAGAGCTAAGTACCTACTAGCCTTCTTGGGAAGGTGCGGGGTATGCAATGAGTACTTAACCCGTATGGGTGGCAGAGAAGGTCCTGATAGGTATAAGTGCTACGCGGCGACAGGATGCGTAACCATCCGAATGGATTGGGTAGATGCAGCCATCGGCGAGGCCATCTGCAACCGGCTCGCCAAAGGCGACGTGCTTGAGCAGCTAACAACACGAGACAATAAAGATCTTTACGCAGAACTAGAAGAACTCAGAGCAGATCACCAGACAGCCCTAGATCTACGCTCTAGAAAAAAGCTCTCACTTCTGGCCTTGAGCCAAGAAGAGGAACGGATCCTTCCCCGCATAGAAGAGATAGAGAAGGCTCTTAGGCCCGTAACACTTCCTCAATGCATCGAGGACCTTACTAAGGATGCGCAGGGAAACCTACAGATCATCCGTACCCGATGGAACCGACTTGACATTCCAGCCAAAAAAGATGTAGTCCGCACCCTGATTGAATCCATCCGAATACTGAAGACAACCGTCCCCGGACAACACAAGACCGATGAGCAGATAGACAACATGCTCAAAGCGAGAGTCAAAGTTAAGTGGGTCAACGAACAGTAGGAACACGAAGAAGGCCCGTACCTCACTAAGAGGTACGGGCCTTCTTCGTTTAGCCGTTCAGATTGAGAAGCCGGAACGCATCGGGAACAAGGACATCTGACCCTGTCCTCTTATACGCATACCAACCCCTAGTTCCGGTTGGCCTACCGTTCGAACCGAAGATGTGCGGAATAAATTCGACTGTAGTTCCAACCCGGTCAACAATGCAGAACTGCGTGAAATCGCCAGCCAAGAGGACGTTGTCCGCCCCAGCGCCTAACGTCCCATCCATATGGGAGTTTTCCCGGAAGTTCCAACCAAGCATCTTAGGTGGGTAAGTCGAGTCATCCACCATCGGATAGTTGAGTCCAGCCGCTTGAGGAAGCAACCGGAACATATTCATAATGCTCAGGTTCGCCATCCACTGAGCCCTAGGACGCCATCTAGCCGGAAGAACGCTTTGCATGTTGAAAGCCTGACTAGCAGCAATGGCGTTAGTGGCATCCGTGATGACAGAACCAGAGACGGCATTAACAGCGGTGACTACTCCCTTGGGCTGTCCCGATCCCGATCCTGTAGTGAATGCCTGTCCTTCGATGTTGTCGAAAGCGTCAACAAAGACCCCGGCTAGTTGCCGACCAAGGTCGGAATCCATAGTCACCTCAAGGGAGGCAGCTACAAAGGCTGTTGCCTTACGCACCGGGATAGAAGGCTGACCAAGAGTCGGGCTATCGTCTGTCGTCTCTACGTTCTCGGCATCCCAATGGGCTACGACACCAGCGCTTGTCACTCCATTCCAAGAGTCCGTTGCAGTGGTCTCAACCCGAGAGATTAGACGCAGAGGATTAGAGGTACCCGAATTGGTCAGGATGATGGAAGGGTCAAGAGTGAAGGGGACTAGGTAGCCCCCAGCAGTATCAGAACCCAGCGACATAGCCCGGTACTCCTGAACCTGCTGGAAAGCCCTAAGTTCCTCATCGCTCCATTCACGGTGCCCGTTAACAGGGTCACGGAAGATCTTAGCCATAGCTCGCTCATAATGGGCATCGCTAGCGACTACGGCCCACCGTGCGAAGCTGGAAAGCTCCGCACCCTTAGCCGTATCCAAGACCTTAAAGGCACGGTGCTTAGCGTCATCAGGGCAACCCTGCACACGCTCAATGGCCCTAAGAGCCTTGTCCCTCACAGAACCGTTAGCACTCGACATATCACCAAACCCGCCTAAGCCATTGCCGGGAACACCGCGTTCGATCTTTACCTGTCCCGACTGATAGAGGTTCCTCAGATTCTCAATATCTGCATTACGCTCTAACTGGCGTCGCTCAGTGTCGAGTCCTTCGAACTCCGCCGAAAGTTGGTTGTACTTACGTTCCTGGGAACGGGTGAGGTTCTGATGTTTTCCGAGACGTTCAATCTCGACTGTGATTTCTTCCATCCTGGAAAGGATGTCAGCATGACGACTCATTAAGAGACTCCTAACTAGAAAGAAGTCCCTTAGTCGCTTCGCAAAGCCTAGCTAGGCTTCCTCGGGACTTACTCCGGATTGGATGCCCGTACGTCCGAACGCAATAAGGGAAAGGACTAAGGAACGGCCTTTGAGTAAGGGGTCGAAGAAACCTCAAAGGCCGTTCCGTTGATTACGGTTATATCACAAACAATCGCTCCTGTCAAGCAAGAGAGATTCATCCAATGGTGTTAGAGTTTCGATCTCTATATCTTCAAGGGGGAGAGTTGAAACGGCTTCCTCCCAGCTACCGGGAAGCCTCTTTGCCATGCCCTCATACTTGATTTTCCTCGTCTTCAAAGCGTTCTCAATCTCAAAGGATATGGTCTGCAAGAAGTTCGCTAGATAGTTAACGTCTAAGAGCTGGCTTCTTACGAAGCACGTCACCCTATGAGCTTCCCTTAATTCACTATCCGTCATTCCCGAGATGCCTACGGCTAGATACTCAAGCGGAATAGCCAACTCATCTCTAGTTGGGTCCAATCTCTTCCTAGCAGGGTTGCATTGGCCCTTAAGAACTTCCCCGAAAATGTCATCATTCATTAGAACGTCCAAACTCCCGGCTCGGGGTTTCCCTCGGTAGGGACAAATACTTTCTCTGCCCCCTCAGCTTCTGATGTCTTTAGCGCCCTCTTGGCTAGAGCGTTCTTAGCACCTTCCATAGCTCCCTTAGTCGTGTTGCAGGTCCTACATAGAATTCTGAGATTATCTGGAGTAGTGCTCCCGCCTTCCACCCTTGGAATGATGTGGTCAAGGTGTGCAGAACCATCCCCCTCCTGAACTCCAATCCCACAGTGTTGGCATGTGTAGCCATCACGGATAAGAATCTCTAAACGCAGTTCCTTCCACGCCTGACTACCTCCATTGCTGACAGGAAGTTTCCTAGGTCGCCCAGAACCCATTAACCCCCCTCCTTTCCCTAGCCATGATCGATTTTTGTTCGGGTCTGTGTGTGGAAATTTTCTTGGGCGGGTTCGAACAGGAGACCCCTCATCTTCCGTCAGACTCCCTCCCCCTACCCCTCCTTGGTCTTCTCGCTGCTCATAGCTCGTATGCCTTGCTAAGGCTCTCCCTTCTCCCTGCCGACTTCGCCTGTGGCTGACCATGGAGCCGATGGCCGTAGACACCTACTGTTGCTGCCTCTTAAGAAGAGCGGAACAAAGGAATCTCACTCTTAATGGTCCAAAATCTCAGAGCGTAGGACCTGTTGAGCATGGGACAGAGAGGTAATCGTGTTCGTCATACCCCGTGCTAATCACTGGTTGTACTCGATACCTGAACACTAGTGCTGCTCTTGGATCTATTGGTTAAGTCTTACGCGACTTAGCAACCTCAAGAGGTTGTCACTTGAGGCTGCGGCTGAGGGAAGCTAGGCCGTGTCTGCCGTGTCATTACCTCCGGTCTCATTACCTCTAGTCTCATTTCCCCTCACGCTCTGTACCCCCTAACCGATCATGACAGGTGCCCCCTAGGCATAGGAAAATCATTTTATTTTTTATCTTTGCAGGTCAGGGGAATGCAGGACTCCCCCATCTCAGTGTCATTGGTCCGCCGTATCTTTTGGATGGCTACCCCGTGTAGCAAATGCCAAAGGATAAATGACACGGTCCTACGTGCCTGTCTCGATGGCCGCAAGGAGGCGAGACTACATAGGGATTCCTAAGTCCTTAGACATGTGGCTATCAACTTCCCGTAGGTAGTGTTCAGCCTTCCTCTTATCTAGAAGCCTCCACTTACCGGCCTTGCCTCGTGACCCCGTGTTCTCTGCTATGCCGTCATTGATTAACTCGCCTAATGCCTTCTGCCTCATAGTCGAAGTACTGACCCCTAAAGCTTCTGCTAGCAACTTTCCGTCACTAGGTTCTATACCTTCTTCCCCAGCTTCTAGAAGCTTCTTGAGGAGAGCTATTTTTGCCTTAACGGTCTCCTTGTTTGCGAAGCTGCGTTCTGCACGGCTCATGGTCTGGGACTCTGCAATGTCATCTGCCGTCTCCTCAGTGGATGGCCCCAAGACGAACTTGGAAGTCTTGACCCTCTCTCCGTTGTCCTTAGCAACCCATGCTTCTTCGATGTGATAGATAAAGCTGTTCTGTAGCGCCGAGTAGTTGCTTTTCAGATGGCTAGCCGTTCTGACTTCTTCGCCGTCTTTATTCTTCCCAACAGCTAGACGAAATCCGGACCTAGCAACGTCTCGGAAAGCTTTAGTCCCTCCCCCCTTGTCTGCTGCTGACCCTGTATTGCTCTTGTTCTCATGGATGATGCCTATAACCGTCACGCCATGTCTTGCCCCTAAGTCCTGTAAGTGTCTTAGGACCTTACGAACGTCTTTCCGGTTGTCCGGGTTAAGTTCATCAGGGAAGAAGTCTCCAACAGGGTCTAAGACCAGAACGCGACACTTGCGCCTAGCACACTCTTCTATTAGGACTTCCGACTTCATGTCAGTCAGTAGCAGAGTGCCGTCTGTCTTCATCCTCTCCCTATCAATGAACTCTATGAACCCCTCCCGGTACCCTTGTGCTTTCAAGCGTGGCTTAACGTCTTGCTTGTAACTATCCTCTGAGGAGACGAAACAACTCTTTGTAGGTTTTCCGTAGTGGGCACCAGGTAACCGGCCATGCGATAATTCAGACATCACCCACACCGTGAAGCTTCCCTTTCCGGCCCCACCGTCGCCCTGTAGAAGACAGAAGGAATCAGCAACAATCCTGTCTTCCCATAGAAATGTCCGTTCTTCGATGTCCCCCAGTTCTCGGTCATTGACAAAAGCTGACCTCAGCTCTTGCCGGTAGACTTCCTTTCGCAAATCTCCTATCGACGCGAAATCCAGCTCACCAGCTTTGAAGGCTAGATACCCTTCTGTGCTTAGTTTCTTGCGAACTGTCTCTCTAGCAGAGTTCCTAGTCTTCTCTACGTTGGCAACACTCCAGTTGCCGCCATCAGGAGTAGGCCAGTGTTTATCGATTAGGGAGTCTGCCTCAGCAGGTCCCACATAGGATTCTGGGTATCGGTAAGCAAGCTCATAGATGCGGGTAGCGAAGTTATAGCAAGGTTGATTCCATGCGTCTCCCCGTAGAGCTTCCTTCAACTCTGCTACCTCGCATCTGATCACCTTGTCCGTTTCAGAATCACAGAAGGCTTTGCGTTCCTCGCTAAGTCGATCATGGTTAGTCGGCTTCTCAACCTGGACAGTGGATGGCTTGTCGGCCTTAGGTTGGCTTACAAGCCACTCCATAAGGAACTCAGGCGCTTCTACGGGATCCATGTCATTGATAACCGACTCTTCACTAGTCGGCAGATGCAGAGTGTTGAGGACGAAATCTAATCCGGGATACCCGTTAGGGCTAATCCTGTTAGTAAGCTGATGTCCTCTGTACCTCTCAGGGATAACATACGTTAGATGCTCTCCCTCTCCGCTGCGTGACTTGTGATGTTCAGTTTCACGAGATAACAGGCCGTACTCAGATTCCCATTTTTCGAGACTCGCGTAACCTGGTTTCCCATCCTTTCCATCCACATCCACAGTCACATAGTGAGACTTCTTGAGGTCTGCCGTTACTCCCGCATCTGGCCACCTGTTCCACCACTTGAGTATCTGCTCATAGTCGGTAGTGGCCGAATCTTGCCCTGTCCGGTACCGGATGTGAGCCTTACCGGTCACATGGTCATAGGGAAAAACGTGGTACCCCCTACATACTGACCATTTGATCGCTGCTTTCAGCTTGACATTGCTGGCATCCGACACTTAAATTCCCTCTCGGTACACCCATACCGCTTCTCCTTTCTGTCGGTGGCCTTGATTCAACCGGCGGACAGTGGCCCGCACTGAAGCCCTCAGTGCGGGCCTTTGGGCTTTTGAGGTTGCTAATAGGATCTCTTAATCTCCTGATACATTGTTCTCATGTTTGCTAGATCTTCCCAGTCGGCATTTTCAAGCGCATAGGCAAGCGCAAATCGGATAACTTCCACCTTCTTAACCTCGCACTCATGGGCGATGGCGTCTAAGCGATTGCTTGTCTTGTTAGTTACTCTGAATGGAGTAAGCTGCTTTCCGAAAGGGCTTACGATTCCCCCTATGGGAGCAAAAACATCCTCAAGCCGCATTGGGCACCTCCTCGGGCACCTCTTCTAGGGGCTCATCGTCAAATCTAAATAACGTGCGCAGTTTAGATATCTGGCTTTGCGATAGCGAGGGAGCGTCGCTCAAAACCTCAGCTACAAAAAGCGGAAAATGCACAATCTACCCCTCTTAAGAAGACACCACGGGATTTTGATTAGTGTTTTTTGTGAGTGTCTTAGTTAAAGAGTGGTTTGATGTGCTCTAGCAATCAGGATCATGATCCCTGTTATCAAACCGAGATATAGAGAGACTATAGCTCAGGGCTGCCCCGGGGCAAGCCCCTTTCCCTGCCGCATGGCGACTGGCGAGAAGGCGGCAGGAAACCGGCCAGTGACCAGGACAATCGCGTGTCGCGTCTCCACCGTCCCCCTGCTGTCACGAAGAGAGATGATCTTGTCTCCGTAGCTCTCAGGCTCGCAGAGGGCAAGCTAATTGGATCATGACTGTCCCGTGCGCACCCGCCTTGAGATACCAAAAGAGCCACTGCTCTTAAGCAGTGGCTCTTAGTAGCTTCTTAGAAGGTAATAGAGAAGAGAGATTACGGCTTGTGGTACCAACACATGTAGAGAGGTTTTCCGCTAGGACCGTATCCGACAGACTTCTTCTTGACCCTCCCTCCACGTCCAGAGTTAGCCTCGATTATCCAGTCAGATTTGCAGACAACGCATCTGCTTCCCCGTAGCTGCTCCTGGTTCAAAGCCTCGATGTCAAAGGTGGTTACTGTCATGGGATTACCGGATCCTGCGTCGGAGAGTCGATACGACCGATGCACTTGAGGCGCTGTGGCCTGGCGATAAGCGTAACGTCGTAAACGATGACATGTCCGTATCCACCGTTAGCGATGGTTTCTCTCAGAAATTTCCATGCTGCATCCTGGTGAGCACTTACATAGACATGTGACGGGTAGGGAGTCGAGGTATCGGTGTATGCCTCTGCAAAGTAGACGATTGGCTCATTTGCCGGAACGCTGACCTTCTTGCCCTCAAGTACTAAGAAGATCTTCCGTTCCCCTACTGAGTTAGAAGTCATGCCAGCGATAGTAGTACACCGTGCTATAGCAAGCTAGGCATGCGACATCTTGGTTAGGTAGGTATCCCCTACCTAGCTTGGTCGTGTGAGTGATCAAGACTTCCAGTGGAAGCCCGGTATCCCCCGATGGGTACAGATCTACGAACTCATCAGAGGTCGGATTGAGTCAGGCGAACTTGCGCCTGGCGACCAAGTGCCGTCCGTGCTGCAACTTCAAGCCACCTACGGCATAGCCACTGCGACAGGCCAGAAGGTTCACAGGGCACTACGGGCAGACAGACTCGTTAGGACTGAGCCCGGCATGGGAAGTTTCGTACTTTCTGAGGCTGAAAGGGCGACTAGTCCTGATCAGGACTAGTCGCCCTCAGGTGGCGCGAGGAAGTTACTGTGAGTCATCCGGGGTGAGACTTCCCAGGTCAAAGGTGCCTGAGAGCTTCGGAGGACCATAGCTAGGCTTGAGGTACCGGTAAAGAAACGCGAGCACGGTCTCGTACCAGACCACGGCGTTGCCCGGTTTGAGCACCCAGTGGTTCTCGTCGGGGAAGTACAGGAACTTCGACTCGACCTCCGAGCGCCGCAGGTCCCACCACAGGCGCAGGGCCTCACCGATCGGCACCCGGTAGTCCTTGTCGCCGTGGACGACCAGCATGGGCGTGGAGATCCGCTCCAGCGACAGGTGCGGCGACAGGTCCCGGTACGGCTGCCCGCCCGGGGGCCCGAACTCGCGCTGGAAGTAGACGGCGGCGTCGGTCGTGCCGATGAACTGCTCCAGGTTCCACAGCGAGGCGTGGGTGACGATCGCCTTGAACCGGTCGGTGTGCCCGGCGATCCAGTTGGCCATGTAACCGCCGAACGAACCGCCCATCGCGGCGGTCCGCGAGGCGTCGAGTTCGGGCAGTTCGAGCGCGGCGTCGGTGATCGCCATCAGGTCGGCGTACGTGCGCGGCCCCCAGTCGGCCCAGCCCCGCCGGATCGCCTCAAGGCCGTAACCGGTGGACAGGCACGGGTCGGGCAGCAGCACCGCGTAGCCGTTCTGCGCCATGATCCACGGGTTCCACCGCCACGACCAGTCGTTCCAGCTCGACAGCGGGCCGCCGTGTATCCACAGCAGGAGGGGCGCCGGGCTCTGCGCCGAGGCGCCCTCGGGCAGCACCAGCCAGGCCCTGACGGTCTCGCCGTCGTCGGTGGTCGCGCTGACCTCGGTCAGGGTCCCGGGAAGTTCGAGACGGGGGGCCGGGGAGGGCAGCGTCCCGACCGTGCCGTCCACGGTGACGTGGACCGGGACGGCCGGGCTGTCCACGGCGCCGCGCAGCGCGTAGACCGAGCCGTCGGGCGCGGCCTGGAGCGACAGGTAGGCGCCGTCGTCGGCGGTGAGCCGTACCGCCTCGGAGCCGTCGGCGGGGACGCGGAAGATCGGGCGGCGCCCCTGATGGTCGGCGGCCAGGTACAGCGTCCGGGAGTCGGGCGCCCACACGAAGTCGACCGGCCACAGGAGGTGGCTCTCGAAGCGGCCCGCGACGTGCCCCTCCCCCGTGGCCATGTCCACGATCCACAGGACGCTCTCCACGGGCACGTCCGTCGAGCCCCGTACCTCGCGCACGCACGCGACCAGGCGCCCGTCCGGCGAGACGACGGGTTCCCCGAGGTCGTGACCGTCCTGCTCGGCCAGGACCCTGCGGGTGCCGTCCGCCACGTCGATCGCCACCAGATGGGAGCCGAGTTCCCCGCCGGGCAGGGGGACCGTCCAGCTCGTCACGACGGTCGCGCCGTCCGGGGTGAGGTCCCACGAGGCGAGGGCCAGGCTCTTGCCCGGCTGCGGGGTGAGGTCCATGGTCCCGGTCAGCCGCTCCTGCCCGAGCGCCCCGGCGAACAGCCTGACCTCACCCGGCCCGAGGTCGTGGTCCCAGTGGCGCACCAGCAGGTCCTCGTGCAGGATCGCGCTCACCCCGTTGTCCTTGCGCGCCTTGCGCCGCTCCGCCTCGGTCGCCTCGTCTCCGGGCAGCACGTCGGAGCCGAAGACCACGTTCCCGCCCGCGGTGGCGAACCCCGCCACACCGCCGGGCCGCGAGGCGACCTGCCTCGCCTCTCCTCCCGCGCGCGGCAGCAGCCAGAGCGCGGGGACCCCCTCCTCGGTCTCCTTGACCGTCGGGTCGGGGCGGCGGGAGCAGAAGAGCAGATCGCCGCCGGCCGTGAACTCCGCTCCTGTCTCGCCTTTCACCGACCGGGTCAACCGGTACGGCTCACGCCCGTCGAGAGGGATCTCCCACAGGGACGTGCCGTAGGACTTTCCGTCGGGGTTGAGTGCCTGGACCACGCTCACCAGGCGAGTCCCGTCGGGGGAAAGCCGCAGGGAAGTCACCCGGGGTACACCGACATAATCGCGGATGTCGCTAAATGGGGTCACGCTTGGAACCTACCCTGCGCCTCTTCTTCGATCACTCCCGCCGGGAGGCCACTTTCCATACCACTCGGCTCCCCCCGGCGCGATGATGCGCGGCGATGCGGGAGGATTCCCCGCCATGCGGTTTGATGAGAGTCATGGGGACTTACGACGCGCTGCTCGTCGTCTCGTTCGGAGGGCCTGAGAAGCCCGGCGACGTCATGCCGTTCCTGGAGAACGTGGTGCGGGGCCGGGGAGTCCCGCGTGAGCGGCTGCTGGAGGTAGAGGCGCACTACCAGCGCTTCGGGGGGCGCAGCCCGATCAACCAGCAGTGCCGCGACCTGATCGCCGCCGTCGAGCCGACCGTCGACGTGCCGGTCTACTGGGGCAACCGCAACTGGCATCCCTACCTTGAGGACACGCTGCGGCGGATGGCCGCCGACGGCGTGCGCAGGGCCGCCGCCTTCGTCACCTCGGCCTACGCCTCCTACTCCGCGTGCAGGCAGTACCTCGACGACATCGCCCTGGCCAGGGCGGCGGTCGAGGGCGCCCCCGAGGTCGTCAAGCTCAGGCACTACTTCGACCACCCGGGGTTCGTCGCGGCGATGGTCGACCACACCCGCCAGGCCCTCGATCGGCTGCCCGCCGAGCACCGGGACGCCGCGCGCCTGGTCTTCACCGCGCACAGCGTCCCCGTCTCGATGGCCAGGACGGCCGGGCCCGGCGGCGGGCAGTACGAGGCACAGCTACGCCGGGCCGCCGCCGCGGTCGTCGCCGGGCTGGGCGGCGAGCGGGAGTGGGACCTGGTCTGGCAGAGCCGCAGCGGCCCCGCGCACGTGCCGTGGCTGGAGCCCGACGTCTGCGATCACCTGCAGAAGGTCGACGCCCCGGCGGTCGTCCTGGTGCCGATCGGTTTCGTCTCCGACCACATGGAGGTCGTCTACGACCTCGACGTCGAGGCCGCCCAGACGGCCGCCGGGCTCGGTCTCCCGCTGGCCAGGGCGGCGACCGCGGGCACCCATCCCCGGTTCGTCGCGATGGTCGGCGAACTGCTCGCCGAGCCCGAGCCCGTCCCGTGCGCGGCCACCTGCTGTCCGGCCCCGCCCCGCCGTCACGGGTAGGCGCGGGCGTAGGCCTGGGCCACGGACAGGACCTTGTTGACGTAGGCCGTGGAGTGGTTGTAGAACCACACGGCCTTCGCCAGCTTCTTGCCGCCCTGTCCTGCGCCGTTCGCGCACAGGTAGTTGGCCGCGCCGGGCACGGCGTCGTAGGGACTCCAGATGTCGGCGACGCCGTCGCCGTCCCCGTCCACGCCGTAGGCCTTCCAGGTGGCGGGCATGAACTGCATCGGGCCGAGGGCTCCGGCCGAGGAGGGGCCGTTGTTGCGCCCGTGTGAGCTCTCCACCTGGCCGATGGCCGCCAGCACCGTCCACGAGAGACCTGGGCAGACGGTGGCCGCCTTGCGGTACAGCTCCAGATAGCTGCCCGGCCGCCCGACCGTGGCCCTGTTGCCGGTAGGCGCCCGTTCCCGCACCTGCTCGGCCTTCACCTCTGTCTTCCTGGCCGTACGGCTCCCGCCGACGACGACCACCTGGGCGCCGGAGCCGAGGAGCTTGCGCACCCCGGCGTCCATCGCGGCGACCGCCTTCTCCGGGCCGTTGACCAGCAGCGCCACCCCGGGCAGCAGGCCGAGCCGCCGTCCCGTCTCGGCGCCGACCAGGCCGTCGACCCCGGGCAGGCCGAAGGACGCCGAGGCGGCGACCCGCAGCGCCGGTCCGGAGTCCACCTGGTACCTGGCGCCGAGGACCAGCCCGAGCCGCCGGACCGCGGCGCTGTCGGCGATGAGCTCCCCTCTGTTCAGCGCCTCCCAGACCCTCGGCTGGTCGGCCACGGCCTTGGGCGCCCAGGCGCGGAAACGGGCCGGTTCGACCGCGAGCAGGTTGAGCGCGGCGCCGGAGACCCGTACCGCTCCCCCGTCGAAGGAGTCGACCTTCTGGACGTGCCCGAGCCGGGCGATGTCCTGTTTGGTGCGTTCGGGAAGCGTCGACTGGGAGACCACGAACAGCCGGGGCGGGGTGAGGGTGATCCCCGGCCCGCCGGTCGCCGCGACCACCGGAGCCGGGGTGGCGGGGGGCGGGCTCGCCTGGGTGAGGTCGGCCTGCGGGGCGAGCCTGGCCAGGTCCCGCACGGTCGTGTCCCGCCGGAGGTCGGAGGTCTCCGTACGGACCTGCGCCGGGGAGTCGGCCGGGCTCAGGACGAGGAAGATCGCACCTGTGGTGACCGCGAGGGCGGTCACGGCGAGTATCGCGACCAATACCCCCAACCTGGGATGATGTGACACTGCCCTCACGTTAGCCCAAGCACCACCGGTTCGCTCTGTTGCGCGAAAAATGAGTTGCCGTGTGATGGTTTGGTTAGAAATGGTCGATACGATCGACGACGAAAATGTGGGAAAGGGGCAGTCCGTGGTCGGGCCGTACCGGAGATTGTTCAACAGGCCCGGCGTGAAGGGGTTCGTCATCGCGGGCTTCTTCGGACGGATGCCCATGTCGATGCTGGGCATCGGCATCGTGCTCCTCGTCGAGGCCCTCACCGACTCCTACGCCATGGCGGGAGCGGTCGCGGCCACCGTCAGCGTCACCTTCGCCGTCGCCGCCCCCCTGTCGGGCCGCCTGGTCGACAGGTACGGCCAGGCGAGGATAGCCGTCCCCCTGGTACTGACCCACGGCGTCTCACTGAGCGGCCTGATGCTCTGCGGCGGACTGGGCGCGCCCGCGTGGACCCTGTTCGTCACCGGCGCCCTGGCGGGCGCCAGCGCCCTGTCCCTCGGCTCACTGGTACGGGCCCGCTGGTCCCACCTGCTGGGCCGCTCGGACGAGCTGCACGTGGCCTTCTCCTTCGAGTCGATCGCGGACGAGGTCATCTTCGTGGCCGGTCCCGCGCTGGTGACCGCGCTGGCCACCTCGGTCAGCCCGTACGCCGGACTGATCGTCGCCCTGGTCTCCACGGTGATCGGCACCGTCGCCTTCGCCATGCAGCGCGGCACCGAGCCCCCGATCATCCCCAAGGGGGAGAGTTCGAGGAGCCCGATCACCATTCCCGGCGTCGCGCTGCTCTCGTGCGTCTTCCTGGCGGTCGGCTCGGTCTTCGGCTCGGTCGACCTGATCACCGTGGCCTTCGCCGAGGAGCACGGCGCCAAGGCCGCGGCCGGGCTGCTGCTGTCGGTCATCGCCACGGGAAGCCTGCTGTCCGGCCTCTGGTACGGCGCGCGGCGCTGGAAGTCCTCGATGCGCAGCCGGTTCGTCACCACCCTCGGGATCTTCGCCCTGGGCGTCTCCCCCTTCGCCCTGATCGAGCACGTCGGGGTGATGGCGCCGTTCATGTTCCTCGCCGGGCTGGCCGTCTCCCCGACGCTCATCACGGGATACTCGCTGATCGAGCGGCTGGTCCCGGCCCGCCTGCTCACCGAGGGCATGGCGTGGCTGTCCACCGCGGTCGGCTTCGGCGTGGCGCTCGGCTCGTGGGCCGCCGGACGGCTGACCGACCTCTACGGCTCCTCCAGCGCCTACATCTTCCCGCTCGGCTGCGCCCTGCTGGCCGTGGCCGTCGGCGTGGGCGGCTTCGCCTGGCTGCGGCCCCCTGTTCTCCAGGAGCAATCGTGAGTATGGTTCATGTCTCCTGGCGGGACGGAGCCGTGCCCGCGGCGTGAGCCGGGCACGCCACGCGACATCCCCGGCCGAGGAGCGACCATGAGCCGGACCCCCGCCGCCTTCCGCAACTGGGCGGGCAACCAGTCCGCCGTCCCCGCCGAGGTCCACGCGCCCTCCTCAGCCGAGGAGGTCGCCCTGGCCGTACGGCGGGCGGCCGAGACGGGGCGGCGGGTGCGCATGGTCGGCACCGGGCACTCCTTCACCGGCGTCGCGCTGACCGACGGCCTGCTCCTGCGGCCCGAACGGCTGACCGGCGTCCTGCAGACCGGCGAGGGCTGGGTGCGGGCGGCCGCGGGGACCCCGCTCAGCGTGTTCAACGAGGAACTCGCCCGCAGGGGCCTGGCGCTGGCGAACATGGGCGACATCACCGCCCAGACCCTGGCCGGAGCCGTACAGACCGGCACCCACGGCACCGGCGGCAGGATCGCCGGTCTGGCCGACCAGGTGATCGCACTGGACCTGGTGCTCGCCGACGGCGAGAGCGTCACCGTCTCCCGCGAGGGCACCGCCGAGATCCGTGACGGGGTCACCGAGCGGGACCTCTTCGACGCCGCCAGGGTCGGCCTGGGCGCACTCGGGGTGGTGACCGCGCTGACCTTCGCGGTCGAGCCCTCGTTCCTGCTGCACAGCGTCAGGCAGCCGATGCGGCTGAGCGAGATCCTCGGCTCGCTCGACAAGATCACCGCGGACAACGAGCACCTCGACTTCTTCTGGCTGCCGCACACCGACACCTGCCTGACCAAGCGCAACAACCGCCACCCCGGCCCGGCCAGGCCGCAGAGCGCCCTGAGGCACTGGCTGGACGACGTCTTCCTGGAGAACACGGTGTTCGGCGCGCTGTGCGGGCTCGGCGCGCGCCTGCCCGCCGCCATCCCCGGCATCAACGCGCTGTCGGCCTCGGCGCTGTCGGCCTCCGAGCGCGTGGACACCTCCTACGAGGTCTTCGCGACCGTACGGCGGGTGCGCTTCCTGGAGATGGAGTACGCCATCCCGCGCGAGCACCTCGCCCAGGCCCTCAGGGAGACCCGTGACCTGATCGATCGCCGGGGCTGGCGGATCACCTTTCCGATCGAGGTTCGGGTCACCCCGCCGAGCGACGCCTGGCTGTCCACCGCCTACGGCCGCGACTCGGCCTACGTCGCCTGCCATGTCTACCGGCCGACCCCGAACCCGGACTACTTCGAGGGCGTCGAGGAGATCATGGTCCGGCTCGGCGGCCGGCCGCACTGGGGCAAACTCCACACCCGCGACGCGACCTACCTGGCCACGGTCTATCCGCGTTTCGCGGACTTCCTGCGGCTGCGGGACCTGCTCGATCCGGGACGGGTGTTCTCCAACGACTATCTGGACACCGTCCTGGGCTGACCGGCGCGTCCCGCGATCCAGGGAACTTCCCGGGCCGCCCCCTTCGTGCGGCCTCCCCGAAGGGTTACGTGCCGGCGGCCTGTCGCCTCGACGGCGGATGCCGGAGCGGATTCGCAGACGCCCGCGTCGCCCGGCTCCGAGGGAGTCCGCCGGAGACGACCGTCACCCGGGCCGGTCGCCCCGAACCGGGGGCTCTTGCACCAAGTTCGCGACGGCGCCCTGGGTTATTGGGGAGAATCCGTCGGGGACTCCGAATGTACTGCTCCACAACGGTGCCCGATAAGCAGGTAAATGGAGCAAATGTGACCGGCGTCACATCGCTGCGAGCCCCATCCAGGAAGGCGATGTTCGGACATGCCGGGTACGGTGCTGGCAGGCAACCGGCACACGCGAGAGACTCAAGGGTCCGGGGGAAGATTGAGCACGACGACGAAGGGACTCGCATGCAGGAGCTCCGTCTCGTCGCGGTGAGTGAGGACGGGACCTATCTTGTGCTGGCCACGGCCGGCCGGGGGACCCGGTTCACGCTGCCCGTCGACGACCGGCTCCGCGCTGCCGTCCGCGGCAACTTCTCCCGTCTCGGCCAGTACGAGATCGAAGTGGAGAGTCCGTTGCGCCCCAAGGAGATCCAGGCCCGGATACGCGCAGGAGAGACCGCCGAGGAGATCGCCGCCACGGCGGGCATCCCGGTCGAGCGCGTGCGGTGGTTCGAGGGCCCCGTGCTCCAGGAACGTGAGTACATGGCCCAGCAGGCGCAACGCTGCGCCGTACGGCTTCCTGGGGACTCCGCTCCCGGCCCCACCCTCGGTGAACTGGTCGCCGAACGGCTGACCCGTCGCGGCGTGCCCGCCGACGAGATCGACTGGGACTCCGCGAAGCGGGACGACAACCTGTGGCGGATCAAGCTCGGTTTCGTGTGGAACGGTCACAGCCGCAGGGCGGAATGGATCTTCGACCCGCGGCGGCGTCACATCACCCCGCACGACGACGAGGCCATGCGCCTGTCGTCGGGCGACCAGGCCGAGCCGGCCGAGGACAGCACGGTCACCCCGTTCGTGCCCCGGGTCGCCAAGCTCGCGCCGGTGCCCCCGCTGGCGCCCGAGCCGCTGGGCCAGCCTCCGGTCTCCTTCCCCTCGGTCCTGCGCCAGGAGCAGTCGCCCTCCGACGACTCGCCCCAGCCGCCGGAGGCGCCCGCGCCCCAGGAACGCTCCGCTCCGGCCGCCTACACACAGCCTCCGATGCCGCCGTTGCCCCCGGGCTACGATCCGCCGAGGCCCACCGTGCCTCCGCTGCGCGCGCCCGACTCCATGGCCCCGTTCGAGCAGCCGATCAGGACCCCCGAGGCCGCGCCCGTCGCCCGGATGCGGCCCCAGGAGTCCCCGGTGCTCGTGACGCCCAGGCCGCTCGCCACGCGGGAGCAGGTCATGGAGTCCGAACCGGCGGCCCCCGAGGTCCCCGAGGTCACGGAGACCACCGAGGTCGCCACGCCCGCCGAGTCGTCCCCGGAGGTCCGGGAGACCACAGAGACCACGGGGTCCACCGGGTCCGCGGAGACCGGCGTCCCCGCCGAACCCGCGGAGGAGGAGGCGGCCGCGGTGCCCGCCGCGCGTCTCAGCCTGGACGAGCGGGCCAGGAAGGAAACCGCCGCGTCCCCCGATCCCGTCGTGGAGAGGGCCGCCGAGCAGGCCCCGGAGAAGATCCCAGAGCAGGTCGCCGAGAAGGTCACCGAGAAACCTGCTGAGAAGGTCCCGGAGAAGGTCGCGGAGAAACCCGTCGAGCCGCCGAAACCGGCCCCCGCACGGCCCGCGAAGCGAGCCAGGGGACGGCGCGCCTCGGTGCCCACCTGGGACGAGATCATGTTCGGCGCCAGACGTCAGGACTGACCACAGGACACGCGAAGGCGGGGGCGGCACGGGAGACCGGCCGCCCCCGCCTCGCCGTACGGAAGGTGTTCACTCCACCGGCTTGGGCCGCTCGGAGTTTCCGGTCAGGAGGAACGGCGCCAGCCAGGCGGGGGTGACCTCCGCGGCGAAGGCCACACCCTGGGCCTCGCCGACGTCGAAGGCCGAGTAGCCTCCGCTGCCCGCCCCGACCCCGGCGGTCACGGTCAGCACCCGGGCCTGGCGTTGGAAGGGCGTCTGGGTCAGCTTCCAGCCGACCACCGCGCGTTCCTCGATAACGACCTGGGAGCGGCGCAGGGAACCCGACCTGACGGACAGGCGGGCCCCGTCGTAGGCGTGGCCGAGCGAACGGTAGCGGTCGAGGCCCAGCGGGACGCCGAGTGCCGCCAGGAGCAGGGCGACGGCGGCGGGCCCCCACCACAGCGGCGACCACACGAGCCCGGCCGCTCCCGCGCAGCCCGCGATCACGAGCCACGGGAAGACCGCCCTGAAGAGCCTGCGTCTGCGCGCCGCGGGCGGATGCGGCCGCAGCCGGGAGATCGTCGGGCCGACCGCCTCCCCGACCACGTCCAGCGCCTTGGACCTGGGCACCACGGGCAACAACTGACCCCGGGTCTGCGAGTCGCCGAGCCCGGTCACGACGGCCCATGCCCTGGCGACCCCCGCCCAGCGTTCGGCGACCCCCTCGACCAGCTCGAACCCGCGCACCCTGCGGCGTTCGAGCGAGACGCTCCTGCGGGTGAGCAGACCGCGCCCGGCGACGAGGTACCCCTCCCGCACGCGCAGGGTGAAGTCCCAGTTGAACACGGCGTACATGACGCCCCCCGCGACCGGCATGGCCAGTACGAGCAGCACCAGGGCCACGAGCAGCACCACGGGGTGGTCCCAGAGCCACTCCCCCGCGCCGACCAGGAACCGTCCGTCGACGCGCAGCTCGTTGCCCCACTGGAAGGCCAGGCCGACCGCGCCGGCCGCGAGCGCGAACGGGGTCAGCAGGTAGGCGCCGGACAACGGCCCGTAGGCCAGCCACCGGCGCGGCACCACGAAGAGCACCCGCTCGGCCTGCGGCCGGTCCACCGGCGTGGAGACCCCCTCCTGGTACGGCCCGGCGGGCACGGCCACCGGGTCACGGCCGCCCTCGCCCGTCTGCGCGCCGGCCCTCGCGTGCCGGAGCAGCACGGCCTTGAGGCGCTCCGCCTCCGCGACCGTCACCCCGTCGAGCTCACCCTCCTGCTTGTCCTCGCCGCCCGCGCCCGTGTCGATCTTCAGAACGGCGATGCCGAGCAGCCGGTGCAGCGGCGGGTTGCTGACGTCGACGCCACGGACGCGCTCCAGCGGGATCGTCCGTACCGACCTGCTGACCAGGGCCCGGGTGAGTTCGAGCCTGTCCCCGGCGACCTGGTAGGTGAAGGTGGCCCAGCGGACCACGGCATAGGCGACGGAACCGGCGACGCCGAGGGCCGCCCAGAGGAAGGAGCTCGGCGAGAAACCTCCGACGAACAGCACCCCGGCCAGCGGCAGGAAGAGCGAGGGGAGCATCCTGATCGGCTCGGTCAGCAGCACCTTGGGGCTCAGCCGCTGCGGCGGACCAGGGAGCGGGGCCCCCGGCCCCTGGTGAATGCCGGGGCTCGGAGGCGCCTCGTCCTGACCGGTCACGTCGCGTCGTCCCTCAGCTCCTCGGCCCGCCGTGCGAGCTCCTCGGCCAGGGTCGCGGCGACCTCGTAGTCGAGGCCCTTGATCGTGGAGGACCCGGCGTGGGAGGCCGTCCGGATCTCGACCGTGGCCAGTCCCAGGACCCGCTCGAACCAGCCCTGCGCCTTGTCGACCGTCTGGATCCTGCTGACCGGGACGAACGCCCACTCCCTGCTGATCCAGCCGGAGCGGGCGTAGACCACGTCCCCGCTGAGCTCCCAGCGGTGCACGGCGTAGCGCCAGAACGGCTCGGCGATCGCGGCGGGCAGGGTGGCGAGCGTCACCAGCGCGGGCAGCCACCAGATGTTGCCGAGCACCCATCCGGGCAGCCAGGACCAGCGGTCGCCGTCGATCCAGCGCGTGAGGAGGAACGACCCCCCGATCAGGACGACGGACCAGAACAGCCCCTCGAACAGCCACAGCGCGATCGCCTTGCGGGAGACCGCGTTCGCCGGGGCCCGCAGGGGGACCCTCAGGAGGTCGCGTGAGGGACCATGACCACCCGTGCCGGGCAGGGCCGTGGCCGCCCTCTCGGGTTCGGCGTGCTCTTCGGCGTGGTCTCTCACGGTGCCAGCCTAAAGGGTTCCGTCCCAGGGGGCTGACCGTCATGCCCGCGTTGTACGGCTTGGCCGTACGGTGCCCTCTGGCGTCGCCCCAGAGGGCCGTGGGGAGGCCGGGGGAGCCCGGGCGCGGGGGGAACCGACCCCGAGAGGTTTCCCGAGCGTTCACGACACTCCCGCACCGCGACTCCACAGGATTCACAACCGGGCCGGGCCGCCCGTCCGGAAGGCGGCCGTCCCGCCCGCGGCGAGGCCGCGCCCATACCTTGATCGTCGATCATCGGCTCCGGATATCGGCAGGTGGGGATGGATGCGAGGGCTCCGGGGCATGGGCGCCTCCTCCCGCCGGGGCGGCGGCCCCCGAACCGGGAAGCGCTCTCTCCGCCCCGGGTTCGTGTCCGATTCCCGGGTTTTTCCGCGCCATGGAACCTCGCGATCCGGTCTGCGCATCTGCCAGATCCGCGTAGCATCATCGGGCATGGGGCAGCCGCACACGTCTACACGCCGCCCGCGACCTGCCGTGGGGACGGCACTGGCCGCGGCGTTCGTCGTCGTTGCCTCGGGCTGTGGCCTGACGGGCGGCTCCGCGTCCGCCGACCGGCTGCAGCTGGAGCCGATCAGTGTCTCCAGCCCCCAGTTGCGGGACGGCACGGCTCTGCCCTCCGACTACTCGTGCAAGGGGTCGGCGGGCAACCCGCCACTGCGGTGGTCGGGGATTCCGAACGACACCAAGTCGGTCGCGATCGTGGTCGACAACAACTCACGCACCGGTGGAGAGGTGAACTGGGTCGTGTTCGACATCGACCCGCGCACCAACGAACTGGCCGATGACAGCGTCCCGGTCGGCGCCGTGGAGGGAAGCACCACCAGCGGTAAGACGGGCTACAGCCCGCCCTGCCGCGACAAGGAGAGCTACCGCTTCACCGTCTACGCGCTCAACGACCGGATCGAGCTTCCCAAGGGCGCCTCCCTTGAGAAGACCCTGAAGAGCATCGCCTCCAGGACGATCGCCTGGGGCCGGCTCACCACGACGCACATCGAGTGACAGGTCAAACACCGGAGGTAGTAATGGTTACCGATTCTTCACTTAGGGTGTGACAACGCTCATAGTGGTCCGACACAATCAGATCCAATGTCCGTGCGCAGGTGATGCAAGGGGGCAGGTCGCGTCGATGGCCGCGCGACCTCACCGGCGCCGCTGGAAGGCCATGGCCTTGAGGGTGGTGCAATGATCGCGGTCGTAGCAGGTCTGGTCGCCGTCGTGCTCCTCGTGCTCGTCGTCGTGGCACTGGGCATGCGGTCGATGAACCGCAGGGAGAGTGCGCTCCCCGCGGAACGCCTTCGCGAGTTGGAGGAGAAGGAGGCGCAGACGCCTGCCTTGTCCATCGACGACTTCGCGACCCGGGAACCGAAGATGAAGCACTTCAGTCCCGACCTGACCCCGTTCGACGAGCCGAAGCCGCCCCGTCCGCCCCGTCCCGCGGGTTCGCGGGGGAAACGCGGCGTGAACGAGTTCGGCCAGGCCGACGACTACGACGACGACTACTGGACGCGGCTCCAGGCTGACGAGGGCGGTTTCGGAGGGTCCTTGGCAGCCAAGATGGGCGCGAGCCGTCCCGCGTCGGAGACGCCGGGCCAGCCGCCCGCGGCCCCGGTTCCGCCGGTCCCCCCTGTCGTCCCGATCGCGGCCTCGGCCGCCGACGCGGTGACCGTGCAGGCGCCGCTGCCGAACAGGCCGCAGGCCCCCAGGCCCGCACAGGTTCCCGTGCCGCCGCCCGCCCCCGCCGTCGCCTCGGCCTCGCTGCCGTCCGGCCTCGCCGACCTGATCGAACCGGTCCAGCCGAACCCGGCCCCCACCGCCGCCGCGCTCGCCGAGCAGAAGACGGTGACCTTCGCGGCCCCGACGCCCGGCGCGTTCGGTGAGCCCCGCACACCACGTTCCCGCAGGAGCGGGCGCGCCGCCGCCGCGAACGCCGCGGCCGGTGGCAACACGGGCCCCGGCCCCCTGCCGGGTGCGCCCGCGCGACCCGACCCGCTCAACGAGCCGCTCGCGCCCCGCCCGCGCGGCGCCGCCCCCGCCCCCGCCTCCGGTGCCGCCGGACGTGGTGTGGGCGGGGCCCCCGTACGGGACCCCGGGGCCGGGCAGGTTCCGCCGCCGATGCCTCCGATGGGCCCGACCACCAGCGGTGGGTTCCCCGCCGCCTTCCCCGCGGGCGCCTCCCCGAACACCGCGCCGGGTGCCGCTGCCCCGTCGCCCGCGCCGTACGGCTCCGGCGGTGTGCCCGAGCCGTCCAGGCCCGTCGCGGACAACCCGTGGGCGCGGGCCACCTCGCCCACCTCGGGCGGCTGGCCCGCGGCCGGCAGCCCGGACATCCTCGACGATCCCGGTCCGTCGTACGCCTCCTACCAGAACCCGGTGTACAACGCCCCCTCCGCCGCCCCTTCGGCCACCTCCTACGAGGTGAGCACGGGCTGGGCCACCATCGACGACGACGCGCTCACCGGGCCGACCCCGGCGATCTCCACCCCGACCGCGCCCTCCAAGGCGGTCGGCTCCTACGACGAGCAGCCGCGCACGGCGGGCAGGCCCTCCGGCGGGCAGGGCCACGAACCGGTCCCCTCCACCGCCTGGCCGGAGCCCACCCCCGCCCCCGGTGGCGGCGCGGGCACGGTGTGGCCGAGCTACGGCGACCTGTACGGCACCGGTGTCCCCGAGGTCGCGACGACCCCCGACGGGCAGGCGGGGCCCTCTCCCCGTGGCAGCCGTCACCGGGCCCAGGAGCCCGACTACCCCGACTACTACCGCTGACCGATCCGTCCCGGCGTCCGTAACAGGCCACGCCGGGCCACTGAACCGCGAGGCGTCGGCAGCGTAGTGTCTGCCCATGGGGACGAACACGAAGAGTGACATCGCACTCACCGGACGCACCCTCGCCTCCGTAGTACGTCATGATCTGCCCGCCTCCCTGGTGGTCTTCCTTCTCGCGGTGCCCCTGTCCCTGGGCGTCGCGGTCGCCTCCGGGGCGCCGCCCGCCGCCGGGCTGGTCGCCGCGGTGACGGGCGGGGTGGTCGCGGGCCTCCTCGGGGGCTCCGCCGTCCAGATCAGCGGGCCCGCCGCCGGGCTGTCACTGGTGGTCGCCGAACTGATCGCCGTGTACGGCTGGCGGGCCACCTGCCTGATCACCCTGCTGGCGGGCGGTCTGCAACTGCTGCTCGGCACCTTCAAGGTGGCCCGCGCGGTGCTGGTGGTCTCCCCCGCCGTGGTGCACGGCATGCTCGCCGGGGTGGGTTTGGTGATCGCCCTGGGCCAGGTGCACGTGGTGCTCGGCGGCGCCCCGCAGCGCTCCGCCGTGGAGAACCTCGCCGAGCTGCCCGGCCAGCTCGCCGCCGTCCATGGTCACGCGGTCCTCGTCGGCCTGCTCACCGTCGGCGTCATGTTCGGCTGGAACCGGCTGCCCCGGCGGTCACGGATCGTGCCCGCGCCGCTGGCCGCCCTGGCCGTCTCCTCGGCGACCGCCCTGCTGGCCGGCTGGGATGTCACCCGGCTCGATCTGTCGGCCGGCCTGGTCGGCTGGGTGGCCCCGGTGTGGCCGGAGGGAGACTGGCACGGGATCGTCGCAGCGGTGCTGCTGGTGGCGCTGCTGGCCGGGGTCGAGTCGCTGTTGTGCGCGGTCTCCGTCGACAAGCAGCGTGACGGCGGGCGCAGCGACCTGGACAGGGAGCTCGCCGCGCAGGGCGTGGCCAACATCGTCAGCGGCGCGCTGGGCGGGCTGCCCGTCGCCGGAGTGATCGTACGCAGTACGGCCAACCTGCGCGCCGGGGCGCGCAGCCGCTGGTCGGCGGTCCTGCACGGCCTGTGGATCCTGCTGTTCGCCGTCTGCCTGTGGCGGACGATCACGCTGATCCCCGCCGAGGCGCTGGCCGCCCTGTTGATCTTCATCGGCGTCCGGATGGCCGATCTGCGACGTCTGCGTGGCCTGCACGGGCACGGGGAGATCCCGATCTACTTCGCCACCATGGCCGGGGTCGTGCTGCTCGGTCTTCCCGAGGGGGTGCTGCTCGGTCTCGGTCTGGCCGCGCTGTCCGCGCTGCGCCGCCTCACCGGGGTGACGGTCCGGGCCAGGCCCGAGCCCGACGGCCGCTGGCACGTGCTGATCGGCGGTTCGCTGACCTTCCTCGGCGTGCCCAGGATCGTCGCGGAGCTGCACACCGTTCCCCCCGGCGTGGCGGTCGACCTCGACCTGAACATCGACTTCATGGACAACGCGGCCTTCGAGGCCGTGCACGCCTGGCGTCAGGAGCACGAGCGCGGGGGCGGCAGCGTGGACGTCGACGAGCTTCACGACGAGTGGTACGCCATGGCCGCCGGTGGCGCCAGGATGTTCCCGGCGAAGTCGCCGCCCCGCGACCCTGAGCGCTGGTGGCTGCCCTGGGCGCACCGGCGCGGTCCCACGCTACTGCCGGCCGGGCCCTCCCCGGCTGGGTCTCCGCCGGAGCGGGCCGGACCGGTCCCGGCCCCCGACCACCTGCTCGCCGGGGCGCGGGAGTTCCACCGCCGTACGGCGCCGCTGGTCAGACCGTTCCTGCACGCGATGGCCCGTGGGCAGGACCCCTCCCATCTCTTCATCACCTGTGCCGACTCCAGGGTCGTGCCCAACCTGATCACGGCCAGCGGGCCGGGTGATCTGTTCACCGTCCGTAACATCGGCAACCTGGTCCCCCGCTGGGGCGCGGTGCCGCGCGACGACTCGGTCATGGCCGCGATCGAGTACGCGACCGGCGCGCTGGGCGTCAGGACGATCACGGTCTGCGGCCACTCGGGCTGCGGGGCGATGGCCGCGTTGCTCGACGGCGGCGAGAAGGCCGCGGGGCTGCCCTCACTCGGCCGCTGGCTGCGTCACGGTGACCACAGCCTGGCGCGTTTCCTCTCCGGCCCGGACGCGGGAGCCGACGAGGGGGCGCTCGACCGGCTGTGCCGTACGAACGTGGTCCAACAGCTGGAGAACCTGCTGACCGTTCCCCGGGTGGCCGAGCTGGTCGGGCGGGGGCGGCTGGAGCTGGTCGGCCTCTACTTCGACATCCCCACGGCCCGGGTCCACGTGCTCGGGCCGGTACCTGGCCTTGTGGATAGACATCCGTAACCCCGATTCGGCCACCATGCTTTTCCCGGTTGGTGTGTGGGTCATTAACCTTCCCGTCTCCGTCTGATTCCTCCGCGCTCATCGAACCGAGTCCTTGGCGGCCTAGCGTCCGTGCTTGCCTCCCACAACCCTCCGTGCATGAGGAGTGACGCATGTTCCGACTGCTCCGACCGTCTCGACCCTCCCGACGCAGGGCGCTCACGGCGGCGTCCGCGGCCGTCGCCGTCGGCGGCGCGACCGTGTTCGCGGCCGTCTCCCTGTCCGCGGGGGTGGCCAACGCCGCCTCCACCACCTTCACCCCGGTGGCCGACACCTATGTGGACAACAGCCACACCGGCACCAACTACGGCACCTCCGGACAGCTCGGCGTCGACGGCTCCCCGGTCAAGCGGTTCTTCCTGCGGTTCACCGTCACCGGCGTCACCGGCACGGTCGGCAACGTCAAGCTGCGCGTCCACACCGACGACGTGAGCGGCTCGGAGAGCGGCAGCGGCGGCACCTTCAAGGCCGTCGGCAGCACCACCTGGTCCGAGACCGGCACCACCTGGAACAACCAGCCGTCCATCGACGGGGCCACGCTGGGCACGCTCGGCTCGGTGGCCCGCAACTCCTGGTACGAGCTGGACGTCACGCCGTACGTGACCGGCAACGGCACCTACAGCATCGGCGTCACCTCCTCCAGCTCGGACGGCGCCGACTACGACGCGCGGGAGAGCGGGTCCTCGACCGCGCCCCAGCTGGTGGTGACCACCGACACCGGTTCGACCCCGACTCCCACGCCGACCTCGACGGCCTCCGGCGATCCGGTGCTCGTCGGGGCGGGCGACATCTCCAACTCCGGCTCCGGCGACAGCGCGACCGCCGCGCTGCTCGACTCCATCCCCGGCACGGTCTTCACGCTGGGCGACAACGTCTACAACAACGGCACCACCTCGGAGTTCAACACCTACTACGACCCGACCTGGGGACGGCACAAGGCGCGGACCAGGCCGGTGCCGGGCAACCACGACTACAACACCTCCGGGGCCTCGGGCTACTACGGCTACTTCGGCGCGTCGGCGGGCGACCCGTCCAAGGGCTACTACTCCTACGACCTCGGGGCGAACTGGCACGTCGTGGTGGTCAACTCCAACTGCTCGGCCGTCGGCGGCTGCAACGCCGGGTCCGCGCAGGAGCGGTGGCTGCGCGCCGACCTGGCCGCGAGCACCAAGCCGTGCACGGTCGCGATGTGGCACCACCCGCGTTACACCTCCGGCGCCAACCACTCGCCGGACACCTCGGTCGCCCCGATCGTGCAGGCGCTGTACGACAACGACGCCGACCTGATCCTGACCGGCCACAACCACCAGTACGAGCGGTTCGCGCCGATCAACCCGGCCAACCAGCTCGACAACGCCCGGGGCATCCGGCACTTCGTCGTCGGCTCCGGCGGCGCCAGCCACTACTCGTTCGGGACGATCCTGCCCAACAGTGAGGTCCGCAACAGCGACACCTACGGCGTCCTGAAAGTGACCCTGCACGCCAACAGCTACAGCTGGCAGTTCGTGCCCGAGGCGGGCAAGACCTTCACCGACAGCGGCACCACCGCCTGCCACTGACGACGTGTACCTCTCCACTCTCGACAGGAACCGGACCGCCGGCGGCCCCGTCAGGGCCGTCGGCGGCACGGTGCTCGCGCTCGGCGCCGTCAGTCTCGTCACGGACGTCTCGGCGGAGATGGTGACCGCGATCCTGCCGCTGTACCTGGTCGTCGGGCTGCAGTTCAGCCCGGCGGCCTACGGCGTCATCGACGGCCTGTACACCGGCGCGACCGTGCTGCTGCGGCTGGTCGGCGGATACGTCGGCGACCGGGTCAACCGGCACAAGACCGTCGCCGGACTCGGCTACGGGATGTCGGCGTTCGCCAAACTCGGGCTGCTCGCCGCCGGTGCCTCGGGGCCGCTCATCGGGCTGATGATCACGGCGGACCGGGCGGGCAAGGGCCTGCGCACGGCCCCCAGGGACGCGCTGATCACTCTCGCCACCCCGCAGGACCGGCTCGGCAGGGCCTTCGGGGTGCACCGGACGATGGACGCGACCGGCGCCTTCCTCGGGCCGATCGCCACGCTCGCCGTGCTCGCGCTGGGGAACGGGGCGTTCGGACCCGTCTTCGTGACGAGTTTCTGCGTCGCGCTGCTCGCCGTACTGATCCTGGTGCTGTTCGTGCCCGCGGCGGCCGGTCCGCGTCCTCGCCCGGCCGAGGTCTCGTGGCGGGCCGTCGCCCGGCTCGGACGTGGCCGTCTGCTGCCCGCCGCGTGTCTGCTCGGCCTGGTCACGATCGGCGACGGGTTCGTCTATCTCGTCCTGCAGCGGCGTGTCGAGCTGGGGATCGGCTGGTTCCCGATCCTCGCGGTCGGTACGAGCCTGGTCTATCTGCTGCTGGCCGCGCCGCTGGGCAGGCTGGCCGACCGGATCGGACGGCTGTGGGTGTTCGCCGGCGGGAACGCCCTGCTCGCCGCCGTCTACCTGCTGCTGTACGGCCCGCTCGGCGGCCTGCCGCTGGTCGTCACGGTGCTGGCCCTCTACGGGACGTTCTACGCGGCCACCGACGGCGTCCTCATGGCGCTGGCCGGTTCGGTGTTCCCGCCCGAGCTGCGCGCCACCGGGATGGCCCTGGTGCAGAGCGGCCAGGCCCTGGCCTACTCGGTCTCCTCGGTGCTCTTCGGCCTGGCCTGGCAGACCTGGGGCGCGGGTGCCGCCTGTCTCGCCGCGGCCGTGGCGGCCCTGCTCGCCCTGCCCCTGACCGTCTTCCTGCTCACCAAGGAGTCACGATCACTCTCAGCCCGCGCGCACGTGTCCTCGTGACGGTCCTGGCGGCCCTGTTGCTCGCCGGGGTCGCCGTCACCTACACGGCACTGGCCGGGGACCGGCCCGTGTCCGCCCCTTCCTCTGGTTCGTCCGCCTCCTCCGGAGCTCCGGGCGCGGGGCCACGGTTGCAGGTGCTGACCAACGGCTTGTTGTCGACGGTCTCCCGTGCCGATCCCGGCGGTCCGCGCGAGGTCACCGAGCTGCGCTGCGACCGCGCCTACGTCGCGGGGGGAACCCTCGCCTGCCTCAAACCCGTCGGCCCGCTCAGCTCGTCCGGGCTGATCGTCCTCGACCCCTCTCTCAAGGAGCGCAGGAGCCTGCCGCTGACCGGCTTCCCGAACCGGCTGCGTGTCTCGGCCAGCGGCCGGATGGTCGCCTGGACGCTGTTCATCGACGGGCACTCCTACGCGACGACCGGTTTCTCCACCCGGGCGGGCATCCTCGACACCCGCACGGGACGGCTGGTCTCCTCGCTTGAGGACTTCTCGATCACGCTGGACGGCAGGCCGTACCGGAACTCCGACGTCAACTTCTGGGGCGTCACGTTCGCCTCGGACGACAACCGCTTCTACGCGACGTTGTCCACGAACGGCCGTCGTCACCTGGTCGAGGGCGACTTCGCCGCGGGGACCGTCAGGACGCTGCGGGACAACGTCGAGTGCCCGTCCCTGTCTCCCGACGGAACCCGGATCGCCTACAAGTCCGCCGTCGACGCCGACCCGAAGAAGGGCTGGCGGCTCTCGGTCCTGGACCTGGCGACCCGGCGCGTCACCCCGCTGGCCGAGACGCGCAGCGTGGACGACCAGGCCGCCTGGCTCGACGACCGGACCGTCGCCTACGCGCTGCAGACCGGCGACGGCACCAACAACGTCTGGTCCGTCCCCGCGGACGGCACCGGGGCTCCTCGGCTGCTCGTCCCCGGCGCAGGCTCCCCCGCCCCGGCCTGACCTCACGGAAAACACCGGCGCGTCCCGCCTCCGGGCGGGGCGCGCCGTTCCGTGCGAATTCCTTTTTCTCGTTCCGCATGGAGGAATGCCGAAGATTTCGCGCCGTCCAGGCGTTTGTTTGCGTTTCTGTGTAACACGGAGGGCGATCACTCGGTCACGAATTACCGGCCGCGTTCCTGCCATTCAGCGACACGTCCTCCCCGTCGGCAAACGGAGATCGATCCGGTAAACATCCGCAGGTCTGTGACGTTCCTTACCCCCTCAGGAAAACGAGGTTCATCGTCCATACGTCGCGCATCCTCCCCTGTCAACCACGGAGAGGGAGCTTCTTTCCGTTCCATGAATCATCGAAAATCACTTCACGCGCCCGCTCGGAAACTGACCGTGCAATCCATTTTCACAGTTGATTTTCACACGGGTTCTCGGTCATGCTGACTCGTCGGATCGGTTGTTTTCATGATGTACGGCGAAGCGCGGCATACGGAAAGGCCTTGGTCCGAGGCGGCAGGACAGGCGTTCCATCGATTTCCGCATTCTTGGAGTCACGGCTTGTAATGCTCCGTGCCCGCACGCCGAGAACGACGCCAGAGGAGAATTTGTTGTCACTTCGCTCTGACTCCCGGAGCCGCGGAGGACCACGGTCACGGCGACTCGCCGCGGCCCTGCTCTCCGTGGCCGTCGGCGCGCTGTCCGGCGTGGTCGCCGCGGGCCCCGCCTCGGCCGAGCCCGCCCCGGCCTACGACCACAGCAAGGACAAGGGCACCGCCCCGGGAACCCACGGGCCTCTGCCCAAGGGCTTCTCCACGACCGAGCTCTCGGTGAAGTTCAAGCCCGGCCTCGCCGTACGGCTGCGCGGGCAGGGCCTGGTCGCCAAGGACTCCGAGGACGCGACCGAGATCCAGCGGGTCCTGGCCAGGTACAAGGACGCCTCCATCAGGCCCCTGTCCTCGGTCTCCGAGACGAAGATCACCGAACGACGGCTCCAGCTGGAGAGGAAGACCGGCAGGCAGCTGCCCGACCTGAACTCCTGGTTCGTCGTCACCGCCCCCAAGAGCGGCGTCGAGGGCCTGCTGAAGGACCTCAACGCCCTGCCCTCGGTGGAGATCGCCCAGGCCAGGATGACCCCCGTCGCCACCTCCGAACCGCTGGCCTCCTACCAGAGGTACCGCAACGCCGCCACCTCCTCGCTGGGCGCGGGAGTGGACGCCGACTACGCCAACGCCCAGACCGGTGGCAAGGGCGACGGCATCACCGTCACCGACATCGAAGAGCAGTCCACCTACATCCCCTACTTCGGCCCGCAGACGATCGCCGCGGGTCAGGACCACTCGCTGCTGATCACGCGGACTCCGGCGCTCGGGCAGGTGTGGGCCTGGGGCGACAACGGCCAGGGCCAGCTCGGCCTGGGCAACACCACGGCCAAGAAGGTCCCCTCCCAGGTCCCCGGCCTGACCGGCGTCACCTCCGTCTCCGCGGGAGACGACTACTCTCTGGCGCTCAAGAGCGACGGCACCATCTGGGCCTGGGGCGACAACGGCCAGGGACAGCTCGGCAACGGCACCACCACCGACAGCACCGTCCCGGTGCAGGTCACCGGGATCTCCAACGCGGTGGCGATCAGCGCCGGTCTCGGCCATGCCCTGGCCGTCCTGTCCGACGGCACCGTACGCGCCTGGGGCGACAACAGCCTGGGACAACTCGGCTACGTCGGTCCCGACTCCCCGGCCGCCGTCGCCGTAGCCGGCCTCACCGGCGTCCGCACCGCGCCGGACTCGGTCGCCGCGGGCGGCGTCCACTCCCTGGCGCTGATGGCCGACGGCACCGTCAAGGGCTGGGGCGCCAACGGCATCGGCCAGCTCGGCGACGGGACCACCACCGACCGTGCCACCCCCGCCGCCGTCACCGGCCTGACCGGCGTCACCCAGATCAGCAGCCGGGGCGACCACGCTCTGGCGCTCCTGTCCGACGGCACCGTCAAGGCCTGGGGCGACAACAGCGAGGGACAGCTCGGCGACGGGACCACCACCGGCCGGACCACCCCGATCTCCGTCCCCGGCCTGGCCAACGTCAACAGCATCGCCGCCGGAAGCAGGCACAGCGTCGCGACGGCCGAATCGGTCTCCTGGGCCACCTACGCCTGGGGTGACAACAACCAGGGACAGCTCGGCGACGCAACCACCGTCGACAGGTACTCCCCCACCGTGATCCCGGCGACCAGTGACATCGCCGCGGCGGGCCTGGCCCACACCATCACCAAGCTCGCCCAGACGTTCCACGTCTGGGGCCTCAACAGCAGCGGCCAGCTCGGTGACGGAACCACCACCAACCGGCACGGCCCCGTCGAACTGGTCGCGTACACCAACCGGTGGAACCTCTGCCACGAGGACCTCGCCGGACGCGTCGCGACCGGTCAGATCGTCCAGGTGCCGTCCGCGTTCGGCGACCCCTGCACCAACGACCTCTCGATCCGTCACGGCACCGCGGTGGCCGGGATCATCGGCGCCCAGGACGACAACGGTGTCGGCATGGCCGGCATCGCGCCCCACGCCACCCTGCACCTGTCCGGCACCGCCGTGTTCGACACCGTCGCCTACGCCACCGCGCACTCCCAGCCGGGTGACGTCATCCTGTTCGAGATCGCCGTCAAGCCCAGCACCCAGCAGTACCCCTGGGAGTACCAGAGCAACGTCTACGACCAGGTCGTCCTGGCCACCGCCGCCGGAATCACCGTGGTGGAGCCCGCGGGCAACAGCGGCGTCGACCTCGACGACTCCACCGACCCCTACGTCGCCGTCATCATGGGCCGCCCCGACTCCGGCGCCATCATGGTCGGGGCGGGGACCCCGCCCAGCCCCAGCTGCGTCGGCACGCCTCCCTCCGCCGACCGCACCGCGCTGCCGCTGTCGTCGTACGGCGTCCGCGTGGACGTCCAGGCCTACGGCGAGTGCGTGGCGTCGACGACCGCTCCTGGCTGGCAGGACCTGACCCCCTTGGAGACCGACCCCAACAAGACCTACGCCGGTGGCTTCGGCGGCACCTCCGGCGCCGGCGCCATCGTCGCCGGAACCGTCGCCTCCCTGCAGGGCGTCGCCAAGGCCAACGGCGGAGTGCTCACCCCCGCCCAGGTCCGCGACACCCTCAAGCTCACCGGTACGGCCCAGCCCGCCGGTGACCCTCACCGCATCGGCCCGCAGCCCAACCTGCGCGCCGCCATCGACGACATCCTGACCCCGTAGGACGTCGGCTCATGCGAGCGGGGCGCCCGGGAACCGCTTCCCGGGCGCCCCATCCCGATCCGGGAGCCGCCTACCGCCCGGTCATGGGGATCTCCGGCGTCCTGTGAGACCGCCTTCGTCCTTGATCGACCTGAGCAGGGTCTGATCCAGCGGGAGCCGCACCCGACCGATCACCGGGCGAAACAGACCGTGCTCACCGCGTCCGGCCAACGATGCCGGGCCCGCGTGATCGAGCACCTCAGCGCCTAGTCGCCGCTGACCCGGCCTGACCCTCACCCCGGACCACGCGGGCATCGCCTCGGTCCGGAATCTCGGGCCGAGGCGCTCCACCGGCGGCGGGACGCCCTGGTCCGGACCGTCCGCCACGGCTCGCCGACCGGCCAGGTCGTCGACGCGGTGACGGCACGCCCGACTTCGCCTACCGTATGGTCCGCCGACGGCGAAGAGACGGTCTCCGGCCGCGGCGTCGGCACACCCGAACCGTTCGACGAGCGGTGGGAGTGATCTGGAGGAGGTCCGGTCCAACCGATGAGGTCCGCTCAGACGGTCACGGTCGAGCAGGTGCGCGAACTTGCCCTGTCCCTGCCCCGCACGCATGAGGCCCTGGTCAGGGACCGGATCAAGTTCCGGGTCGGGAAGATCGTCTACCTCTCCTTCTCCAGGGACGAGGAGCTGATGGGCTTCGCCTTCCCCAAGGAGGAGCGCGCGGCGCTCGTCGCCTCCGAGCCGGAGAAGTTCCTGATGCCGGTGCCGTCGGACGAGCGCTTCAACTGGGTCCGGGTCCGGGTGGACGCCGTCACCCCGGCGGAGATGCGGGAGATCGTCGTCGAGGCGTGGCGCATGGTCGTGCCGAAGCGCGTGGCGGCCGCCCACCTCCAGGGCACCGGCCCGTCCGTTGTCTCCACCGCGCCTGTCGCGGACGCTCCCACGCTGGACGGGCTGCGGGCGGCGGCCCGGGTGTTCAACGGGTTCTCCAACGTCGACGCCGGCTGGCTGAGGTTCCTGGAGACCACGGGCCCGGCTGCCGACCTGTCGCGTGCCGGGCACCGGGCCGCGCTGCTGCGCTGGCTGAACTCCTGGGGCTGCCGCATCCGCTACCCCCGCGAGGGCGAGCCCGACCTCCTCGACTCCGGCCTCGCCGAATGGTGGCGGAACCGGGCCGCCGACCTGCCGTCGGTGAGCCTGACGGTGCTCTCCGACGGGGAGATCGACGTTCTCTCCCGGGCGTACGCGGAGCTCGCCGCCCTTCCCGTCGCCACCGGCCGGGCGGCCCGCTCGCTGGGCCCGACCGCCGCGGCCAAGGCGCTGTACGGCCTGCGGCCACGCGCCGTGATGCCCTGGGACGCCGCCATCGCCGTACGGTTGCACGGCTCGCGCGACGGTGCGGCGTTCGGCGCCCACCTGCGGATGGGCCGGGCCTGGGCGCGGGCCGTACTCCAGGCGGCCGGGACGGACGAGGACACGCTGCCCCTCCTCGCCGGACGACCCTCGGTGTCACTCGCCAAGGTCCTGGACGAGTACCTGTACGTCACGATCACCATGGCCTCCCAGGAGTAGGGACCCGCCGTACGCGGACGTCCCGGCGCGTACGGCGGACCCGGGTCTCCGTTCCTCCGGGCCGGGTTCCGGTTCCGCCCGCCCCTGAAACGCGACTCGGTGGCCTGTTCTCCACCGCCATGCGGTCTCAGACGCGCGCCTCGTCCTTCCCCACCGCCGGGTGAACCGACTGCCGCCACTCCAGCGCCTCGGGAACGTCCCGGTACTCCAGCAGGTGCTGACCCGCGATCTGCTGGAGCAGGTCCCTGACCTCCGAGGGTGTGGCACGGAAGAACTCCCTGCGCGGGTTGACCCGGTTGACCCGCCGATCGTTCAGCGCGGCGTGCAGCCGTCCCTCCAGCCCGACCGCGTCGTCACTGAAGATCAACGCGTGCGTGTCGAACCGGAACGGCACCGAGGCGTCCCCCAGTTCCCGCACCCGGTCCTCCGGCTCCAGGCGACGGGTCATGCCGATCTTGACGACGTCCTCACCGAACGCCCCGATGTTGGAGATCACGTACACGTACCCGGCCCGGACGTTGGCCTCTCGCGCCTCCACATCGCTGACCGCCGCGCCGATCTCCTCCAGCTTCGCCTTCAGCTCCTCCGCCCCGGCCTCGTCACCCTTGGCGATCAGCTTGGACAGCGCCGACCTGTAGTGGGCCTCCTCCTTGCGCAGCCGGGCCTTCTCCCGCTCGAACTCCCGGCGCGCGGCCTCCTCCTCGCGCTGCTGCTCCCGCTGGGCGCGGGTGCGCTCCTTCTCCTCCTCCTGCCTGGCCAGGTGGTCGGCGGTCAGCTCCAGTTCATAGACCCTCAGCCGGTGGTAGTCGCCACTGACGTGGATGTCCATCGTCTTACCGAGCTTGACGATCATCTCCACGGCCTTCTCCAGCCGGTCGACGGCCGACTGCAGCTTGTACGGACGCATCGTGCGCACGCAGTTGTCGGCCTCGGCGTTGTAGGCGCGCAGCATCAGCTTGGAGAAGTCACGCACCATCCGGCGCCCCTCGGCCGCCGACCCGTTGACCTGCCAGCCCGTGGAGCCCAGCACCGCCTGGTTCTCCCTGGCCATCGCCTTGATCCGGGCCTTGACCTCCGCCAGCCGCTCCTTGTACGCCACCGCGTCACTCAGCGGATGCCGGTAGTCGTAGACCCCGGCCTCCTGCAGCAGCACGGTCTCCTCGGTCCGCACGACCTGACGCTCGACCTCGCGCAACCGCCTCGTGGCGTCCGCCACGGCCGCCCGCAGCCGCCCGTGCTCGGCCCGTAGCTCCTCGGTCAGCGCGGAGACACCCATGGCGTCCATCCCGCCAAGCCGCTCGACCCACGCCCGAAGCTCGGCGTTCTCCGCCTCCAGCTTCTTCTTCCCGCCGAACAGCCCTCCGCCGCTTCGCTCCGGCAGCGTGGGTGCCGGAGCCGGGGCGGGGGCGGGCTGCGGCGCCTGTACGGCCACCCAGAACTGCCAGCCGGGCGGCGCCGGGGGCCATGACGGATCCGGCTGCCACCCCTGTGGAGGCTGCCAGCCCACGGGCGGAACCGGCCATCCGGGAGGCGAGTTGAACCGGTATTCCATCATGAACACCCTCCTCGGCCGTGTGTTCCACACAACACATGCCACAGGAGGACAGCCGTCCGGTCTGATCGGTTTACATCTGAGGGAGCGCACCCGGGTGGCCAGGCCTTGTTCCCTCCTGCGGGCCTGAGTGATCTACACGGCTGACGGCGAAAAGCTCGATCGCCCCCCTGGCCGGGTTACGCCTACGCGTTTTCCGTCGGAACTTCAAGAAAGCGATCGCCATTCGGTGCTGCCGCCGACCCACCTGGCGGTACGGCGGGCGGAGCGATCAACGTCTCCTGCTCGTTCCGCGCACGCTCCGGAAGAACGGGAATCCGGCACTTCGCAAGGAGCCGACGTCGGGGGCGAGGCCGTACCCGCCATCGCACATCCGCCGCGAATTCCCCGGACCGTCAATCCTCATCCGGTAGGTCGTCTTCGTCGAAGATGTTGATCAGTTCGAATTCCGGCGGATCCTCCGCCGGCCAGAAGCGGACCAACACCACCAAGCTGTCCCGGGGCCGGAACGCCCTGATGGGGAGAACGGGTTGATCATTCGCCAGATCCTCGGGCGGATGCCACCTGCTGCGCCAGGTCCCGTCGGCGATCGTTCGCAGAACCTCGCAGACAAGCTGCTGATCGCCCTCCTTGGGCTTGGCCGATTCCCACCACCGCGCAAGTATTTCTTCACTTCCCGCTTGGAGCCGGAGCTCCGCCATGGTCACTCCATGAGTCGGTTCAGCACCTCTTCGACGTCCAGCGCCTCGCCCGATCCGCGAGGACCCCTGGGGGCGTTTTCCAGCGCTTCCGCATAGGCGGGGATGCCGCGCAAATGAACGGTCGCGAGCAGATTCTTTGCGAAATCCGTCAGATGGTCAATGTTCATGGTCCGCTCAAAGGCCAGTGCCGCCCGGCAGGAACTGCGCAGAAGTTCTCTCTGTTCGGAGGGCCGAAGCACATCAATCGTCTCCATGGCCCGTTCGACCGCAGGGTCATCATGGGAAACAGAACCGGGCGGGAAGAATTCGTCTTTCATGACCCACTGCTCCATTTTCCGACTTTCTTCTGAGGTTCAAGGGAAAGCAGCGCCAACCGGCGCCTTCCGAAAAAGCGGATGGCCGGAAGAGGACAGTTTCCCCGGCAGAGTCCACCAAGACCGAAGCACGTCGACCTCATCGAACCCGCATTCGATCCCGGCAGCGGCCGACGCCGGCCGTTCCAGGCCACCCTGACGTGACGGGACGGCTCCCGGTCCCGTTTCGACCAAACGGGTTGGTCTCGTGAACCAAGTGGGACGGACGGGCGTCTCCATGATCTCCGGGCCCTGCCCTGCGGACGCCCCATACCGGACCAGGCCGGAAAGACGGACAAGAGGGATTACGATTGCGGGCGTCTCACGACACTTCCGCTGTTTTCGGTGCTCCCACGCAACAGCGACGGAACAGGGCAGAAGCTTGGAGGCGCCCGTGACGATGCCCAGGAAGGGCTCGCGGCTCATCGGCGTCGACGGCACCGCCTTCCGCTGGCGGATCCGGCACAAGCCCACCTACCACCAGGGCAACGGCTGGAGCCCCCTCACCGTTGAGCGGGCCGCGGAGCCGGGATGTGTTCTTGTGGTGTCGCTTCCCTGCGCCCGGCCGGACAACCGGCTCGGAGAACGGACGATCGCGGTCCGCCCCGCCCTCGTCGCCGGCTGCGTCCGGCGAGCCGCCGAACAGGGATGGAACCCCAGGCGACCAGGCGCGGCGTTCACCCTCACCATCGCCGAGGACGAACTGGCCGTACTCCTGGGCGAACCGCCTCAGTACCTGATCCCCTTCCTCTGGGGCATGATCCCCGAAGGCGGAGGCATCGAGGACCTCCCTCGGTGCACCGAAATCCGGAGCCGGGACGAACAGCACACCAGCCGGGCACCTTCCGATCCGTAGGGAGGGGCGGACGCCTCGGGCTGCGCGACCGGATCCAGGTGGTCATCTGTGCCTGCGAGTCGGGCCTCATCCAGCCGGGTCCCTGGCGCCGCTGACCCCACCTGCTGTTCTCGGCCCGTACGTGCTGTCGCCCCCGCGCCCGCCGACCGGGACTCCGGTGAAACCTCAGGCCGCGACCTCGGTACGGATTACGGTGGCGATTATGAAATCGATCATCGTTCAGATCGAGGGGGACGACCGGAGCTGGGAGCTGGAACCGGGGGAATCGCTCGTCTTCGGCAGGGCCGACACCTCCGACATCGTCCTCGGCGATCCGGCCGTCTCACGCCGGGCCGGGCGGCTGCGTGCCACCGGCGACCACTGGGTCCTCACGAACCTGAGCGGCCGGGTGACATACGTCGTCGAGAACCCCGAGGGAGGGGGAGAGTTCATCAAGGTCCCCCCGGGCCGGATGGACGCCCCGGTGTGCTTCGAGTTCGCCAGAATTCTGGTGCCCGGAGCTCAGGAGGCGCTGCTGGTGTTCGCGCCCTGCCAGGCCTTCACCGATCCCGACCTCGTCGAGACGGGCGCGGAGACCCTTCTGGCGTACCCGCTCGACCGTACCGCCAAGTACTTCCTGGTGCTCGTCGCCCTCTGTGAGCCGCGTCTGCTCGACCCCGCTTCCACGGTCACCCCCAGCACGCCGCAGATCCAGGAACGGCTCAAGAAGTACGGCCTGAGCCGCAAGGCCATCGCCTTCCAGATCGAGTACTTGGCCTCGCGCAAGCTCCGGATCAAGGACAGCTCCGGCGAAGGACGAGCCGACTGGCAGCGGGCCGCCCTGATCGCGACCGCCCTGCGCTACGACCTGGTCAACGCCAAGCACCTGGAACTGCTCGGGTGACCCTGGCAGCTGCCGGATAGTCTGGGCGTCCCGTCCGGGCGGATGCTGTGACAGTCACAGCGACCACCCGAAAGGAATGACATGTTCAAGATCGGTACAGTCACCGTCATGGCGGCCGTCGCGCTGGCCGCGTTCAGCACCTCCGCCAGCGCCGACACCGGTCCCGCCAGGGACGGGGCCGTGCGGACCAGCAGCGTCTCGGTCCAGCAGGGGCCCTGGGCCGGCTGTCCGGTCGGCGCGGTCTGCCTCTACAAGGGGTCGACCTGGGAGAGCGGCGTCGACAAGATGTTCTGGAGCTACGGCGCGCACAACCTTTCCAACGTCTACGGTAGCCGCATCCTGTTCAACAACCAGGTCGCCGACGGGGGCCGGCCGGCGCTGGCCACGGAGTGCTACCAGTACAACGGGGGCAACTGCGTCAGCGATCCCATCGACATGTACACCTACAGGACTCGCAACTTCGACCAGATCAACTCGGTGAAGCTGTACCTGGGTTAAGCCTCGCGGGAGCTGGCCGACTGCCGTTCCGATCAGGACCCGTAGTCGGCCAAGAAGGCACGTACTCTGTCGGTGTAGGGCCTCAAGGCGGGCTTTATCCCGCCGGCTTCCCGCACTGAATCCGAGCTCGTCCGGTAGACGGCGGCGAGTTTCAGTGCGGGATCGCCGGGCACGTCGGCCACCTGGGGCCCGTACCGGCACATCAGTTCGCCCATCTTCGGGATCGCGATCTCCGGGTCGAGAGCCGCCTGCTTGGCGTCCATGCCCGGGGACAGGTACCACTGCAGGACTCGGGGGGTCCAGCGGGCGATGCCGTACTCGTCCTTCGGGGTGTCCACCAACTTGGGATTGAATCCGCTCTCCGCTTTCAGCATGGCGGCGATCAGTGCGGGGCTCAGGCCCTCCAGATTGCACCACGTCCCGGCCTCGACGATCAGCCCACGGTACTCGGCGGGGACGTCGGTGCCCTCCAGCTTCGGGGAGTCGGGGATGAGCAGCGCCGCCGCGACGCCGGTGCCGGCGCAGAGCCCGGCCATGCCGTACACCCACACCCGGGGCAGTCGTCGCAGCAGCCGCCGAAGACGCCACACACGTCCGGCTCCGCCACCGGCGGCAGCGGCGACCAGTGCCCGTTCGAACGCCTCCACCGAATCCCAGCGACGCTCACGTACCGGGTCGAGCGCGCGGACGACCACCTCGTCGACGGCCGCCGGCACCTCCGGCCTGAGTCGGCGCGGCGAATGCGCGTCGGGTGCCGGCACCTGGCCGGTGAGCAGGTGGAAGACGATCGCGCCGAGCGCGTGCACGTCGGTGCGCTCATCGATGGAACCGCCGGGCTGCCGCTGCTCGGGAGCCATGTAGCCGGGTGTGCCCGCGATGGTCAGCCCGGTCGGATCGGCGGCGGCCTTGGCCAGGCCGAGATCGGCGACGAGCAGTCGCCGTCCGCCTTCCGGGGTGCCGCAGATCAGGATGTTGGCCGGTTTCAGATCCCGGTGGATCACGCCGAGCCGATGCAGATCGGCGACGCCCGCGCAGATCTGTCGCATCAGGTCGATCGCCTCGGGCAGCGGAGGTGGCCCCTGATCCAGCAGGTCCTGCAAGGTTCCCTGGTCGGCGAAGGCCATCACGAAGTACGGCCGGCCGTCCGCCTCGCCGAGGTCGTACACCTGCACGACGTGCGGCGAGGCTGCCTGGCGCAGCAGGCGCGCTTCCTGCAGGAAACGTTCCCGGACGCCCGGACGCTGCGCCCAGTGCTCGGCGAGCACCTTGATCGCGACCGGCGCGGCCAACTGATCATCGTATGCTCGCCAGACCGAAGCGAAAGCCCCAGTACCTACTAGGTCACTCGCCCGGTATCTGCTGAAGGCAATCACGACCGACTATTACCGGAGAGCCGGAGAGCAACGCAAGAACCATTTCTGCCTTTGTGTACTTTTCGCTACGTTTCTCCGCCTGTCCCCCTAGCAAGGCAATTACCGCCATTCTCGCAATTGAGGGCATTTCAGAATTAATCGCTTGAACCGGACATCAGCTGCTGATCAGTGCGGGCGAATCCACGGGCCAGGTTCGACACGCTGGGCGCCGATTTCGCCGAGGAACGCCCCGAGTCGGTCGAGGCGCTGACCTACTGCGACATGACCACCGGCCCGGACTGCCTGCCGGTCGGCGTCGAGACCCGCCTTGCGGAGATCCACTCCCGGTACGGCCCCGAGCACCTGGTCAGCCGGTCGATCACCAAGGCCACGCCGTGCATCGTCGCGGCCGTGCACGCCGTACATGCCGCACTGGGGCACAGCGGTCAGTAGCCGCGGCTCTCGGCCTTCTTGCGGATCTTCGCGCTGCCGTACTCTCCACGTTCCAGGCAGCACGGGCAGGGGAACCTGCCGTGGGCGTCGGGCATGTACCGCCAGCCGGTGACCCGGTTGACCCCGCGTACCCGGTGAATCTCCCTGGCGCCGATCGCGCGGGGAACGAACACCTCATACCCCCGCGCGTCCTCACATCCGGCGATCAGAACTGCGGCCTCAGCGCTCGCGAGTTCGACGTGCCGGCGGTTGTAGCGGCCGACCAGGACCGGTTCGTCGTCGGGCAGCCGGAAGTCCACGGCGACCATCGTGCGCCGCCCGCCGCGGCGGTGCAGTTCCCGGCCCCACTGGTGGGTGAGCTGGTAGGAGGGCATGACCGGCAGGCAGAACACCCCGGCCCGGCCGTCGTGGTCGCGGCTGCGGGCGCGGATACCGGCCCGACGGATCGAACGGATGTCATCGGCTGGGGAGAGGTGCGTGAACAGGGTCATCGAGCGCACCTTATGGACACCGGCCAGGCCCGGCCAACCGGTTTTCCTACCCGATGTACGGCCCGGCGCCGTCGAGGAGGTGAGCGAGCCGCAGCCGCATCGACCGGTCCGTGATCAGGAAGCCGATCTCCCCACGCGGCAGGGACTCCCCCAGGCCCAGTTGCCGTTGCCGGTACGGCGGGGCATCAGGATGTCGCCCACGCCGTTGACGACTGGGGACGGGGCCGTCATGGGTCACGATCCTACGGGGGTGGCTCCGGCCCAGACGGCTTCGAAGCTGTCGATATAGGTCGAGACCATGTCCCCGCCCGCTACCTTGCGCAGGTGCATGACCGGGGCGTCGGTGGCGAACTTGCCGTAGACATGGGTGTTGACGAGAAGCTGATCGTCCCCGCGGTAGATGGAGTTGTACAGGATGGTGTGGTGCAACCGGATCTCGATGCCCTCGACCTGCTGCAACGGCCGGTAGAGCGTCAAGGCCATCCGGGTCTGCGCGGCCATGCCGTCACCGAGGCCTTCGTCCGCGCCATGCGGGGCGGCTTCGAGCGCGTCCGGGTTGCCCAGCAGGATACGGACACGCACACCGGCCTCGGCCTTCTTGGCGAAGGTGCGCATGATGCCGGTGTCCTGGGCGATGAAGATCCCGCTGTAGACCAGTACGCCGATCTCCCCCTGGGCCGCGGAGAACAGGCGTTCCCAGGTCTCCTTTGGTACGGCCCAGCGGTGCGGGTAGACGGTGACGAGTTCGCTTCCGGAGACCGCGGCGGCCTGTTTGGGAGTCAGCGCGTCCGGCCACAGATAGACCTCCTCGACCCCGAGGAGTTTGGCGAGCGCGAATCTGTGCTTTCGGTACGGTACACGGCCCTGGGTGATCCATCGTTCCACGGTCTTGGCGTCGACCTCGACGGCCTCGGCCACCTCCACGATGGTGGTTCCCCGTTCGAGTAACGCCGTGCGCAACCGCTCGTTCGCCATCTCACCTGCCTGAAAGCCGGGGACGTCCAGGGACGGGGCAATCGTAGACCGGACGTCCTGTACATGTCCCGTCCTGTAGTGATCACGTCCTACCTGCTCGTCGCACCCTCGATACCGCACGGCAGCACCGGTGGCGACGAGAGGAGAGACAACAGTGATCAACCACATTCGGCCGATCGACGACACGCCCGCCTGCGGATGCAGCGCGGTCCTGGAGGAGGGACGGTTCGCCTGCCGCAAGTGCCTGGCGCGGGAGCGGTGGACCCGCCGTCAGGCGGCCCGGCGCAGGACGGCCGACCGGCGGCGCGGTCAGGTGCGGCGCGCCCGTACGGCACCGCCGAGGCGGGGGTGATCTGGACGTGAACGCGACCATGATCCCGCTGATCATCGGCCTGGTGCTGGGCGCGGCGGTGTTCGTCGGCTACGTCGTCGTCCTGGTCGGGATGCGCCAGGAGGACCGGCGCATGCGACTCGGCGAGGCGCCTCCGAGCCGGGCGGCGGCCCTGGCCCGCCGGGTCACCGGCTGCCACGTGCGCGGGTGAGCGCGCTGTTTCCCCTCGTCCTGGTCACGGTGAGCCTCGACCCGAGAAGCATCGAACACCGCCTGAGCCAGGCGGCTCCGCCGCAGGTCAGGGGCGGGGAGGGCGGACGAGTCGGCCTGTAGGCCGGGTTTTGTCCTTCACTGGGTGAAGGGGCGACCATCCATCTAGGACCGGCGTTGCCGTCGGCCTCAAGCGGTCTACCCGCGCGGCTCGGGCGGGCAGCCCTCAGACGTCGCGCGCGGAACGCTCCGGAGAGCGTCCCTTCTTGACCTTGCTCCGGGTGGGGTTTACCTAGCCGCCCACGTCACCGTGGGCGCTGGTGGTCTCTTACACCACCGTTTCACCCTTACCCCCGCGAAGGGGGCGGTTTGTTTTCTGTGGCACTGTCCCGCGGGTCACCCCGGGTCGGCGTTACCGACCACCCTGCCCTGTGGAGCCCGGACCTTCCTCGGCGGGTCCTCACAGACCCGACGCGGCCGCCCGGCCGGCTCGTCCGCCGTACTTCAAAGCCTATCGGTGTCCCGGAGCCCATCGTTCCCAAGTGGTCTCCAACCGGGCGACAAGTGGGAGCGGGTGAGATGTGACCAGGCAACCGGGCGACCGGAGGCCGCCGACGGGGCCGCCCGGCCGTACCGCCCGGGGAGGGGCGTGGTCAGCGCAGGTGCGAGGTGTCGTTGAACGCCTTCACCACGGCGGGCCCGTCGGCGTAGTACTCGATCAGGGACAGTGCGGCCAGGTCGAGGTGCATGCGGTACAGCGCGGCGAGGGGAGCGAGCAGCGCGGACCGTACCAGCATCTTGATCGGCGTGACGTGGGAGACGGCCAGGACCGTCCTTCCCTCGTAGCGTTCGACCAGCCGGTCCCCGATCACCTGGACCCGCCGCGCCGCATCCCCAAAACTCTCCCCACCCGGCGGCGCGGCGGACGGGTCCGCCAGCCATGTGGCCAGTTCGTCCGGCCAGTGCCGCTGGATCTCGGTGAACGTGTGGCCCTCCCAGGCGCCGAAGTCGGTCTCCCTGAGGTCGGGTTCGACGACGACGTCGAGGCCGAGCCTGGCGGCCACGGCCTCGGCGGTGACGAGAGCTCGCCTGAGCGGGGAGCTGACGACCACCTGCACGTCGTACGGCTCCCGCGTCAGCCTGGCCGCGGCGGCCTCCGCCTGGGCGAGGCCGTTCGGGGTGAGCTCGGGGTCGCCGAGTCCGGAGAACCTGCGTTCGACGGACATGGGGGTCTCACCGTGCCTGAGCAGCAGCAGCGTGGTCGCCGTGGTGGTAGGCGGACGCCAGCCGGTGCCCGCGGTCGCGGGGGTGGTCGGTACGGCCACCGCCTCCACGACCGGGGCCGGGGCAGGGTCGGCGGTGTCGAAGAGGGAGCCCTGTGCCGAGGAGGAGGCGGAGGAGGCGGCGGGGGCCGAGACGGACGAGCGCCAGGGGACCCCCTTGGCGGCGGCGTCCATGGCCTCGTTGGCGAGGCGGTCGGCGTCCTTGTTCCTCTCCCGGGGAATCCACCGCCAGGTGACCCTGAGGCGGCGGGCCAGGGAGGCGGCCTCCGTCGCGAGGGGACGCAGCCCCTCGTTCTTGATCTTCCAGCGGCCCGCCATCTGCTCGATGACCAGCTTGGAGTCCATCCGCACCTCGACGGAGGCACCGTCGCCCGCGAGGTCGAGCAGCGCCTTCAGCCCCGCGATCAGCCCGCGGTACTCGGCGACGTTGTTGGTCTGGGTGCCGATGGGGTCGGCGACCTCGACCAGGATCTGGCCGTCGGCGGCGTCCTTGACGACGGCGCCGTAGCCCGCCGGTCCTGGGTTACCCCGCGACCCGCCGTCCGCCTCGACGACGAAAGAGGTCACAGGCCCGACTCCGGGGTACGGACGAGGATCCTGCGGCACTCCTCACAGCGGACGACCTCGTCGTGGGAGGTGGCCTTGATCCGGTTGATCTCGGCGATGGACAGGCTGGTGCGGCAGCCGAGGCAGCGGGTGCCCTGCAGCATCGCGGCGCCGATTCCGAACTGCTCGCGGAGCTTGTCGTAGAGGGCGAGCAGGTCGGCCGGGATGTCGGAGGCGACCGCGGTGCGCTTGCCCCTGACCTCCGCGGCCTCCTTGTCGATCTCGGCGAAGGCCGCGTCCCTGCGGTCCTGGGCGCCGTCGCGTGCGGCGGCGAGCTCGTCGCGCTCGGCGGAGAGCTTCGTGACCTGGGCGTCGGCCGCCTCGCGGCGCTCCATGATCTCCAGGACGACCTCCTCAAGGTCGCTCTGGCGGCGGTGCAGGGAGGCGATCTCGGACTGGAGACTGGCCAGGTCCTTCGGCGAGGAGACCTGGCCCGAGTCGAGGCGCTTCTGGTCGCGTTCCGCGCGGACCCGGACGGCGTCGACGTCGGTCTCGGCCTTCGACTGCTCACGGGCCAGGTCGCCCGCCTCGGTCTCGGCGGCGATCACCTGGGTGGCGAGCCTGGCCACCCGGGTGGACAGCTCGTCGATCTCGGCCAGTTCCGGCAGGGTACGGCGGCGATGGGCCAGCCGGTCGACGACGGAGTCGAGTTCGGCCAGGTCGAGCAGGCGCTTCTGGGCTGCCGGGGCTGCTTTCACTTCAATTCCTCGCACTCTGCTGTTGTCTTCCAGGCGTCCGTGACCGTCTCGGAGACGCGCGTCTCAACAGTAATCCCCCGCGCGGCCAAGGCTGACGTCAGACGGTGCGCCGCGTCGGTCAGCCAGGGCCACTCGGTGGCCCAGTGCGCGGCGTCGATCAGGGCGGGTCCTCCGGGTTCCTCGACGAACTCGCTGGCCGGGTGGTGGCGCAGGTCCGCGGTGAGGAACACGTCGACTCCGGCGGCGCGGGCCGTACCGAGCAGGGAGTCGCCCGATCCTCCGCTGACCGCGACGCGGCTGATCTCCCGGTCGAGGTCTCCCGCGACCCGCAGCCCGCCCGCCGTACCGGGGAGACCTTCGGCGGCCCTCCTGGCGAACTCCCGCAGGGAGAGGGGGGCGGGCAGCGTGCCGACGCGGCCGAGGCCGCGCCTTGGGTCGCCCGCCGAGGGCAGCAGGGGGGTGAGCGGCCCGGTCAGCCCGACGGCGCGGGCCAGGGCGTCGGAGACGCCGGGATCGGCCACGTCGGCGTTGGTGTGGGCGGTGAAGAGGGCGACGTCGTTCTTGATCAGCGTGTGGACCAGACGGCCCTTGTAGGTCGTGGCGGCGACGCCGGTGACCCCTCTCAGGTAGAGGGGGTGGTGGGTGACGATCAGGTCCGCGCCCCACTCGACGGCCTCCGCGGCGACGGCCGCCGTCGGGTCGACCGCGAACAGGATTCTGCGCACCTCCGCGGCCGGGTCCCCGCAGACGAGTCCGACGGCGTCCCACGACTCCGCCCAGGCTGGGTCATAGATCGATTCGAGCTCTCCGACCGTGTCGGCAAGGGTAGGCACGTGCGCAGACTACCGGCCCGCCCGCCACCGGTGATCCACACCGGCCTCCGCGTACGGCTCTCGCGGGACAGCGGACCGGTGCCGCCGATAGCGTCGGGCGGACAAGATCCCTGTGAGGCCCCGCGAGGAAGGACCCCGCCCTTGTCCGCCGATCTCCACCGTGACTCCGTGGTCGCCGACACCCACAACGACCTGCTGATGGCGGTCACCGCGCGGCCGCCCCACCGATGGGCCTCCTT
>NZ_JBHSBC010000018.1:88820-303959 GCF_042650425.1 Streptosporangium jomthongense | reverse complement strand
CGGTGTGGGAGAGTAGGTCGCCGCCGGACAATCTTTTGTGGGGGGTCATCCTTTTCGGGGTGGCCCCCCTTTTTTTTGTGCCTGGCCTGGGAGTTTGTGCCTGGCCTGGGAGTGCGGGGGTGTTTGAGGGGTAGCGGGGCTGCCCCTTTTGCGCCTGGCTCCGGGGGTCCCGGGGGTGTTTGGTGCGGGTGGGGTTGCGTTCTGGGCGGGGTGTCTGGGGTTGGGGGTGGCGAAAGCCGCCCCTTTTTTTGTTTCAGGAGCGGGGTGGGAGGGTGTGGGGTTCGCCGGACAGGACGGGTTACCGCTCGTCCGCTCGTCCGGTCTTCCAGGGGTGTTTGTGGTGGGTGGGGTGGCCGGTGGAACGATGGGTGAAAACTGATCCTGTGGCGACGGGCGGGTTCCAGGGGGCCAAGATTCAGCCGCTGTTGACAACGGCTGCCCCTTTTTCTGTTGCGGGGGCGGGTGGTGGGAGGACCAGGTGGTGCCGTAGAGGTGTGTTCCATTGCTCGAAGAACGGTGCCTGGCGAGATCCGCTCTTTTTGTGCGCGGTATGAATAAACCGGCCCGGCGGAGGAGAAGCCGACCCAACACCTTTCATGTCCAACCAGCTGGCCAACCGGATCAGTGAGGAATCTGCCGAGCGGCACGGAGTGTCCTCAGCGGGCCGGGTGATCAAGACGAGCATGCCGTCGAGGACGACATAGGCCAGGTAAGAGGCCTTCAACGAGGCAGCGTACGTGTGGTGTGGTCGGCTTTCACATCTGTGTTGGTCAGTGCCATCAGGTCGTGAAGTTCTCAAGGTCGGTGGGAGCCATCGTGATGGTTGGCCGCTGCCGCCGGTTGACTCCTCCGGGTGAGGGCCAGGCGTCTTCCGCGACCCGTGTCCCCCACCGACGCATGTAGTGCCGGAACCCGGTCTCCGTCAGTGGCATCTCCAGCCACTCCTGGGCCGCGAGTCCGAACTCGCGCATGGCCAGGGCATCGATGTCGGTCCCGTAGTCGGCGGGCCAGCCATCGAGGACGTCGTCGATTCCCATCCAGGCGCTGTAGAGCTCGCCTACTTCCGGCAGGTGCTCGAAGTACGGCCTCTCCGTACAGCTCCACGCCGCTTCGCGGACGAAGCCACTCATCTGCTCCACATCCCCACTGACGAGGACGCTCTGCATGAGCGGATCAATCTTCGCGGCGAATCCAGTGAACAACTCCAGATCGACAGGCTCAAGATCGGTCATGGCTTCAGCATCGCAAGAGGTGCGATCTGCTTGCTGTTGGCGCGGCCAGGGTTCTGCTGATCGTGGGGCTCACCGGCTATCAGCTGCGATTTCAGGATAAAAAGACTCCAGGGAACAGTACGGGGGCTGCGGAACTGTAAAGGCAGGTAGGGGCTGGGCAGTCCGTATCCTTGGCCGCCTTCGATACGACGGCATAGGCCTCCGGACTTTGAGTGGCTTGCTAGGCTGGAGGAGCCGGGCCGCCCCACCGAGGGTGGCCTTCGTTGCGCCAGACCACGATAGGACAGGGCAGCGATAGCGAACGGGATGTGTCCTGCGGCCGGAGATCGCCCGCACAGCGAATCGTCCCATTCATCTGAAGATCGGGACGCGCTCGCCGAGTGAGCAAACGAAATGGAACCAGAAGTGAACAGTGACAACGGGCGTGACGGCGCGGGCCGGCGCGAAGAAGGCGAAAACCGCGGATTCGGCGGTCAGGGGGGCTACCGCGACAACCGCGGGGCCGGTGGCAGGGGACGTCCAGGGGACGGTCCTCGATATGGCGAGCGCCGAGAAGGGCGTTCAGGAGGTTCGTACGGTTCCCGTGATCGGGGGGATCGTCCTTCGTATGGTCGTGATGACCGTCCCGGTGGTGGTTACCGCGACAACCGCGGCGGCGGTGAGCGCCGTTCCTACGGTGATCGTGACCAGTCCCGTGGTTCGTACGGTTCCCGTGATCAGGGTGATCGTCCCGGTGGTGGTTATCGGGACAACCGTGGTGGCGGTGAGCGCCGTTCCTACGGTGACCGTGACCAGTCCCGTGGTTCGTACGGTGACCGTGACAACCGTGGTGGTGGCGAGCGCCGCTCCTACGGCGATCGTGACCAGGCTCGTGGTCCGCGTCCTGGGGGGGATCGTCGTCCGTTCAACCGTGACGACCGTCCCGGTGGTGAGCGCCGTTCCTACGGTGATCGTGATCAGGCTCGTGGTTCGTACGGTTCCCGTGATCGGGGGGATCGTCCTTCGTATGGTCGTGATGACCGTCCCGATGGTGGTTACCGCGACAACCGCGGTGGCGGTGAGCGCCGTTCCTACGGTGACCGTGACCAGTCCCGTGGTTCGTACGGTGACCGTGACAACCGTGGTGGCGAGCGTCGTTCTTACGGTGATCGTGACCAGGCTCGTGGTCCGCGTCCTGGGGGGGATCGTCGTCCGTTCAACCGTGACGATCGTCCCGGCGGTGGCTACCGCGACGACCGCGGCGGAGAGCGTCGCTCCTACGGCGATCGTGATCAGGCTCGTGGTTCGTACGGTTCCCGTGATCGGGGGGATCGTCCTTCGTATGGTCGTGATGACCGTCCCGGTGGTGGTTACCGCGACAACCGCGGCGGCGGTGAGCGCCGTTCCTACGGTGATCGTGACCAGTCCCGTGGTTCGTACGGTTCCCGTGATCAGGGTGATCGCCCCGGTGGTGGCTACCGGGACAACCGTGGCGGCGGTGAGCGCCGTCCCTACGGTGACCGTGACAACCGTGGTGGTGGCGAGCGCCGTTCTTACGGTGATCGTGACCAGGCTCGTGGTCCGCGTCCTGGGGGGGATCGTCGTCCGTTCAACCGTGACGACCGTCCCGGAGGTGGCTACCGCGACGACCGCGGCGGTGGTGAGCGCCGTCCCTACGTCGACCGCGACAACCGTGGTGGTGGCGAGCGCCGTCCCTACGGTGACCGTGACAGGCCTTCCTACGACCGAGGCGACCGAGGTGACCGGGGCGGCGCGTTCCGCGGCGAAGGTGAGGGTTCCCGCACGCGCTACAGCAGGAACCAGGAGCCCGGCGAGCGCGGCGAGGCCCCGGCCAACGCGCGCGAGGAACTGCCTGCGATGGCTCCCGACATCACCGCCGAGGAACTCGACAAGGAGGTCAGGGAAGAGCTGAGTTCCCTCCCGCTCGACCTCGCGGACCTGGTCTCCCGCCACCTCGTGGCGGCGGAGCGGGCCCTCGGGGAGGACGAGGCCGAGCAGGCCTACGAGCACACGAAGGTGGCTCGTCGTTTCGCGGCCCGCATCGGCGTGGTCCGCGAGGCCGTCGGCATCGCCGCCTACCGGGCGGGGCACTTCGCGGAGGCGCTCAGCGACCTGCGCGCCGCCCGCCGCATGACGGGTTCCGACTCCTTCCTGCCGGTCATGGCGGACTGCGAGCGGGGACTCGGTCGTCCTGAGCGGGCGCTGGACCTGGCCCGATCGAAGGAGGCGGAGCGTCTCGACAGGGCCGGCAAGATCGAGCTCGCCATCGTGGAGTCCGGTGCCCGTCGTGACCTTCACCAGAAGGACGCCGCGGTCATCACCCTCCAGCGTCTGCCTGAGCTGCGTGACACGCGTCCGCACCCCTGGTCGGCGAGGCTCGCCTTCGCCTACGCCGACGCGCTCGCCGACGCGGGGCACGAGGAGGCTGCCACCGAGTGGTTCGGCCGTGCCATGGCCTTCGACGAGGACGGCGAGACCGACGCGGCCGAGCGGTACGCGGAGCTGACCGGAACGATCATCGACGACATCGAGGATCTTGAGGACGACGAGGACCTCGACCTCGACGGGCTGGACGCCGACGAGGTGGCCGACCTTCCCGAAGCGGAGGACGAGGGAATCGTCGTGGAGACCGTCATGATCGACGACGCCGCCGTCCTCGACGCGGAGATCGAGGCTGAGGACGACCTTCAGGACCTTGAGCCTGTGGGCGACCTCGCCGCTGGAGAGCCGCTCCTCGGCGAGGCCGAGCTCAAGCCCGAGGGCGAGGAGGACAAGGTGACGGAGCGGATCGAGCCCGGCGTCGGTCCTGCCTTCATCGAGCCCGACTTCGGTGACACGCTCGGTGACTCTCCGGCCGACGACGACGATGACGTCACCAAGGACGAGAAGAAGAAGTGACCCGTACCCGTCCCGGGTGAGGCGCCTGCCCGCCCGGGACGGGACGTCGTCTCACGGCTGGACGCGGTCCAGCCAGTGGATGATCCCCGCCACGTTGGACGGAGCGCCGCTGAGCAGTTCGAACTGTTCGGCTGTCGCGTCGTCGGCCTGCAGTGCCGCGTATCTCTCCCGGGTGCGTTCCCTGACCATCGCCACGGCGTGGTCCAGGTCCATACCGGCGGAGTGCGCCTGGCGGGTCAGGTCCACCCAGACGCGTAGTTCCTCAGCGGAACGCTCCAGAGTCTCCTGGACGTCGTCAACGGGCCCGTAGTGGCTGAACAGTAGCCGCTGCGGGCCCAACGCCTCGAACAGGGCGATCGAGTCCAGCGCGGTCCGCAGGTCGAAGTCCGGCGGGGGAGTGGCCGGACGCAGATCTCCGGTCTGCGGCAGGTAGACCCCGGCGGCGTCGCCGACATACAGGTCGCCGGTCCCCGAGTCGATCAGTCCCACATGGTGTTTGGCGTGGCCCGGCGAGTAGTGGCTGCTGAGCGTACGGCCGTTGCCGAGGTCGACGCTTCCCGTGTCGCCGAGCGCGCGGATTCTCGCAGCCTCGGTCGGGGACATCTCGCCGAACAGGACGTCCAGCTTGTCACCCCACACCATTCTCGCGCTGGCCATCAGCCGGGAGGGGTCGGCGAGGTGTCTGGCGCCTTTCTCATGAACCACGATCTCCGCCTCGGGATAGAACCCTGCCAGATCGCCGACCCCACCGGCGTGGTCCAGATGGATGTGCGTCACCACGATTGTCGCGAGATCACCGGGGCCGACGCCGAGGGAGGCGAGGGCGTCGCGGACCACGGGAGCGGAGGTCGCGGTTCCTGTCTCCACCAGACAGGGACGATCTCCCAGAATCAGGTATCCAGCCGTGATACCTGAGTATCCCGCCATCCTTGTGTCGATCTCATAGACCTCTCCGCCGAGGGCGGTGATGTTGTCCACAGGCCACCTCAGAACTGGAACGGTTATCCCCAGAACGGCGTTCTAGTCGTTCCGGCACAGCTCACATCGTAAAGAGTGGTCCTCGGTCGGCAGAGATCGAAGGAGGATCCGATGGACCGTAACGAGGTCACACTTGTGGGTCGACTGCCCGAGGCGGTGCGCATCCGGTCACTGCAGAGCGGCGGCACGCTCGGCACCTGGCGGATGATCGTCAGACGGCAGCGCCGTGGCAGAGGAGGCCAGGTGGACACCATTCCGTGCGCGTCGTTCGAGCCTGAGGTCACCGTGACCGCAGCCGAGTGGCTCGCCGACGACATGGTGGAGGTGGAGGGAGCACTGCGTCGCCGTTGGTGGGGAAGTGAGGGTTCGAAGTCGTCGGGTTACGAGGTCGAGGTCCGCTCGGCCAGACGTCTCGGGCATCCGGGCGAGCCCGCAGGTGGAAAAGAGGGCGGAGTTTCCGGCCCGGAGCAGCCCACGCCGGTGATCACGTCGTCGGCGGCTCCGGGGCAGGCGTCTGAAGGCGGGGCTGCTCTTACGAAGGGCGCTCACGAACCGGCCTCGCCTGGGCACCCCCCGGAGGGCGTAGATCCGGTGTCCTTTCCCGGGGCCAGGAGAACGGGGCGGGCCCGTCTGGTCACGGGCATGAGCCGATCGGATGGTGGCTGACCGGGAGTCTTCTTCCGTACGGAGCCTCAGCCGAGGGACAGCACGCGCAACACCAGTCCCGTGCGGGGTTTGGGGCCGAAGGAAGTGGACTTGCGCGGCACCCGCTCCGCCTGGGCCGCGACCGCGAGCACGTCGTCGACCGTCAACGGGTTGAGCAACACGGCCGTTCCCTCGCTCACCCGCGCGAGCCGTACGGCTGCCGCGGGGTCGTGGTGCACGATGCGTACCGTCTGTTCGTCGTCCCGCAGTCCCCAGAGTCCGGGCAGGACGAACTCCGCGAGGACGGCGGTGTTCAGCGCGCGCCATCGAGCGGAGCGATGTTCGGGCATGGCGCTGCCGAGCCGCACGGGGTCGGGGTCGGTGAGCAGATACGTGTCGTCTCCGTCCGACAGGAGAAAGGAGGGTTCCTCCGCTTGGGCCAGGGCCGCCAACCCCTCCGTGAGGTCGGTGTGCCGGCGGACTTTCCAGGCCTGCCCGGCTCGGTCCACGGCCTCCCGAAGCGGCAGACCCGGGATGACGCGGTGGATGGCCCGCAGGTTCGGCGGATAGGAGTCGGAGTCCACCAGAAGAGCCAGACCGAAGTCCCAGGGTCCCGGCTCAACGGGCTGGTCCTGTGTGCTCGCGCCCGGCGGAAAGCTGTTCATCGGGGAAGCGGTGCCCGCAGAAGAGGAAGGAGCAGAGCCGGAGGCGGCGTGGTGTTCGCGCTGAAGGGCGAGATAGGTGGCGTAACGGTGATGGCCGTCCGCGATGAGGGCCTGGCGGGAACGGAGGTCGGCGTTGATGCCGGAGAGTTCCTCCGGATCGGTGACGGCCCACAGCCGGTGCCTGACCCCGTCCTGGGTCCATGCCTCGACCAGGGGCGACCGGTCGGCGGCGATCCGGTCGACAAGACGGGTGGCGGTTCCTCCCGCGCCCTCGTAGAGAAGGAAGATCGGCTCCAGGTTCGCCTCGGTCACCCGCATGAGGGCCAGCCGATCGGCGACCGGGCCGGGCATCACGTCCTCGTGCGGCAGGATGACACCCTGTTCCGGCTCGGCCAGGCCGACGTCGCCGATGAGCCCGCGTTGCAGGACCCCGGGGCCATCCTGCTCGTAGACGTAGACGGCCGGCGTCTCGTCGGCGGCCAGCACCCCGGAGGAGAGCCACGCGTCCAGGGTCTGCCGTGCCTCGGCGTACCGGTGGCGGTCGGCTCCGGGAAGGATGAGCCGCACCACGTTGTTGGGATGTGAGGTGAGCAGGTCCTGAACGCCGTTTTCCTCGATGAGGTCGTAGGGGGGAGAGGTCACCTCCGCGGGATTGCCGACCGTGAACCGTACGCCACGGAACGGGCGAAGCACGAGCCCGTCGTGTATCGGCAGTTCAGGATTCGCCATATAGGGCATGCTGCCATAAAGGCCTGAAACGTCCAGGGGCCGCCTCGGTGATGCGGTACCCGGGTCCGTCAGGGGATCGGTCAGATCTGTCGTCTGTCGATGAAGGAGGCCTAACGCATGGTCCAAGGACGTAGCGGTCCGTCTGATTCCCCCAACCCCGAGACGGGCGCTCCGGTCGGGGACGTCTATGAATGGTTTCAACGAGGGATGAAGCTGCTGGGCGAGGGCAGTCCGGCCGCGGCCGCCGCGCTGCTGGAACGTGCCGCCGACGCGGAGCCGGAGTCGCGAAGCATCCGCGAGGCACTCGCCCGTGCCCAGTTCAACTCCAGACAGTACGCCGACGCCGCCGACAGCTTCCGATGGATCATCGACGCGAACCCGGCCGAGGACTACGCCTATTTCGGGCTCGGGCTCGCTCTGTGGCGGACCGGTGACATGGAGGGGGCACAGGAGCCCCTTGCCATCGCCGTCGCCATGCGTCCCGACCAGCGGCACTACGTGTCGGCCCTGAAGAGCGTCCGGGCGACGCTACGCGCCCGCCGGGCGTGATTCCCGCGGGTGATGGAATGGGCGGGTGGACACGCAAACGTTGATCGACCCCTATGACACTCTTCTCCTCGATCTCGATGGGGTGGTGTATCTCGGGCCCGACGCCGTGCCGGGGGCTCCCGAGGCGCTGCGTGAGGCGGTGGAACGCGGCGTACGGCTCGCGTACGTCACCAACAACGCCTCACGCACTCCTCGCGCGATCGCCCAGCACCTGAGCGCGCTCGGCGCTCCCGCCACGCCCGATGACGTGGTCACCTCGGCTCAGGCCGCCGCGAGACTGGTGGCCGAACGGGTCGATCCGGGCGCCGCGGTGCTGGTCGTCGGCGGGATGGGTCTGCGTGACGCCGTACGCGCCCATGGGCTGCGTCCGGTCAGCACCGCCCTGGAAGACCCGGCGGCGGTGGTGCAGGGCATGGCCCACGGCATCTCCTACGGCTTGCTGGCCGAGGGGGCGCTGGCCGTACGGCAGGGGGCTCTGTTCGTGGCCGCGAACGCGGACTCGACCATGCCCACGGGACGCGGTGAGGTCCCGGGCAACGGCGCGATGATCAGGGTGATCGCCACGGCGACCGGGGCCGAGCCGATCGTCGCGGGAAAGCCGGAGCCGCCACTGCACCGCGAGTCGATCCTGCGGACCGGTTCGAAGCGGCCCCTGGTGGTCGGCGACCGGCTCGACACCGACATCGAGGGAGCGACCAACGCCGGAGTCGACGGGCTGCTCGTGCTGACAGGCGTGACCACTCCGCTGGACCTGCTGACGGCGCCACCCGAGCACAGGCCCTCGTACGTCGCGGCGGACCTGTCGGCTCTGCACCTGCCCTACCCTCAGGTGCGACGGGCCGGAGACGGCTGGTCCTGCCGCAGGTGGAACGCCCGCTGGCAGGAGGGCCGTCTCAGGCTGGAGGGGGAGGGGGACCCCGTCGACGGCCTCAGGGCGGCCTGCGCCGCGGCGTGGGAGGCGGCCGGTGTCGGCCGGGCGGACGAGGACGCCGTGAAGGCCGTCCTCGGCTCCCCGCTCTCCGGCCGGACGTCCTCACCCGGGTGAGACGTCCCGAAACCGGGGGCCGTGACGGCTCACAGGAGCTTACGCAGGCGCATCAGGTCGCCGAAACTGGCATCGATCTTGACACGGCCGCCGAACACCGCGCGCCCCATGTCGAGTTCACCGTTGACCAGGGCGATCAGGTCGTCACTGCCTATGGTCAGCTTCACGTTCGCGGATCTGGCGTCACCCGGAGGAAGGTCGTCGAAGGGGCCGAGCCCTCCGTGGTGGATGCGGCCGTAGAAGGTGACCCCCAGGTCGCTGATGTGACAGCTGATGCTGCGGTCGACCACGTGCCTGGCGCGGCTCTCCTGGTCGAGTTCGTCGAACTGCTCGCCGAGTTTGCGCAGTGCCACCCGGCACTCGTCGACGGTCGCCATCGTTTGGCGCTCCCTTCTGTCCGGGCGGCCCGAACTCCTTGTCGTCTCTACGGACGGTAGCGTTCCACATCGATGTGGCACGTGATCCGGTGCGTGCGAGAAGGCTCCCGACACGGTGTTCCTGGATGACGTGAGGGTACGCGCGGGCGGCCTTCCGTTCCATCAAGGTGACAACGGGCGAGACACGTACAGTAGTTCGCGGACCGCCCACTTCGGTCGGTGAGTGGCCGATGCGACGCGCGGCACGGCTTCCGATACGGTCAAGGCGACACGGGGCGGTGTGGATCCGTTCCCGTGCGACCACCACGCCGGCCGCCGAGCCGGCGGGGAACGGCTTTCGATGGGGGGCGCATGACGGACCTGCCGGGGGAGACCGGAGAGGAGCGGGTCGACACGGCGCTGGGCGGGCTGGCCCGGCTGGGTACGACGCCTGTCTCCGCGCACGCGAGTGTGTTCGAGGAGGTGTTCGCCGGGCTCGAACAGGCACTCGCCGCGGCGGACGGCACCGCGGACCAGCACCGGTGAGCCGCCGCACACGCCTCGACAGCGAACTGGTACGGCGCGGCCTGGCCAGGTCCCGCGAACAGGCGTCTCAGCTCATCGAGGCGGGCAGGGTCACCGTCGGCGGCCAGGTGGCCGCCAAACCGGCCACCCAGGTGGAGACCGCCTCCGCGATCGTGGTCGCCGAGGCCGCGGAGGGCCCCGACTACGTCTCGCGGGGGGCGCACAAGCTGCTCGGCGCCCTTGAGGCCTTCGGCCCCCGGGGGCTGACCGTCGAGGGACGCCACTGCCTGGACGCGGGAGCCTCGACCGGGGGTTTCACCGACGTGCTGCTGCGCAACGGCGCCGCGCACGTGCTGGCCGTCGACGTCGGTTACGGCCAGCTGGCCTGGTCGTTGCGGACCGACGAGCGGGTCACGGTCATGGAGCGGGTCAATGTCAGGGATCTGACCCCCGAGATGGTCGGGCAGCCGCCCACGCTGATCGTCGGGGACCTGTCGTTCATCTCGCTGCGTCTGGTGCTGCCCGCCCTGGTCGCCTGCGCCGCGGAGCGGGCGGACTTCGCGATGCTGGTCAAACCCCAGTTCGAGGTCGGCAGGGAACGGGTCGGCGCCGGCGGGGTCGTCAGGGACCCGGTGCTGCGGGGCCAGGCCGTACAGGACGTCGCCGACAGCGCGCGGGCGCTCGGCCTGACCGTGCGGGGTGTCACCGCGAGTCCGCTGCCCGGCCCTTCGGGAAACGTCGAGTACGTCATCTGGCTGGGCCGGGGAGAAGGCCCGCCACAGGTAGCGGACGTCGCGGCCGAGATCGGGCGCGCGGTCGCGGAAGGTCCCCAGTAGTGCCCGCCCTCCGGGAGAGTGGAACATGACTGCCAAGCGCACCGTGCTGGTCACCGCCCACACCGGGCGGGGCGCGGCCGTCGACAGCGCCCGTCTGGTGATCGGCAGGCTGGTCAAGGCCGGGCTGACCGTCCGTGTCCTGCGAGCCGAGGCCGAGTCGATCGCGTGCGCGGGCGTCGAGGTGACGCCCGCGGGTGAGACGGCGGTACACGGCGCCGAGATGATGATCGTTCTGGGCGGTGACGGCAGCCTGCTGCGGGCCGCCGAACTGGCCCGTCCGGCGGGGGTGCCGCTGCTCGGCGTCAACCTCGGGCACGTCGGCTTCCTGGCCGAGGCGGAGGTCGAGAACCTCTCGGACGCGGTCGACTCCGTGGTGCGGGGCCGCTACGACGTCGAGGAGCGGATGACCGTCGAGGTCACCGCCCGCCTCAACGGGCAGCTGCTGGCCGACACGTGGGCGCTCAACGAGGCCACGGTGGAGAAACGCGAGCGGATGCTCGAAGTGGTCGCCGAGGTCGACGGACGGCCTCTGTCGCGCTGGGGGTGCGACGGGGTCATCTGCGCCACGCCGACGGGTTCGACCGCCTACGCCTTCTCCGCGGGCGGCCCGGTGGTGTGGCCGGAGGTCGAGGCGATGCTGCTGGTGCCGATCAGTGCCCACGCGCTGTTCGCCAGGCCGCTGGTCGTTTCGCCCCGTTCGACGCTGGCGCTGGAGGTCCAGCCCGCGACGGCGGGGGCGGTGCTGTGGTGCGACGGGCGCCGCCGGTTCGACCTGCCCGCCGGGGCGCGCGTCGAGGTCCGCAGAGCCGACCTCCCCGTACGGCTGGCGCGTCTGCACGGGATCGAGGACACCGGGGCGCCTTTCACCGACAGGCTGGTCGCCAAGTTCGACCTTCCCGTCCAGGGGTGGCGCGGCCGGACGCGAGCCTAGATCGTCCGGGCGGTGGTCGTCCCGAACGCGTAGGATCGTGCCCGCGCACCGCACTGATGTTCGGTGAATTCGATGTGACGGGAGGGACCAGTGCGACCCAGGGTCGAGGAGGTCCGCATCCAAGGGCTCGGTGTGATCGACGAGGCCGTCCTGGTGCTCTCGCCGGGGTTCACCGTGCTCACGGGCGAGACGGGTGCGGGTAAGACCATGGTTGTGACCGGTCTCGGGCTGCTGTTCGGAGGCAGGGCGGACCCGGCCCGTGTCCGGCCCGGTTCGGACAGGGCGACGGTCGAGGGCACTCTCGTGGTCGATCCGGCGGGCCGGGTCGCCCAGCAGGTGCAGGACGTGGGCGGCCAGGTCGAGGACGGCGAGCTGATCATCTCCCGCACCGTCTCGGCGGAGGGCCGCAGCCGGGCCTGGCTCGGCGGGCGGAGCGTGCCCGTCGGCACCCTCACCTACCTGGCCGAGGATCTGGTCGCCGTGCACGGCCAGATGGACCAGCAGCGGCTGCTGCAGCCGGGACGCCAGCGCGCGGCCCTCGACCGCTACGTGGGCGAGGAACTGGTCAAGCCGTTGCGCTCCTACGAGCAGGCCTACAAACGGCACAGGCAGGTCGCCGACCAGCTGGCCGAGCTCACCGACAGGGCCAGGGAACGCGCCCAGGAGGCGGACCTGCTCAGGTTCGGGCTTCAGGAGGTCGAGCAGGCCGACCCCAGACGTGGGGAGGAGACCGAACTGCGTGAGGAGGGGGAGAGACTCGCCCACGCCGACTCCCTCAGGAGCGCGGCCGAGACCGCGCACGGCGCGCTGCTCGGCGACCCGATGTCCGGCGAGGGGGAGATGCAGGACGCCGTCACCCTGGTCGGACGGGCACGAGCCGCCGTCGAGGCGGTCCGCGAATTCGACCCGGTGCTCGCCGGGATCGCCGACCGGCTCGCCGAGGCGGGTTACCTGATCTCGGACGTGGCCACCGAGCTGGCCTCCTACGCCGAGTCCGTCGAGGCGGACCCGGCTCGGCTTGCGGCCGTGCAGGAACGGCAGGCCGTGCTCAACCACCTGCTGCGCAAGTACGGCGAGGACACCGGCGTCGTGCTCACCTGGGCCGAGCAGGCCGCGGCGCGGGTCGCCGAGCTGGAGGGTGACGACGAGCGGATCGGCGAACTCGCCCGCGAACACGAGGAGCTCACCGGCAGGCTGACCGAGCTGGCCGCCGAGCTGACCCGCGTCAGGACGGCCGCCGCCGAACGGTTCGGACAGGCCGTCACCGAGGAGCTCACCGCTCTGGCCATGCCGCACGCCAGGGTGACCGTCGTCATCACCGCCGCGGCGGAGTTCGGGCCGCACGGGATCGACGAGGTGGAGCTGCGCATGGCCCCGCACCCCGCCTCGCCGGCGCTGCCGCTGAACAAGGGCGCCTCCGGCGGCGAGCTGAGCCGGGTCATGCTCGCCATCGAGGTCGTCTTCGCCGGTGCCGACCCCGTCCCGACGTTCGTCTTCGACGAGGTCGACGCGGGGGTCGGCGGCAAGGCCGCGGTGGAGATCGGCCGCAGGCTGGCACGCCTGGCGCGCACCGCACAGGTGATCGTCGTCACTCACCTGCCCCAGGTCGCGGCCTTCGCCGACCAGCACCTCGTGGTGGAGAAGGCGAGCGACGGCAGCGTCGTACGCAGCGGTGTGGTCGCCCTGGACAAGGACGGACGGGCGCGAGAGCTCTCCCGGATGCTCGCCGGGCTTGAGGACTCCGAACTGGGCAGGGCACACGCGGAGGAGCTTCTGTCGATCGCCGCCGCGGACAAGGCCTGAACCCGTCGCGCGAAGGCCCGGCCACCGACGGCGGCGAGGTAGGAATAACGGGAGGTCTTTCGGATAGCTCAGGGGGCGGGGCCGCGTGGGGATCTTCAGTGACGAATCTGACACACCGTCAACCGCATGGCTCGGCCGGTCTTTCCCTCTGGCAGGATGGGCGTGATGAAGGTGCCGACGGACGAGCTTCAACGCAGGCTCAACGGTTACCTCCGCCGCAGGAAGGCCACGGACCTTCCCGGGGTGACGGCAGTGGCGAGAATCGATCGGCGGACCAAGAGGCTGACCAAGCGCCTCAAGGCCGGGGAAATCGCGATTATCGATCACGTTGACGTTGACCGGGTGAGCGCGGAGGCGCTTGTCGCGTGCGGTGCGGCGGCGGTGATCGACGTCGCGGCGGGCATCAGTGGCCGTTACCCCAACCTGGGTCCGCAGATCCTCGTCGAGGCGGGTGTGACGTTCGTCGACAACGCCACCGCCGAGATCTTCGACCGTGTCAAGGACGGCGACCTGGTCAGGGTGCACGAGGGCGTCGTCTACCTCGACGACGAGGTGGTCGCCAAGGGCGACGTGCAGTCGGCCGAGTCGATCGAGGCCGCGATGGTCGAGGCCAGGGCCGGGCTGACCGTCCAGATCGAGGCGTTCGCGGCCAACACCATGGAGTACGTCAGGCGCGAGCGCGACCTGCTCATCGACGGGGTCGGCGTCCCCGACATCGCGACCGTCATGGAGGGGCGGCACGTTCTCATCGTGGTGCGCGGCTACCACTACAAGGAGGACATCGCCGTCCTGCGCCCCTACATCCGGGAGTACCGCCCGATCATGATCGGGGTCGACGGCGGAGCGGACGCCCTCCTGGAGGCCGGTTACGTGCCGGACATCATCGTCGGCGACTTCGACTCCGTCTCCACCAAGGCCCTGACCTGCGGGGCCGAGCTGGTCGTGCACGCCTACCGGGACGGCAGGGCACCGGGTCTCGAACGGGTGCAACAGCTCGGCTGCAGCGCCGTGGTCTTCCCCGCCATCGGCACCAGCGAGGACATCGCCATGCTGCTCGCCGACGACAAGGGCGCCGACCTGATCGTCGCGGTCGGCACCCACGCGACGCTGGTCGAGTTCCTCGACAAGGGCCGCTCCGGCATGGCCAGCACCTTCCTCACCCGGCTGCGGGTCGGGGGCAAGCTCATCGACGCAAAGGGCGTCAGCCGGCTCTACCGCAGCCGGATCTCCACTCCGTCCCTGCTCCTGCTCGTCGCCACCACGCTGATCACCATGGGGCTGGCCGTCATCGTCTCCCCGGTGGGCAAGATCTGGCTCGACAGCGTCCGCGACATCTGGAACGGCTTCATCTTCTGGTTGGTCGGACTCTTCTCGTGATCGATTTCCGCTATCACCTCGTCTCCATCGTCGCGATCTTCCTCGCGCTCTCCGTCGGCATCGTGCTGGGCACGACCCTGCTGAAGGAGCCCGCCATCGACACGGCGGAGACCCTGGCCAACCAGCTCAGGCTGAGCAACAACGAGTTGCGCGCCGAGCTGAAGACGGTGCAGGGCCAGAACGCCGCCAACGACGCGTTCGTCACGGCCGACACCCCCAGGCTCGTGCGCGACACGCTCGCCGGTGAGCGTGTCGTCATCGTCGAGGCCCCCGGCAGTTCGGTGAGCATGCGCGAGGCGGTGCAGCAGGTGGTCACCGAGTCCGGGGCGATCGTGAGCGGCCGGGTCACCCTCACCGACAAATACCTCGACGCGACCCAGTCGGACGTCGTCGACAGGCTGGCCACCGACGCCAAGCCGGTTGAGATGACCTTCACCGCCGAGGACACGCCGTACGACAAGGCGGCCGCGGTGCTCGCGAACGCGATCGTGACCGGCGACCCCGCGCAGGTCGGCAAGGCGAACCCGGTCGCGACCGGAGTCCTTGAGGCATTCCAGCGCGGTGGTCTGATCAACGTCGCGGAGCAGCCCGCCAAACGCGCCGACCTGGCCCTGGTGATCGGCCCGGCCGAGCCGTACGCAGGGGAGACCGCCGTCGCGCAGTCGGCCGCGGTGGTCTCGATGGCCACGGCGCTTGACGAGGCGGGCCGGGGGACGGTGCTGGCCGGTCCGCTGAACAGCAGCGCCGCAGGCGGCGCCCTGGCCGCGCTGCGGGAGGACACCGTCGCCGCGGAGAAGGTCTCCACCGTGGACAACGTCGATATGCCCGCGGGCAGGGTCGTGGTGGTCTACGCTCTGCGGGAACAACTGTCAGGCTCTTCAGGCCAGTACGGCATGGGCCCCGGCGTCTCGGCCATCGAGCCCAGCGCGCCCGCCGTCCCCACGCCCACCTCCGGAGGATGAACCCCATGGCTCGTCGCGCTCTTCTCGGCGCCCTGGCCGGCGCCCTCGCCGGAGCGGCCGCCGCCAGGCTCGCCTACGCGGCCTTCAGCCGCAGGCCACCGGTCGGTGACGCGGAGACCTGGGAGAGGACCAATCACAGAGGCGAGCCGATCACCCTGCTCGAAGGGCCCGCCTTCGCCGCAGGCGCCGCCGCGGCCGCCGCGGCGCTTCCCGGGCTGCCCGTGAGGACCCGCGCGGCCGTGCTGCTCGCCGTGACGGGAAGCGGTGCTCTGGGCGCCTACGACGATCTGTACGGCGCGACCTCCTCGAAGGGCTTCAGAGGGCATCTGAACGCCCTGGCGAAGGGGGAGATCACCAGCGGTGCCGTGAAGCTGGTCGGCATCGGCGTGACGGGCCTGGCCGCCGCGGCCCTGACCGCCCGCGGCCCGGTGGACGTCGTGGTCGACGGGGCGCTCGTCGCGGGCTCGGCCAACCTGGCCAACCTGTTCGACCTGAGGCCGGGACGTGCGATCAAGGTGGGCCTGCTGGCCGGGGTTCCCCTGCTGGCGGCCGGGCTGCGCCGTGGCGACCCGGTCCCGGCGGCTCTGATCGCGCTGCCCATGGGTGCGGCGCTCGCGCTGCTGCCCGAGGACCTGGGCGAGCGGGCCATGCTGGGAGACGCGGGGGCGAACGCCCTGGGCGCGCTGGTGGGCCTGGCGGCGGCCACGACTCTCGGCAGGCCTGGCCGCCTCGCCGTGCTCGGCACCGTGGTCGCGCTCACCGCGGCCTCGGAGCGGATCAGCTTCACCAGGGTCATCGCCGCCAACCCGGTGCTCAACCGCATCGACATGCTCGGCCGTCGTCCCGTGGAGCAGGCGCCCGCCGACTGATGATCAGGAAGATCGGCCAGGGGGTCGCGGGGGCGGCGCTCCTGATCGGGATCGTGACCGTCGTGGCTCGGGTGGCGGGGTTCGGCCGCTATCTCGTTCAGTCCCAGACCGTCGGCAACCTCTGCCTGAGCACCGCGTACAACACCGCCAACTACGTTCCCAACATCGTCTTCGAACTGGTCGCGGGGGGCGCGCTGGCCGGGACGGTGGTTCCGGTCCTGGCCTCGGCGGCCTCCAGGTCCGCCACCGACCCCGAGGCCAGGGCCGAGGTCGGCAGGACCACCTCGGCACTGCTGACCTGGGTACTGCTGGCACTGGTCCCGCTGACGCTGCTCATCGCCGCTTTCGCGGGGCCGGTCGTCACCCTGCTGATCGGCGACGTCGGAGACTGCGACGTGAGTCAGGTCATCGGGGTGGGCACGGACATGCTCGTCGTCTTCGCCCCTCGAATGATCTTCTTCGGGCTCGCGGTCATCCTCTACGGTGTGCTCCAGGCCCACCGGCGCTTCATGGGGCCCGCCCTGGCGCCGCTGGTGTCCAGTCTGCTGATCATCGGCTCCTACCTGGTCTTCCAGCCACTCGGCGGTGACGCCGCGCACGACCTCTCCGCCCTCACCACGGCGGGGCAGCTGACGCTCTCCCTCGGCGCGACCGTCGCCGCGGCGGCCATGGTGGTCACGGTGATCGGTCCGGTGGCCCGGTTGCGGTTGCGGTTGCGGCCGTCGTTGTCCTTCCCGCCCGGCGTCGCCGCCCGTGCCCGGCGGCTCGCGACCGCGGGCGTCGCGGTCCTCGTGGCGCAGCAGATCGCGTTGACCGTGGTCGTCCGCCTGGCCAACGACCTGGGCGGGGCGGGGGCGACGGGCGTCTACACATACGCCTGGGCGCTCTACCAGCTTCCCTTCGCGGTGCTCGTGGTGCCGATCGCGACGAGTTCGTTCCCTGTGCTCGCCACGCGGGCGGGTGAGGGGGACCTGGCCGGGTTCGACGACCTCACCGCCTCGACCACCCGGGTCGTGTTGCTGGTCACGGGGCTGGCGGCCGGGGTGATGGCGGCGGTCGCCGTGCCCGTGGCCCGGGTGTTCCTCCAGGGGACCCCGGGCGGTGATCCCGCGGAGATGGCACGGGCGGTCGTGCTGTTCGCGCCGGGCCTGGCGGGATACGCGCTGATGTTCCACCTCGCCCGGGTGCTGTACGCCTGCGGCCGGGGCAGGTCGGCCGCGATCGCCTCCGTCGCGGGGTGGGTGGCGGCGCTGGTGGCGCAGATCCTGCTGGCCGGGGCCACGGGTGAGCGGACCGAGGTGGTCGGCGACCTGGCGCTCGGCAGCACCGTCGGCATGACCGTGGGCGGGATCCTGCTGGTGTTCGCCGTGCTGCGGGCCAGGGGGACGGCGGCGCTGCACGGGGCCTGGCGGGGCCTGCTGGCCGCCGTGGCCGGTGGCGGGGCGGCCTGGGCGGCGGGACTGGCGGTCGTCACGCCCTTTCAGAACGTCTCCAAGTGGATGTGCGTCCCGGTCGGGCTGGGCGCCGCGGCGGCGGGTTGCGTGGCGTTCGCGGTCGTGGCCTCGGTGATCGACGGACCGGACGCCCGGATGCTGCTGGCGCGGTTCAGACGGGCGCCCTCCAGAAGCTCTCAGGACATTCAAGACTCTCAGAGCTCCCGGGACCCGCAGGAGTCACGGGAGAGGAACGGTGCCGATGAGTGAGCGGACGGCGCTGGTGCTGGGAACCAGCACGGGCGGTGTGGGGCGGCACGTGGCCATGCTGGCCGAGGGCCTGACCCGCGAGGGACACCGGGTGGTCGTCGCAGGGCCACCGGGTACCCGGGAGGCCTTCGCCTTCGAGCGGCTCGGCGCGGTCTTTCTGCCCGTGCCGATCTCCGACAGGCCGCGCCCGCTGCACGACCTGCGGGCCGTACGGGTGCTGCGGGGGCTGCGGGGGGCGGACGTCGTGCACGCGCACGGGCTGCGGGCCGGGGCGCTGGCCGCGCTCGCCCTGGCCGGGACCGGGACAGGTCTGGTGGTGACCCTGCACAACGCCGCGACGGCGGGCGGGGCGGTCGGCACGGTTTACGCCCTGCTCGAACGGATCGTCGCCCGGCTGGCGGACCGGATCCTGGTGGTCTCCCCGGACCTGGGCGAGCGGATGACCGGGCTGGGCGCCCGGAACGTCGCGGCCGCCGTCGTCCCGGCGCCCGCCTTGCCCCCATCGGGGCGATCGGCCCAGGACGTCAGGGCGGGACTGGGCGTCGGCGGGCGGCCCGTCCTGCTGACGGTCGCCAGGCTCGCCCAGCAGAAGGGGCTGGAAACCCTCCTGGACGTCGCCTCGGCCTTCGCAGGGAGGGAGAGCACCGAGGGACCGGTGTTCCTGGTCGCCGGGGACGGGCCGTTGCGCGGGCCGCTTGAGGAGCGCGTCGCCCGGGAGGGCCTGCCCGTGAGGCTCCTCGGGAACCGGGAGGACATCGGGGATCTGCTCACCGTCGCCGGAGCCCTGGTGGTGCCCAGTCGCTGGGAGGGCCAGCCGCTCGTGGTGCAGGAGGCCCTGCGGGCGGGCACACCGGTGATCGCCACCGCGGTCGGCGGAATCCCGCCGATGGTCGGGGACGCCGGGTTGCTGGTGCCGTACGGCGACGCCGTCGCGCTGCGCGGGGCGGTCGGGAGGTTGCTCGCCGACGGCGGCCTGGCCACGGCCCTGAGAGAGGCGGCCGTACGGCGAGGCCGTGAGCTGCCCGGTGCGGTTGAGGCCCTTGAGGCGGTGCGGGAGGTCTACGGCGATCTACGTGGGGATCGGGGAGGGATTACCTGAAGGATCCCATGGCAGGCGGCGGTCCGCCGTGGGAACATCCTTGTGGAACCCACCGCCGAATTGGGCACTGCCAGGCCCGGCATCTATACTGGTTTGGTTAGGGGGGGAGTATCCCTTCGTGACAGTCTCGTCATCACGGTGTTGCCTCACTCCACGGGGCCCCCGGGGCTGTCGGTTCGTGCTTCGTTACGCACGGGCGGGAGAGACCTCCGGCTGTCAGTCATGCGCGCCGCCGGAGGTTTTGTTGTGACTATTCCCGTATGGGCTTGGATCGCCGTTATTGGTGGTTTGCTGGTCATTCTTGCTTTTGACCTGTGGATCGTCGACCGGGGTGAACCCCGGGAGTTCTCCCCGCGGCAGGCCGGCTTCTGGGTCGGCTTCTATGTGACGCTCGCGGTGATCTTCGGTGTGGTGTTGTGGATCTTCGCCGGGCCGACCTCGGCGGGCCAGTTCTTCGCGGGTTACCTGACCGAATACAGCTTGAGCGTCGACAACCTCTTCGTCTTCTACATCATCATGAGCCGCTTCGCGGTGCCGAAGATCTACCAGCACAAGGTGCTGCTGGTCGGCATCCTGATGGCCCTGGTCATGCGAGGCGGCTTCATCGCCGTCGGCGCGGCCGCGCTGTCCAGCTTCGGCTGGCTGTTCTACGTGTTCGGCCTGTTCCTCATCTACACCGCGGTGCAGCTGGTCCGCCAGCACGGCCAGGACGAGGAGGAAGAGGTCAAGGAGAACCTGGTGCTGCGCTGGGCCCGCAGGGCGCTGCCCCACACCGACGACTACGTCGGCTCCCGGGTCCTCGTCAAGGTGGACGGCAGGCGCATGGTCACCCCGCTGCTCATCGTGATGATCGCCATCGGCACCACCGACCTGCTCTTCGCGCTCGACTCGATTCCCGCCATCTTCGGCCTCACGACCGACGCCTTCATCGTCTTCACGGCCAACGCGTTCGCGCTGATGGGACTGCGTCAGCTCTACTTCCTGCTGGGCGACCTGCTGCAGCGTCTGGCCTACCTCAGCTACGGTCTCGCGTTCATCCTCGGCTTCATCGGGGTTAAGCTGATTGCCGAGGCGCTGCACTCCAGCGGCGTGTCCTGGGCACCCGAGGTGCCTATCTGGCTGTCATTGTCGGTCATCGGCGTCACCATGGTGATCACTACCGGAGCCAGCCTGATCAAGGCCCGCCGCGACGCACGCGAGGGCGAGCACATCACCACCGCCGCGAGCGCCGACCAGGGCTAGCGGATTGGCTTGTGACGCGCTTTGCTTGTCTCGTTACGCCGTACCAGGGCTGAGAGACGGGTAGCATCCTGCCGGAGAGCAGGCAGACAATACCGGTCTAATGCCGCAAGACATCAAAAGGTTTCCTGTGTCCCACGATTCAGCAAGCCATAAGCCGGGCCGTGTACGGCTGGCGCGTGGCGTCTCCCCGTGGTTGCTCCCAACCGTGGCCGCCACTGCAGCGACCTCGCTGCTCAGCCGTCGTGACCGGCGCTGGGCGCTGGCGGCGGCTCCGCTGGCCGTACTCACCGGTGGCATGCTCTGGTTCTTCCGGGACCCCGAGCGCACGCCGGGTACGGCGCGGATCCTGTCGCCCGCGGACGGCGTGGTGCAGAGCATCGACCCGTGGCCGGACGGCCGCACCCGTGTGGCGATCTTCATGAGCCCGCTCGACGTGCACGTCAACCGTGCCCCGCTGGCCGGTACGGTGACCTCGATCGAGCACGTCACCGGAGGGTTCGTTCCCGCGTTCAACAAGGACAGCGACAAGAACGAGCGGGTGGTCTGGCACTTCGCGACCGAGGTCGGCGACGTGGAGCTGGTCCAGATCGCCGGTGCCGTCGCGCGGCGCATCATCCCCTACCTGACCGTGGGAGCCAAGGTGGCCAGAGCCGAGCGCATCGGTCTCATCCGGCTCGGTTCCCGGGTGGACGTCTACCTGCCCGAGGGGATCGAGCCCGCGGTCTCGGTCGGCCAACGGACTGTCGCGGGGGTGACCGGCCTTGACCACGGCTGACGCGAGCTGGCCTCTTGACGAGACGGACGAGGAGCCGAGGGGGCCGGTCGGCAAGGCTTTCCGGCTCTCCGCGGCCGACTCGCTGTCCCTCGGCAACGCGCTGTGCGGCTTCCTGTCGGTCTGCGTGCTCGCCTGGTCGGCGATCCGCGCGCTGCAGGAGCACAAGCCCTTCGCCGCAGACCCCCGGTTCTTCGGCACCGCCGTGGTGCTGTTGCTGATCGGCGCGACCTGTGACCTGTTCGACGGTCTGGTCGCGCGCAAGTTCCGCGCCTCGGCGATGGGCGCCGAACTGGACAACCTGGCCGATGTGATCAGCTTCGGGTTCGCCCCGGCGTTCATGGTGGTCATCTGGGCCGGATTCACCCCCCAGGTGCCCTTCCCGCTGGTGATGACCGCCGCGGGGTCCGTGCTGCTGGCCGGGGTCATCCGGCTGGCCAGATTCGCCTGCGTGAAGACCAAGAGCGGTGACTTCATGGGGCTGCCCATCCCGATGGGCGCCATGACCGTGGTCTCGGTCGTGATGTTGTTCGCACCGTCGATCTGGACGGTGCTGCCGATCTTCGGGATCGCCTACCTCATGGTCAGCCGGATCGAGTACCCCAAGCCCAAGGGCAACCTGGCGGCCGCGGTCCTGGCCTGGATGATGATCAACGTGGCCTGCCTGACCATCTGGGCCGCGGGCCTGGCGGGCGGTGACACGCTCATCAAGGTCGGCGCGATCATGCAGATAGCGATGGTCTCGGCCATCCCGCTGCGCGTGCTCATGTTCAAGCGGGAGAAGCGCAGGGAGCAACGCCGGGAGTCCGAGCTGTCCTCCCTGTGACGGCCGCCTGAGGGACGTTCCGTTCGCCCGGGGACCATCGGAGGTCTCCGGGCGAACGCGTTCCGGGGAGGCTCACCAGCCGCGTGCGCGCCACTGCGGCAGGGACGGGCGTTCGGCGCCCAGCGTGGTGTCCTTGCCGTGGCCCGGGTAGACCCAGGTCTCGTCGGGCAGCCGGTCGAAGATCCGCTCGGAGACGTCGGTGAAGAGCCGGTCGAACCGCTCGGGGTCCTTCTCGGTGTTGCCGACGCCGCCGGGGAAGAGCGAGTCACCGGTGAACACGTGGCCCGGCCGGTACAGGGCGATCGAGCCAGGCGTGTGCCCGCGCAGGTGGATCACCTCCAGGGTGACCACGCCGACGGCGACCCCGTCTCCGTGCTCGACCTTCAGGCCGACGGGAACCGGTAGCGCGGGCGCATCGAGCGGATGCGCCACGACGGTCGCACCCGTCGCGGAGGCGACCTGCTCCAGGGCCTGCCAGTGGTCACCGTGCCGGTGGGTCGTGACGATCTTGCTGATCGGGCGGTCCCCGATGAGCGCCAGCAGCCGGTCGGCCTCGGCGGCGGCGTCGATGAGCACGCCGTCACCGGTCTCGTTGCACCGCAGCAGGTAGGCGTTGTTGTCGTAGGGGCCGACCGCCAGCTTCGAGATCGTCAGGTCGGGCAGCTCACGCACGTCGGCTGGACCGCCGACCTGCACGTCGCCGGTGTACGTCATGGATACTCCTCTGGCGGGTTCGAGGGAAGGCCGGTAGGAGCGGAGCGGGCGGGCCATCCGGGCGGTGCGGGCGCTGCCCGCGCCTCCGCGGGCAGGTTGCCCGCCGTTCCCTCCGGCATCACCTTAAGCCCCGCACCCGACGCCCGGCCGGTAAGCCACCCGAGCAGGCTCCAGACGTCGCCCTGGAGCACCGGCCCCGTGCCGAGGTCCCGCCAGACCTGGTGGTGGTTCTCCCCGTCCCTGACCTCCTCGACCACGATCTCGCTCACCACCGAGAGTTCCCGGGGCCAGCACAGCATCGCGTCGTGCAGTTCTCTGCGGGCGAACGCCTCCGGCCAGTCGGCGGGTCCGTACCCTGTGCCGAGGTCGGCGTGGTGCACCTCGACCTCGCGTGCCCTGCGCGCCAGCACGTACCAGGCCGGGTGGAGGACGGGGGCCGTGCCGACCGGGGCCGACCAGTTCGCGCCGGACAGGGCGGCGGCCGCCTCGGCGAAACGCGCCGTGCTGGCCTCGAGGTCGGCGAACTGTTCCCGCGCGGACCGTCCCGCGCCCGCCTCGATGTCCAGGTCGCGCCTGCCCGGGTCGGGATACTGAGGGGTCTTTACGCCCGTCCTGGCCCATGTCAGCAGGTTGACGAGGCTGTCGGCGTTGCGGGCGAGATGAGTCAGGACGTGCCCTCTGCTCCAGCCGGGCAGCCGTGAACCGCCTGTGACGTCGGTGTCCGACAGCTCGGCGACGCCGGCCAGCAGGCGGTCGTTCGAGGCGGAGAGCTCGGCCTGGAGAACGTCTGTGACATCCATCCCTCCACTCCACCACCGCGGCGGGTGATCGGGCCAGGGCATAAAGGGCGTGTCCCGGCGGTTGACATCGACAAGCGGCCCGAAGGGCCCCCGGGAAGGCCGTAACCTGATGAGGGCGGGGAAAGACCACCAGGCGCATCGCCGCTTGCGGATTTTTGTCGGACCCCGTGGCTAGTCTTCCCGCGACCGCTTCTCAACCCTCTACATCGACGTCGGGATCGCAGTGGCTGACCGCCTCATCGTGCGTGGCGCACGTGAACACAACCTCAAGGACGTCTCGCTGGACCTGCCGCGGGACTCTCTGATCGTCTTCACCGGGCTGTCCGGCTCGGGCAAGTCGAGCCTGGCCTTCGACACCATCTTCGCCGAGGGCCAGCGCCGCTACGTGGAGTCACTGTCCGCATACGCCAGGCAGTTCCTCGGGCAGATGGACAAGCCGGACGTCGACTTCATCGAGGGGCTCTCGCCCGCGGTCTCGATCGACCAGAAGTCGACGAGCCGCAACCCCCGTTCGACCGTCGGCACGATCACCGAGGTCTACGACTACCTGAGGCTCCTGTGGGCCCGCATCGGCAAGCCGCACTGTCCGCAGTGTGCCCGCCCGATCGCCAGGCAGAGCCCCGAGCAGATCGTCGACCGGGTGATGGAGCTGCAGGAGGGCACCCGTTTCCAGGTGCTCGCGCCGGTCATCCGCGGACGCAAGGGGGAGTACGCCGAGCTGTTCGGCCAGCTCCAGGCCAAGGGCTTCGCCAGGGCACGCGTCGACGGCACCGTGGTCCGCCTCGACGAGCCGCCCACGCTGAAGAAGCAGGAGAAGCACGACATCGAGGTGATCGTCGACCGCCTCACGGTCAAGGAGAGCTCACGCAGCCGCCTGACCGGGTCGGTCGAGACCGCCCTGCAGCTGTCGGGCGGCACGATCACGCTGGAGTTCGTCGACCTTCCCGAGACGGACCCGAACCGCGAACGCTTCTACTCCGAGCACCTCTACTGCCCCTACGACGACGTGTCGTTCGAGGAGCTCGAACCCCGCTCGTTCTCCTTCAACTCGCCCTTCGGCGCCTGTCCCGAGTGCACGGGTCTCGGGGTGCGCATGGAGGTCGACCCCGAGCTCGTCGTGCCCGACCCGGAGAAGACGCTGGAGGACGGCGCGATCTCCCCGTGGGCGGGTGGGCACACCAGCGACTACTTCGTCCGTCTCATCGAGGCGCTCGGCCTGGCCACGGGGTTCACCCTGGGCACCCCGTGGGAGCGGCTGCCGAAGAAGGCCCAGAAGGCGCTGCTGTACGGCCACGACGAGCAGGTCCACGTCCGCTACAGCAACCGCTACGGCCGTCAGCGCTCCTACTACACCACCTTCGAGGGGGCCATCCCCTGGGTGCAGCGCCGCCATGCCGAGTCCGAGAGCGACGGCATGCGGGAGAAGTACGAGGGCTACATGCGGGAGATCCCCTGTCCCGCATGCCAGGGGGCCAGGCTCAAGCCCGTCTCGCTGGCCGTCACCGTCGAGGGGCGCTCGATCGCCGACGTCTCGGCGATGTCGATCGGCGACTGCGCCCGCTTCCTGGCCGGGCTCACGCTGTCGGACCGGGACATGCAGATCGCCGAGCGGGTGGTCAAGGAGATCAACGCCCGGATGGGCTTCCTGCTCGACGTGGGCCTGGACTATCTGACCATGGACCGCGCCGCGGGCACCCTCGCCGGTGGCGAGGCGCAGCGCATCCGCCTGGCCACCCAGATCGGCTCCGGCCTGGTCGGCGTCCTCTACGTGCTCGACGAGCCGTCCATCGGCCTGCACCAGCGTGACAACCAGCGGCTGCTGGAGACCCTGATCAGGCTGCGTGACATGGGCAACACGCTCATCGTGGTCGAGCACGACGAGGACACCATCGCCGCCGCCGACTGGGTGGTCGACATCGGCCCCGGCGCGGGCGAACACGGCGGCCAGGTCGTCGTCTCCGGCACCGTGGCCGACCTGCTGTCCGCCGAGGACTCGCTGACCGGCGCCTACCTGTCAGGCCGCAGGACCATCGCCGTCCCCGCCGCCCGCCGTAAGCGGGACAGGAAGCGGCAGATCACCGTCAAGGGGGCCCGTGAGCACAACCTCAAGGGCGTCGACGTCGAGTTCCCCCTGGGCGTGTTCACCGCGGTCACCGGCGTCTCCGGCTCGGGCAAGTCCACGCTCGTCAACGACATCCTCTACAACGCCCTGGCCAAGGAGCTGAACGGCGCCCGCACCGTCCCCGGGCGTCACGCACGGATCAACGGCATGGACCTGGTCGACAAGGTCGTGCACGTGGACCAGTCACCGATCGGCCGCACCCCGCGCTCGAACCCGGCGACCTACACCGGGGTCTTCGACAAGGTGCGCGACCTGTTCGCGCAGACCACGGAGGCCAAGGTCCGCGGATACGCCAAGGGCCGCTTCAGCTTCAACGTCAAGGGCGGCCGCTGTGAGGCCTGTTCCGGCGACGGGACCATCAAGATCGAGATGAACTTCCTGCCGGACGTCTACGTGCCGTGTGAGGTCTGTCACGGCGCGAGGTACAACAGGGAGACCCTGGAGGTCCACTACAAGGGCAAGACCATCTCCGAGGTGCTCGACATGCCGATCGAGGAGGCCCTGGAGTTCTTCGACGCGATCCCGGCGATCAAGCGTTACCTCAAGACGCTCAACGACGTCGGCCTGGGCTACGTCCGTCTCGGCCAGCCCGCGACCACCCTGTCGGGAGGCGAGGCCCAGCGCGTCAAGCTCGCCTCCGAACTGCAGCGCCGTTCGACGGGCCGGACCATCTACGTGCTGGACGAGCCGACCACCGGCCTGCACTTCGAGGACATCCGGCGGCTACTCGGCGTGCTGGGCAAGCTCGTCGACGGAGGCAACACCGTCATCGTCATCGAGCACAACCTCGATGTGATCAAGACCGCCGACTGGATCATCGACATGGGGCCGGAGGGCGGTTCGAAGGGCGGCACCGTGCTGGCCACCGGTACGCCCGAGGACGTCGCCCTGGTCGAGGACAGCCACACCGGGCGTTTCCTGCGCAAGATCCTGGGCTCCTAGGGCCTGTTCCGCGGGCGTCACCCGGGCGGTCGCAGAAGGTATGAAGATCCACAAAACGGGACCCAAGGGTCGATCCGGAGGGCGGCACTCCTCGCCAATATCCTTGACGAGGATGCCCGCCTCCCGGCCGGGCGACGTCGGGGGAGGTCCCAGTGAGCGGTAACGACGGCTTCGCCGCGCCCACACGCAGGCATGTGATCGGTGCCGCCGCCGTGGCGGCGTGCGGGGCGGCGCTCACCGGGTGCGCCCCCGCCGAGCCGGGGCCGGCCATCGTGCCCCCGGGCATCAAGGGGCAGGTCATCGTCAAGACCGCGGACGTCCCCGTGGGGGGCGGCAAGGTCGTCAGCAAGTGGAAGATCGTGATCACCCAGCCGAAGGCGGGGGTGTTCAAGGCCTTCAACGCGAGCTGCCCCCACCGGGGCTGCTCGGTCGGCCGGGTCGCGGACGGCGTCATCCACTGCCCCTGTCACGGCAGCGAGTTCGCCGCCGACTCCGGCAAGTGCCTCAAGGGCCCGGCCGAGGCCCCGCTGGTGGAGTACGCCCTGAGGGTCGACGGCGATGGCATCGTCATGGTCTGAGCCCCGGTGACCGTTATGAGAGAAGATTAAATCTTCCGCATGCGTAATTCTTCACAGTCTCCTGACGGCGGGTACGGCATGCTGAACCAGCGGCGATGCGCTGGTGTGCCGGCCGTACCCGCAGGAACAGGAAGACGAAAGGACGACCATGACGGAGACGACGCGTCGCTCGGTGATGCTGGGCGCGGGAGGCATCGGGGTCGCGGCGCTGCTGACCGCGTGCGGCAGCGAGGGGGGCGGTACAGGCGGCGGCGAGCCGGCCGCGGAGGCCCCGGCCTCGACGCCCTCGGGTTCGCCGGTGGCCGGCAAGAAGGAGGCCCTCGCGCAGACCGCCGACATCCCGGTGGGGGGCGGCACGGTCTTCAAGGACAAGAAGATCGTGGTCACCCAGCCGAAGGCGGGGGAGTTCAAGGCCTTCACCTCCGTGTGCACCCACCAGGGGTGTGACGTGGGGAGCGTTTCCGACGGTGTCATCGTGTGCCCCTGCCACGGCAGCAAGTTCGCCATCGCCGACGGCTCGGTCACCGACGGCCCGGCGGGCAGGCCCCTGGAGAAGAAGGAGATCAAGGTCGAGGGCGGCTCCATCGTCCTGGGCTGAACGGTGGTCCACGCGGCGCCGGAGCAGGAGGGGGCGGCGCCGCGTGCCCGCGCCGTACCGGATGCGCGGGGCTCGCCGGGCAGGGGTCCTGTCGGTGAGGGCCGATAGGCTTTCGGGCGTGGCGAGATCTATGGGCGGTCCGGTGAGTTTCCGGCCCGAGCCGGGCACGATTCCCGAGTCCCCCGGCGTCTACCGGTTCAGGGACGCCGGTGGCAGGGTCATCTACGTGGGCAAGGCCAAGAGCCTGCGCCAGCGACTCAACTCCTACTTCGCGGACTTCGCCGGGCTGCATCCGCGCACCCAGACCATGCTCACGACGGCCGTCGGCGTCGACTGGACGGTCGTCGGCACCGAGGTCGAGGCGCTCCAGCTCGAATACTCCTGGATCAAGGAGTACGACCCCCGGTTCAACGTCAAATACCGCGACGACAAGTCCTATCCCTATCTCGCGGTCACCATGGGGGAGGAGTTCCCCAGAGTCCAGGTGCTGCGCGGCGCCAAGCGCAAGGGCATCCGCTACTTCGGCCCCTACTCCCACGCCTGGGCCATCAGGGAGACGGTGGACCTCCTGCTGAGGGTCTTCCCGATCAGGAGCTGCTCGGCCGGGGTGTTCCGGCGCGCCGCCCAGATCGACCGCCCCTGCCTGCTGGGCTACATCGGGAAGTGCTCGGCTCCCTGTGTCGGCAGGGTCACCGCCGAGGAGCACCGGGCGCTGGCCGACGACTTCTGCGACTTCATGGCGGGCAACACGGGCCGCTTCACCAAACGCCTTGAGCGTGAGATGCGTCAGGCCGCAGCCGAGCAGGAGTACGAACGCGCGGCCAGGCTGCGCGACGACATCCAGGCGCTGCGGCAGGCGATGGAGAAACAGGCGGTGGTGCTGGCCGACAACACCGACTGCGACGTGATCGCCCTGGTGGAGGACAACCTCGAGGCCGCGGTCCAGGTCTTCTACGTGCGTTCGGGGCGGATCAGGGGCCAGCGCGGGTGGGTGGTGGACAAGGTCGAGGACGCGGAGCCCGGCGAGCTCGTCGAGCAGTTCCTGCTCCAGATGTACGGCGAGGCCGCCCCCGAGGCGCTGCCCCGCGAGGTCCTGGTGCCCGCCATGCCCCCCGACGCCGAGGCGGTCGCCGAACTGCTCGGCGAGCACCGCGGGACCAGGGTGGAGATCCGCGTCCCGCAGCGTGGCGACAAGAAGACGCTCATGGAGACCGTCGAGCGTAACGCCAAGGAGGCCCTCAAGCAGCACAAGCTCAAGAGGGCCAGTGACCTGAACACCCGCAGCAGGGCGCTGCAGGAGGTCGCCGACGCGCTCGGGCTCGACCAGGCGCCGCTGCGGATCGAGTGCTACGACGTCTCCCACACCCAGGGCACCAACGTGGTCGCCTCCATGGTGGTCTTCGAGGACGGCCTGGCCCGCAAGAGCGAGTACCGCAGGTTCTCCGTCAACTCCACCGAGGGTGACGTCGCCTCGATATACGAGGTGATCTCGCGCAGGTTCAAACGCTACCTGGAGGAACGTTCCGAGACCGGGGAGCTCGACGTCGAGACGGGGGCGGCGGCGGAGACCGGCGGGACCGGCACCGGGGCGGCTCTCGACCCGGAGACCGGCAGGCCGCGCAAGTTCGCCTATCCCCCCAATCTCGTCGTCGTCGACGGCGGCCCCGCCCAGGCGGCCGCCGCCCAGCGGGCGCTGGACGAGCTGGGGGTCGACGACGTGGCGGTCTGCGGCCTGGCCAAGCGGCTGGAGGAGGTCTGGCTGCCAGGAGAGGACCTGCCGGCGATCCTCCCCCGGTCGAGTGAGGCCCTTTACCTCCTGCAGCGCGTACGCGACGAGGCCCACCGCTTCGCCATCACCTACCATCGGTCGAAGCGGTCGAAGAGCGTGAGGGAAAGCGCCCTGGACGAGGTTCCCGGGCTCGGCCCAGCCCGCAGACAGGCGCTGATCAAACACTTCGGATCCGTGAAGCGGCTGAGTGAGGCCACCGCCGAGCAGATCCGCGAGGTTCCCGGGATCGGCCCCGCCACGGCCGAGACGATTGTGTCGGCGTTGAAGGGGGAGCACCCATGAACGACAGAGAGACCGCGTTCGTCATCGTCACCGGCATGTCGGGCGCCGGACGCAGCACCGCGGCCAAGGCGCTTGAGGACCTGGGCTGGTTCGTCATCGACAACCTGCCCCCCGGCCTGCTGTTCGCCATGGCGGAGGAGGCCGGGCGGGTCAAGCTGGCCGCGGACAAGGTGGCCGCCGTGGTCGACGTGCGCAGCCTGGCCTTCACCACCGACCTCAACGCCGCGATCGAGGAGCTCGACGGGCGCGGCGTCGCGGTGCGGGTGGTGTTCCTTGAGGCCAGCGACGAGGAACTGGTCCGCAGGTTCGAGAACGTCCGCCGCCCGCACCCGCTGCAGGCGGAGGGCCGGCTGGTCGACGGCATCGCCAGGGAACGCGGCATCCTGCGTGAGGTCCGTGCCAACGCCGACCTGGTCATCGACACCTCCAACCTCAACGTCCACGAGCTTCGCGGCAAGATCGTCGCCTTCTTCGGCGGGGAGGACCGCCCCGGACTGCGGGTCAACGTGGTCTCCTTCGGCTACAAGTACGGCCTGCCCGTGGACGCCGACCTGGTCGTCGACTGCCGCTTCCTGCCCAACCCGCACTGGGTCCCCGAGCTGCGCCCGATGAACGGTCTGGACGCCTCCGTGCGCGACTACGTCCTCAACCAGGCGGGCGCCAAGGAGCTTCTCGACGCCTACGAGGAGGTGGTCGGCATCATCGCCGCCGGTTACACCCGTGAGGGCAAGAGCTACGCCACGCTCGCCGTCGGCTGTACCGGCGGCAAACACCGCAGTGTCGCGATGGCCGAGCAGCTCGGCGGCCGATTGCGAGATCGGGGAGGAATGGAGGTGCAGGTGAGCCACCGGGATGTGGGCCGCGAGTGAGCGAGGATCTCAAGGTCGTCGCGCTGGGCGGCGGACACGGGCTGTACGCGTCGCTGTCGGCGCTGCGCAGGGTCACCTCCGAACTGACGGCCGTCGTCACCGTGGCCGACGACGGCGGGTCGAGCGGACGGCTTCGCCGTGAACTCGGCGTGCTGCCTCCCGGAGACCTCAGGATGGCCCTGGCCGCGTTGTGCGGCGACGACGATTGGGGCCGCACCTGGAGTGAGGTCGTCCAGCACCGCTTCCGCAGCGAGGGCGACCTGCACGGGCACGCGGTCGGGAACCTGCTGATCGTCGCCCTGTGGGAGCGTCTCGGTGACACGGTCGCCGGGCTCGACTGGGTCGGGCGGCTGCTCGGCGCGCACGGGCGGGTCCTGCCGATGGCCTCGGTGCCGCTCGACATCGCCGCCGAGGTCGAGCTGGACGGCCGGGTGAGCACCGTGTACGGCCAGGTGGCCTGCGCTCTCACCCCGGGCAGGGTTCGCGCGATCTCGCTGCTGCCCACCGACCCGCCGGCCTGCCCCGAGGCGGTCCAGGCGGTGCTCGAAGCCGACTGGGTGGTCTTCGGGCCGGGGTCGTGGTTCACCAGCGTGCTGCCTCACCTCAAGGTGCCCGAGCTGGCCGACGCGCTGCTGCGCACCCGGGCGCGCAGGCTGGTCGCACTCAACCTGGCCCCGCAGCCGGGTGAGACCGACGGTTTCTCACCGCAGAAACACCTGGAGGTGCTGCGTCAGCACGCCCCCTCCCTGACGATCGACGTGGTCCTCGCCGACACCGGTGTCGCCGAGGACGGTGAGGAGCTGGAGAAGGCCGCCGCCGAGCTGGGCGGGCGGCTCGTCATGGCCCCGGTCGCCGACGAGGACGGCTCCCCGCGGCACGATGCGCAACGTCTTGCCTCCGTCCTGGACGAGATTTTCCGTGAGAAGCGTTGATCCTGGTCAGCGCCGCTCAGGAGTGCGAGAAACTTCTGTGAGCCTGGTTTCTCGGCCGCATGAGGTCTGTATGGGGGAGGACGAACGCGCATGGCGATGACAGGTGTGGTGAAAGACGAGCTGAGCCGCTTGCCGGTCCTGAAGCCTTGCTGTCGTAAGGCCGAGGTGTCGACGCTGCTGCGGTTCGCCAGCGGGCTGCACCTGGTGGGCGGGCGGATCGTGATCGAGGCGGAGCTGGACACCAACGTCACCGCGAGGAGGCTCATCAAGGACATCGGAGAGGTGTTCGGGCACAAGGCGGAGGTGCTCGTCCTGGCGCCCGCCGGGTTGCGCAAGGGGTCACGCTACGTGGTCAGGGTCTACCGCGACGGTGAGGCCCTCGCCCGTCAGACGGGGCTGATCGACAACCACGGCCGTCCGGTCCGGGGCCTGCCGCGTCAGGTGGTCGCGGGGGCGACCTGCGACGCGGAGGCCGCCTGGCGGGGTGCCTTCCTGGCACACGGCTCGCTCACCGAACCGGGCCGTTCCATGTCGCTGGAGGTGACCTGTCCCGGCCCGGAGGCGGCGCTGGCGCTGGTCGGCTCCGCACGGCGGCTGAAGATCCACGCCAAGGCGCGCGAGGTGCGGGGTGTCGACCGCGTGGTGGTCCGTGACGGTGACGCGATCAGCGCGCTGCTGACCCGGCTCGGTGCCCACGACAGCGTGCTGGCCTGGGAGGAGCGGCGGATGCGCCGCGAGGTGCGGGCCACGGCCAACCGGCTGGCCAACTTCGACGACGCCAACCTGCGGCGCTCGGCCCGTGCGGCGGTCGCGGCGGGGGCCCGGGTACAGCGGGCGCTGGAGATCCTCGGGGAGGAGGCGCCGGAGCATCTGGTGATCGCGGGCCGTCTGCGGGTCGAGCACAAGCAGGCCTCCCTGGAGGAGCTTGGCCAGCTCGCCGACCCGCCACTGACCAAGGACGCCATCGCCGGCCGCATCCGCCGCCTGCTGGCCATGGCCGACAAGCGCGCCCAGGACATCGGCATCCCCAACACCGAGGCGAATCTCACGGTGGACATGCTGGCGCCGTAGTCCGGTCTCCTCGTCTCGCGGGCGGTCCCGGTTCCGGGACCGCCCGTTCGCATGCCCGGCCATCGTTTTGAGATGTCTTTGCTGGTCACAGCAGCGTTGTACGGATTTATCGTGACAAGCCGGGCACTTCACTTGAATAGTGCGATACCTACGCATGAGGCAAAGGAGAAGAGACCTGCCCCCGCAAGTGGTCTAAACCAATTTGGGTCCGATAGTGTTCGTGCTTGAGGTATCAGCCCGCCCAAGTCGCCGGTCTTCTCGGCCGGCGCATGACGTACGAGGAGACCGGAACCGTGAGCATCCGCGTAGGCGTCAACGGATTCGGCCGTATCGGCCGCAACTTCTGGCGTGCGGCCGCCGCCAGCGGCAAGGACATCGAGATCGTCGCGGTCAACGACCTGACCGACAACGCCACGCTCGCCCACCTGCTCAAGTACGACAGCATCCTCGGCCGTCTGCCGTACGAGGTGAAGAGCACCGCCGACGAGATCATCGTGGACGGCAAGACGATCAAGGCCTTCGCCGAGCGCGACCCCGCCAAGCTGCCCTGGGGCGACCTGGGCGTGGACGTCGTGGTGGAGTCCACCGGTTTCTTCACCGACGCCAACAAGGCCAGGGTGCACGCCGAGAACGGCGCGAAGAAGGTCATCATCTCGGCCCCGGCCAAGAACGAGGACGTCACCGTCGTGATGGGCGTCAACCACGACAAGTACGACCCGGCCAGTCACACCGTCATCTCCAACGCCTCCTGCACCACCAACTGCCTGGCCCCCATGGCCAAGGTCATCAACGACACCTTCGGTATCGAGAAGGGTCTGATGACCACGATCCACGCCTACACGCAGGACCAGAACCTGCAGGACGGCCCGCACAGCGACCTGCGCCGCGCCCGCGCCGCCGCGCTGAACATCGTGCCGACCTCGACCGGCGCGGCCAAGGCCATCGGCCTGGTGCTGCCCGAGCTGAAGGGCAAGCTCGACGGCTTCGCGCTGCGCGTGCCGATCCCCACCGGCTCGGCCACCGACCTGACCGTCGACGTCAGCCGCGAGACCACCGTCGAGGAGGTCAACGCCGCGCTCAAGGCCGCCGCCGAGGGCGCGCTCAAGGGCTACCTGACCTACACCGAGGACCCGATCGTCTCCGCCGACATCGTCACCGACCCGTCCTCCTGCATCTTCGACGCGGGCCTGACCAAGGTGATCGGCAACCAGGTCAAGGTCGTCGGCTGGTACGACAACGAGTGGGGTTACTCCAACCGTCTCGTGGACCTCATCGAGCTGGTCGGCGCCGACCTCTGATGAAGGACCTCTCCGAGTTCGACGTGAAGGGTCGGCGCGTCCTGGTGCGCGTCGACCTCAACGTCCCCCTGGACGGGGACGTCATCACCGACGACGGCCGCATCCGGGCCTCGGTCCCGACGATCCAGGAGTTGGCGGGCAAGGGCGCGCGTGTGATCGCCTGCGCCCACCTGGGGCGTCCCAAGGGCGAGCCCAATCCGAAGTACTCCCTGGCCCCCGTCGCCAGGCGCCTGGGCGAACTGCTCGGCGCCGAGGTCGCCTTCGCCTCCGACGTGGTCGGGCCGTCGGCCCAGGCCGTCGTCGCGGGTCTTGAGGACGGCCAGGTGGCGCTGCTGGAGAACCTGCGCTTCGAGCCGGGCGAGGAGTCCAAGGACGACGCGGTGCGCGCCGCCTTCGCCGAGAAGCTGGCCGCCCTGGCCGAGCTCTACGTCGGCGACGGCTTCGGTGCCGTCCACCGCAAGCACGCCAGCGTCTACGACGTGCCGCTGCTGCTGCCGCACGCGGCGGGCAGACTCGTCCTGGCCGAGGTCGAGGTGCTCAAGAGGCTGACCGAGGAACCCGCCAGGCCGTACGCCGTGGTGCTGGGCGGGGCCAAGGTCTCCGACAAGCTCGGCGTCATCGGCAACCTGCTCACCAAGGTCGACCGGCTGCTCATCGGCGGCGGCATGGCCTACACGTTCCTGGCCGCCCAGGGATACGAGGTCGGTCAGTCGCTGCTGCAGCGTGACCAGCTCGACCAGGTGCGCGACTTCCTCAACGAGGCGATCAAGCGCGGCGTGGAGATCGTCCTGCCCGTCGACGTACTGGCCGCCACGCACTTCGCTGAGGACGCCGACCACGAGGTCGTGGACGCCACCGCGATCCCGGCCGACCGGCAGGGGCTGGACATCGGCCCGCGCAGCCGTGAGCTGTTCGCGACGAAGCTGGCCGACGCCCGGACGGTGTTCTGGAACGGCCCGATGGGCGTCTTCGAGTTCGAGGCGTTCTCCGGGGGAACCCGAGCCGTGGCTGAGGCGTTGATCCGTTCGGAGGCCTTCACGGTCGTCGGGGGCGGTGACTCCGCCGCCGCCGTACGACAGCTGGGCCTGCCGGAGGACGGTTTCTCGCACATCTCGACCGGTGGCGGCGCCAGCCTCGAATACCTTGAGGGCAAGACCCTGCCCGGCCTCGTCGCCCTGGAGGCGTAGGGGTGGACCGACGCGACGAGCGCCGTGCCGCCCGCCGTCCCCGGAACACGGGGGCGGCGGGTCCGGAACATGACCGAGACGAAGGCGGACGAGAGACGGTGAGCCACTGATGAGCACGACGCGCAAGCCGCTCATGGCCGGCAACTGGAAGATGAACCTCAACCACCTTGAGGCCATCGCCACCACCCAGAAGCTGGCCTTCGCCCTCAACGACAAGGACTTCGACAAGGTCGACGTGGCGGTGCTGCCGCCGTTCACGGACCTGCGCAGCGTGCAGACCCTGATCGACGGCGACAGGCTGCGCCTCCTGTACGGCGCGCAGGACCTCTCCCTGCACGACGCGGGCGCCTACACCGGGGAGGTCTCCGGGGCGATGCTCGCCAAGCTCGGGTGCACCTTCGTCGTGATCGGGCACTCCGAGCGGCGGCAGTACCACCGCGAGGACGACGACGTGGTCAACGCCAAGGTGCAGGCGGCCTACCGCAACTCGCTCACGCCGATCCTGTGCGTGGGGGAGGGGCTGGAGGTCCGCAGGGCGGGTGACCAGGTCTCCCACAGCATCTCGCAGCTCGACGGGGCGCTCAGGAAGGTCCCCGCGGAGCAGGTCAGGTCGATCGTGCTGGCCTACGAGCCGGTCTGGGCGATCGGGACCGGTGAGGTGGCGACCCCGGCCGACGCGCAGGAGGTCTGCTCGGCGCTGCGTTCTCGACTCGCCGAGCTGTATGACGGCGAGGTGGCCGCCGCCGTCCGTATCCTTTACGGAGGATCGGTCAAGTCTGACAACGTCGCCGGCATCATGGCTCAGCCCGATGTGGACGGTGCCCTGGTCGGCGGCGCCAGCCTCGACCCCGGAGAGTTCGCCAAAATCTGCCGCTTTAGCGAAATGTCCGGCTGACTGGGCCATTCGGAGGGTACGACTTGACAACAGGTCGTACCCTCTTAGAGCAAGTTTGAATCGTCACGCCACAGGCGTCATCCAGGGACACACCCGGACGCGGGTCGCACACAGGGACAGGTCACGGTGACAATCGGAATCTCCATCGCCCTCATTTTGTCGAGCATGCTGATGGTGCTGCTTGTTCTGCTCCACAAGGGCAAGGGCGGCGGCCTCTCGGACATGTTCGGCGGCGGCTTCTCGTCGTCGTTTGGTGGCTCCTCCGTGGTGGAGCGCAACCTCGACCGGCTCACCGTCATCACCGGTGTGGTCTGGTTCGTGTGCATCATCGCGTTGGGCCTCATTCTCAGGCCCTGATCCGGCTACGCAAGCGTGACAGTGGTTCAGCCCCCCGCATCCAACCGAGCGCAGGGGCCATCGAGCGAGGAGTTCATCCGTGGGTAGTGGCAACGCGATCCGTGGCAGTCGTGTCGGCGCGGGCCCGATGGGGGAGGCGGAGCGTGGCGAGGCGGCTCCCCGGGTAAGGGTTCCGTTCTGGTGCGCGAACATGCATGAGACGCGCCCAAGCTTCGCCAGTGACGCCGCCGTCCCTGAGTTCTGGGACTGCCCCCGGTGCGGTCTTCCCGCCGGTCAGGACGAGGCGAACCCGCCCGCTCCGCCGCGCAACGAGCCTTACAAGACGCACCTGGCCTACGTGAAGGAGCGTCGCAGCGACAAGGACGGCGCTCAGATCCTGGCCGAAGCCCTGGAGCGGCTGCGCTCCTCCTCGCGACCCATTTACTAGTACGGCATGCCGAGAGGCCCTCGTGGAACATCCGCGCGAGGGCCTCTCGGCATGACTACGGAATGATTACGGATCTTGTCATGCGGAGATTTCTCCGCTTATATGGGGGGTGATGGCTCCGGCTGGGGCCGATCTTCGAACTCGAAGTCCGGCTGCCTGAGTGTGCGCACCAGTTCGTCCAGACCGGCTTTCACCCGTTCGACGTCCATGCCCAGTGTCCTGCGCTGGTGCAGGTAAAGAGGAGCGGCCAGCGGGGCAAGCAGGGCGTCCGCCAGGTAGTGGACGTCCGTGTCGGGACGAAGGTTCAGCAGCAGCGTCGTCAGATGCAGGTGGTAGGCGGCGTAGGAGCCGCCGGTGTACCGCGCCTCCGGTGCGCTGGCTTCTGCGAAGAGCAGCAGGTCGGCCTGTTCCTCGGTGCGGTCGACCAACGCCTCCATGAAGGCGATGATGCGTTCGGAGGCTGGCGCCCCCGGCCCGAGCGGTGGCGGTCCGTGCAGGAACGCGGCCTGCAGGGTGCGTTCTCGCTCGTCGATCAGCGCGTACGCCAGACCGGCCCGATCCCCGAATCGCCGGTAGACCGTGCCGACCCCGACACCTGCGACCTGAGCCACTTCGTCCATTGACAAGCTCTCCACACCGCCGGAGGCCGTGATGCGCCGGGCGGCGGAGAGAATCTTTCTCCGATTCTCCGCCGCGTCGGCCCGCTCTCTGGGAGCGTCTCCGACGAGTGGTAGCTCCTTCCCCGTTACTGAGGGCTCCTTCCTGGTCGGCTCAGCCATCGAAGGCGGTTCCGGATGCGGCGCCCGTCTCCCCGGCCGCGCCCATGTCCTTCTTCATATTCATGATCGTATCTGTGTGGAGGCTCCCGCGCGTCTCGGCGGCGAAGATCCTTATATCTTCCTTTCTGGACATAGGGGATATAGCGGATGCATCTCCTGTTCTTGCTGGACTGTGCTGGTTTATCCGTTGGCTCCTGTCCCGGCCGGGACTGTAGGTTCCTGCCGTGACCGGCACAGAGGCGACGACGAAGATCAGGCCCGCGAACACGGCGGACGCGGCGGCGATAGCGCACATCCACATGACCTCCCGGGCGGTGACCATGCCGTACCTGCGGCCGCAGAGACGCGACCACGCCCAGGTCACCCGATGGATCGAGGAGGTCGTGCTCGCCTCGTGCCGGACCTGGGTCGCGGTGCGGGACGGAGAGGTCGTCGGCTACGCCGCCCTTGAGGGGGACATGCTCGAACATCTCTACCTGAGGCCGGACATCCGCCGCCAGGGCGTCGGCACGCTCCTGCTCGACGAGGTCAGGCGGCACAGCCCGGACGGCCTCTCCCTGTACGTCTTCCAGAGCAACGTCGAGGCCCGCGCCTTCTACGAACGCCACGGGTTCACCGTCTTCGACACCGACGACGGCCAGCGGAACATGGAGAAACTGCCCGACATGACTCTTCGCTGGACACCGTACGACGCGCACCGCTGATTCGCCCGCGAGCCGTGCGGTCACGGCATCATGGGGAAAACGGGGATAAGCCCTCGGAAGGGGATGGAAGCAAATATCGTTTCCCGTGTCTCCGGGGGCAGGAAGGCCGGTTGCCACCCGTCGAGGCGGTGGCCGTACCCGGTGAATTGGATCTTCGTCGTGACTCCGGGTAGCGTGCGCGAGGCCGCCGGACGCTCCGGCGCGGCCCAGAGCCCGGATGACCGCAACGCTGGAAGGACACGAACATGAACGCCGGAAACCCCCGTCCCCTGCGGATGCTCGTCACCGGAGGCGGAACCGGCGGTCACACCTACCCCGCGCTGACCACGGTCGCGGCCGTGCGCGAGCAGGCCGCCGCCCGCGGCCTCGGCCTCGACGTCCTCTGGGTGGGTACGGCGAGCGGCCTTGAGGCCCGTGTCGCGGCCGAGCACGGCATCCCGTTCCGCGCGATCAAGGCGGGCAAGCTCCGGCGTTCCCCCAATCCGCGTGAACTGCTCACCAATCTCGCCGACATGTTCCGCATTCCCGTCGGTGTCCTGCAGGCCTTCGGCATCGCCGCCCGCTACCGTCCCGACGTGGTGCTGTCGACCGGGGGATACGTGTGCGTGCCGCTGGGACTGGCCTCCAGACTGCTCGGCCGGCCGCTGGTGATGCACGAACAGATCACCGCGCTCGGCCTGGCCAACCGCATCCTGGCGCGCTTCGCCACCCGCGTCGCGCTCACCCATCCCTCGTCGGTCGAGCACCTGCCCGCCTCCGCGCGGGAACGTGCCGTGGTCACCGGCAATCCCGTCCGCCCTCACCTGCTGAACGGCAACGCCCCGTCGGGCCGCTGGCACTTCCGTCTGTCGCCCGAACTGCCGCTGGTCTACGTGACCGGCGGGGCACAGGGCAGCAGGCAGATCAACATCATGATCGAGGCCGTCCTGCCGTCGCTGCTCACCAGGGCGCAGGTGCTCCACCAGTGCGGCGCGGGCTGGATCGACGGGCTCAGCCGGACCGCCGCGGCCCTGCCCCCCGAACTGGCGGAGCGCTATCAGCCGGTGGCCTACGTGGGGGAGGAACTGGCCCACGTGTTCGCCGCCGCCGACGTCGTCGTCTCCCGCAGCGGCGCCGGTACGATCGCCGAACTGACCGCGATCGGCAAGCCGTCCGTCCTGATCCCCCTGATCCCGTCGGCGGGGGACGAACAGCGGCAGAACGCCCGCTACCTGGCCGAGGCGGGGGCGGCCAGGGCGCTCCTCGACGCGGGTCCCGCCCCGGAGCACCTGCTCGCCGAACTCGGATCGTTGCTGGCCGACCCCCACGCCCGCGCCACCATGGCCAAGGCCGCCAAGTCCCTCGGCCGTCTCGACGCCGCCGACGCCCTCGCCCGCGTCGTCCTCCAGGAGGCGGCCGTCGGCTGAACCCGCTCGGCTGAACACCCGAGAGCGGGGAACGGGCGGCCGCGTCCCGGGGGTGCCGGGCCGGACCGGTACGTGCCCCGGGCACAGGATCGAGGCGTGGCGCGCCGAGGGCGCCGGGACAGGGCCGCCATGAGGCGTTCACGGCCGCGCTCGGCCGGTGGACCCGAGACGCGGTCCGCCTCGGTCACCAGTGCGCGACCTCGAACATCATGCCCGGCCGGATGTCCTGACGCGCGGGGCGGCCTGAGCCCGTCTCCCTGTCCGGCTCGGGCACGGTCTCGCCCGAGAGCAGCGCCTGCAGGATCGTCTCCCAGGTGCCGTCCGTCGACCAGCGCCGATGGCGGTTGTAGACGGTCTTCCACCGGCCGTAGACCTCGGGGACGGCACGCCACGAGCAGTCGGCCCGGCTGCGGAAGAACACTCCGTTGATGGTCGCCCGGTGATCGGCCCAGCGATGACCCCTGCGGGGATGCGAGGGTAAAAGCGGCGCCAGCCGTACCCACTCGTCCTCGGTCAGGTCGTGACGCTTCAACCGGTTGTCCACGACCTCATGATGTACACCATTTGTGCCCACTGATCTATCCGCCACGTCTTCGCCCTGACGGGACGGCGTGTCGCCGGGGCGTATCGGGTGCCCGTTAGGCGGGCGCGCCCGCGGGGTCCTCGCCGCCACGGGGCCGGGGAAGGGACGGCGCGGTCGTTACGGGACGCCTCTCGCGAGTCGCGGGCCGCGCGGCCGGTCGTCCGAAAAGCGCCGGACATTGCCGTGCCGCTTGCGAATTTGTATTTTCCAGGAGAAAACGACCCGGGCGACGGGCGTTCTCCACGTGTCGATTCTGACGAGGAACCCCCCAGAAGAAGGAGCCGTCAGATGACCTCCAAGATCGTGCTGGGCGCCGTCGTGGTCGTGACGGCGCTGACGTCGGCCACACCGGCGACGGCGTCCGAGCCGGAGAGCCCGGTCCAGCAGGGCGTGGGCCACAGCTACTACAACGGCGATCCGGTGTCCCTGCGGACCGCGGGAGGCCCCGACCACTACATCATGAGCGATCCCACCTACTCGGGACTGAGCTGCAACGTCGGGGCGTTCGGTGTGCCCCTCGTCAAAAGTGGCAACGACTGGGGCGACAGGAGCCCGGTCAACCAGGAGACCGCCTGCGTCGACGGCATGTTCGCCGCGCAGCGGTACATGGACATGCTGCGCGACTGGTTCGGGCGCGACGGCACCGATGGGCAGGGCCGTACCCTCCCGGTGTATCTCAAGCCGGACGTGGTCGGTTCCTACCTGAGCGGGTGGGTCGCCCTGGGCCGGAACCAGGCGGGCACGAAGTGGGCCACCTCACTGGACACGGTCGGGCACGAGTACGGTCTGCGGACCTTCCTGGAGTCCGGCTCGGGCTGGAGCGGCTCCTCCGGCGGTGACGGCCAGGAGCACCAGGGACTCAACGAGTCGTCGGGTGACATCTTCGCCACGCTGCTCGAACACTACGTCGGCCACCCGGACACACTCGACGAGCCGGACTACCTGATCGGTGAGGAGTTCGACCTGAAGGGCGACGGGCCGGTCCGCAACATGTACAACCCCTCCCGGCTGGACGGCAAGAACTGCTACACCCGCTTCACCACCGACGCCGGCCCGCAGAACCACTGGTTCTACCTGCTCGCGGAGGGGACCAACCCGGTGGGCAAGCCCTCCAGCCCCGTCTGCTCCGGGCCCTCGGTGCTGAGGGGCATCGGCATCCGTAAGGCGGGGGAGATCTTCTACCGCGGCGTCCAGCTCAAGACCGCCCCCTGGAACTACGCCAAGGCACGCGCGGCCACCGTACAGGCCGCCGCGACCCTCTACCCGGGAAGCTGCACCGAGGTGAACGCCGTCAGGGCCGCCTGGAGCGCGGTCGGGGTCGCCGCCAAGACCGGGGAACCGATCTGCGACTGAGATCCCGTCCCGGAGACCTCCGCATCGCTCCCGGCGGCGGTGAGGCCCCGCCGGGGGCGCCCCGGCCGGATGGGCGGCCCGAGGTCTCCCGTCCCGGCGCCTCCGCCGGGATCACGGCCGCCCAAGCGAAACGATCGAGGTGTGGGCCGCCGGTCAGCGGTGGTAGACCTCCTCACCGCCGACGAAGGTCATCGCGACCCTGGTCCGCCAGATGTCCGCCGCCGGTTCGGTGAACGGGTCGCGGTCGAGGACGACCAGGTCCGCGCGGTTGCCGGGGGAGATGACCCCGGCCTCGTCGTCTCCGTTGATCCAGGCCGAGCCCGCGGTGTAGGCGGTCAGCACGGTGGACAGGTCCAGGCACTGGCCCGGCAGGAACGGCGTCCGGGCGGTGGGGTAGTCCACGTGCACCGAGCCGCCGGGCTCGGTGCGGTTGACCCCGACGTGCATGCCCTGGAACGGGTCGGCGGTCGAGACGGGCCAGTCACTGCCCGCGCAGAACCGGGCGCCCGAACGCAGCAGGTCGGCGAAGGGGTACTGCCAGGCGGACCGCTCCTCGCCGAGGAAGGGGATCGTCAGCTCGTCCATCTGCGCGTGATGGGTCGCCCACAGCGGCTGCAGGTTGGCGGTCACCCCGAGGGCGGCGAAGCGCGGCACGTCCGAGGGCTCGATGATCTGCAGGTGCGCGATGTGGTGCCGGTTGGCGGGGTCCGTCCCCTCGAAGCTGTCGAGGGCCTCGCGGACCGCGCGCTCGCCGATGGCGTGGAAGTGCACCTGGAAGCCGTGCCGGTCCAGTTCGGCGACGTGGCCCTTCAGCAGCGCCGGGTCCACGTAGGAGAGGCCGGTGCCGCCGCAGCGGCAGTAGGGCTCGATAACCGCGGCGGTGAAGTTCTCGGTGATGCCGTCCTGCATGATCTTCACCGAGGTGGCGCGGAAGCGCTCCAGGCCCTCGGCCAAGGCACGGCGTTCGATCAGCTCGGGGATCTGCTCGGCGCCACGGGTGCGGTCCCACCACAGCGCGCCGACGACCCTGGCCCTCAGCCGCCCCGAGGCGGCGGCCGACAGGTAGACGGGCAACTGGTCGTCCCAGCCCGCGTAGGAGCCGACGATGGCGTCCTGCCAGCCCGTGACGCCCAGGGAGAACAGGTGGTTCTGGGCCTCGACGAGCGCGTCGGCCATGTCGCCCGGCGTCGGGCTCGGTGCGAGCAGCCCGACCAGGTCCATCGCGCCCTCGTGCAGCACGCCGCTCGGCGTGCCGTCCGGGTCGCGCTCGATGCGTCCGTCCGGCGGGTCGGGCGTCTCGCGGGTGATGCCCGCCCGCCGCAGGGCGAGGGTGTTGACCCAGGCCGCGTGGTGGTCGCGCTGGAGCAGGTAGGCGGGCCGGTCGAGGAAGTCGATCTGTGAGCGGTGCGGCAGGCCGCCCGGGAAGGCCGCCATGTCCCAGCCGCCGCCGTCGATCCACTCGCGGGTGGTGTTCGCCTCCGCGTAGGAGATGATCCGCTCCAGGTACTCCGGCAGGCCGTAGACCTCGGACAGGTCGCACCTGGCCCGTTCGAGGCCCGCCTGCACCGGGTGGATGTGCGCGTCGGTGACGCCGGGGATCAGCAGGCCGCCGCCCAGGTCCACGGTCTCGTGGCCGGGGGCGGCCCGCCGTAGGAGGTCGGTCTCGGGGCCGACGGCGGCGATCCTGCCGTCACGGACCAGCACGGCCTCGGCGAAGGCGTCCGCTGCCAGGAACGCCCGGCCGCCGCGGAACAGGATGTCGTTCACCGCTCCTCCGCGTACACGTGGGACGGGTGGGTCATGGCTCTCCTCTGTGTGCGGTGACGGTGGTGGCTCAGCGTCCGGTGATGGAGTCGGCGACCCGTGCCAGGACGGAGGTACGGCCCAGCCCGGCCCGCTCCCTGGCGTCCGCCCTGCGGTACAGGTCGTACATGGCGTGTACCCCGATCCAGCGCAGCGGCTCGACCTCCCAGCCTCGCACCCTGCGGCCGACCCAGGGCAGCGAGGCCAGTTCGGTGTCCCGGCGCAGGATCAGGTCCCGCAGTGTACGGCCCGCCAGGTTGGTCGTGGTCACCCCGTGCCCGGTGTAGCCGCCCGCCCAGCCGATGCCGGTGGCGTGGTCGACGTGCACGCTCGCGCACCAGTCGCGGGGCACGCCGAGCACGCCGGACCAGGCGTGGGCCACCCTGGAGGCGCGCACGGCGGGGAACATGCCGGTCAGCAGCTCCCACAGCGCCTCGATCGTCCAGCTGTGCGTGTGCCCCCTGTCGTCGACGCGCGAGCCGTACAGGTAGGGCTTGCCGCGCCCGCCGAAGGCGATCCTGCCGTCCGCGGTGCGCTGGGCGTACATGTAGTAGTGCGCCATGTCGCCGAGCAGCTCGCAGCCCTCCCAGCCGATCTCGTCCCACAGCTCGCCGAGCGGCTCGGTGACGATCATGGAGCTGTTCATCGGCAGCCAGGCCCGGTGGTACTGCCGGAGTTCCGCGGTGAACCCCTCGGTCGCCCTGATGACGTAGTCGGCGCGGACGGTGCCGTACGGCGTGCGGGCCCGCCCCGGCGCGATCTCGATGACGGGGGTGCGTTCGACGATCTCCACCCCGAGGTCCCGTACGGCCCGCGCCAGGCCACGGGCGAGCTTGGCCGGCTGGATGCGGGCGCAGTGCGGGCTCCAGATCGCGCTGACCGCCCCCTCGACCCGAAGGCGGGCCTCCCGTTCGGCCGGGTCGAGCAGCCTGACGTCCTCCTCCGTCCAGCCCCAGTGCCGTTCGTGCGCGAGCAGCTCACGCAGCCGCCGGTCCTGGGCGGCGTTGGTCGCCACCGTGGTCACGCCGCCCTTGACGATGTCGGCGTCGACGCCCTCCTCCCCGGCGACGGTCACGACCTCGTCGACCGCCTCGAACATCACCCGCTGCAGCCGTCTGGCCGCCTCGACGCCGTGTGTCCTGGCGTAGCGTTCCGGCGTTCCGGCCAGCTCGCCGACGAGCCAGCCGCCGTTGCGTCCCGAGGCGCCGTATCCGGCGAACTCCTTCTCCAGTACGACGACCCGCAGTTCCGGTCGCGCCTTCTTCAGGTAATACGCCGTCCACAGACCGGTGTAGCCCGCGCCGACGATCGCCACGTCGGCGTCGCGGTCGCCGCCGAGGGGGGCACCCGCCTCGGGAAGGCCGAGGGAGCGGTACCAGAAGGAGACGTCTCCGTTGACGAAGTCATCGGAGAGTGGAACACGCGTGCTCATGGCCATACATACTGCTATATCCGTCAATTAGTACGAACCTTCCAACGGAAACCGTTGTATAAACGCATCATGGGTGATATTTCATGACGTAACTGGGGTCTCACTCCCGTGTAGCGCTCCCGTAACGGAGACGCGGCAGGCTGTGCCTGACAGAGGGAGTGATCCGATGGGGTTTCTGAGGATTCGTACCACGGTTGACGAGCGTCCCGGGCGGCTGTCCTCGCTGGCCGCCGCACTGGCGGACAAGGGTGGCAACATCCTGGGCCTGAGCGTCCAGTCCGACACCGAGGGCACCGTGGACGAGTTCCTCGCCGACATCCCCTCGGGACCCGAGACGGTGCGCCGGGTGCTTGAGGAGGCGGGCGGCCGCCAGGTCCAGGTCGTCACCGCGACCGCCCACGAGCTGACCGACGAGCCGACCCGCGCCCTGCTGCTCGCCGCCGGGTTGCGCGCGGAGCCCTGGCGCCTCCCCGAACTGCTGGCCGAGCTGCTGCGCGCCGAGGACGCCCGCTGGGTCGACGGCGCGGAGAGGGGCGACCTTCCTGACCCGACGCTGCTGACCGTCCCGGTGACTCCGCGCCGCTCCGTGCGGCTGCGCAGGGCCGGGCTGCCCTTCACCCTGACGGAGGCCGCCAGGGCCGCCTCCTTCGTACGGCTGGCCCAGCCGACCCTGCGGCAGCGGCCCGGCGCCGAACGGGTCGTCACGCTGTCCGACGGCACCCAGGCGCGGGTCCGCCCGCTCACCGAGCTCTACCGCGAGGCGGTCCGCGACCTGCACGACCGCTGCTCGCCGGAGTCCCGCCGCTTCCGCTACCTCACCCCGGAGCCCGTGCTGCCGCCCCAGGCCTTCGACCGGCTCTGTGACCGCTCCCGGGGCCGGTCGCTGGTGGCCGGGCACGACGGGCAGGTCATCGCCGTGGCCACCCTCGCGCTCACCCCCGGACCGGGGACCGCAAGGATGGCCCTGCTGGTCGAGGACCGCTGGCAGGGCATGGGACTGGGCGCCGCGCTGGCCAGGATGATCCTCACCGCCGCCCGCGATCTGGGACTCGCCGAGGTCAGGGCCGCGATGCTCACGGACAACGCGCGAATGCTCGCCCTGCTGGCCTCGCTGGGAGCGGCGGTCACCCCGACCGACGACCCCGGCGTGGTCGAGGCCAGGCTCGCGGTCGGCACACTGGCCGGGGCGTTCCCGGGGTGAGTCTCCAGCCGGGTGCGCGACCTGTCCGCTGACCCGCCGTCATACGACGGGGGACGGGGTCAGGGGGAGGAGATCCGGCCGAGGGAGGCGGGGATCTTGGCGGCCGCGGCCCTGTCCAGCAGGAACAGCGTCCGCTGCCTGCCGCGGGCGCCCGCCGCGGGAATCTGCACCGGCCCCGTGTCGGACAGCGCCAGCCGTACGGCGGAGGCCTTCTCCGCGCCGGCGGCGACCACCCACACCTCACGCGCCGCCTGGATGACCGGCAGCGTCAGTGAGATCCGGGTGGGCGGCGGCTTCGGCGAACCGTGCACCGCGACCACGGGACGGGTCTCGTAGAGCGCGGGCATGCCGGGGAACAGCGAGGCGACATGGCCGTCCGGGCCCATGCCCAGCAGAAGGATGTCGAACGACGGCGCGGGCCCGTGATCCTCGGGGAGCGCGGCGCGGTGCAGCTTCTCGGCGTAGGCGTCGGCGGACTCCTCGGCCGTCATCCCGGAGTCGGGGCCGCGCATCACGTGGACACGGGCGGGGTCGAGGTCGACCTGGTCGAGCAGGGCGGCACGGGCGCCGGTCTCGTTGCGCTCGGGGTCGCCGGACGGCAGGAAACGCTCGTCACCCCACCAGATGTCCAGGTGCCGCCAGTCGATCGCGTCACGGGCGGGGCTGGCCGCGATCTCGGCCAGGGTCGCGATGCCGACGGTGCCGCCGGTCAGCACCAGGGAGGCCGAGCCCCGGCTCGACTGGACGTCGACGAGGCCGGTGATCACCCGGGCGGCGACCGCCTTGGCGAGCATGTCGGCGTCACGATGAATGATCACAGTGGGAACGCTCACGGGACTTCTCTCTCAAGAACTCTCGGCGGGTGCCACGGCCGGGCCTTCGGTACGGGAGCCCCGCCGTGAGGGCGTCCCGCGGCGGACCGCGGGACGCCTCACCCGGGTTTCAGGACTTGCGGCCGCGGGCGATCCGCCGGATCGCGGCCTCGTAGATCTCGTCCGGGTCGAGACGGCGCATCTCCTCGGCGAGCAGTTCCGCGGTCGGCCGCCTGGTCAGCGCGACCTGCCGGTCGGGCCTGCCGGGACGTGACAACGTGGCCAGCCGCCCGTCGCCACGGGTGATGGAGATGTCGCCGTTGGTGGTGGTCAGCCTGACCGCGGTCAGGCCCGGCCCCTCCGAGTCGACGACCTTGACCGGGACGCCGAGGCGCTCGCTCAGCCACGCCGCCAGCAGCAGCGCGCTCGCGTGCCCCGGTACGGCCTCGACGACCCCCTTCTTGACCTTGCCGACCGGTTGGTCGAACACGGCGGCCAGCAGGCTCCGCCACGTCGTCAGCCGGGTCCAGGCCAGGTCGGTGTCGCCGGGCACGTACCCCTTCGACCGGCCCGTGATCGCCTCGACCGAGTCGGCGGCCGACCTGGCGTCGACGATGCGGCGCTGCGCGAGCAGGCCGATCGGGTCCTTCGCCGGGATGGCGGGGCAGGAGCCCGGCCACCAGACGACCACCGGGGTGTCGGTCAGCAGCAGCGGGCCGACCACCGATTCGGCGTGCTCGGTGAGCTCGCCGTACAGGCGCAGCAGGATCACCTCGCCCGGGGTCGTCTCGCCGACCCGGATCTCGGCGTCGAGACGGTTGGGCTCCCTCTGGTCACGGGGGATGACGACCAGTATCCGGGAGGGGTGCTCCCTGGCCGCCTCGGTCGCCGCCCTGACCGCGTCGTACTGGTTGCCCTCGTCGCACACCACCACCAGCGTCAGCACCATGCCGACCGCGGGGGTGCCCATCTGGTGCCGCAGCTGGGTGAGCTGGGAGGAGATCTTCGACGCCGTCGTGCCGGTGAGCATGAAGCTCGTCATCTACAACCTCCTCCACTCGCGTCCGTCGCGGGCCATCATCTCGTCGGCCGAGGTGGGACCCCAGGTGCCGGAGGGATACTCCTCCGGCGGGCCCTGGGTGGCCCAGAAGTCCTCGATCGGGTCGAGGATCTTCCACGACAGCTCGACCTCCCGCTGGTGCGGGAAGAGCGGCGGATCACCGATCAGCACGTCCAGCAGCAGCCGCTCGTAGGCCTCGGGGGAGGACTCCATGAACGACTCGCCGTAGGCGAAGTCCATCGAGACGTCCCTGACCTCCATCGCGGTCCCCGGCACCTTCGAACCGAAGCGCACCGTGATGCCCTCGTCCGGCTGGACCCGGATGACCAGGGCGTTCTGCCCCAGGATCTCGGTGTCGTCCTTGCTGAACGGCAGGTGCGGCGCACGCTGGAAGATCACCGCGACCTCGGTCACCCTGCGGCTGAGGCGCTTGCCGGTGCGCAGGTAGAACGGCACCCCGGCCCAGCGGCGGTTGGCGATCTCCAGCTTGACCGCGGCGTAGGTCTCGGTGATGGAGTCCGGCGGGATGCCGTCCTCCTGGGTGTAGCCCGCCACCGGCTCCCCGCCCTGCCAGCCGGGCCCGTAACGACCCCTGGCGGTGGACAGCTCCAGGTCCGGCGGGAGCTGTACCGCCTTGAGGACCTTCTCCTTCTCCCTGCGCAGCGAGTCGGCCCCGAACGACGTCGGGTCCTCCATCGCCACCAGCGCGAGCAGCTGCAGCAGGTGGTTCTGGATGACGTCACGGGCCGCGCCGATGCCGTCGTAGTATCCGGCCCTGCCGCCGATGCCGATGTCCTCGGCCATCGTGATCTGGACGTGGTCGACGTAACCCCGGTTCCAGATCGGCTCGAACAGGTTGTTGGCGAAGCGCAGCGCCAGGATGTTCTGGACGGTCTCCTTGCCCAGGTAGTGGTCGATGCGGAACACCGAGCTCTCCGGGAAGACGGCGCTGGTGATCGCGTTGAGCTCCTGGGCGCTCCGCAGGTCGTGCCCGAAGGGCTTCTCGATCACCACGCGGCGCCAGGAGCCCTCCGGGGCGTTGGCCAGCCCCGTGCGCTTGAGCTGCTGGACCACCACCGGGAAGAACTTCGGCGGAACCGACAGGTAGAACCCGTAGTTGCCGCCCGTCCCCCTGGTCTGGTCGATCTCCTTGAGCATCATGGCCAGCGCGTCGAAGGCCCCGTCGTCGGTGAACTCCCCGGGGCAGAAGAAGATGCCCTCGGAGAGCTGCTTCCAGACCTCCTCGCGGAAGGGCGTGCGCGCGTGCTCCTTGACGGCGTCATGGGTGAGCTGCGCGAAGTCCTGGTCCTGCCAGTCGCGGCGGGCGAAACCGACCAGGGAGAAACCGGGGGGCAGCAGCCCCCGGTTCGCCAGGTCGTAGATCGCCGGCAGCAGCTTCTTGCGCGCCAGGTCGCCCGTCACGCCGAACAGGACCAGCACGCACGGGCCCGCGACCCGGGGCAGCCGCTTGTCGCGGGGGTCGCGCAGCGGATTGGACTCGATCAGGGCCTCGGTGGTGCTGACGGTCGCCGCCGCGGACGTCTCGGCCGCGGACCGCTCGCCCCCCACGGGGTCGGCGTGCGCGTCCTCGCCGCGCACGTCCTCCGGCTCCGCCTCTGCCGGGCGGGCTCCGGACTGCTTGTCACTCATTCAGGCCTCCCGCGCAGCCTCAAGGAGGCGTGCGACACCGGCGGTGCGGTCGGTCAGGTGGAGTCGTACCGCGGGCCGTCCCCGCCCGGCCAGCGCGTCCTGGTCTCCCAGAGCCTGCGCCAGCTGCAGCCTGCCCAGCGTGTACGGCTTGCCGGGCACCTCGACGTCCTCCTCGACGGCCCCGGTGATCTGCAGGAACACACCGTTCTGCGGGCCGCCCTTGTGGTACTGGCCGGTCGAGTGCAGGAAACGGGGGCCCCACCCGAAGGTGACCGGCCGCTCGGTGCGCACCGCCAGGCGGCCGCGCAGCGTCGCCGGGTCGGCGGCGCTCCAGGCGTCGGTCATCTCCTCGAAGGAGGCGTCCTCGGCGTGCGGGGCGTCGAAGGCCGCCTCCCTGTCGAGGTAGGCCATGATCGCCAGATAGCCGTCCTCGGGGACGGCCTCCAGCAGGCGGGTGAGCACCTCGGGCAGGTCCTTGGGGACCTCGCCGCCGGGCAGCTCGCCGTACACCTCGACCGGGCCGTCGACCAGGATCGGCGTGCCCGTGGGCAGCTCCTCCCGGTCGAGCAGCCTGCCGGTGTTCTCCTTCGACTCGGCCACGTTCGGCTGGTTGAAGGGGTCGATGCCCAGCAGGCGGCCCGCGACGGCCGTGGCGTACTCCCACACCAGGAACTGGGCTCCCAGCGGGCCGCCGACCGTGACGACCCCGTCGGAGTCGATCCCGGCGACCAGCTCGTCCGGAGCCTCACCGGGGTCGGCGCCGACGACCGGCAGGATGCCCCTGCCGGACTTGCCGGTCGACTCGGCGATCAGCTGCTCGATCCAGTCGGGCAGGCCGTTGATCTCGGACAGGCCGTCCTCAAGCACGAGCTTGTCGCGCCCGGCGAGCGCGGCGGCGCCGAGGGCGGCGCCCAGCTCCAGGCCGGGGTTGCCCTCGGACCGCGCGAGCAGCGGCCGCACCTCGGCGGCCTCGTCGAGCAGCCGCTCGACGTCGGCGCCGGCCAGCGCGCTGGGCACTAGGCCGAAGGCCGTCAGGGCGCTGTAGCGGCCACCGACGTTCGGGTCGGCCAGGACGACCGGGTAACCGGCCTCGACGGCGATCCGCTCAAGCGGCGAGCCGGGGTCGGTGACCACGACGATCCGCTCGGCCGGGTCGATGCCCGCCTCACGGAAGGCCTTCTCGTAGATACGCCGGTGGCTGTCGGTCTCGACGGTGCCACCGCTCTTGCTGGCGACGACCAGGACCGTGCGGTCGAGCCTGTCGCGCAGCGCGCGCAGTACCTGGCCGGGGTCGGTCGTGTCGAGCACGGTCAGCGGCACGTCGGCGGTCGTGGTGATGACCTCGGGGGCCAGTGAGGAGCCGCCCATGCCGGCCAGGACCACGTGGTCGAGGCCCCGCTCGCGGGCCCGCTCGACCAGCTCGCCGATCTGCGGCAGCAGCTGCCTGCTGCTCAGTGGAAGGTCGAGCCAGCCGAGACGGATCGCGGCCTCGGCCGCGGCGTCCGGGCCCCACAGGGCGGGGTCTCCGTTGGAGAGGGCCTCGGGAACGCCCTCTGAGGCGAGCCGGGCGGCCACCTCGGCGGCCTGCTCGGCGAGCTTCTCCTCGGCGAACGTCACGGAAACCGACATGTGTTTCACGCCTTCCGGAGTTCGGCGGCGACGGTGGCCAGCAGCTCGTTCCAGGAGGCCTCGAACTTCTCGACGCCCTCCTCCTCCAGCACCCGCACGACGTCGTCGTAGTCGATGCCGGCCTCCTTGAGGGCGGCCATGGTGTTCCAGGCGTCCTCGTAGTGGGGGCGGACGGTGTCACCGGTGACGCGGCCGTGGTCGGCGACGGCGTTGAGGGTCTTCTCCGGCATGGTGTTGACCGTGTTCCGGGTGACCAGCTCGTCGACGTAGAGGGTGTCGGGGTAGCTGGGGTCCTTGGTGCCGGTCGAGGCCCACAGCGGGCGCTGCGGGCGGGCCCCCGCGGCGCTCAGCGCCTGCCAGCGCGGAGAGTTGACCACGTCCTCGTAGGCGGCGTGGGCCAGGCGGGCGTTGGCGACCGCGGCCTTGCCCTTGAGGGCCCCGGCCTCGGGGGTGCCGACCTTGTCCAGGCGCTTGTCGATCTCGGTGTCGACCCGGCTGACGAAGAAGGAGGCGACCGACTCGATGCCCGCCAGGTTCAGGCCGTTGGCCTTGGCCCGTTCGAGGCCGGTCAGCCAGGCGTCCAGGACCGCGCGGTAGCGTTCGAGGGAGAAGATCAGCGTGACGTTGACGCTGATGCCCTCCGAGATCGCCTGCGTGATCGCGGGCAGGCCCTCGGCCGTCGCGGGGATCTTGATGAACAGGTTGGGACGGTCCACCATCCACCACAGCGCCCGCGCCTCGGCGACGGTCTCGTCCGTCTTCCTGGCCAGGCGGGGGTCGACCTCGATGGAGACCCTGCCGTCGACGCCGCCGGTGGCGTCGTAGACGGGCCTGAGCGCGTCGGCGGCCCAGCGGATGTCGTAGGTGGTGATGGCGCGCACCGCCTCCTCGACCTCCACCCTCCGCACGGCGAGGTCGTGCAGCTGGGTGTCGTAGGCGTCGCCCTTGCTCAGCGCCGAGGCGAAGATCGTCGGGTTGGAGGTGACGCCGACCACGTGCTTGTCGCGGATCAGCGCCTCCAGGTTGCCGGTGCGCAGGCGCTCCCGGCTGATGTCGTCAAGCCAGATGGAGACGCCCTGGTCGGATAGGCTCTTGAGAATCTCACTCATGATCAATTTCCCGTCGTCTCGCCCTTGTCGGCCCCGGTCCTGGCGAGGCTTGCCTTGGCTGCGGCGGCCACGCGCTCGGCGGTGAGACCGAACTGCTCGTAAAGGGTCCTGTAGGGAGCCGAGGCTCCGAAGTGCTCCAGGCTGACCACTTCCCCCTCATCTCCCACGAACTCCCGCCAGCCCAGCCCGATTCCCGCCTCGACGGCGACCCTCGCGCGGACCGCCGGCGGCAGCACCGTCTGCCGGTAGGCGGCGTCCTGGGCGTTGAACCACTCGACGCACGGCATCGAGACGACCCGGGCGGAGATGCCCTGGGCCTCAAGGAGCTCACGGGCCCCGACGGCCAGTTCGACCTCCGAGCCGGTGCCGATCAGGATGACGTCGGGCTGCCCGTCTGAGGCGTCCTGGAGCACGTAGGCGCCCTTGGCGACCTTCTCCGCGTCGGCGGTGCCCTCGTAGACCGGCAGGTTCTGCCGGGTCAGCGCCAGCGCGGCCGGGCGGTCGGTGTGCTCGATCACGGTCCGCCAGGCGGCGACGGTCTCGTTGGCGTCGGCGGGCCGCACCACGTCGAGGCCGGGAATGGCGCGCAGCGACCACAGGTGCTCGATCGGCTGGTGGGTCGGGCCGTCCTCGCCGAGGCCGATGGAGTCGTGCGTCCACACGTAGACGACCGGCAGCTGCATCAGCGCCGCCAGCCGTACGGCGGGGCGCATGTAGTCGCTGAAGACCAGGAACGTGCCACCGTAGGGCCGGGTGCCGCCGTGCAGCGCGATGCCGTTGAGGATGGCCCCCATGCCGTGCTCGCGGATGCCGAAGTGCAGCGTCCTGCCGTAGCGGTTCCCGGGGAACTCCTTGGTCTGGTACTCGTCGGGGATGAAGGACGGCTCGCCCTTCATCGTGGTGTTGTTCGACTCGGCGAGGTCGGCCGAGCCGCCCCACAGCTCGGGCAGTACCCGTGCCAGGCTGCCCAGCACCTCGCCGGAGGCCTTGCGGGTCGCCACGGAGGCGCCGGGCTCGAAGGCCGGCAGCGCCTCGGTCCAGCCGGCGGGCAGCAGCCTGGCGGAGATGCGGTCGAACTCCGCGGCCCGCTCGGGGTTGGCCTCCCGCCAGGCGATGTAGCCCTTTTCCCACTCGGCGTGGGCGGCGCGGCCCCGCGCGACCACCTCGCGGGCGTGCTCCAGCACCTCGCCGGGAACGTCGAAGCTCTTGGCCGGGTCGAGCCCCAGGATCTCCTTGGTGGCGGCGACCTCGTCGGCGCCCAGGGCCGAGCCGTGGACCTTGCCGGTGTTCTGCTTGTTGGGCGCGGGCCAGCCGATGACGGTGCGCAGCCTGATGAAGGAGGGCTTCCCGGTCTCGGCGCGGGCGGCCTCAAGGGCCTGGTACAGCTCCGCGACGTTCTCCGAGTAGGTGTCGCCCGCCGTCCAGTCGACGGTCTGGACGTGCCAGCCGTACGCCTCGTAGCGCTTGACGATGTCCTCGCTCAGCGCGATCTGGGTGTCGTCCTCGATGGAGATGTGGTTGCTGTCGAAGACGACGACCAGGTTGCCGAGCTTCTGGTGACCGGCCAGGGCGCTGACCTCGTGGCTGATGCCCTCCTCGATGTCGCCCTCGGAGGCGATGCACCAGATGGTGTGGTCGAAGGGGCTGGTGCCCTCGGCGGCGGCCGGGTCGAACAGGCCGCGCTCACGGCGGGCGGCCATGGCCATGCCGACGGCGTTGCCGATGCCCTGGCCCAGCGGGCCCGTGGTCGTCTCGACGCCGACGGTGTGGCCGTGCTCGGGGTGCCCCGGGGTGAGGCTGCCCCACTGGCGGAGGCTCTTCAGGTCGTCGAGGGACAGTCCGTAGCCGGACAGGAAGAGCTGGATGTAGAGGGTCAGGCTTGAGTGCCCGGCGGAGAGCACGAAACGGTCCCGGCCCACCCACGTGGGATCGGAGGGGTCATGGCGCATCAACCGCTGGAAAAGCAGGTAGGCGGCGGGCGCCAGGCTCATCGCGGTGCCCGGGTGACCGGATCCCGCCTTCTCTACCGCGTCCATCGCCAGGGCCCGTACGACGTCGACCGCCCGGCGGTCAAGGTCGCTCCATTCAAGGGCTGGCACGAGTTCGCTGCTCAACTGCTCGATCTCCGGATCTATTCGTGTGATGGTGGCGCCGGTTTGGCTTTTCCCGCCCACACCGGACCCTAACGGTTCGGCATCGCTACCGTTGCGTAGGCTGAGCCGGGGCGAGTCCGCAGGAGCTTCAACAGATGTGGACACAGCCCCCCAAGGCATCACATCGTGCCGCTTCCCCACCCCATGCCGGAACCGGCCACCCCAACAACTACAGTTGATTGCTCAGGCTGGCTGGTGCCCGCATCCACGGATTCGCTCTCAATCAGAGGTTACGCGTTGACCCCGCACGTGCTGGAAGCGCCGTAAATGGTGCTGACCGACAAGCAATCGACGACCCCGCCCGCGACGGAGGCGGCCGCGTCCGACGCGCCGCGCTCGTTCGGCGACGTCGTGAAGGCCTATGTCGCCCTCACCAAGCCGCGGATCATCGAGCTGCTGCTGATCACGACGCTGCCGGTGATGTTCCTGGCGGCCAAGGGCCTGCCCCCGCTGTGGATCGCCGTCTGCACGCTGGTCTTCGGCACCCTTTCCGCGGGCAGCGCCAACGCGCTGAACTGCTACATCGACCGCGACATCGACGCGGCGATGCGCCGCACCCGGCGCCGCCCGCTGGCCCGTGACCAGGTGCCGCCGACGAACGCGCTGATCTTCGGCGTCGTCCTCGGCGTGCTGTCGACTCTTGGCCTGGGTTTGACGGTGAATTGGCTCGCCGCGCTGCTCTCGCTGGCGGCCAACCTCTTCTACGTGCTCGTCTACTCGATGATCCTCAAGCGCAGGACCCCGCAGAACGTGGTGTGGGGCGGCATCGCGGGCTGCATGCCGGTGCTGATCGGCTGGGCGGGCGTCACCGGGAGCCTCTCCTGGGCCCCGGTCGTGCTCTTCGGCGTGGTGTTCTTCTGGACGCCGCCGCACACCTGGACCCTGGCCATGCGCTACAAGGAGGACTACGCCGCGGCGAAGGTCCCCATGCTTCCCGTGGTCGCCACCGAGCGCCGGGTGGTGCTGGAGAGCCTGGCCTACACCTGGGCCACGGTGCTGTGCTCGCTGCTGCTGTGGCCGATCGCGGGGACGACGCTCCTGTACCCCGTCGTGGCCACCGTCCTCGGCGCGGCCTGCCTGTGGGAGGTCTACCGCCTCCTCGGCCGGGTCAACGCGGGCAAGACCGGTGTGGACCTGCGGCCGATGCGCTTCTTCCACTGGTCGAACGCCTATCTGGCGTTGCTCTTCCTCGCGGTCGCCGTCGACTCCCTGCTCGTCTGAGTCCGCCCGTTCCGAGGGGTCCCACCGTTTCGTGCCGCCCTGTCCGGCAATACCTCTTCGTGGCCGGTTACGGACCACCATGAGGCGAGAGGGGACACGTCGTGGCTGATCGGTTACGGTTGCCGCATGGCGAGCCGTGATCCCCGCTGGGTCTTGAGGGACCGCCCGTCCGTCGCGCTGATCGCGGGGCTCGTCGTGGCCGGTCTGTGCGCGCTTGCCTCCTTCTCCTTCGACCTGCTCAACGGAGATCCGGTCTACTTCTTCATCGCCCTGGCCCTGGCGCTCGCGCCGGTCCCCGTGCTGCTGGCGGCGGTGCTGGCGCTGGACCGGATGGAGCCCGAGCCCCGCAGCAACCTGATCTTCGCCTTCGCCTGGGGCGCCGGGGTCGCGGTCCTGGTGGCCGGTGTGGTCAACTCCCTCGGCCTGATCTACATCGAGAGCACCGTCCAGCTCGGCTACGACAATGCGCGCAACATCGCCGCCACCTTCGGCGCCCCGGTGGTCGAGGAGACGATGAAGGGCCTGGTCCTGCTGGGCCTGCTCAGGTTCAGGCGGGCCGAGCTCGACGGGCCGACCGACGGCGTCATCTACGCCAGCATGGTGGGCCTCGGCTTCGCGATGAGCGAGAACGTCAGCTACTACGTGGCCGCCCTGCACGAGATGGGGGCCAGGGGGCTGGCCGTGACGGTCGTGCTGCGGGGCATCCTGTCGCCGTTCGCCCACCCGCTGTTCACCTCGATGATCGGCGTCGCGGTCGCCTACGCCGCCCAGCGCCGGGGGCCGGGACGCATCTGGGTGGTCGCGGCGGGCTGGGCCGGCGCCATGCTGCTGCACGGCATCTGGAACGGCCTGGCCTCCTACGTGGGCGTGGGCGGTCTGGCCGCCGCCTACCTGCTGCTGCTGGTCGTGCTGGTGGTGCTGATCTGGATCGTCTTCAGGGACCGCAAGCGGATCGTCGGGCTGATCACCACCTACCTGCCCGCCTACGGGGCGACGGGCCTGGTCGGGCCGTACGACGTGGTCATGCTCTCCTCACTGCCCGGGCGCCGCAACGCCAGGCAGTGGGCGAAGGAGAACGGTGGCGGCGCGGGGCTGCGGGCGATGCGCGACTACCAGCTCGCCGCCACCGAGCTGGGCCTGCTGCACGAGCGGGCCAGACGACACGTGATCGACGAGCACACGTTCAACGAGGAGCAGCAGGCCCTGCTGCAGTGCATGGCCGACGCCCGCTCGGCGTTCCCGCCGCCGAGCGCCCCCGGCGGTGCCGGGCCGTACGGCGCGCAGGCGCAGCCCTGGGGGCCCACGCCGTACTCACCGCACCCCCGGCAGGCCCCCTACCCGCGTCCCGACTGAGCCGCCGTGCGGAGCGCGGTGTCCAGGGTGGTCTCGCGCGGCCCCGGGAAGACGGGGGAGGAGCGCAGCACGACCGCGTCCAGGAAGCCCTTCGCGGCGGCGCCGAACTCGCGGACGGCGCCGGCATAGGTGGTCGCGGCCCATCGGGTGGCCGAGTCGTCGCCGACGCCGAACGTCTCCAGGCCCGCGGCGCGGCACAGCGTCACGGCCCTGGGCAGGTGGAAGAGCTGCGTCACCACGGTGACCTTGGTCGCCCCGAACACCTGGCGGGCCCGTACACACGAGTCCCAGGTGTCGAAGCCCGCGTAGTCGAGCACGAGGGCGCGTGGGGGGACGCCGCGGGCGATCAGGTAGTCGCGCATGGCGGTCGGCTCGTCGTAGTCCCTCCTGCTGTTGTCGCCGGACAGCAGCAGGGTCCGCACCCTGCCCGACCGGTACAGCTCGGCGGAGACGTCCAGCCGCCTGGCCAGCATCGGGGAGGGACGGCCACCGGGGGCGGCGGCGCCGAGGACCAGCGCCGTGGGGGCCGGGGGGACGCCCGTGGTCCAGGTGGGGGATGAGTCGGCGACCGCCGTGTGCCCGGAGCTGGACAGCCGGGCCCAGGCCGGCGGGGCGAGCGCCAGCACGCTCAGCAGGACGAACCCCTGGTAGAGGCGTCGCATGGTGGGGCGTGACAGTGCCAATAAGCCGGTCATACGGCCATTTTTGCCGATATTTCCGGGCTACTTGCGATCTTTGGGTGGATCAGGAGGACGCGAGGCGTTCGGCCCCGAGCGGCCCCCGCGAACGCAGCGTGAACCCCACCCGCAGCGCGTAGATCCACACCAGCGTCGAGCCGAAGACGTGCAGGCCGACCAGGAAGGCGGGCAGGGCCAGGAAGTACTGGACGTACCCGATGACGCCCTGGGCCAGCTCCACGCCCAGCAGCGTCAGCGCCGCGCGCCGGGCCGCGGCGGGTGCCCCGGTGACGTACAGCGCGAACAGCAGGGCGAAGGTGAGCCCGACCACGACGTAGACCACGTCGGCGTGGATCCTGGCCACGGTCTCGATGTCGAAGGCGAAGCGGGAGGCGGCCTCGTCCCCCGAGTGCGGCCCGGTGCCGGTCACCACGACACCCGCGACGAGCAGGACGGCCACCGCGGGCACGAGCGCGAGACCGAGCGTGCGGATGGCCGGATGGACCAGCGGTTCGGGCGCCGCGTCTCCCTGCTGGGCGCGGGCGAGGAAGACGACGGCGGCGGCGAGCATGCCGATGGAGAGCAGGAAGTGCACGCTCACGGTCACCGGGTTGAGCATGGTGCGCACGACCAGGCCGCCCCACAGCGCCTGCGCGGCCACCCCGGCCGGCTGGATCCAGGCCAGCGTCGTCAGGTCACGGCGCCGGGGACGCAGCCGCGCGGCCGAGACCAGGCAGGCCAGCCCCACGATCAGGACCACGAAGCTCAGCAGCCGGTTGCCGAACTCCACGGCCATGTTGATCGGGGAGATGTCGGCGTGGGCGACCGGGATGAAGCTGTCGGCGGTGCACCGGGGCCAGGTGGGGCAGCCGAGGCCGGAGCCGGTGACCCGTACGACGGCGCCGGTCACCACGATGCCCACGTTGACGACGACGGTCGCCAGTGCCCAACGGCGCAGGATCGCGGGCGTGGGGGACAACACCCCGGGCAGGAAGCCAAGGGCACGTGGACGTGCCTGGTCGAGGAGGTGGTTCACGGCTCACATGCTAGGTGGCGTGGGCGGTGGTCCCGCCGCTGCCCCACGCGCTCGGGCCGGGACACGGCAGGGCGGGTGGACCGCGCGGCGGAGATCGGCTGAACTGGAGGGTGGCGGCCGATTGATCCCCCGAAAAGCATGTGACATGTTACTGATGGGCCGATCCGGGAACGAGGTGGATCATGCCGGACGTCGTGGTGATCGGCGCGGGAGCCGTCGGGGCCGCCTGCGCCTACTACGCGGCGCGCGCGGGCCTGGACACCCTCGTCGTCGACCGGGGATCGGTCGCGGCGGGCACCACGGGGGCCGGGGAGGGAAACGTCCTCGTCTCGGACAAGGCGCCGGGACCCGAGCTCGCCCTGGCCCTGCTCTCCCGCGACCTCTGGCTCGGCCTGGCCGCCGAAGGCGGTGACGGGGGGTTCGAGTACGAGCCGAAGGGCGGTCTGGTGGTCGCCAGGACCTCCCGGGAGCTCACCGCCCTCACCGCTCTGGCCACGGCGCAGGCGGGGCAGGGAGCCGAGCACGTCGTCGTCCCCCCGGACGCGCTCGGAGACCACGAACCCCACCTGGCGGACGGCATGGCCGGAGGCGTGCTCTACCCGCAGGACGCCCAGGTCCAGCCCGCACTGGCGGCGGCCGGGCTGATCCGGCGCGGCGCCGAACGCTTCGGCGGGGGCACCCTGATGCTGCGTACCGGCGTCACCGTCACCGGCCTGCTGCGCGCCGGGAGCCGGGTCACCGGCGTCGCGACCGACCACGGCGACATCCTCGCCGGAGCCGTCGTCAACGCCGCGGGCACCTGGAGCGGTGAGATCGCCGCCATGGCGGGCACCGGCCTGCCGATCCTGCCCAGGAGGGGGTTCGTGCTGGTCACGGAGCCGATCCCGGAGCCGCTGATCAGGCACAAGGTCTACACCGCCGCCTACGTCACCGACGTGGCCAGCGACTCGGAGAACCTGGAGACCTCGGCCGTCGTCGAGGCGACCCCCTCGGGGCCCGTGCTCGTCGGCGCCAGCCGGGAACGCGTCGGCTTCGACCGCACGACCTCGATCCCGGTGCTGGAACGCCTGGCCCGCCAGGCCGTCGAGTTGTTCCCCGTACTGGCCGGGCGCAGGGCGATCCGGGCCTACTGCGGCTTCCGCCCCTACAGCCCCGACCACCTGCCCGTGATCGGGGAGGACCCCGCGGCTTCGGGCCTGCACCACGCATGCGGCCACGAGGGCGCAGGCATCGGCCTGGCCCCCGCGACCGGTCACCTGCTCGCCCAGACCCTGGCCGGCGTCACCCCCGACCTGGATCTGAGCCCCTTCCGGCCAGGACGCTTCGAGGAGGCACGCCGATGAGACCCGAGGACCGCGGACGGCCGTACGACCTGGTGGGGGCCCGTCCCGAGGCGGAGTTCGAGATCAGCGTGGACGGCGTTCCCGTCCCCGTCGTCCCCGGGCAGACCGTCGGCGCGGCCCTGCACGGCGCGGGCGTGCGCTCCTGGCGGCTCACCCGCCGGGAGGGCAGGCCACGCGGGCTGTTCTGCGGCATCGGCGTCTGCTTCGACTGCCTGGTCACGGTCAACGGCGTCCCGTCCCTGCGGGCCTGCCTGACCGAGGCGCGGCCCGGCGACCGGATCACCACCGGGGAGGGCGACCGGTGAGCGGCGGATACGACCTCGCCGTCGTCGGAGCGGGCCCGGCCGGGGTCGCCGGTGCGCTCAGCGCCTGCCTGGCCGGGCTGGACGTCGTGCTGATCGACGGAGCCCCGCGTCCCGGCGGCCAGTACTTCCGCCATCTGCCCGAGGGGTTCCACGCCACCCGTCAGGAGACGCTCCACCACGGGCTCGGCAGGTTCGCCAGGCAGTGGGAGACGCTCACCTCCCGCGCGGCCGTACTGCTCGGGCACCGCGTCTGGGCGGTTGAGGACACCGGCGACGGGTTCGCCGTGCGCTGCCTCGAAGGCGACCGCGAGGAACGGCCCCGCACGGTCACCGCCAGGAGGCTGCTGTTGGCCACCGGCGCCCACGACAGGCCGCTGCCCTTCCCCGGCTGGGACCTGCCCGGCGTGCTCACGGCGGGCGGGGCGCAGGCCCTGCTCAAAGGCGACCTCGTCGTCGCGGGGGACAGGGTCGTGGTCGCCGGGACCGGGCCGTTCCTGCTGCCGGTGGCCGCCGGCCTGGCCAGGGCGGGAGCGGACGTGCGCGGCGTCTACGAGGCCAACGGCCGCCTCGGCCTCGCCAGGCACCCGCTGCTCGCCGCGGGCAGGGCCGCCGAGGCCCTCGGGTACGGGGTGAGCCTGGCCGGGCACCGCGTTCCCTACCTCGGCCGTCACGCGGTGATCGAGGCGCACGGCCGCGACGCCCTGACCCACGTCACGGTGGCGAGACTGGACGCACGCTGGCGCCCCCTGGCCACCAGAACCGTCGAGTGCGACACCCTGGCCTGCGGATACGGCTTCGTCCCCCAGATCGAGCTGCCCGTCCAGCTTGGTTGCCTGACCCGCCAGGAGGCCGACGGCACCCCCGTCGTGGCGGTCGACGCGGGCATGCGCACGAGCGTGTCCGGCGTCTACGCGGCCGGGGAGACGACCGGGGTGGGCGGGGCGTTGCTCGCCGAGGCCGAGGGGCGTGTGGCGGGCCGGGCGGCCGCCGCGGACCTGGGCCGCCGCGTCTCGCCGCTGCCCGCCCTCTCCAGACGCGTGGCACGCCTGTCCGCCTTAGCCCGCGCGCTGGCCCGGGCCTACCCCGTACGGCCCGGCTGGCAGGGCTGGCTGCGCGAGGACACCCTGATCTGCCGGTGCGAGGAGGTGCCCCTCTCCGCCGTGCGCGAGGCGCGTTCCCTGGGCGCCCGCGACGCCCGCGCCGTGAAACTCCTGGCCCGGCCCGGCATGGGCTGGTGCCAGGGCCGGATGTGCGGACACGCCGTCGCCGCCCTCGCCGGCGACGGCCCCGAGCCGCCCCGGCGCCCGATCGCCCAGCCGGTACGGCTCGGCGACCTGGCGAACCCTCCCCCCGAGACCCCCTGAGGAGTCTGATGACGACGGACCGGGACAGGCCCTGGCACGGCGTGACGGTGGCCACCGCGCTTCCCCTGACGGACGACCTTTCCATCGATCTGGACGGCTACGCCGCTCACTGCCGGGGGCTGCTCGACGGAGGTTGCGACGGTGTGGTGCCGAACGGCTCACTGGGCGAGTACCAGACGCTGACCCCGCGGGAACGGGCCCGGGTGGTCGAGACGGCGGTCGCGGCCGTCGGCGGAGACCGGGTCATGCCGGGAGTGGCCGCCTACGGGGCGACCGAGGCGCGCCGCTGGGCCGAGCAGGCACGCGAGGCCGGATGCGGCGCGGTGATGCTGCTGCCGCCGACCGTCTACCGGGCCGACGAACGGGCCGTGGTCGAGCACTACCGCGAGGTCGCCGCGGCGGGCCTGCCCGTCGTGGCCTACAACAACCCCCACGACACCAGGGTGGACCTCACCCCGCACCTGCTGGCCAGGCTGTACGGCGAGGGCCTGATCGTCGCGGTCAAGGAGTTCAGCGGCGACGTCCGCAGGGCCTACCGGATCGCCGAACTCGCCCCCGGCCTCGACCTGCTCGCGGGCGCCGACGACGTGCTGCTCGAACTGGCCGTCGCGGGCGCGGTGGGCTGGGTCGCCGGATTCCCCAACGCGCTTCCCGGCCCCTGCGCCGCCCTGTACCGGGCGGCCGTCGCGGGAGACCTGGCCACGGCGCTGCCGCTGTACCGCGCGTTGCACCCGCTGCTCCGCTGGGACTCGGCGACCGTGTTCGTCCAGGCCGTCAAGCTGTCCATGGACCTGGCCGGGCTGCGGGGCGGGCCGTGCCGTCCGCCGAGGCTGCCGCTGTCGCCGGAGCAGGAGACCGCCGTGCGCGAGGCGACGCTGCGGGCCCTTACGGTCACGGGGGCCCTTACGGTTACGGGGGAGGGAACCGAGAAGGAGGGCCGATGAGGACGAGACGGGTCTTTCACGCGGTCGACTCCCACACCGAGGGCATGCCGACCCGCGTGATCACCGGGGGAGTCGGCGTCGTTCCCGGCGCGACCATGGCCGAGCGCCGCCTGCGCTTCATGGCGGAGATGGACCACGTCAGGACCCTGCTCATGTACGAGCCGCGCGGCCACTCGGCGATGAGCGGGGCGATCCTGCAGCCGCCGGCCCGTCCCGACGCCGACTTCGGGGTCCTCTACATCGAGGTCTCCGGCTGCCTGCCCATGTGCGGGCACGGCACCATCGGCGTGGCGACCGTCCTGGTCGAGACCGGGATGGTCGAGGTCACCGAACCGGTGACGGTCGTGCGCCTGGACACCCCCGCCGGGCTGGTCGTCGCCGAGGTGCGGGTCGAGGACGGCGCGGCGACCTCGGTGACCATCACCAACGTGCCCTCCTTCGTGGTCGGCCTCGACCGTACGGTCCGGGTCGACGGCCTGGGCGAGGTCGTCTACGACCTGGCCTACGGCGGCAACCACTACGCGATCCTGCCGATCGAGTCCGTCGGCCTGCCGTTCGAACGTTCGCACGGGCGGCGCATTCTCGACGCGGGCCTGGCGATCATGGAGGCGATCAACGAACAGGACGAGCCGGCCCACCCGCTCGACCCCGCGATCAGGGGCTGCCACCACGTGCAGTTCACCGCCCCCGGCTCGGACGCCCGCCACTCGCGGCACGCGATGGCCATCCACCCCGGCTGGTTCGACCGCTCGCCGTGCGGCACGGGCACCAGCGCCAGGATGGCCCAGCTGCACGCCAGGGGTGAGCTCGCCCCCGGCGCCGACTTCGTGAACGAGTCGTTCATCGGCACCCGCTTCGTCGGCAGGATCGCCGGGGAGACGAGCGTCGCCGGGCTGCCCGCGGTGATCCCGGCCATCACCGGCAGGGCGTGGATCACCGGGACCGCGCAGTACTTCCTCGACCCCCGCGACCCCTTCCCCGAGGGGTTCCTGCTGTGAACCCGGGGGCGTCCCGGCGAGCACGCCGTACGCCCCCGGGATTCCCCTCCACGGGAGTAGGCTGACCCGCGACGGCCTACCGTGGTCACGGCCGCCCCCTCCCGAGCCGTCCGCCGGGTACGGCGGCGCGCACCGGGCGTCGGAAGCCGTCGGAGCCCGCGGAGTGGTCCCCCGAGTGCGGAGGATCGGCCCATCCCCTCTGCGGAGCGCTATGATCACCACCGGTCATCCGGCCGGGAACCCGGGAACCTGTCGCCGGTGCCTCACGGCACGGGACCCGGGCGTTCGAGAAAGTGGGCACGGAGCGGGGAGGCCTCGACGGCGTCCGCCGCCTGCAAGAGTCGACGAGTGCGAGACGAGAGGCACGGGAATGGCTCCTTCGGCGCAGGACCGGCTCGACCTGCCGGCCGTGGGCGAGCGGCAGAGCCTGCGCGAGCAGGTGGCCCACGCGTTACGGGCCGCTCTGATCACCGGTGAGATGCGGCCCGGTGTCGTCTACTCGGCGCCGGTGCTGGCCGCCCAGTTCGGGGTCTCCGCGACCCCGGTGCGCGAGGCGATGCTCGACCTGGCCAAGGAGGGCCTGGTCGAGGCGGTGCGCAACAAGGGCTTCCGGGTCACCGAGCTGTCGGAACGCGACCTGGACGAGATCACCGAGATCCGCAAACTCATCGAGGTGCCCACGGTCGCGAGGCTGGCCGACACGGGCCTGGCCGAGAGATTCGAGGCGCTGCGGCCCGTGGCCCAGGAGATCGTCGACGCGGCCGAGCGCGGTGACCTGCTCGCCTACGTGGACGCCGACGTCCGTTTCCACGTGGACCTGCTGGCGCTCGCGGGCAACACCCACCTCGTGGACGTGGTGCGCGACCTGCGTAAGCGCGCCCGCCTCTACGGCCTGTCCGCCCTGTCGGCCCGGGGCGCGCTGGTCGGTTCCGCCCGTGAGCACCTCCAGCTCCTGGACCTGCTCGCGGCCGGCGACAGCCAGGGCTCGGAACGGCTGATGGACGAGCACATCCGGCACGTCAGGGGCATCTGGGCCAAACCCGGGCCCGAGTAGGGGACGGCTCAGCCCGGCGTGCCCCTGGAGGTCCGGGTGGCGCCGACACTGGCGATGACCACGCAGCCGATGGCCGCCCACTCACGCGCCTGGAGCACCTCACCGAGCACCAGCAGCCCGACCAGCGCGGCGACCGCGGGCTCCAGGCTCATCAGGATGCCGAAGACCCGCTTCGGCATCCTGCGCAGCGCCTCCATCTCGATCGAGTACGGGATCACCGAGGACAGCAGGCCGACCCCGAGCCCGATCAGCAGTATCTCGGGACGCAGCAGGTCGGCGCCCCCCGCCGCGATCCCCGCGGGGGCGGCCAGCAGAACCGAGACGATCATCGCGAAGGACAGTCCGGTCGCGCCGGGGAAACGACGTCCCGCGGCGGCGGCCAGCAGGATGTAGCCCGCCCAGCAGACCGCCGCGATCAGGGCGAACCCGATGCCCGCCCAGCCGATGCGCGAGCCGGAGGTCCCCCACGGCGCCAGCAGCACCACGCCGGAGCCCGCGAGGACGACCCACAGCAGGTCGAGACGGCGGCGAGAGGCGGCCACCGCGACTCCGAGCGGGCCGAGGAACTCGATCGCGACCGCGATGCCCATGGGCAGTTCGGCGAGCGCCTGGTAGAACGACAGGTTCATCACGCCCAGCGTCACGCCGAAGCCGATCCCGATCCCGAGGTCGGAGCGGCTGAGCCCCCGCAGCCTGGGCCGCGCGACCAGGCCGATGATCAGCGCGCCCGTCGCGATCCGCAGGAAGACCACCGCGCTCGGCGGGAGCTGGGCGAACAGGTTCTTGGCGAAACCCGCTCCCACCTGGACGGACAGGATCGCCAGCAGCACCAGCCCGGACGGCGGGATGGCGTCGGAGGCGGACCGCAGCAGCATCCCCGGCCTGGGCATGCCGGACTTGTACGGCTCGGCGGGCCCCTGCAGGGCTTCGGCGGTCATGGAACTCCTCGTGTCACGAACCACATAGGCGTTCACACCTTACCTATCCGGTGGGTCACTCCCAGCGGAATGTCCGGGATGCGAGACCGAGGGTCAGCGCGGCCCACACGGCCAGGACGAGCACCGCTCCCAGCGGCAGCCCGGCGCCCGAGGTGAGGACCGAGCGGAGCCCGCCGGTCAGCGCGCTGATCGGCAGCAGCCGCAGCGCGGGCTCGACCGAGTCGGGGAAGACCGACAGCGGGAAGACGACCCCGCCGCAGCCGAGCAGGACCAGGTAGACCAGATTGGCCCCGGCGAGCGTCGCCTCGGCGCGCAGCGTGCCCGCCATCAGCAGCCCGAGCCCGCTGAAGGCCGCGGTGCCCAGCAGGAGCAGCAGCAGCGCGGCGAACGGGGAACCCGTGGGACGCCAGCCGAGGGCGAGGGCCACCAGGCACAGGACCACGATCTGGAGGGCCTCGACGGCGACGACGGAGAGCGTCTTGGCCAGCATCAGGCCGGTCCGCGACAGCGGGGTGGCGCCCAGCCGCTTCAGCACGCCGTACCTGCGCTCGAAGCCGGTCGCGATGGCCTGCCCGGTGAAGGCCGTCGACATCACCGCCAGCGCGAGCACCCCGGGGGTGACGAAGTCGACCCGGGAGCCGCCGCCGACGTTCACCAGCGGGGCGGCGGAGAAGCCGACGAGCAGCAGCACCGGGATGACCAGCGTCAGCAGGAGCTGCTCCCCGTTGCGGAGCGTGGCTCTGATCTCCGCCCCGGTCTGCGCGAGCACCATCCGGCTCAGCGGCGCGGCGCCGGGGGCGGGGGTGAGGTCCAGGGTGGTCACTGCGTTCTCCTGCGGGTCCGACACGGGCCGTGCTCGGGAGGGGTCACCGCAGCTCACGTCCCGTCAGTTCGAGAAAGACGTCCTCCAGGGTGCGGCGCTCGATGCTCAGATCGTCCGCGGTGACCCCCTCCGCGGCGCACCAGGTCGTCACGGTCGCCAGCAGCTCGGGCACGACCTGTCCCTCGATGATGTAGTGCCCGGAGGGCGACTCCTTGGCCGCGCTGCCCGCGGGCAGCGCGGTGAGCAACTCGTCCAGGGCGAGGCCGGGGCGGGCGCGGAAGCGCAGCTGCCGTTCGGCACCGGTGAGCGAGGCGGGGGTGCCGTCGGCCACGACCCGGCCGCGGTCGATGATCACGACCCGGTCGGAGAGCTTCTCCGCCTCGTCCATGTGGTGGGTGGTGAGCACCACGGAGACCCCGGCGGCGCGCAGGTCGCCGACCAGCTCCCAGCAGGCGTGCCGCGCCTGCGGGTCGAGGCCCGCGGTCGGCTCGTCGAGGAAGACCAGCTCGGGGCGGCCGATCACGGCCGCGGCCAGCGAGACGCGCTGCTGCTGGCCGCCCGACATCCTGCGGTACGGCGTGCGGACGTGTTCGGACAGGCCGAGCCGTTCCAGCAACGCCGGGGGATCCAGCGGACGGGCGTGGAAACGGGACATCAGGCGCAGCCACTCACCGCAGCGCGCCGCCGGGGGCACCCCTCCGGCCTGCGGCATCACCCCGACCCTGGCGCGCAGCTCCGGCCTGGACGGGTCGAGCCCGAGCACCCGGACCGTGCCGCCGTCGGCCCTGCGGAACCCCTCGCAGATCTCGATGGTCGAGGTCTTGCCCGCGCCGTTCGGGCCGAGGATCGCGGTCACCGCGCCACGGTCCGCGCTCAGCGTGAGACCGTCGATCGCGGTCGCGCGGCCGTATCTCTTGACCAGATCGCTGATCTCGACGGCTGGGGATTCCATGGGCACGAGTTTAGGGACTCACCGGGGCGGTCACGCTGGCGGACCTGAGCCGGGGAACACGGCGGCGCCCGCGGGGGCGTCCCGGCCACGCCCGGCCGGAGACCCGGGGAGGATCGCGCCGAAGCTCCGGCCCCGTGACCTCGTGCGCCGCACGTGCTGACACGCCCTCCTGCCGCCCGGGGGACGGTCGTCCGGGCCGTCCTCGATCCGGGGTGTCAAGGACGCCGGACACATGGCGTGCCGTACGCGGGACGGTGCCGTACGGCGCCGCCGCCACGGCGTCACGGAGCCGGGTCCCGCGGAGAGGCTCGGCCGGGTAAAAACTTCTTTGCCGAGACTTCTCGTGACGGGGAACCGGGAGGCCCCCGGCCCGGGTTGGGAGTCCCGGGCGTTGGAGAGGACCGGGACGGTGGGCGCCGCCCCGTGCCTTCTCGCCAACGCCTGCCGTGGGCGTGCGGCCGGGCAAGCTGCAGGATGACGTTTGCGCAGCTTAGGTAAGCCTTACCTGCGTGATAAATCGCATTCTTCGCAAGCCGGACGACGGTTTGTAAGCGGGGAAGCAATTACGGCACACTGATGTTGTGAAATACGTGACCAAGATGTCGGGCACGGAAGAGGCCGCCCCCGCGCGGCTCTCCGGCGTGTCCGCCGAGCGCAGCACGCGTGCGCGTGTCGCCCGGCTCATCCTGGAACGCGGACCGATCACCGCCCCCGCCCTCGGCGAACGGCTCGGGCTCACCCCCGCCGCCGTCCGCCGCCATCTGGACGCGCTGCTCGCCGACGGGATGATCGAACCCCGTACGGCACGCCCCCGGGGCCAGCGCGGGCGAGGACGGCCGGCGAAACTGTTCGCCATAACCGACGCGGGCCGCAGCGCCTTCGAGCACGCCTACGACGGGCTCGCGGGAAACGCTTTGCGCTTCCTGGCCGAGCGGGCGGGCGAGGGGGCCGTCGCCGAGTTCGCCAGGTCACAGGTGGCGGGCCTGGTCCGGCGCCTGCGCCACGAGCTGCGCGAGGTCCCCGCCGACCAGCGGGTGCGCTTCCTGGCCGAGGCCCTGTCCGCGGACGGCTACGCCGCCTCGGCGAGCAAGGCGAGCCTCGGCGGCGAGCAGCTGTGCCAGCACCACTGCCCGGTGGCGCACGTCGCCGCCGAGTTCCCTCAGCTCTGCGAGGCGGAGACGGAGGCGTTCGCGCAGATCCTCGGCACCCCGGTGCAGAGGCTGGCGACCATCGCCCACGGCGACGGGGTGTGCACCACCCACGTGAGTCCCCACCGGGGGGACGGCAGGGCCCGGGACGGCCGCGTGGCAGGCGCGGCGACGGACCCGCGGGGCACCGCCCCGGCAACCCATGAAGTGATCGACGAAACGAGCAAGGAGACCGGAAGGTGACTGTCACCGACCGCCCGGAGCTGGAAGGCCTCGGGAATTACAAGTTCGGCTGGGCCGACTCCGATACCGCGGGGGCCGCGGCCCGCCGTGGGCTGTCCGAGGAGGTCGTCCGCAACATCTCCGCGCTCAAGAGCGAGCCGGAGTGGATGCTGGACCTCCGTCTGAAGGGCCTGCGGCTGTTCGACAGGAAGCCCATGCCCAACTGGGGCTCCGACCTCAGCGGAATCGACTTCGACAACATCAAGTACTTCGTGCGTTCGACCGAGAAGCAGGCCTCCTCCTGGGAGGAGCTTCCGGAGGACATCAAGAACACCTACGACAAGCTCGGCATCCCCGAGGCGGAGAAGCAGCGCCTGATCGCCGGCGTCGCCGCCCAGTACGAGTCCGAGGTCGTCTATCACAAGATCCGTGAGGACCTTGAGGAGAAGGGTGTCATCTTCGTCGACACCGACACCGCCCTCAAGGAGCACGAGGAGATCTTCAAGGAGTACTTCGGCACCGTGATCCCGGTGGGCGACAACAAGTTCGCCTCGCTGAACACGGCCGTGTGGAGCGGTGGCAGCTTCATCTACGTGCCGCCGAACGTCAACGTCGAGATCCCGCTGCAGGCCTACTTCCGGATCAACACCGAGAACATGGGCCAGTTCGAGCGGACCCTGATCGTCGTGGACGAGAACTCCTACGTCCACTACGTGGAAGGCTGTACCGCGCCGATCTACTCCTCCGACTCGCTGCACAGCGCGGTCGTGGAGATCATCGTGAAGAAGGGCGCCCGCTGCCGTTACACGACCATCCAGAACTGGTCGAACAACGTCTACAACCTGGTCACCAAGCGCGCCGTCGCCTACGAGGGCGCGACCATGGAGTGGATCGACGGCAACATCGGCTCCAAGGTCACGATGAAGTACCCGGCCGTCTACCTCATGGGCGAGCACGCCAAGGGCGAGACGCTGAGCGTGGCCTTCGCCGGTGAGGGCCAGCACCAGGACGCCGGCGCCAAGATGGTGCACCTGGCTCCCAACACCAGCTCGACGGTGATCTCCAAGTCCGTCGCCAGGGGCGGCGGCCGTACCTCCTACCGCGGTCTGGTGCAGATCGAGGAGGGCGCGCACGGCAGCGCCAGCACGGTCAAGTGCGACGCGCTGCTGGTCGACCAGATCAGCCGCTCCGACACCTACCCCTACGTGGACGTGCGCGAGGACGACGTCTCCATGGGACACGAGGCCACGGTCTCCAAGGTCTCCGACGACCAGCTCTTCTACCTCATGAGCCGCGGTCTGGACGAGGACGAGGCCATGGCGATGATCGTGCGCGGCTTCGTCGAGCCGATCGCGCGCGAGCTCCCCATGGAGTACGCCCTTGAGCTGAACCGCCTGATCGAGCTGCAGATGGAAGGAGCCGTCGGCTGATGGGTCTCGAAACCAAACCCCTGTCGACCCTCCACGAGAAGGCCTCCTACGACGTCGCGGACTTCCCGGTCCCGACGGGCCGCGAGGAGGAGTGGCGCTTCACCCCGCTGTCTCGCCTGAAGGGCCTGCACACCGGTGCCGCCGCCTCCGGCGGAGTCGTGGTCCGCATCGAGGCGGCCCCCGAGGTCACGGTCGAGACCGTGGGCCGTGACGACGAGCGGCTCGGCAGGGCCTACGTGCCCGCCGACCGGGTCAGCGCCCAGGCCTACGCCGCCTTCGAGAAGGCGACCGTCATCACCGTGCCGCGCGAGGCGGTCGCCTCCGCCCCGACCGTCGTCACCGTGACCGGCTCGGGCGACGGCCCGGCCTACGGCCACACCCTGGTCAGGCTGGAGCCGATGGCCGAGGCCGTCGTCGTCATCGAGCACCAGGGCAGCGCGGTCTACGCCGACAACGTCGAGTTCGTCGTCGGCGAGGGCGCCACGCTCAAGGTCGTCAGCCTGCAGGAGTGGGACGACGACGCCGTCCACGTCTCGCACCACCACGCCCTGCTCGCCAAGGACGCGACCTTCCGCAGCTTCGTGGTCACCCTCGGCGGCGACCTGGTACGGCTTTCGCCCTCGGTCTCCTACGAGGGGCCCGGCGGCGACGCCGAACTGACCGGCCTGTACTTCGTGGACGCGGGCCAGCACCTCGAACACCGCCTGCTGGTCGACCACTCCAAGCCCAACTGCAGGAGCAACGTCGTCTACAAGGGCGCGCTGCAGGGTGAGGACGCGCACGCCGTCTGGATCGGGGACGTGATCATCCGGGTCGAGGCGGAGGGCACCGACACCTACGAGCTCAACCGCAACCTCCTGCTGACCGACGGCGCCCGCGCCGACTCGGTGCCGAACCTGGAGATCCTCACCGGAGAGGTCGCGGGGGCCGGTCACGCCAGCGCCTCAGGGCGTCTCGACGACGAGCACATCTTCTACCTCCAGGCCCGCGGCATCCCGTTCGAGGAGGCCCGCCGCCTGGTGATCAGGGGCTTCTTCGCGCAGCTCCTGGAGAAGATCGAGCTCGACGAGCTGCGCCGGCGGGTGTTCGCCAAGGTCGAGGCGGAGCTGGAGAAGTGACGTTCGAGAAGGTCTGCAAGATCACCGACATCCCCGACGACGGGGTGATCGGCGTCGAGGTCGGGGAGACACCGGTCGCCCTGGTCCGCAGGGGAGCCGAGGTCTACGCCCTGCACGACGTGTGCTCCCACGCGGAGGTGAAGCTCAGCGAGGGCGAGGTCTACGACGGCACGCTCGAATGCTGGCTGCACGGCTCGTGCTTCGACCTGCGCTCAGGCAAGCCCACCGGCCCGCCCGCCTCAAAGCCCGTCCCCGTCTACCAAGTGAAGATCGACGGCGATGACGTTCTCGTCTCGCTCTCGAAGGAGTCGTAACAGTGTCTGATTCGAGCCGAGTCCACCAGGGTTCCACCCTTGAGATCCGTGACCTGCAGGTCGCGGTCGAGGACAAGGAGATCCTGCGCGGGGTCAACCTCACCGTGCGGGCGGGCGAGACCCACGCCATCATGGGCCCCAACGGTTCGGGCAAGTCCACGCTCGCCTACGCGATCGCCGGTCACCCGAAGTACACCGTCACCGGCGGGCAGGTCCTGCTCGACGGCGCCGACCTGCTGGACATGACGGTCGACGAGCGCGCCCGCGCCGGCCTGTTCCTGGCCATGCAGTACCCCGTCGAGGTCCCCGGCGTCAGCGTCTCCAACTTCCTGCGCTCCGCGGTCACCTCGGTGCGCGGCGAGGCCCCCAAGCTCCGCGAGTTCGCCAAGGACCTCAAGGCCGGAATGGACGCGCTGTCCATCGACGCCGCCTTCGCCCAGCGCAACCTGAACGAGGGCTTCTCCGGCGGCGAGAAGAAGCGCCACGAGATCCTCCAGCTCGAACTGCTCAAGCCGAAGATCGCCGTCCTCGACGAGACCGACTCCGGCCTCGACGTCGACGCGCTGCGGGTGGTCTCCGAGGGCATCAACCGCTTCCGCTCCTCCGGTGAGACCGGTGTGCTGCTCATCACCCACTACACCCGCATCCTGCGCTACGTGAAGCCGGACTTCGTCCACGTCTTCGCGGGCGGCCGCATCGTCGAGCAGGGCGGTCCCGAGCTGGCCGAGAAGCTGGAGGCCGAGGGGTACGAGGCCTACGTGAAGGCCTCCGCCTGATGGAAACCGGATTCGACGTGGAGAGGGTGAGGAAGGACTTCCCCGCTCTCTCCCGCGAGCTGCCCGGCGGCAGGCCGCTGGTCTACCTCGACTCGGCCAACTCCTCGCAGAAGCCGACGCAGGTCATCGAGACCATGCGCGAGCACCTGGCCACGCACTACGCCAACGTCGGCCGCGCCATGCACGTGCTCGGCGCCGAGTCGACCGAGGCCTACGAGGGGGCCCGCGACAAGGTGGCCGCCTTCGTCGGCGCGCCGAGCCGTGACGAGATCGTCTTCACCAAGAACGCCTCCGAGGCGCTCAACCTGGTCGCCTACGCCTTCGGCAACCCCGCCGGCGACGACCCCAGGTTCCGGGTCGGCCCCGGCGACGAGATCGTCATCTCCGAGATGGAGCACCACTCCAACATCGTGCCCTGGCAGCTGCTCGCGCGGCGCACCGGTGTCACGCTGCGGTGGTTCTCCGTCACCGACGAGGGCCGTCTCGACCTGTCCAACCTGGACGAGCTCGTCAACGAACGCACCAGGATCGTCTCCGTCGCGCACCAGTCCAACGTGCTCGGCACGGTCAACCCGGTCGACCGGGTGGTCGCCAGGGCCCGTGAGGTCGGCGCGCTGACGATGCTCGACGCCTCCCAGTCGGTGCCCCACCGGCCGGTGGACGTCACCGAGCTCGGCGTCGACTTCCTTGCCTTCACCGGGCACAAGGCCGTCGGCCCCTCGGGCATCGGTGTGCTGTGGGCGCGTGGTGAGCTGCTCGACGCCATGCCTCCGTTCCTGGGCGGCGGGGAGATGATCGAGGCGGTCTGGATGGACCACTCGACCTACGCCCCCGCGCCGCACAAGTTCGAGGCGGGCACCCCACCCATCGTCGAGGCCATCGGCCTGGGCGCGGCGCTCGACTACCTGACGGCGATCGGGATGGACGCCGTGGCCCGGCATGAGCGCGAGCTCACCGGCTACGCGCTTGAGGCCCTGAAGGAGGTCGAGGGGCTGAGGGTGATCGGCCCGGGGAACCTCGACGAGCGCGGCGGGGTCGTCTCCTTCACCCTTGAGGGGATTCACCCGCACGACGTCGGGCAGATCCTCGATGACAACTTCGGGGTGGCCGTGCGGGTCGGGCACCACTGCGCCCGTCCGCTGCACCTGAGGTTCGGGATTCCCGCGACGACGCGGGCCTCCTTCTATCTTTACAACACCCCGGCCGAGATCGACGCCCTGGTCCGCGGCCTCCACCACGTGCGGAAGGTGTTCGCCTAGCCATGCCGGAGCAGCCCAGATGATCGCCGAGTCCATGTACCAGGAACTGATCCTGGAGCACTACAAGCATCCCCAGGGGCGGGGACTTCGAGACCCGTACGACACCGAGGTCCACCATGTGAACCCGACGTGCGGCGACGAGATCACCATGCGCGTGAAACTGGGCGACGGCGGCAAGGTCGAGGACGTGTCCTACGACGGCCAGGGGTGTTCGATCAGCCAGGCGGCGGCCTCGGTGCTGTACGAGCTGGCCACCGGGTCGACGGTCGAGGAAAGCCTCTCCGTCGTGGAGGAGTTCACCCGGCTCATGCAGAGCAGGGGTCAGGTCGAGGCAGACGAGGACGTCCTCGGCGACGCCGTCGCCTTCGCCGGGGTGGCCAAGTTCCCCGCGCGGGTCAAGTGCGCGCTCCTCGCCTGGATGGCCTACAAGGACGCGGTCGTGAGGAGTAGCGAATGAGCAAGCCTGTTGAGACGCCGACCTCGGCGTACGACGGGGAGACCACCCTTGACGAGGTCATGGAGGCCCTCAAGGACGTGGTCGACCCCGAACTCGGCATCAACGTCGTCGATCTCGGCCTGATCTACGGGATCAACCTGGACGAGACCGAGGCCGGCGGACCGCCGATCGCCACCATCGACATGACGCTGACCAGCGCGGCCTGCCCGCTGACCGACGTCATCGAGGACCAGGCGCACTCCGCCCTGGACGGCATGGTCTCCGATGTGAAGATCAACTGGGTCTGGCTCCCCCCGTGGGGTCCCGACAAGATCACTGACGAGGGGCGCGAGCAGCTGCGCATGCTCGGTTTCAACGTCTGATCGGCGTTCCGGTACGGTCCGCGCCCGGAAAAACGGGTGCGGGCCGTACCGGAATGTGTGAGAGAATGCCCGGGCCGGGAAGAAAGGCCCGGCGGCGGAGCGTTGACTTCGTAACGGACAAGCGTCGGCCCGTGCCGTACGCCCCGGCCGGACCCGGCACTGCGAACGCCGGGTATGCTTGATCGTGGTTTGACTGCGTGCGGGTAGTATTCACCCGTCTCGTGCGGTGCGCCTCGACTTGCGCCGCACCACCGCCCCCACAGTGGGCGTAGATCGAGCGTGGCCTCAGGCCACGCGTTCCAGGCTCGTCCTTTCGCAGAAGTGACGTGCCCCCGTCCTTCTATCGAAAGGCACGAATCTTCGTGACCATGCTTGACGCTGCCCTGCCCGAAATCACCGAGGTCGCCGAGGTCTCCGCGGCCCCCTCAGAGGTGTCCGAGTTCACCCTCCTCGGCCTGCCCAAGCCGCTGGTGAACGGGCTCTCCCGTCAGGGCATCGACAGCCCCTTCCCCATCCAGCGGGCCACCATCCCCGACATCCTCGCCGGTAACGACGTCCTCGGGCGCGGCCAGACCGGTTCGGGCAAGACGCTGGCCTTCGGCCTGCCCATGATGGCCCGCATCGCCGGAGGCAAGGCCCGTCCCGGCCGTCCGCTGGCGGTCGTCCTGGTGCCGACCCGCGAGCTGGCCATGCAGGTCACCGACGCGCTTGAGCCGCTGGGCCGTGGCCTGTCGCTGCGGATGAAGACCGTCGTCGGCGGCATGTCCATGGGCCGTCAGATCGAGGCGCTGCGCCGCGGCGTCGAGGTCGTCGTCGCGACCCCCGGCCGCCTCACCGACCTGATCCAGCAGGGTGAGTGCACCCTGGACGAGGTCCAGGTGACCATCCTGGACGAGGCCGACCACATGTGCGACCTGGGCTTCTTCCCGGTCGTCAGCGCCATCCTGCAGCAGACGCCCCCCGACAGCCAGCGCCTGCTGTTCTCGGCGACCCTCGACGGTGACGTGGACAAGCTGGTGCGGCGCTTCCTCACCGACCCGATCACCCACTCGATGGCGCCGCCCGCCTCCTCGGTCGAGACCATGGAGCACCACGTGCTCGAGGTCCACCGCGACGACAAGTTCCCGGTGACCGCCGAGATCGCCAACCGTGAGGGCCGCACCATCATCTTCGTGCGCACCCAGCACGGGGTCGACCGCCTGTGCAAGCAGCTCGCCCAGGTCGGCGTCAAGGCCGGAGGCCTGCACGGCGGCAAGCGCCAGAACCAGCGGACCCGCATCCTCGCCGAGTTCAAGGAAGGCGAGATCAACGTCCTGGTCTGCACCGACGTCGCGGCCCGGGGCATTCACGTCGACAACATCAGCCTGGTGCTGCACGTGGACCCGCCGCAGGACCACAAGAGCTACCTGCATCGTGGCGGCCGTACGGCGCGCGCGGGGGAGAAGGGCACCGTCATGACGCTGGTGCTCCCCAACGAGCGCCGCTCGACCGACGCGATGACCCGCCGCGCGGGTATCAAGCCGTTCCGGCTCAAGGCCACCCCGGGGCACCCCCGCCTTGAGGAGGTCGCGGGGGCTCGCCAGCCCAGCGGCGAGTCGATCCCGGTCTGGGAGCCCGCGGCTCCGGTCGCCAAGCAGCGCGAGCGGCGCGGCGGCTTCGGCGGCGGACGCGGCCCGCGGCGCTTCCGTGACCGTCCCGGCCACGGCGGCGAGGGCTACCAGCCGCGCGAGCGTTCCGCGGGCGAAGGCGGGCGGGGCGAGCGTCCCTTCCGCGCCGAGCGTCCCGAGCACTCCGACTTCCGCACTGAGCGCCCCGAGCGTCGTTCCGAGGGCCGCGGCACCGGCGGCGGCTACCGCGGTGGTGAGCGCAGGGAGCCGTTCCGCGGCGACCGTCCCCCCTTCCGCGGGGAGCGTCCCTTCAGGTCCTCCGAGCAGCGCCCCACCGGCGACCGCGAGGGTTACCGCGGTGGCGAGCGCAGGGAGCCGTTCCGCGGTGACCGCCAGGGCGGCTTCCGCAGCGGTGGCGGTGAGTTCCGCAGCGGCGGCGGCAACGGCGAGTTCCGGGGCGGGGAGTCCCGTTCCGGCGGCCGTCCCGACAGTCGCGGCAGGCGCGGCGGCTACCACGGGCGCTGAGCGTCCCGCACCTTTCCACGACACCCCGACGGGGCCGGTACGGCACACGCCGTACCGGCCCCGTCCGGCGTTTCACGGTGATATGCCCGGGTGGGAGGGGACGCGGCCGTGTCCAGAGCGTGGACGCCCATCCGTGGTGGTCCCCGGGGCCGTTAGGCTTGGCAACGACATCCCACGACGCCGAGAGAGACCATGAAGACCTTCGAAGAGCTGTACGCCGAGCTGTCAGACAAGGCACGGACCCGCCCCGAGGGGTCGGGCACCGTGGCCGCGCTGGACGCCGGGGTCCATGCCATCGGCAAGAAGGTCGTCGAGGAGGCCGCGGAGAGCTGGATGGCCGCCGAGCACGAGTCGAACGAGCGGGCCGCTGAGGAGATCTCCCAGCTGCTCTACCACGTGCAGGTTCTCATGCTCGCCAAGGGGATCGGGCTGGACGAGGTCTACAGGCATCTGTGAGCCGGTGCGCCCGGCTCACGTTCCCATGACCGCAGATCCGTCAAGGAAAGCCACCACCATGCTCCGTCTCGCCGTTCCCAACAAGGGCGCCCTCAACGAGGCCGCCCAGACCATCCTCAAGGAAGCCGGATACCGTCCCCGCAAGGACAGCAAGGAACTCGTGGTCGTCGACCCGGAGAACTCCTGCGAGCTGTTCTTCCTGCGTCCGAAGGACATCGCCGTCTACGTCGGCGAGGGTACCCTCGACGCCGGCATCACGGGCCGTGACATGCTCCACGACTCGGGCGCGCAGGTCGAGGAGATCATGCCGCTCGGTTTCGGCGCCTCGACCTTCCGCTTCGCGGCCAACCCGGGCGCCTTCGCCACGGTCACGGACCTCAAGGGCAAGCGCGTCGCGACCTCCTACTCCGGCCTGCTCGGCGCCTACCTGGCCGAACAGGGCGTGGACGCCCGGGTGATCAAGCTGGACGGCGCGGTCGAGACGGCGATCCGGCTGGGGGTCGCCGACGCGGTCGCCGACGTCGTCGAGACCGGCACCACGCTGCGCAACATCGGCCTTGAGGTCTTCGGCGAGCCGATCGCCACCTCGGAGGCCGTGCTGATCAAGCGGATCGGCGCCGGGGAGAGCCCCGGGGTGCAGCAGCTCGTCCGCAGGCTGCAGGGCGTGCTGATGGCACGTGACTACGTGATGATGGACTACGACATCAGGGCCGAGCGCATCGAGGAGGCCATCGCCCTGACCCCGGGTATGGAAGGGCCCACGGTCTCCCCGCTGCACCGGGAGGGCTGGGTCGCGGTCCGCGCCATGGTGCCGCGCAAGGGGCACCAGCAGGTGATGGACCAGCTCTGGGAGATCGGCGCCAAGGCCATCCTGGTCACCGCGATCTTCGCCTGCCGGGTCTGAACCGGCTCCTCTCGTCCTCGTCCGAGGTGCGGGCCTTCTGGCAGATGTCACCGTCAACGCCGGATCACCGGCACTGACGCCGTCGGCGGGCCCGCTCCCGGTGTCGCGCCGTGAACGGCATCAGGGGACGGGATCACCGCCGGGGCGGGTGCCCGCGCGGCCCTGCCCGGGATCGTGATCCTGACGACCTTCGGCCGTCCCGGCCGCCCGCGGCGGGCGATGGAGGCAGGAGCGGCGGCCTTCCCGGTGAAGGACGGCCCGGCCCGTGAACTCGCCGCCGCCATCCGCGGGGTCCGCGCGGGTGAACGGGTCATCGGCCCGGGACCGGCCGCCGCCACGCCGAGTGCCGGGCCCAATCCGCTCTCGCCCGGGGAGCGCGACGTCCTGGCCGTGACGTCCTGACCGTGGCGGCCGACGGCTCGGCCGTCGGTGACATCACGCTGAGCCCGCACCCGCCAGAGGGGACGGTCGGCGACCACCTGTCCTCGGCCATCCGGAAGGCCCAGGGCCCGCGACCGCATCGAGGCGGTACGGCGCGCCCAGGCGCAGGGGTGGCTCTGATCGGCCCGCCCGCGTCAGGACGGCAGGGTCGCGGCCTCCTCTTCCTCGATCTGCCGGTTCCAGTCCTGCTTGACGGCGCGCCAGGTCTCGTCGTCGCGGCCGACGCGCCAGTAGCCGGAGATGGACAGCCGCGACAGCGGAATGCCGCGCTCGGCCCGCAGGTGACGGCGCAGCGTCCTGACGAAGCCGGCCTCGCCGTGGACGAAGGCGTGCGGGGTTCCCTCGGGGAAGTCCAGTTCGCGCACCGCGGTGACCAGCGCCTCGCCGACCGGGGCGTCGCCCCGGTGGAACCAGACGATCTTCGTGTCGCCGGGGGAGTCCAGCCGCTGCTCCTCCTGCGGGCCCGCGACCTCGACGAACACGTGGGCCGGGACACCGGAGGGCAGCCGCTCCAGGGAGGCGGCGATGGCGGGCAGCGCGCTCTCGTCACCGACGAACAGGTGCCAGTCCGCCTCGGGGTCGGGGGCGTAGCCGCCGCCGGGACCGAAGAAGTGGATCTCCTCGCCGGGCTGTACGGCCGCCGCCCACGGGCCGGCCAGGCCGCTGTCGCCGTGGTGGACGAAGTCGATGGCCAGTTCGAGCGTCTCGGGATCCCACGAGCGCACGGTGTAGGTCCGGGTGGTCGGCCACTGCTCGCGGGGCAGTTCGCCCTGAATCCGCTCCAGATCGAATGGTGCGGAATAGGTTACCCCGTGTGGGGGGAACAGGAGTTTGACGTAGTGGTCGGTGAACGCGCCCGCGCCGAATCCCGCGAGTCCGTCGCCGCCGAGCACCACCCGGATCATGTGCGGGGTGATCCACTCGACCCGTTTCACCTGGCCACGGATGGTCTTACGCGCCGGTCTGCCCTCTGCCATGGTCGCTCTCCGATGGTCGTCAAGTTAGGTTGCCCTAAGTAGTAGCATACGGTGATTTAAGTGGCATAGCCGCTTGGCGGTTTCTCTGGATGACCCTTGGTCGTGTCGCCTTAAATCCCTTTTGTGGATCAATATCCCTATTTTGGGCTCGCGACGAGTGTCTGGAGTCCGCTTCCCTGTCCTTTCTCGTCCGTGAGGTATCCAGACTGCTATTCTAGATAGCACTCTCTAGAACCATTGGAGGTTCAGGTGAACGCGGTCGACCGTCTGTACCGGGGGTTCGCCGCCCGCGACCCCGAGGGGATCCTGGGCGCGCTCCATCCGGAGTTCGTGGGCACCGTGAGCGCGGGCATGCCGCTGGGGGTCGGCGGCAGGCACGCCGGCCCCGAGGCGATGCTCCGCGACTGCTGGGCGGTGGTCTTCTCGCACCTGGACAGCGTGCCCCACGCCGAGGAACAGGTCTGGCCGGAGCCGGAGCGGGCCGTGGTGTTCGGGCACTACCGGGGGACCGCCCGTGCGACCGGCAGGGCGCACGAGGCGGCCTTCGTCCACGACCTGCGCCTCAGGGACGGGCTGATCGCCGGGCTGGTCCAGATCACCGACACCGCCCGATGGGCCGAGGCGCTCGCCTGATGATCTACGGTGTAAAGATGTCAGCGCTGCGCGGCGACCTGGCGGATCAGGTCGGCCACCCGGACGATGCCCATGCATCGGCCGAACTCGTCCACGACGACCAGATCGTCGTAGACACGCTCGGCGTCGCGTCCGGCGACCTGCATGGCGGCGATCACCGGGGTGGTCTTCGGGGCGTTGCGAGGCGGGTCCGCCAGGCGTAGGGCGGGCTTCTTGCCGTACAGGGCGTGGCCGAAGCGGCTGGCGATGGACAGCAGGAACCGGCTGCGGTCGAGACTGCCCTTCGGCCGCTGGTACTCGTCCACCAGGATCACGCTGGTGATGGACGGGTCGGTGCCGAAGGCCTCGACGACGTCCTCCGCGGTCGCCTCGACGGGCAGGGTCATGGCGGGCAGCAGGAACTCCTGGACGCGGGGGCCCAGCAGCGCCTGCGACGGCTCCTGGCGCGGGGCCGCGATGGGCACGTGGACCCTCCCCGAAGGGCCGGGCACCAGCAGCGGACCCTGCGCCAGCCGTACCCCCCAGGAACGCAGCGCGGTCAGCTGGGCCTCCTCGGACACGCCGGGGGCCAGGACATGGGCGCCGATCCCGCGGGAGAACGTGGCCAGCGACTCGGTCAGGGCCGCGCGACGTGGGTCGCGGGGCATCTTGGCGACCAGGTCGGGGGAGAGCACGGCGAGGTACGGTGCCGCGTCGGTGAGCAGGTCCAGCGGGATGTGGGCGGTGCCCAGGTCGCCGACCGCGATCAGGTAGCCGATGGCGCGCAGCCCGTCGAGCCCGGTGATCAGGGACTGGCGTTCGACCTGCGCGAAGTCGCCCCTGACCATCAGGATGACCTCGCGCGGCCTGCGGCCCGCGGTGCGCAGGGCCTCATGGAGCGGGGCCAGCGCGGCCGATCCACCGATCACCGCGGAGGAGGGGATCGGAAGCACCAGGGGGAGCAGCGCCTCACTCCTGGAGATCTGCAGGACCGTGCGGACGGCGGAGGAGAGGTTGCCGTGACCGTCGCCAGGCGCCTGGAGGGCGATGACGCCTCCGGTGTCGAGGTCGACGATCGGGGTGGCGTCCATGGCGGACGCCGCTGTGGACCCCGCTGTGGCCGCTGTGGCGGCCGTCGCGGTGCCCGGCGGGAGGAGATGTGTTCTGCTCGACACGTACAGAGAATGGACCATCGTCAGCAACCGCATAAGCGACGTTCAATGATGTTCACCGATATTTCGCCGTTCGTTGAAGGCGGTTCGCCCGGACAGGAGCCGGTAGTGTCCCGTCATATGACGTCACGACCGGCGAAGGGGGGCGGACGCTGGGTCAGCGTCGGCCCGGCCCGCATCGGCCGCTGGATCGACGGCTTCGCCGAGCGGCACGGGCCGCCCTCGGTGACGGCCGGGGAGGAGGTCGTGCGGCTGCTGGGCGCGGACGGCGCCGCGGCGGAGTGTCAGGTGCCCTTCCCGCCGCTGACCACCTCGGGCGGTGGCCCGCTGGCGCGCCTCATCACCCACGCGCGCACTGAGCGCCGGGTCGGCGTCCTGCTGGTACGGCTCGGCGGCCACGCGGCGGGCGTCTTCCAGGGCGACGAGCTGTTGTCCTCCAAGGTGGGGTCGCGGCAGGTCCACGGCCGCAGCGCGGCGGGTGGGTGGTCCCAGCAGAGATTCGCCAGGCGCAGGGAGAAGCAGGTGGGCCAGGCGCACGAGGCGGCGGCCGAGGTGGCGCTGCGCGTCCTCGGGCCGCACGTGGCGGAGCTGGAGGCGGTGATCCTCGGCGGCGACAGGCGCGCGGTCGGCGCGCTGCGCGCCGACCGCAGGCTCGCGCCGGTCTTCGCGCTGGAGACGGGACCGTTCCTGACGGTGCCCGACCCCCGGCTCGTGGTGCTCGCGGGGACCCCGGCGGAGTTCCGCGCCGTCAGGATAAGGGTCACCGATCCCGGCTGAGCGATCCGGCGCGGGACCGCCGGGGCAGGTCGAGGCCGCCGGACCGGCGGCTTCGGGGAGACCAGGGCTGCTCGGGTGCGCCGTACACTGATCGGTATGCGCACTTCCGATTGACGCCGCCCCCGATGAGGCGAGACAGCCGGGCCGGAGCCGGGAGACACAGGGCGGCGGCGGGTTCGGCCAGTGAGGTGAGCCCGTGTACGTCCATTCTGGGAGTGTTCTCCAACCATGATCGTAGCTTCTGACATCGAACTCCGCGCCGGGGCCCGGCTGCTCATCGAGGGGGCCTCGTTCCGGGTCGGCCCCGGTGACAAGATCGGTCTGGTGGGCCGAAACGGCGCGGGCAAGACCACCCTGACCAGGGTGCTGGCCGGTGAGGGCCTCCCCGCGGCGGGCACGGTCTCGACCTCGGGCTCCGTCGGCTACCTGCCGCAGGACCCGCGCACCGGTGACCTGCAGGTGCTGGCCCGCGACCGGATCCTGTCGGCGCGGGGTCTCGACGAGGTCCTGCGCGAGCTGCGCGAGGCCGAGCAGGGCATGGCCTCGGAGGACCGGCGCACGAGGGACCGCGCGGTGCGCGCCTACGGGCGTCTTGAGGACCGGCTGCACGTCCTTGGGGGCTACTCCGCCGAGTCGGAGGCGGCCTCGATCGCCTCCAGCCTGGGACTGCCCGGCAGGGTGCTCGGACAGCCGCTGGAGACACTGTCAGGAGGGCAGCGCAGGCGGGTCGAGCTGGCCCGCATCCTGTTCTCCGGAGCGGAGACTCTCCTTCTTGACGAGCCGACAAACCACCTCGATGCAGACTCAATCGGGTGGCTTCGTGATTTTTTGCGATCGCATCAAGGTGGTTTGATCATTATCAGCCACGACGTCGGGCTTCTTGAAGCGACGGTAAACCGGGTCCTGCACCTGGACGCCAACCGAGCGGTGATCGACACCTACAACGTCGGCTGGAAGGCCTATCTGACCCAGCGGGAGACCGACGAGAAGCGCAGGAGGCGCGAGCGGGCCAACGCGGAGAAGCAGGCCTCGGCGCTGATGTCGCAGGCCGACAAGATGCGGGCCAAGGCGACGAAGGCCAAGGCCGCGCAGGACATGCAGCGCCGCGCCGAGCGGCTGCTGTCCGGCCTGGAGGCCGAGTGGCGCAGTGACAGGGTCGCCAAGCTGCGCTTCCCCGAGCCCGCCCCCTGCGGCCGTACGCCGATCAGCGCGGAGGGCCTGTCGAAGTCCTACGGCTCGCTTGAGGTCTTCACCGACGTCGCCGCGGCCGTCGACAGGGGCAGCAGGGTCGTCATCCTGGGCCTGAACGGCGCGGGCAAGACCACGCTGCTGCGCATCCTGGGCGGTCTGGAGGAGCCGGACACCGGCGAGGTCAAGCCCGGCCACGGGCTCAAACTGGGCTACTACGCCCAGGAACACGAGACGATCGACCCGGACAGGAGCGTGCTGGAGAACATGCGCTCGGCGGGCGGGGAGCTCGCGGACTCCGACCTGCGCAAGGTCCTCGGCTCGTTCCTGTTCACCGGGGACGACGTGGACAAGCCCGCGGGAGTGCTCTCCGGTGGGGAGAAGACGCGGCTGGCCCTGGCCACGCTGGTGCTCTCCTCGGCCAACGTCCTGCTGCTCGACGAGCCTACGAACAACCTCGACCCCGCCAGCAGGGAGCAGGTTCTTTCTGCACTAAGATCCTATTCTGGGGCGATTGTCCTTGTTACGCATGATGAGGGGGCTGTAGAGGCTCTCCGACCCGATAGGGTGATCTTGCTACCAGACGGAGTTGAAGACGCTTGGAGCGAGGAATTTTCCGATCTTGTGGCACTTGCCTGATCTTAATTTGAGCGGGTACGGATCTTTTCCCATGGAGTAGGTAGCCGATCTCGCAGAAATGACTGATCATGGCGTGAGTAACGCTGCGGAAGTCTGGCACTACAGGAGGTACTCGTGGCCGAGACTCTCAAGAAGGGCACCCGGGTGACCGGGGCCGACCGTGAAAAACTGGCCGCCGATCTGAAGAAGCGCTACAGCGCCGGTGAGAGCATCCGGGCGCTGGCCGCTTCAACCGGCAGGTCATACGGCTTCATCCACCGCATCCTGAGCGAGTCCGGTGTGACTCTGCGTGGGCGCGGCGGCGCCACCCGAGGTAAGTCGAAGCGCTGACCCCGCCTCGGAAACGCGCGACCGCAGCCGCTCGTCCTCCGCTGACACGTCCCGCTCGGGCCTGTAGAACCTCCTTCTAGAGAGTCGATAGGCTCGGGCGAGACGTACGAACGACAGCTGGAGCGGGCGATGGCGGAAGCGGCGATCGGGGGGAGCGCGGAGAAGGTCTCTCACGAGGAGGCCGGTCTGCGCTTCGAGGTGGACGGCGAGATCGCGACGATCACGCTGGACCGGCCGGAGAGGCGTAACGCACAGACGTTCGCCACCTGGTCCGAGCTGGCTCGCATCGGTGACTCCCTGCCGCAGCAGGTGAGGATCGTCGTGGTCCGAGGTGAGGGGCCGTCCTTCTCGGCAGGCATCGACCTGCGTCTGCTCAACCCCGAGGGCATCCCGGGTCAGGGTTCGCTCGCGACTCTCGCGGCGGCCGACGACTCGACCTTCGAACAACGGATAGCCCAGGCGCAGCGGGGATTCCTGTGGTTGCGCCGCCCGGACATCGTCTCCATCGCCGCCGTGAACGGCCACGCGATCGGAGCCGGGTTTCAGCTGGCCCTGGCCTGTGACCTGAGGATCCTGGCCGAAGACGCCACACTGTGCATGAGGGAGCCCGCCCTCGGGCTGGTCCCCGACCTGACGGGCACCAAGCCACTGGTCGACCTGGTCGGCCTGCCCAGAGCCCTTGAGATCTGTCTCACCGCCCGTGCCGTGGGGGCGCGGGAGGCGGCCGCCCTCGGCCTCGCCGAGCTGGTCGTCGCAGGGGAGGAGCTGACGCGGGCCGTACGGGATCTGGCCGCCGCGCTGCTGTCGGTCGACAGGGGCGCCGCGACCGCGACCAAACGCCTGCTCCAGGGGGCACGGGAGCGCACGCTCAAGGAACAGGGCGCCGCCGAGCGCCGGGAGCAGATCGCCCGGGTCAGGGCGTTGTTCGCCGGGAGCTGACGAGGGAATGCCAGGGCCCGCCACGGTGCTCGCACCGGCGGAGGAGGCCACATGACGATGATGGGCGGGGGGTTCGGCCCCCAGACGATGCGTTCCCTGCGGCGTGACAGCTCGGTGACCAAGGAGCGGCTCGCGCCGGGCACGGTCAGACGCATCGCGGGCTACGCGCGCCCCTTCACCCGGCACATCCTCGCCTTCCTCACGCTGGTCGTGGCCGGGTCCGTCATCGTGATCGTCAACCCGCTGCTGATGAAGGCCATCATCGACGACGGCATCACCCCGGGCCGCTCCGGCGTCGTGGTCACCCTGGCGGGGGTCATCGCGGCGCTGGCCGTCGCCGACGCCGCGCTGACGCTGGCGCAGCGCTGGTTCTCCGCCAGGATCGGCGAGGGCCTGATCTACAACCTGCGCACCGAGGTCTTCGACCACGTGCAGCGCATGCCCGTGGCCTTCTTCACCCGCACCCAGACCGGGGCCCTGGTCTCCAGGCTCAACAGCGACGTGATCGGCGCGCAGCGGGCGCTGACGAGCACGTTGTCCTCCGTCGTCTCGAACGTGGTCATGCTGGTGCTGGTCCTGGGCGCCATGCTGGTGCTGTCCTGGCAGATCACGCTCGTCGCGCTGGTGCTGCTGCCGCTCTTCCTCCTGCCCGCGAGGTGGGTCGGCAGGAAGATGTCGGGGCTCACCCGCGAGCAGATGCAGCTCGACGCCGAGATGAGCTCCATGATGACCGAGCGGTTCAACGTCGCGGGCGCCACCGTCGCCAAGCTGTACGGCAGGCCGCAGGAGGAGGCCGACGCCTTCGGACGCCGGGCCGGCCGGGTGCGTGACGTCGGTGTCGTCGTCGGCATGTACGGGACGGTCTTCCGGGTCGCGCTCGGCCTGGTCGCCGCGCTGGCCACCGCCCTGGTCTACGGCGTGGGCGGCGTGCTGGCCGTCGGCGGCGCCTTCGAGCTGGGCACCCTCGTCGCGCTCACCGCCCTCCTGATGCGCCTGTACGGCCCGCTGACCAGCCTGTCCAACGTGCACGTCGACGTGATGACCGCCCTGGTCAGCTTCGACCGGGTCTTCGAGGTGCTCGACCTGAAGCCGATGGTGGCCGAACGGCCGGACGCGGTCGCCGTCCCGCCGGGGCCCGTGACCGTCGAGTTCGAGAACGTCCGCTTCCGCTACCCCGCGGCCTCGGAGGTCTCGCTCGCCTCACTTGAGACGGTGGCCCGTCCCGAGACGTCCCCCGGCCAGGAGGTGCTGCGCGGGGTCTCCTTCACCGCGAGGGCCGGAGAGATGGTCGCGCTCGTCGGTCCCTCGGGGGCGGGCAAGACGACCGTCACCAGCCTGGTCTCCCGGCTCTACGACGCCGACGAGGGCACGGTCAGGATCAACGGCCTCGACGTCCGCGACGTCGGCTTCGCCTCCCTGCGTGAGAGCGTCGGCGTAGTCATGCAGGACGCCCACCTCTTCCACGACACCATCGGGGCCAACCTCTCCTACGCCAGGCCGGACGCGACGGAGGAGGAGATCTGGGAGGCCCTGCGCGCCGCGCAGATCGCCGACCTGGTCGAGGCGCTGCCCGAGGGCCTGGAGACCGTCGTCGGTGACCGGGGCTACCGGTTGTCCGGCGGGGAGAAACAGCGCCTGGCGCTGGCCAGGCTGCTGCTCAAGGCACCCAGGGTGGTCGTGCTCGACGAGGCGACCGCGCACCTGGACTCCGAGTCCGAGGCCGCGGTGCAGCGTGCCCTGAAGACCGCGCTGGCCGGGAGGACCTCGCTGGTCATCGCCCACCGGCTGTCCACCGTCCGGGAGGCCGACCAGATCCTGGTCGTCCAGGACGGCCGCGTCGTGGAACGGGGCCGGCACGAGGAGCTGCTGGCCGAGGGAGGGCTCTACGCGGAGCTCCACCGCACCCAGTTCAGCTCCCCCTCGGGGCCGCGGGAGTGACGGCTCAGCGATAGCCGAGCCGGGTCAGCTCCTCACGGGCGACCTTCCCGACGAGTTCGGCGTCCGTACCGCGCAGCCGGGTGTGCCAGACGCCGACCTGTGGCGCGTGCCTGCCGTACAGAGCGACCTTGGAGACCCGGGTGCCCAGAAAGTCGGACAGCCCCTGGGCGGCCTCGGCGGGGGAGGCGGCCAGGTCCTCGTAGCGCAGGGTCAGCAGCTGCTCGCGGGGCAGCTCCCGGTGGAGCGTGGCCGACAGGCGTACGGCGCTGCGCCAGCGCAGCGCGCACTTGCCCGCCGTCGGCATGGCCTTCCAGCGCTCCCCGTGCTCGCCCGAGTTGACGCCGAGGAAGGGGTTGGGGAACTCGGTCTCCTCGCTCAGCATGGCGGGCCTGAACCACGAGAGCGCCGCGGGGTCGGCCATCATGTCGGCCGCCACGTCACGGCCGTCCCTGATGAGCTGGACGAACCTGGCGTCGGGGAACGCCTGCAGCAGCACCGAGGCGCTGTAGATCAGGTCGGGACTGGCGTCGCCGAACCGGGCGACGGAGCCGGAGGTCACGCACGGGCCCTCCCCGGTCACCCCGCCCGCCTCCCGGCAGGGGGCCGGGCACTCCCGGCACGCGCCGGGAACGATCTGCCACGACTCGGCCAGGGCGTCGCGCAGCACCCGGGTCGCGCCCATGCCCCTGCGGGTGATGGAGGGCCGCCTGGCGAAGGCGTACACGACATGGGTCACCGAGGCGCGTCCCATGGTGACGTGGAAGCCGGGGGAGCGCTTGAGGGCCCGGGCAAGCAGATCCGAACCGGAGTGCGGGGCGGCGAGCACGAACACCGGCTGGCGGACCTTGATGCCGTTGACCACGAGGATGTGGGTCGGAGGTCGCATATGTGAGCCCAGTGTGGCACCGTTTGGGGGGTGAGCGAACCGGTCGCGCCCGATCCCGTGCCCGATTCTGTGCCTGATCCTGTGCGTGATCACGTGACCGTCCCGCGCAGGCTCCGCCCCGGTGACCTGGTCGCGGTCGTGGCGCCCTGCGGGCCTCCCGACCCCGAGCGCCTGGCACGCGGGGTGCGGCTGTTACGGGAGCTCGGCCTGGAGGTCGTCACCGGAGCCCACGTGCTCGACCGGGAGGGCTACCTCGCGGGGACGGACGCCGCGCGGGCGGCCGACCTGCAGGCGGCCTGGTGCGAGCCGGACGTGGCCGCGGTGTTCTGCGCCAGGGGCGGTTACGGGGCGACGAGGGTGCTCGACCTGCTCGACTGGGAGGCCATGCGGGCCGCGGGGCCGAAGACACTGGCCGGTTCGAGCGACGTCACCGCGTTGCACCGGGCCTTCGCCGTCATGCTGGGTGTCGCCTCGTGGTTCGGGCCGATGCCCGCCTGTGCGACCCTCAGTGACCCGGAGGGGCCGGAACCCCGTACGCTTGAACATCTCGCCGCTGCCCTGTTCGGCACGCCCGCGCCCGTCGAGGGAGATCGGGTGATCGTTCCGGGCCGGGTCGAGGCGCCGGTGACCGGCGGGAACCTCAGCCTGCTCGCGGCGCTGTGCGGCACGCCGTACGAGCTGCGGGCGCGGGGGAGGATCGTGTTGCTTGAGGACGTCACCGAGGCGCCCTACCGGATCGACAGGATGCTCACCCAGCTGCTCATGTCGGGGGCGCTGGACGGGGCCGCGGGCTTCGCCCTGGGCTCCTGGGAGCGCTGCGGCGATCCGTACCCGGTGCTGCGGGAGCGGCTCGCGCCGCTCGGGGTGCCGGTCATCGCGGGCCTTCCCGTGGGGCACGGCACACCACAGCTGAGTGTGCTGCTAGGGGCACTTGGTGCTATTGATGCAGAATCGTGCTCTCTGACCGGCTCAAACACCGCCCCCGTGGAGGCAGTCTAGGTGCGGACCTAGGAGGAGAGCGCAGAGGGGATGGGCGTGTGAGGCTGTTCCGGCGGCGTCGCGACCGGCAGGCCAGGAGAGCCGCGCGGCCGGTCGAGGACGTCGATCTCGACTCCCTGCTCTCCCTGGTCGCCGACACCCTCGGCTACTCCTGTGCCTTCTCCGCCGACGGCGGGACGCTGACCCTGTCGGACTCCGGCGAGCGGACGGTCAGGCACGTGGTACGGCTGGCGGGACTGCGGGCCGAGGCGCGCAGGCGCTCGCGCGAGGACTGGCCGGTGCTGGTCTCCGAGCACCTGTCCCACGTCCTGGCCACGGCCGGGGAGCCGTTCGACGCCTGCGACCTGGACCAGGTCCGCCCGCTGCTGCGCACCCGGCTCCAGCCCGCCGACGACCTGGCGGGCGCCGTCGTCGGCCGCCACCTCAGCGCCGACCTGGTCGAGGTGCTGACCGTCGGGTACGGCGAGGCCGCCAGGCCGCTCCGTCCCGAGGAGGTCGGATGCTGGCCGGTCACCGCCGCGCAGGCGCTGGAGGAGGCCGTGGGCAACGCGGCGGGCGACGGGCGGCTGTCGGCCGACGCGATCGACCTCGGCGGCGCCACCGCGCTGCGGCTGAGCGGCGCGACCGCCGGCGCCGCCGCCCACCTGCGTCGCCTGGACGACTACCTCCGGGTGCCGGCCGACGGGGTGCTGGTCGCGCTGCCGAGCCGTTCGGAGATGATCGTCCACCCGGTCGAGGGCATCGAGGTCGTCCGTGCGATCGAACGGCTGCGGCTGTTCGCCCAGCGCGAGTGCGACCTGCGGGCCGACGGGCTCAGCCCCCAGGTCTACTGGTGGCACGAGGGAAGGCTCACCCTTATCAGGGCCGACCTCGTCAGCCAGGACGGCCAGATCCGGCTGGTCGTGGCCCCGCCCAAGGCGTTCGCGCGGGTACTCGCCTCCCTGGCCACCCGCCCGGAGGGCGGCCCCGGAGGCTGAGACGGCCCGGGAGGCCACCACGGGATCACTACGGGATCACTACGGGATCACTACGGGATCACCGTGAGAGCGCGGGGAACCGTAAGATGGTGCCTTCCCGCCCCGCACTCATCCCGAGGAGCCTCCCGCGCACCCCGGCCGCCCCCGGCGTGCCCGCCACGATCGGCCGCGGCCTGTGAACGTGGGACGACCGGGTCCGCATCTACGAGGAGTGGCAAATGGCGCAGTGGTGCCTCGGCGTCGATCTCGGGACGAGTTTCTCCGCCGGGGTCATAGCCGCCGAAGGGCGCTTCGACGTCCTGGAGGTCGAGGGGGAACGGCGCATCCCCTCGGCCGTCATGCTCGACGAGCGCGGCACGCTGGTCGCGGGCCGGATCGCCCAGCGGGGCATCGCGCTCAATCCGGAACGCGTCGAGCGCAACCCCAAGCGCTACGTCGGCCGGGGCCGGATGCTGCTCGGCGGGGTGCCGGTCGCCGTCGCCGACGCCATGGCGGCGCTGCTCGAACTGTTCGTGAGCGAGGGCAGGAGGCGTTTCGACGGAGCCCCGCCCGACTGCATCGCGCTGACCCATCCCGTCGCCTGGGGTGAGGACCGCAAGGCCGTACTGCTTGAGGCGGCCAGGCAGGTGGTGCGCGGGGTGCGGATCGTGCTCGTCGACGAGCCCGTCGCCTCGGCCCGCTACTTCGCCACCGCCAAACGGGCCGACGGCTCCCACCTGGCCGTCTACGACCTCGGCGGCGGCACGTTCGACGCGGCCGTGCTCACCGCGGACGGCAGCGACTTCAAGGTCGTCGGCGAGCCCGGCGGCAGCGACGAGATCGGCGGGGAGGTGTTCGACGAACAGATCTTCGCCTTCCTCGGGGCGCAGATCGAGCGCCTGGACGCCGACTGGTGGCAGCAGGTGACCAGCAACCCGGAACGCCGCTACGTGAGCTACGCCGCCGACCTGCTCAAGATGGCCAGGGAGGCCAAGGAGGCGCTGTCGAAGTTCGACACCTCCTCCCACTACGTGGTCGGCATCAACGAGGACGTGCACATCGCCAGGAGCGACCTGGAGGACCTCATCGGGGCCGAGATCGTCAAGACGGTCGACATCCTGGAGGAGACGATCCGCGGGGCCGGGATCACGCAGGACGAACTGGCGGCGGTGTTCATGACCGGCGGCGCCAGCCGGATGCCGCTGGTCCAGGAGGCCGTGCGCGACAGGCTCGGCGACCGGGTGCGCACCTACGACGACCCGAAGATCGTCGTCGCGTACGGCGCCGCCCAGCTCGCCTGGAAGCTCAAGGTCGAGCAGCGGGACCCCGAACAGTCCCAGAGCGTCCCGGCGGCCCGCGCCGAGCCCTCTGCGCCCGCCAAGTCCTCTGCACGCCTCGGTGTCACCGGCGGCGGGCAGGTCTTCACCGGCCCGGAGGGCGGTCACACCGGCGGCCACAAGGTCGTCCCCGGGAACGGTCCGCAGGGGGCGCAGCGGGGCGCGCAGGACGGGCCGGTCGTCCCGGGCGTGGCCAAGGTGCTCGACGGTGTGCTTGAGGCCCGCGCCGAGGCGGGCAGGGTCTTCGTCCACCAGGCCTTCGACAGCGGCCACCTGCTGCGCAGGCTCGACGGCGTCGAGGGCAGGCACGACCGTGAGCTGCGCTTCGGCAGGCTGGTCGAGTGGGACGTCTCACGTGAGGGCGTCGCCGCGGTCGAGCAGGTCGGGCCCGCGCAGACCCTGGTGCGTGTCCTCACCCCCGACCTGGCCATCCGCGGCACCCACCCGCTCCAGGTGTGGGGCAACCCGACCGTGATCGCGCACGGCCGTACCGCCTGGGTCTTCTTCCAGCCACGACAGCCGGTCCCGGTGGACAGCTCGGTCGGCCTGCCCTGGGGGGAGACGGGGCAGCTGTCGGTGGTCGAGTTCGACCTGGGCGGGGGCTTCATGTTCCAGGCGCCGCAGCCGCGCGACCTGGGGCCGTACACCCAGTGGTTCCTCAACGAGGACAACCGGTCGCGGCGGCTCGTCGACCAGGAGGGGCCCAGCGGCAACGACCCCGCGCCCTCCGTCGGAGCGCCAGGCTGCACGGTGGTGCTCGGGCAGTTCAGCAGCAACAAGCCGATGTTCCAGAACAGGCACCACGACTTCAGGCCCTGGCAGGTGCTGTGCCTGATCGACCCCGGCGGTGTCGTGCGCCCGACGGTGCGGGAGCCCGGCCGTAGCTGGCTGCACCAGGTCGTCCTGCACAACGGCAGGTGGTTCACCTCAAGCTCGGCCGGTCTTGAGGCCGACACCGCCGACGGCAGGACCAAGCTCGTCATGCCCCGCCCCAGGGCGGGCGCCCTGCGCTGGGTCCCGGCGGGCGGTCAGATCTACGCGGTCGGCGCCGACCAGGTGAGTCCCGCCAGGGGCTGGTCGGTGGGGATCTTCAACCAGCGTTCGCACACGCTGGAGTTCCTGATGGGCAAGCAGTCGGCGACCCTGGCCGGTCACCTGACCTCCCGAAACCGCTGGGAGCGGCCGAGACTGGTCGTGGACGGCGACTCGATCTGGATGACGATGCTGGACGCCGGTCGCAGCAGGCTCGTGCACGTCACCCCCTCGGGGGCGCGGGAGGTGCACCGCACGCCGGGGTTGTTCGAGCCGGTCGTCCGGGTCCCCAGCGGCCTGCTGTGCCTGCACCGGCCGGGAGACGCCACCGGCGCCACCCGTGACCAGCCGGCGGCCCTGGTGCACCTGCCGCTGTGACGCCAGGAAGACGACCGTGCCCCCGGCGGACGTCGCCGGGGGCACGGGGCGCGAACGGGGACAGGACGGTCAGGGGGCCGATCCCAGGGCGGCGACCGCCGCGGCGAGCTCCTCACGCAGCTCGTGGCCGCGCCTGGTGAGGGCGTTGATCGCGGCGATGCGGTCCTGGCCGGACTGCCGCGACCTCTGGCGGTCGGCGGCCGAACGGGCCGAGGCGGACTTCAGCTCCGCCCGCCTGCTCTCAAGGTCCTTGCGCCTTCGCATCAGGTTGTCGTCGGCGGCCTGCTCGACGCTGACCCGCCAGGTGGCGACCATCCGCTCCAGGTCGAGGGTCATCTCCCTGGCGACGACGGAGAACTGGTCGCGCAGCGCCCCCCTGATCGCGGCCTGGTTGCGCTGCACCTTCTCCAGCGAGCGCCGCCCGAAGAAGATGGAGGCCCCGATGGCGGGGGCGACCAGGAGGAAGCCGACGGGGCCGAGCATGGCCGCGGCCAGGCCGCCGAACGAGGCGGCCATCGAGATCGAGGGCAGCACGTCCCGCACCATGTCCACGTCGACCGGCGTGTCCGCGGCCTGGTCCCCCTTGACCTGGACCTGCGACAGGTTGGGCATCGCGCGCCTGTCGGAGGTCAGCTCGACCGGGTCGAGGCCCAGGTCGCGGGCGAAGGCGTCCAGCGTGGTCCTGGCCAGGTTCTCCACGTCGTAGACGATCTGCGACCAGACGGCCTCAAGTGAGCGCTGGACGCTCTCCGGCAGCTCCGCCATGTACCTGTCGATCTGCTCCTGCTTCTTCAGCGTGGCGATCGCGTTCTCGTACGGCTGGCGGATCTCGGCCACCCGGGCGGCCACGATCCCGCCGACCTCACGCCCGAGGAAGGTGTTGGCGACGGCGCCCGCCCTGCGCTTGGCCGTCAGTTCCCCGAGGGCGGCCAGCTCCGCGTCCAGCTCGGCGAGCCGTGCGGTGACGTCCCCGGCGTCGTCGGAGCCCGCGGCGACGTCGTCCTGCGCCCCGGCCGCCAGTGAGTTCAGCGCGGAGAGCGCGGCGGCGACCACGGTCGCGCCACGCGCGGACTCCCGGCCGTCGGCGAACCCGCGCAGGTACCGCTCCAGGACGTCCATGCCGCTGCGGGCCCGCAGCGCGTCGGCCCGTTCGGTGCGTCCCTCCCGCCGTTTCGCCGCGGCGGCCTCGGCGAGCTTCGAGCTCACCGGAATCCAGGGCGCCCGCAGCAGCGGGCTCAGCGTCGCCGTCCTGCCGGGGTCGGCGGCGATCGCCTCGGTGACGAAGGTCCTCAGCCGGGCCTTGTTCTCCTCCTGCAGGCTGTGCCAGTTGGTGGAGTCCTCCACCTTGGTCAGCACGAACACGATCGCCTGGACCCGCTCGGCGGCCTCGGCGAGGAACTCCAGCTCGTGCCTGAGCACCGGCTGGTCCTGCGCGCTGAGCGTGAACAGCAGGGCGTCGGCCCGCTGGAGCATGGCCACGGTCACCTGCCTGTGCCCGACCGTCAGGCTGTCCACCCCGGGGGTGTCGAGCAGCCGCAGGCCGTCCAGCAGCGGGTTGTCCAGGGTGACGTCCACGCTGACGACGTCGCGCCGCTTGCCCGCGTCACCGCGCATGGAGGCGTAGTCGGGGATCGACTCGACGGTGATCGGGGTCTCGACGAGCCCGGTGTCGGTGTTGCGGTGCACGACGGCGGTGAGGCGGGGGCCGCGCCGCAGGGAGAGGAAGCAGTTGGTCGCGACGTCGGCGTCGACGGGCAGCAGGTCGGGGTGGCCGACCAGGGTGTTGAGCAGGCGGCTCTTACCGCGTTTCTGCGCGCCCGCGACCACGATGTCGGTGCACTCGTCCTTCCACCTGGCCGCGCTCGCGGCCAGCACCTCGGCCAGGTCCGGCCTGCCGCACCGGCCTGCCAGGCCGTGGACCTCGTTGGCGTAACGCAGCAGCCGGGCCACCGGGCCCGCCTGGTCGGGGGTCGTCAACTGACGTTCTCCTGTCGGGATCGTGCCGGTGAGGGGGTGCCGGAGGGGCCGTCCGGCCGGTCGCACCACGCCCAGACGGCCTCGTAGGCCTCGCAGAGGGTCTCGGCCGCCCTGCGCTGCCTGATGGGCAGGGGTCTGTGGGTCAGCACGCGGAACCTGGCGGCCAGCGCGGCGGCGTAACCGGCCAGTTCGGCGCGGGGGGCCGAGGGCGGCGCGCCGAGCTGGAGCGCCAGTTCGGTCCCGGTCAGCAGCAGCTCGACGGAGCGCCGCTCGTCCGCGGGGACCATCGGGGACGAGCGCAGCGCCTCGGCCGCCGCCCGGTCCACGGAGACAGGGGGCAGCGGGCCCGCCCCCGTGGGGGTGGCCGGGCCCCGGTCCTCGGTGAGCGCCGCGCCGACGACGTCCTCAAGGACGGTCAGCACGTCCCTGGCCCGGTGCCCGCCGGTGCGGCCCTCGCTCATCATGGCCAGGGTGCGCCAGCGCATCGAGGCGGCGGTGGCCGCGGCGGCGATCTCCGGCTTCGGCGCCCCGGCGGCCAGGCCGAGCTGCTCGGCGGGGTCGTCGTGGCGGGCCATGCGCAGCAGCTCCGCCGTCATCTCCTCGTTCAGGACGAGCGTGCCCCTGCCGAGCGCCTCGGCCGCGGCGAAGATCCGCAGGCCGCCGAGCGCGGTGGCGATCGGCTTGTTCTCGTCGAGCTGGGCCGCGAGCGCGTCCAGGGTGACGCGGTCCGAGCCGAGCGCCGGGGTGCGGGCGAGGGCGCGCAGCCTGGTCAGGGCGTCGAGGGCCTTCAGGTGGTCGGCGCGGCGGGCGAAGTGGGCGATGCCCGCGGCGACCGAGCCGGTCGCGGCCTTCCCGGCGGAGGCGTATCCCGACCGTTCCAGCAGGTGCGCCGCGAGTGCCCCGGTGTCCCCGGCGACGCCCTCACGCAGCGCGCGCACCGCGGTCACGATGCCGTAGCGGTGCAGCTTCGCGACCAGGCGGTGCCGTACCTCGGCGGGGACGGGAAGGTCGGCAGCGGTGCGGAAGTCCTCCAGGTCGAGGAGGTAGTCCTCCAGGTCGTCCTCGTCCATCCGAGCCAGTTCGGACAGCGCCGCGAACTCCTCGGCGTCCGGCGGGCACGCCCGCGCGGTCTCGGCCAGCAGGCCGATCACCGGGACCACGTCGAAGACGGAGGTCCGCAGGTCCTGGTAGCCCTTGGCCGCCAGGCGGCGCGCGGTGGGCCAGGGGTCGTCCTCGTCGCCGCGCCGGTCGACCTGGCCCAGCACGGCCAGGGTGTTGACGCAGCTCATCCCGCAGGCGCCGGTGAGGCCGCGGAACTCGGCGAGGGTGGTGTCGTCGAACTTCTGGACGTAACGCAGCACGTAGATCATCGCCTGGGCGCGGTCGTCCTCGTCCCCGGAGCCGAACAGCATGCTCCTGGCGGCCTGTTCGTTGGCCGCCGTCACCGTGTTCATGCCGGGGGTGTCGACGATGGTGACCGTGCGCAGGGAGGGCTGGTCCAGCGTGACGCGAAGGCGCCTGATCCGGGCGACCTCGACCCCCAGGTCCGAGGGCAGCCGGTGGCCGGGCAGCAGCCGCGAGTGGGCGACGCCCCCGTCCTTCAGCTCGATCGTGACGAGTCCGTCGTCCTCGCCGTACTCGTACTGGGTGACGACGAAGGTGCACTCGCCCGCGTCGACCGGGGCGACGGGCAGCCCGAGCAGGGCGTTGACCAGGGTCGACTTGCCGCTGCTGACCGCGCCCGCGACCGCGACCCGCAGCGGGGCGTCGAGGCTCGCGCGCACCTGGGCGATCCGCTCGCGCAGCTCGGGCCCGGCGAGTCTGGCCGAGGTGGAGTCGCAGAGGTCGCGCAGCAGGTCGGCGGGGCCCGCCGTCACGCGTCACCGCCGGGTGCGGGCCGTGGGCGGGGGGCGGGCGGGAACGTCCGCGGCACCATGGGCAGGTTCTCCTCCTGTATCGGTTTCCCGGCCCTCCCTGAGGGAGTCGACGCAGGTCGGTCAGGCCGTCTGACTCGTGATGGGACGACCGGGAATGGGGATTATCACGGTCCAATATCATGGCGGACCACCACATACCGGGCGGTCGCGGAACGTGATGTCATTGGCTGATTTTCCGCTCCCGGACGATGGGTGACCGATGACGAGCGTGTCGCTGGGCGGGGCCGTCGAGGACAGGACCGAGGACGCCGCCGATGGTGAGAGCCTGCTCGTGGCGGCGGCCCGCGGGGGTGACGAGAGGGCCTTCGCCGAGCTGTGGTCGATGGCGCGGCGCCCGGCCTTCGGCGTCTGCTACCACCTGACCGGCAACCGCGCCGACGCCCTCGACGCGCTCCAGGACACGCACCTGGCGGCCTGGCGCGGCCTGCCGGCCTTTCAGGGCAGGTCGCCCTTCAGGGCCTGGGTGCTGGCCATCGCGCGCAACGCCTCCCACTCGGTGATCAGGCGCCGTCCTCCCCGGGACGCGCTCATGGCCGAGGTCGCCGAGGAACTCCTGGTCGCCGACCCCTTCGAGGACTCGGTCGCCAGGCTGGCCGACCTGCGCAGGGCGCTGACGGGGCTGCCCGCCTCCCATCGGGAGGCGCTGCTGCTGTGGGCGGGCGGACTGACCTACGAGCAGGTCGCGCTCTCGCTCGGGGTGCCGCTGAACACGGTCCGGGCCTGGATCCACCGTGCCAGGAGGCGGCTGCAGACCGGCCTGGCCGACGGCTGAGCGCCTCACCCCACACCCTCGCCTCCGGGCGCCGGGTGACGGTAGACGGCGACCTGCGGCACGCGGATCACCCGGCCGCCGTCGGCGTACCCCCTCTTGACGGTCTCCGCCACCGTGTCGTGCAGTTCGGGCCGGTCGGTCGGCTCGGAGCCGAACGCCTCGTGCAGGCGTGGGTCGAACCGCTGCCCGTCCGGGACGATCTCCCGCACCCCGGCCCGGTTCAGGCCGTCCCCCAGGGTGTCGGCCAGCCGGGGGTGGCGTTCGGCGATCTGGTCCCGGTAGCCGATGCAGGCCTCGACCAGGGTCTCCCTGCCCGGATGCCCTCCGGAGAACAGTCGCTCGACCTGCTGGGTGAGCGCCTGGCTGATCCCGCTGCCCGCCACCTCGGTGAGCGCCTCGGCCAGCGGGTCACGCTCGGGTGCCCACGGGTGCGGCGGCGCCTCGGCGGCCATCGTCCCAGGGGGAGCCTGGGGGGTCAGGGGCATCTGAGGGGTCTGAGGGGCCTGGGGGGCCGTCTGCCACGGCGGCGCCGGGGACGGTGTGGCGGCGACCGTCCGCCGGCCGCGCGACCACAGGTAGAGCCCTCCCGCGCCCGCCACGGCGACCCCGCCGCCGATCGCGAGCATCAGGGGGAGGGGGAGCGGGAACGGTCCGCCCGGCGTCCCCGTTTCGCCGGGCGTCACCCCCCGCCCCTTACGCAGGGGCCGTACGGCCTCTCCTTGGGAGACACCCGGCTCGCCGGGCTCCGATGACGTGGCGACGGTCCGCGTCTGCCCGCCCGTCTCCCCTCCCACGAGGCCGCAGGCGGTCAGTGCCGCGCAGGCCAGCAGGAGCATCAGGGGCAGGAGCGCGCGTCGATCTTCCATCGGTTGTCTTCCTCGTCATTCGCCCGTGTGGTCCGCGACGGGATCACACGTGAGGACACACGGGCTCACGCTGCTCGTGCGGTCAGGCGGTGGGGAAGGGGCCCGAGGTCTGGGTGTAGTCGGCGACGCCGTCGCCGTCGTAGTCGACCCGGGCCTCGTCGATGTAGCCGTCACCGTCGTTGTCGAGGTAGACGACGTCGGTCACCCCGTCACCGTCGGTGTCGTAGCGCTCCTCGTTGGCGTAGCCGTCGCCGTCGGTGTCGATCAGCTGGGCGTCGGCGCTGCCGTCGCCGTCGTAGTCGACCAGGTCGGAGGTAGCGAAGTCGCTCATGTTTGTTCCTTTCGGGTGGTGTTCAACAGGTGAGAGTGACCTTGGCCGTGTTTAGTTGCACCCGAGGGGAAAAATTTTTTCACGACTTTTCTGGCCTTCCGGATCCGCCGCATTTCGGCTCGTCAGCGCCCTCCCGGGGTCCTCCCGAGGAGTACGGCGGGCGGGGTCAGCTCAGCGCGCGGGCCGTGTGGATCAGCGGGACGTGGCTGAAGGCCTGCGGGAAGTTGCCGACCATGCGGCCGTAGCGGGGGTCGTACTCCTCGGAGAGCAGGCCGACGTCGTTGCGCAGCGCCAGCAGGCGCTCGAACAGCTCGACGGCCTCCTCCTTGCGCCCGATCATCGCCAGCGCCTCGGCCAGCCAGAAGCTGCACGCCAGGAACGCGCCCTCACCCCCCGGCAGGCCGTCCACGTCGTTGTCCTCGTCCAGCGGATAACGCAGCACGAAGCCGTCGACCATCAGCTCACGCTGGATCGCCTCGACGGTGCCGACCACCCTGGGGTCCTCGGGGGGCAGGAAGCCCACCATGGGGATCAGCAGCAGGGAGGCGTCGAGCTCCGCCGAGCCGTACGACTGGGTGAAGGTGCCGCGCGCGGAGTCGAACGCCTTGTGGCACACCTCGGCGTGGATCCGGTCGCGCAGTTCCCGCCAGCGCGCCACCGGCCCCGTCCTGCCGAACTCCTCGACCTGCTTGACGGCCCGGTCGAGGGCCACCCAGCACATCACCTTGGAGTGGGTGAAGTGCCTGCGCGGACCCCTGACCTCCCACAGTCCCTCGTCGGGCTCGTCCCAGTGGGCCTCCACGTATCCGAGCAGCTCGCGCTGGATGGTCCACGCCCGGTCGTCGGGCTCCATGCCCGAGGCGCGCGACAGGTACAGGGCGTTCATCACCTCGCCGTACACGTCGAGCTGGAGCTGGGTGACGGCGTCGTTGCCGATCCTGACGGGGCGGGAGGCCTCGTAGCCGGGCAGCCAGGACAGTTCGAGCTCGGTCAGCCTGCGCTCTCCGGTCACGCTGTACATGATCTGCAGGTCCTGGGCGCGGCCCGCGATGGCCCGCAGCAGCCACGCCCGCCAGGAGCGGGCCTCCTCCAGGTAGCCCGCGCCGATGAGGGCCTCAAGCGTCATGGTCGCGTCGCGCAGCCAGCAGTAGCGGTAGTCCCAGTTGCGGACCCCGCCGAGGTCCTCGGGCAGCGAGGTGGTCGGGGCGGCGACGATGCCGCCGGTGGGGGCGTAGGTGAGCGCCTTGAGCGTGATGAGCGAGCGGACCACGGCGTCCCGCCACGGACCCTGGTAGGCGCACTGGCCGAGCCACTCCTCCCACAGCTGCTCGGTCTGCGTGAGCTGCTCGAAGGGGTCGATCTCGACGGGCCTGGCCTCGTGGGAGGGGTGCCAGGTGAAGACGAAGGCCAGGCGTTCGCCCTCGGCGACCTGGAACCTCGCCTTGTGGGCGTAGTCGCCGCCCTGCAGCGGGATCGGGGAGTGCAGCCACACCGAGTCGGGGCCGCCCACGGCCTGCAGCAGCCCGTCGGTACGGCGCACCCAGGGCACGATGCGGCCGTAGTCGAAGCGGACGCGGATCTCGGTGGCCATCTCGACCGTGCCGGAGACACCCTCGACGATCCTGACCAGGTCGGGGTTGACGTGCCTGGTCGGCATGAAGTCCGTGACGCGGACCGTGCCGCCCGGGGTGTCCCACTCGCTCTCCAGCACCAGGGAGTCGCCCTTGTAACGGCGCCTGGTGGCGTCGGGCCGCCGGGCGCCGGCGGGACCGAGCCACCACTGCCCGTGGTGCTTGTCGCCGAGCAGTGCCGCGAAGCACGCGGGCGAGTCGAACTTGGGCAGGCAGAGCCAGTCGATGGAGCCGTTGCGGCCGACCAGTGCCGCCGACTGCATGTCGCCTATGAGGGCGTAGTCCTCGATCCGCATGTGCTCGACGCTAACGCCTCCGCGGCGTCCCGATCAGTCCTTGGGGCGCATCAGCGGCATGAAGAACTGGCTCAGCGGGCCGATCGCCAGGGCGAAGACCACGGTTCCCAGGCCCACGGTCCCGCCGAGCAGCCAGCCGACGGCCAGCACCGTCACCTCGATGAGGGTCCTGGCCGAACGGATGGACATGCCCAGGCGGTTGAGGCCGGTCATCAGGCCGTCGCGCGGTCCGGGGCCCAGGCCCGCGCCGATGTAGAGCCCGGTGGCCGCGCCGGTCGCGACGACGCCGAGCACCAGGTAGACCCACCGCAGGGCCAGCGGTCCCGGCTCGGGGGCCAGCCACATCGCGGCGTCGGCGAACAGCCCGAGGAACAGGACGTTGCTGAGGGTGCCGATGCCGGGCCGCTGCCTGAGGGGGATCCACAGCAGCATCACCGCCGCGCCGACCACGATGATCCAGGTGCCGATGGACAGGCCGAGATGGATGGACAGGCCCTGGTGGAAGACGTCCCACGGGCTGCCGCCGAGCCGTGACTCGATCTGCAGGCCGATGCCGACGCCGTAGAGCGCCAGTCCGGCGTACAGGCGCAGGAGGCGGCCGGGGAACGACCCGAGGGTGGGAAGTGTTGCCTCGCTCATAATGGCACTTATCGTCCATGCCATTACTGCCATCCAAAAGGGCCAATCACGAAAAGTGGCCTTATAGTGGGGTGGGTGGACCGCTATCTGAGTGGCGTCCAGCTCGCTCGCCTCCTGGCGATCGACCCCGGCGCCAAGCCGTACTACCGGACCCTGGCCGCGACCGTGCGGTCGCTGATCCTCGACGGGCGGCTGCCCGTGCGGGTACGGGTCCCGGCGGAGCGGCACCTCGCCGAGGCGCTGGGCGTCAGCCGTACGACCGTGACCTCCGCCTACGACCGGCTGCGCGAGCAGGGATACCTGGAGAGCAGGCAGGGGGCGGGGAGCTGGACGGCGCTGCCGGACGCGGGCTCGCTCGGCGCGGAGAACCCCTGGATCGCCGCAGAGGACGACGGGCTGCTGCCGCTGCACTGCGCGGCGCCGTCGGCGGCCAGGACGCTGCCCGCCGCGATCGCCGCCGCGGGGGAGGGCTATCCGCGCTACACCCTGGGCATGGGCTACGACCCGGTCGGGATCGCGCCGCTGCGCCAGGCCGTCGCCGCCCGGTACTGCGCGCGGGGGCTGGCCACCAGGCCGGAGCAGATCCTCATCACCGCGGGCGCCCAGCACGGCCTCCACCTGCTGGCCATGGCGCTGCTCGCGCCGGGCGACCCGTTCCTGCTCGATTCGCCGACCTATCCGCACGCCATCGACCTGGCCAGGGCGCGGGGCGCCAGGATCGTCCCGGTCGGCATCCCCGACGACGGCTGGCACCTGGACCTGCTCACCAGCGCGATGCGCCAGTCAGGGGCCCGCCTGGCCTACGTCATCCCCGACTTCCACAACCCCACCGGCCACCTGATGGACGACGCCACCCGGGCCGGGCTGGTGAGCGCGGCCAGGAGGCACGACACCACGCTGATCGTGGACGAGACCTGGAGCGAGCTGGACATCGACGAGGTGCCCAGGACCGCCCCGCTGGCCGCCTTCGACACCGACGGCAGGGTGATCAGCCTGGGATCGGCCTCCAAGCTGTGGTGGGGCGGCCTGCGCATCGGCTGGATCCGCACGGGCGCCGCCATGGTGCGCCGCCTGGCCGCCCTGCGCGCCTCGGTCGACATCGCGAGCTCCCTGTTCGAGCAGCTCGTCGTGGCCAGGCTCTTCGAGGACATCGAGGAGACCAGGGCCGAACGCCGCCGCAGCCTCGGCGCGTCACGGGCCGCCCTGACGACCGCGCTGGCCGAGCACATGCCGGACTGGGACTACACCGTGCCCAGGGGCGGCGGCTCGCTGTGGATCAGGCTGCCCGACCACTCGGGCAGCCTGCTGGCCGAGGCCGCCGCCTGCCAGGGCGTACGGCTGGCCCCCGGCACCTGGTTCGGCGTCGACGGCACGCTCGAAGGCAGGCTCCGGCTTCCCTTCACCCAGTCCCCGCAGGTCGTCACCGAGGGAGTGGCCCGCATCGCGGAGGCCAGGATCAGGGGCCCGTACGGCGCCCGCCCGGCTCCGCCGCTCACCCCCGCCCTGTGATCGTCAGGCGGCCTCCGCCGCCTCTCCGGCCTCCTGCAGGAGGCCGGAGCGATGCTGCTCGGAGAGCAGGTGACCGGCCCCGACGACGATCGCGACGGGCCAGTCGATGACCTTAAGGGCGCCGAGCACCCCCAGCACCGCGTAGAAGGCCAGCCGTTCGGGTGGCGGCACCGCCACCGTCCCGACCAGCGGCAGACTGACGGTGCAGGGCCGTCGCCCGTGGCCCGCGGTCTTCTTCCCCTTGGCCATGGTGGCCTCCCGTGAGTTGGACGCCTACCGCCGCGATGCCCGGGCCGTACGCCGTGTAACGCGACTTGACCAGGGTTTTCACCGGGCTACTCCGGCGCGACTCCCCGGGCGAGCGGGGCGCGCCAGCGCAGCCGCATCGCGGCGATGCGCAGCCCGAACCCGAGTACGGCGGCGGCCAGCGTGGCGGGCCAGCCGTGCAGGTCCAGGATGTAGAGCACGGCCATCACCGCCGAGCAGAACAGGGCGGGCACCGCGTAGAGCTGGCGGTCGTAGAGCAGGATGGGGATCTGCCCGGACAGGACGTCGCGCAGCACGCCGCCGCCGACACCGGTGGTGACCCCGAGCAGCGTCGCGTGCAGCGGGCTCAGGCCGTAGCTCAGCGCCTTCTCCGTGCCCACCACGGAGAACAGGCCGAGGCCCGCCGCGTCGAACACGTTGACGGCGGGCATCACCCGCTCCACGTGCGGGTGCCAGAAGAACACGATGGCCGTCGCGATCACCGGGGCGAGCACGTATCCGGTGCTGGAGAAGGCAGCGGGCCGGACGTTGAGGATCAGGTCACGCAGGATGCCGCCGCCGAGCGCGGTCATCTCCGCCAGTACGGCCATGCCGACCACGTCCAGTCGCCTGCGGACGCCCACGAGTGCGCCTGAGAGAGCGAAGACGAAGATTCCGACGAGGTCAAGCCATTGGTTCACTGATAAATCATCCCATGACCGGCTCTATGGGTCTTACGTCATATTTCTTGGTGTCCGGAAGGCGCGTGGTCGTGCTCCCGCATCAGGACGCGCAGCCGCGGCACGAACAGGAACAGCAGCACGCCCGCCACGACCGCGATCGCCGCCAGCGTGAGGAAGTAGGCGGGATCGGACATGTGCTCCCTGAGCCTGCCCGTCTGCCCGCCGACCGCGTCACCGACCGAGACGGCGATGAACCAGACGCCGAGCATCTGTCCCTTGAACGCCTGGGGGGCGAGCTTGGTGGTGACCGAGAGCCCGACCGGGCTCAGCGCCAGCTCCCCGAAGACCTGGACGAGGTAGACCGCCACCAGCCACCACACCGAGACCCTCCCGTTCCCGGCCAGGGCGGAGGCCGCCGCCATGATCACGAAGCTCAGGCCGACCATGACCAGCGCGAAGGCGAACTTCTGCGGGGCCGTGACCCGGTTGCCCAGCTTCACCCACAACGCCGCGAAGACCGGTACGAAGATCATGATGAACAGCGGGTTGAACGACTGCGTCGCCGCGGCGGTGATGCGCACACCGGACAGCGAGAGGTCGGTGTGGTCCGCGGCGAAGAACAGCAGCACGGTCGGGGCCAGGTCGTAGATCATCCAGAAGACGGCCGCGGCGGCGAACAACCAGATGTAGGCCCGCATCCCGGCGCGCTCCTCCGGCGTCAGGTTGTGGCTGCCCAGCAGGATGTAGCCGAAGTAGACCACCGGAACGATCACGATCACCACGGTCAGCGCCAGCGCGAAGGCGTCGAGGCTGAAGGTCCCGGAGAGCGCCCAGAGCGTCAGGGCCACGACGATCACGGCCGTCGAGCCGAGCGCGACGAGGGTGAAGTGCCGGTGCTCGGCGGGGGTCAGCCGGTGCCCGGGCTCGTCGCCGGCGCCCCGGAGGCGGGAGCGGCCCGCCACGTACTGGACCAGGCCGAGGGCCATCCCGACGGCCGCCGCCCCGAAGCCCAGGTGCCAGCGGTCGCCGTCGGCGAGCCAGCCGACCACGATGGGGGCGACGAAGGCCCCCAGGTTGATGCCGAGGTAGAACAGGGAGAAGCCCGCGTCCCTGCGCGCGTCGGCGTCCTCCGGATAGAGCTTGCCGACCATCGCGGAGATGTTCGGCTTCAGCAGCCCGGTCCCGGCGATGATGAGCAGCAGGCCGAGGGCCACGAAGAGGCCCGTCCTGGCCGGTATCGCCATGCTGATGTGCCCGAACATGATGATCAGACCGCCCCACAGCACCGCCCTGCGGGCACCGAGGACGCGGTCGGCGACCCAGCCGCCGGGCAGGGCCACCAGATAGATCAGGGCGCCGTAGACGCCGACGAGCGCCTGCGCGGTCCCCTTGCCCATGCCCAGCCCGCCGACGGCGGGGGAGGCGGCCATGAAGGTGGCCAGGATCGCGCGCAGGCCGTACCAGCTGAAGCGCTCCCACATCTCGGTGCCGAACAGCGTGGCGAGGCCGCGTGGATGCCCGAAGAAGGATTTCTCCTCCGCCTTTGTCGCCGATGTCATAGCGCCCCCCGACCTCAGTGTGTGATCGAACTGTAACTCTGCGTGTTCGTTCCGGCGAGGGCGGACCGAAAGGTCGTGCGTCGTCGGTCCCTTAACGCCGAAGGTCTTGTCCCCCCGTATCCCGTGTGATGCGATGCATGCCTCACGAAGGCAAGTGAGCACTTCCAGGAGGCGCTTCGATGGCCGGTGTCCTTGAGGAACGGGCCGCGATCGAGCGGGAGATCGCGGGCCGTACCGTCTGCGCCCAGTTGAGGGAGGCGGCCGAACGGGACGCGGGAGCCCCCGCCTACTCCGACCCCTCGGGGCAGGGCTGGACGACCATGACCTACGGCGAGGCCAGGCGGAGGGTGCTGGAGATCGCCGCGGGCTTCGCCGCCCTCGGGCTGCGCAGGGGCGAGGCCGTCGCCCTGATGATGGTCAACCGCAGCGAGCACGTCCTGGCCGACCTGGGCGCGGTGCACGCGGGCGGCGTCTCGTGCTCGGTCTACCCCACCTTCGCCCCCGAGCAGGTCGCCTTCGTCGCGGCCGACGTGGGCGCGCGGATCGCGGTGCTCGGCGGCCCGGCCGACCTGGCCAGATGGGAGCCGATCCTCGGGGACCTGCCCGCGCTGCGCAGGATCGTCATGCTGGAGGGCGCCCCCCGGGACGACCGTTTCGTCTCCTGGGAGGACCTGCTGTCCATGGGCCGCGAACGGCTGGCCGCCGAACCCGGCGAGGTCGAGGCCCGCTGGCGCGCGGTGACCGCCGACGACGTCCTGACGGTGCTCTACACCTCCGGCACGACCGGCGACCCCAAGGGCGTGCCGCTCACCCACGCCAACGTGTTCTACGAGGTCGTGGCCACCGACCGGCTGGCGCGGGTGCCCGAACGCGGCACCCAGATCTCCTATCTGACCTACGCGCACATCGCCGAGCGGGTGCTCAGCCTCTACCTGCCGCTCTTCAAGCTCTCCCACACCTACTTCTGCACCGACATGTCCCAGCTCGGCGCGATCCTCGGCCAGGTCAGGCCGGTGCTCTTCTTCGGCGTGCCGCGCGTGTGGGAGAAGATGATGGCCAGGCTCCAGGCCCTGCTGTCCATGCAGCCGCAGGATCGGCGCGAGCAGGCGCGTCTGGCCATGGCCGCCGGTCTCGCCCACATCGAGGCCTGCCAGTACGGCCGCACGCCCTCACCCGGGGTCCGCGAGGCCTACGAGCGGGCCGACGCCGCGCTGCTGTCCGGCGTGCGCTCGCTGATCGGCCTGGACAACGCGGGCTGGCTCGCCACCGCCGCGGCGCCGATGCCGCGCGAGGTCCAGCGCTTCTTCGCCGGTCTCGGCCTGCGCGTCCTGGACGTGTACGGCATGACGGAGACGACGGGTGCGTTCACCGCCAACGCCCAGGACCGCTTCAAACTCGGCACGGTCGGGCAGGCCGGGCCCGGGGTGGAGATCCGCGTCGCCGAGGACGGGGAGATCCTCACCCGCAGCCCGGCCAACGCCGTCGGCTACCTCAACCGGCCGGGGGAGACCGCGGAACTGCTGGACGAGGACGGCTGGCTGCACACCGGCGACGTCGGCGTGGTCGACGAGGACGGCTTCGTCAGCATCCTCGACCGCAAGAAGGAGCTCATCATCACCTCGGGGGGCGAGAACATCTCCCCGGCCAACATCGAGGGCCTCCTCAGGGAACACCCCATCGTCGGCCAGGCCCTGGCCTACGGCGACGGCAGGCCGTACCCGGTGGCGATCCTCACCCTCGACGGTGAGACGGCTCCCGGCTGGGCGAAGGAGCGGGGCATCGGGTTCACCTGCCTGGCCGACCTCGCCGAGCACCCCGAGGTCCTGCGCGAGGTCGCCGGGGCGGTCGCCGCGGCCAACGGGCGGCTCGCCCGGGTACAGCAGGTCAAGCGCTGGCGGCTGCTGCCGGTCGAGTGGACGCCGGAGAGCCAGGAGCTCACGCCGAGCCTGAAACTCAGACGCCGGATCATCCACACCAGGTACGCGGAGGTGATCGACGGCCTGTACGCGTCCTGACCCGTGCCTGTCCCTTTGCCCAACGGGCGCGTGTCCGTCCCCCGGCCATTACCGCGCCGTTCCTAGCGTCCTGGGTCATGAGATTCCTTTTCGCGTTGCTGGCGGCGGCGACCGTCGTCCCGCCCGTCCCGGCCGGGGCGGGCGTGGCCGGGGAACCGGTGATCCGCTCGGTGACCGTGACCCCGGGCGCGCCCGTCGTCGGGCCGTCCGGATCGGTGCGGGTGGTGATCGAGGTGGTCGCGGGCGGGGTCGCGGGGCCGGACGGGGTGACGATCGAGGTCGAGCCGGGCGCCCCGGACGCGGCCGACGAGCCGGCCTCCCCGCCGATCCAGGAGGACGCCGAGGACACCGGGGTCACCGGTGTCGCAGACGGTCAGGGGGCGCAGGCGCCTGCCCCGGCGCCGGAGTGGGAGATCTGGAGGTTCGTGCCCGACAAGGGTCTGACCCGCTGGTACCCGACGGGGCGCTGGACCGTCACGGTGACCGCCAGGGGCGCCGGTGGTGAGGTCGTCACCGGGCACACCGTCTTCAGGCTGCGCAGGGAGACCAGGTTCAGCGCGGTGCGGGTGGCCGCGGGGGAGACGGGGGCGCGGGTTCGCGGTGTCCTGAACCGGGTCGACCCGCAGGGCTACCTGGACTACGCCCCCTTCCCCGGCCAGCCGGTGGGCATCCTGCACCGGAGCGAGCCCGGGGAGCCCTGGCAGAGCGTGGCCTCGGCGACCACCGACGCGCAGGGCCGCTTCGCCAGGGACGTTCCGGGGATCAGGGACGGCCAGTGGCGCATCCTGTTCGCCGGGACGGGACACTACGCGGGCAGACGCAGCATCATCCACCCGACCACCGCATAAGTGCATTTAATAGGACAAATCGCCATATCGTTATTCCATTTGGAGTGGCTAATTTCCTATTTACTGTGACTTTTCCTTATGTTGAAGCGTCTTTGACGGTAGGCGCGCCCCACCGCGGGGCGCGTCCTTCAACGGGGAAGGAAGTTCCAGATGCTGCGACGCATCGCGACCGTCCTGGCCACGGCGGCGCTGAGCGCCTCCGCGCTCGCGGTCACCGCACCGGCGCAGGCCGCGACCACCCAGGCCGTGTCCGCGCAGGCCGGGAGCCGGGCCTACACCGAGACCAGGATCGCCGGCTTCAACGCCGACCCCAACCCGGCCCGCAGGTTCCAGCGCATCACGCTGAGCGGCCAGCTCCAGGTCGGTGAGGACTGCAACCCGCACGAGCGCGGTCCCGGCCTGGCCACCCGCCACAACCCCTGCGACAACGGCAGGACCCAGTGGGCGGGCTCCGCCGGCTGGCAGAAGATCGTGGTGCTCTTCCGCGCGAGCGGCAGGAGCAAGTGGGAGTTCGTCGACGCGATCGAGACCGGCCGTGACGGGCGTTTCGCCACGGACGTCCGCGTCTACACCTCCGGCACCTGGCGCGTCGTCTTCGAGGGCGCCAGGGGCCTGGCGCCGTCCGAGGACAGCGACTGGGTCAGGGTCTTCCGCTGACCGACCGGTGAGCGAGCCCAGGACCGTCCCGCCCGCGCGGGGCGGTCCGCCGCCCGCCGTAGGCGCGACCGCCGGGACCCTCACGAGAGCGCGTGCACCGCGGCCCCGAACAGGACGGGCAGCCGCCGGGCGGCCGGGACGATCAGCCGTGCGGCCCCGCGGTACCGCCGGGTCCCCAGCAGCGCCCCGGTGAGCAGCCTGTGCCTGCGCGACAGGCGCAGCCAGGCCTCCTCGTAGGAGTCCGGGTCCCCCGCCCGCAGGCAGCCGACGAGCGCCCGCGCGGACAACAGCGCCAGGGAGAGCCCCTCACCGGTGAGGGCGTCGATGTAACCCGCGGCGTCGCCGACCAGCAGCACCCGCCCCGAGACCCGGCGGCGCACCCGCTGGCGCAACGGCCCCGCCCCCCGCACACTGGTCGCCGCCGGTCCGGTGAGCCTGGCCGCGAGCTCGGGGAAGTCCGCCAGATGTTCCTGGTAGCCCCGCCGCCGTGAGCTGAGCACGGCCACCCCGACCAGGTCGTCGCCGACCGGCGTCACGTAGGCCTCGGACTCGTCGGCCCAGTGCACCTCGACGAAGTCCGTCCAGGGGGCGACGAGATAGTGCCGCCGCAGGCCGTACCTGCGGGGGCGGGTGTCGGGAAGCCGGAGCCCGAGCATGGCGCGCAGCGGGGAGTGCAGACCGTCGGCGGCCACCAGCCACCTGGCCCGCAGCCCCGCGGCCTCGACGCGGTCGTGGTGCTGCCGTACCTCCTCGACCCTGCCGCGTACGACCCGCACGCCCACCTCGGCGGCACGTCGCGACAGCGCGTCGTGCAGGGCGGTGCGGCGCACCCCGAGCCCGCTTCCCCTCCTGAACTCGGCCTGGACCCGGTCGCCGCCGTCCACGTAGCGGATTCCCGCCAGAGGCCTGCCCTCGGGCCGCACGCCCAGCCCCAGCAGCGCCGCCGCGCCGCTGGGCATCAACCCCTCGCCGCACGCCTTGTCGACCGGGCCCGGCCGGGGCTCGACCACGACGGCCTCCATCCCGGCCAGCGCCGCGTGGATGGCGGTGGCGAGACCGGCGGGCCCCCCGCCGGCGACCAGGACGTCGATCACGCGGGGGCCCGCCCGGCGGACGGCGCGGGGGAGAGCGTGGCCAGGGCGGCCTCCTCACAGCGGATCCGCACCACCATGAGCGCGGCGTTCAGCACCGTGAACGTCACCGCGGTGACCCAGGCGCCGTGCACCAGCGGAAGGGCCACCCCCTCGGCGGCGACCGCCACGTAGTTGGGGTGGCGCAGCCACCGCAGCCGGTACGGCCCGCCCGTCACCGGGGACAGGCCGGGGACCACGATCACCTCGGTGTTCCACTGCCTGCCCAGCGTGGTGACGCACCACCAGCGCAGCCCCTGTGCCGCGACGACCAGGGCGAGCATGGGCCAGCCGAGCGCGGGGACGAAGGGCCGTCCCGTCAGACCGGCCTCCAGCGCGCACCCGGCCAGCAACCCGGTGTGCAGGGCGACCATCCACGGATAGTGGCCGCGCCCGTGGACGATCCCCCCGCGGGCCAGGCTCCAGCGCGCGTTGCGCCGGGCGACCACCAGCTCCGCCAGCCGCTCCACGCCGACGAGCAGGACGAGCCACAGATACCAGGACACCGTTCCCCCCACGGGTCACCAGCGCAACAGGACGAGTTCGGAGCAGAAACCGGGGCCCATCGCGATGAGCAGCCCCGGAGTCCCCGCGGGAGGCGGGCGAAGCGCGAGGGTGTCCCGCAGCACGTGCAGCACCGACGAGGAGGACAGGTTGCCGACCGAGGCCAGTGAGCGCCAGGTGAGTTCGAGCGCGTCCTGCGGCAGCCCGAGCGTCTCGGCGACGGCGTCGAGCACCTTCGGGCCGCCCGGGTGGCACACCCAGGCCGTGATGTCGTCCCTGGTCAGCCCATGGTCGGCGAGGAAGCCGTCCACGTCGTCGGCCAGGTAGGTCCGCACCACGTCGGGGACGCCGGCGTCGAGGACCACCTGGAACCCGGTGTCGCCGACGTCCCAGCCCATGACGTGTTCCGAGTCGGGATACAGGTGGCCACGGGTCGCCACGACCGTGGGCCCCCCTCCTGGCAGGGCGGCGGCCCGTTCGGCGCCGCAGGCGACCACGGCCGCCGCGCCGTCGCCGAACAGCGCGCCCGCGACCAGGTTGGCGACCGAGGAGTCGCCGCGCTGCAGGGTCAGCGAGCACAGCTCGACCGAGAGCAGCACCGCCACGTGCCCGGGCCAGCCGCGCAGGTAGTCGTGCAGCCGGGCGATCCCCGCCGCCCCCGCCACGCAGCCGAGCCCGAAGATCGGCACCCGTTTGACGTCGGGACGTAACCCCAACCGGCCCGCCAGCCTGGCGTCGACCGAGGGCGCGGCCAGGCCGGTCACCGAGGTGAACATGATCATGTCCACGTCCCCCGGGGTGAGCCCCGCGGCGTCGAGCGCGGCGCCGACCGCCTCCGTGCCCAGCCCCACGGCGCATTCGACGAAGACGTCGTTGGCCGCCCCGAACCCGTCGAGCTTGGCGTAGCGGTGCAGGGGCAGCGCCAGGTGGCGGAAGCCGACCCTGGCACTCGCGTGTAACCGGTCGAGCACCCGCCGGTCGGCGCCCTCGGGCAGGCACAGCCGCGCGATGGCGTCGGTGATCTCGGCCTGGGGGTGGCGGTTCGGCGGAAGCGCGCCGCGGACGGCGGCGATTCGCGTCATGAAAGGGTCACTCCCGGGCCTCGTGGGAAAGGGGGGTGCGGACATCTGGCTTCTGCCCGTCCGTGTCCGTGGCAAGCCTTCTTCCCGCCGCGGGTGTGCCTAACATCGACTCTGTGACGAGCCGGTGGGCGGGGCGGGTGCGGACGGCGGGCAGGCCGGGGACCGGGTTCACGACGGTCGTCGCGCTGGCGCGCGCCTGCCATCCCGGGCCGACCGCGGCCGTCACCGTACTGGTGGGCGCGCTGGCCCTGGTCTGCGGGCACGACGCGGCCGGATGCGCCCTGGTGGCCGCCGCCGTGCTGACCGGCCAGCTGTCGATCGGCTGGTGCAACGACGCGGCCGACGCGGCCAGGGACACCGCCGCGGGCCGTACGGGAAAGCCGGTCGCGGAGGGCCTGCTCGCCGCGCGCACGGTGTGGGCCGCGGCGTGGACGGCCCTGGCGCTCTGCGTGCCGCTCTCCCTGGCCTTCGGTCCCGTCGCGGGGGGCGTCCACCTCACGGGCGTCGCCGCGGCCTGGGCGTACGACCTGGGACTCAAGGCGACGGTGTTCTCGTGGCTGCCGTACGCGGTCGGGTTCGGCTCCCTGCCGCCGTTCGTGACGCTGGGGCTGCCCGGCGCGCCGTGGCCCGCGTGGTGGGCGGTCCTCGCCGCGGCCCTGCTGGGCTGCGGCGCGCACCTGGCGAACGTGCTGCCCGACATCCAGGACGACCTGGCGGCCGGGGTCAGGGGCTGGCCGCAGCGGCTCGGCGCCGCGCGGGTGCGCGCGCTTGTCCCCGTCCCCCTGCTGCTGGCGACCGTGACGCTGGTCCTGGGACCGCCGGGGGCGCCCGGGCCCGGGGAGTGGGCCGCGCTCGCCGTCGCCGTGGCGCTCGCCTGTGCCGGGCCGCTGGCGGCGAACCGGTCGCCGAAGGCCCCCTTCGCGGGAGCCGTGGCCGTCGCGGCGCTCGACGTCCTGCTCCTGCTCGCCACGACCACCACGATCACCGTCGTGCCCTGAACCGCGTCCCGCCGGAGGCAACCGCGCATACTGCGATCTTGCAGAAGAACGGCGGGCGGGGCAAGATCCCGCCCGCCGTACGATCAGCCCTTGTAGTTGAAGATCTGGCGCAGGGTGTGCCGGACCTCGACGAGGTCCTTCTGGTCGGCCATGACCTGGTCGATGGGCTTGTACGCCTCCGGGTGCTCGTCGACCAGTGAGGCGGCCCTGTCGGAGTTCCACGTACGGCCCCGCATCGCCTGGGCGAGCGAGTCGGCCGAGAGCTCCCGCTTGGCCTTCGTCCGTGACATCCGGCGTCCCGCCCCGTGCGAGCAGGAGGTGTAGGACTCCGGGTTCCCCAGGCCGCGGACGATGTACGAACGGGTGCCCATCGAACCCGGGATCACGCCCTCGTCGCCGGTGTCGGCCTTGATGGCGCCCTTACGGGTGATCCACAGGGACTTCCCGTAGTGGGTCTCCCGCTGGGTGAAGTTGTGGTGGCAGTTGATCGTGCGGACCCGCTGCCCGCCGCCGACGACCCGGAACAGGGCGTTGACCAGCACCCGGTCCATCCGGGCCCGCGAGGCCATCGCGTAGCGCTGGGACCACAGCATGTCCTCGATGTAGGCGGTGAACTCCGGGGTGTCCTGGACGAGGTAGGCCAGGTCCGGGTCCTCAAGACCGACGGCCTGCTTCCTCATCATCCGCTTGGCGCCCGTGATGTGCATCGTGGCCAGCTGGTTGCCGATGCCGCGTGACCCCGAGTGGAGCACCGTCCAGACCCGGTCACGCTCGTCGAGGCAGACCTCGACGAAGTGGTTGCCCGAGCCGAGGGTGCCGAACTGCTCGGCGACCTTCTTCTCCTGCCTGGGGTTCAGGTCCGTGTACGGCAGGCCGAGGTCGTCGAGCGCCCGGTCGATGGACGGGTCGCTGTGCCCCTTGCCGACCCCGGCCGGGATGCGGTGCTCGACCATCGGCATCAGCGCGGCGAGGGTGTCCGGCAGGTCGGCGGCGGTGAGCGTCGTCTCGGTCGCCACCATGCCGCAGCCGATGTCCACTCCGACGGCGGCGGGAATGATGGCGTTCTCGGTGGGGATGACCGAGCCGACCGTCGCCCCGATGCCGACGTGCGCGTCTGGCATGAGAGCGACGTGGCCGGAGACGAACGGCAGACGGGCGGTGCGTGCGGCCTGCATGATCGCGCCTTCGTCGATCTCGCTGGCCCACGACAGCAGGTTCGGTGCGGGCTGGTTCGGCATCGTGTGAATCTCCTTGGACCGGCTGTCGATCAGTGTGGCGAGCCCAGAAAGGAAATCCCACTTATTTTACCGTTCGCCGGATTCACCCGCCGGGACACGGAGCCGGGACCGGCGGCTCAGGCGGGGGAACCGGGCTCGGGTTCCGGGCCGTGCTCCTCCTGGGGGACGGCCCGGCGCCTCGAACGTTCCAGACGGGATCTCCGGTTCCGCTCCGCGCGCAGGTCGGCCCGCAACGTCCCCCGGAAGAGCAGGGCGACGGCCAGCAGGATCACTCCGGAGCCGACGAGGAAGGGGACGGCGGGGATCGCGTCCTCCCCGGACTCCTGCGGCTTCTCGGACGGCTTTCGCGGCCCGGCCGCGTCCACGCCGGCCGCCCGGAACGCGGCATGTGGAAACGGCTGAAGAACTCTCTCCGGAATCGGCCCGGTCGAAAACCCGGAAGGCAGATCCGGGATTTTCTCCATAAATCCGATTCCGTTACCTTCCGGTGGTGTTCGGCGGTCGGGGAATATGGCGTTCCCGGCAGTTCTCGCGGGGATGACGGCCGGGCCTGACGCGAGGCCGGCCACGCCCTGGGGCAGGCAGGGGGCGGTCATGAGCAGGGGCGCCGCGAGGATCAGCGCGCTGAGGCGGTTGTCCGCTACCGGTCTCACGTGGGTCCGGCTCCTTTCGTGATCCCGGGGTCGTCGCTACGGATTATCGGCGCGGTTCCCGGGGTCTCCCCGGCGCGCAGGGGCCTTGGCATCAAAGCGTTATGTGCTAATTAGGCATATATCCATGAATCACCTGAATTTTTCTGTGATTTATGGAGGTGTTTGTGGCCTGCATGACGCCTCGGAAGTCTGATCGCGCAGATGAGAGCGCTCCCAGAAGCCGGACATGTCCTCCTATGGAGGAATCAACCCTTCGATGGTGATGTTGTCGCCAGGAGGAGACCCGTGGGAGGTCCCGGTGGGTACCGGCCGTAGGCTGGGCCCCTGCCGGAGCAGACGGATGTGAGGAGGTGGCGCCCCGTGCTGCGGGACTCGTTCGGCCGGGTGGCGACTGATCTGCGGGTGTCCCTCACGGACCGCTGCAACCTGCGCTGCTCCTACTGCATGCCCCCCGAGGGGCTGGAGTGGCTGCCCAAACCCGAGCTGCTGACCGCCGACGAGATCGTCAGGCTGGTGACCGTCGCCGTGGAACGGCTGGGCGTCACCGAGGTCCGCTACACCGGCGGTGAGCCGCTGCTGCGCCGCGAACTGGTCGACATCGTGGCCCGTACCTCTGCCCTGCGCCCCGCGCCCCAGGTCTCCCTGACCACGAACGGCATCGGCCTGGCCAGACTGGCCGCCCCCCTGGCCGAGGCGGGCCTGAGCCGGGTCAACGTCTCCCTCGACACCCTCGACCGGGAGACGTTCAGGAGACTCGCCCACCGCGACCGGTTGCCCGACGTGCTCGACGGCCTGGCCGCCGCCGACGCCGCGGGCCTGCGCCCGGTGAAGATCAACTCCGTGCTGATGCGCGGCGTCAACGACCACGAGGCCGCCTCGCTGCTGCGCCACTGCCTGGAACGGGGCTACGAGCTGCGCTTCATCGAGCAGATGCCGCTGGACGCCCAGCACGGCTGGCGCAGGCAGGACATGATCACGGCCGAGGAGATCCTCGCGGGACTGCGGGAGAGCTTCGACCTGACAGAGGCCGACCCGGGAGAGCGCGGCAGCGCCCCGGCCGAGCTCTTCCTGGTCGGCGGCGGGCCGGCCAGGGTCGGTGTGATCGGTTCGGTCACCCGCCCGTTCTGCGGCTCCTGCGACCGGGTACGGCTCACCGCCGACGGCCAGGTCCGCAACTGCCTGTTCGCCACGGACGAGTCCGACCTGCGTGCGGCGATGCGCGCGGGCGCGGGCGACGAGGAACTGGCCGAGCGCTGGCTGGCCGCGGTGCGCGTCAAGAAGGCCGGGCACGGCATCGACGACCCGTCCTTCCTGCAACCGTCCCGCCCGATGTCCGCCATCGGCGGATGAGCGGGATGAGCGTCCGTCACGACGCCTGCATCCTGGCGGGCGGCATGGCGAGAAGGCTCGGCGGACAGGACAAACCAGGTCTCCACGTCGGCGGACGCCCACTGGTCGAGCGGGTCGCGGCGGCCGTACCGGACGCGCGGCGGCTGATCGTCGTCGGCTCCCCCCGTCCCGGCCTGCCCGGGGCCGTCTTCCTGCGCGAGCGCCCGCCGGGCGCGGGGCCCGTCCCCGCGCTGCGGGCGGGGATGACCGCCGTGACCGCCCCCTGGGTCGCCCTGCTCGCCGCCGACCTGCCGTTCCTGACGGCCGGGCACGTCTCGGCGCTGTTCGCCGCCGCCGAGGGGGCCGCAGGGGCGGTGCTCCTCGACGAGGAGGACAGACAGCAGTGGCTCGCCGGAGTCTGGCGTACGGCGGAGCTCACCCGGGCACTGGACGGCTACGAGGGACGGTCGCTGCACGGACTGCTCGGCCCGCTCGGGCCCGTCGGGCTCCGCCTTCCCGGGAAACCGTGGTTCGATTGCGACACACCGGATGATCTGCTGCGTGCCGGAGACGGTGAGCCGGACGCGGCGGAGAACGCCGACAAGGCCGTCGACGAGGAGCGAGCGATGAACGTGCTGGAGGAGTGGACCGAGCTGGTCTGCCGGGAACTGGGCGTCGATCCGGCGCGGGTCGACAGGGACGCGGTGCTCGACCTGACGAAGGAGGTCGCCCACGGGGTGGCACGCCCGGCCGCCCCGCTGACGGCCTACCTGCTGGGCCTGGCCCAGGGAGCGGGAACCGCGGGCGACGACACGCTCAAGCGGCTGATCGAACTCGCTCAGGAATGGGAGAGAAAGACCGGAGACTGAGATTCCGGAGAAAAGGGCGACGCCGGGTGGTTACGGGGGCAAACCACCCGGCGTCGCTTCATCGGCGTTCCGACGGGGGCCCGGAACGCCGGCACCAGTGCCCCGACGGGGGACCAGGGCACTTGCTTAAAGCGTACACCTCCAACCCCTGAGATGCGTCAAGAGTTAGTCACGACCCGATCTCGCGTCGGTGGCGTGGGATCTCGTTCTGGCTGTCATCCGTAATGCCGAAGCCACTTTCCGCCTCGCGACGTGGTGCGTTGGCCCCGATCACGGCAACATACGGTAAAAAGATCGCGCCGGCGAAGAGCAGCAGCCTCACGGGCAGCGGGGCGGGCACGGTGAAGGCGAGGATGAGGCAGAGCAGCCGGATCCCCATCTTGATGAGGTAGTTCCTCTCGCGCCTGCCGATGTCCTCGCTCAGGGAGGGCTGCGCGTCGGTCACCTGGTGGACCTGTCGGCGCCTGTGCCATTTCCTCACATCTCCAACCTAGACCTCGCCTCCGGCGGGCGGGAAAGCGCGTGCGACCCTGGCCTCCAGGGGCCTACGGGGGTCTCCGGGGCCTTCGGGCAAGGAGGACACGATGACGGATCGTACGTACCGGGTGACCGAGATCGTGGGCACGTCGGGGGAGAGCATCGAGGCGGCCGTGCGCAACGGCGTCCGGAGGGCCGCGCAGACCCTGCGCCACCTCGACTGGTTCGAGGTGACCGAGGTCAGGGGGCACATCGTGGACGGCGAGATCGGGCACTTCCAGGTCGGCCTGAAGGTGGGCTTCCGCCTGGAGGACGACGCCTGAGGCCGCGCGGCGCCCGGGGACGTCCGTGAGGGACGGTCCGCGGGCGCCGCGGAGGGCTCAGCTGGCCTGGCTGACCGTCGACATGTTGAAGTCGGGGACCCGCACCGCGGGCATGACGGCGCGGGTGAAGTAGTCGCTCCACTCACGGGGCAGCGTCCGCTCGGCGGCACCGACCTCGGTGAGGCGGCCGAGCAGGCCGACCGGGCTCTCGTTGAAGCGGAAGTTGTTCACCTCACCCACGACCTCACCGTTCTCGACCAGGTAGACGCCGTCGCGGGTCAGGCCGGTCAGCAACAGGCTCTGCGGGTCGACCTCGCGGATGTACCACAGGCACGTCAGCAGCAGGCCCCGGCCGGTCGAGGCCACCATCTCGTCGAGTGAACGGCCGTCCCCGGGACCCGTCATGATCAGGTTGTCCGTCGCCGGGGTCACGGGCAGGCCGGTCAGCTCCGCCGAGTGCCTGGTCTGCAGCAGGTTCGCCAGCCTGCCGTCGGAGATCCAGTCGGTGGGCGCCAGCGGCAGCCCGTTGTCGAAGACCGAACTCTGCCTGTTCGAGGAGTGCGCCACCACGAAGGGGGCGGACTCGACGCCGGGCGCCGCGGGGTCGCTGCCCAGGCGGACGGGCAGCGGGCAGAGCGTGTCCCCGACACGGGTGCCGCCACCGGGCCTGGAGAAGACCGTGCGGCCCTCCATCGCGTCCCTGGCCCCGGCCGTCCAGTACAGGTAGATCATCAGATCGGCGACGGCCGAGGGCGGAAGCAGTGTCTCGTAGCGGCCCGCGGGCAGGTCGATCCGCCTCCTGGCCCATTCGAGGCGGGTGGCCAGCGAGGCGTCGAGCGCCGCCACGTCGACGTCGGAGAAGTCCGGGGTCGCCACCCCCGCCCAGGCCGAGCGCCGCATGTCCGGCGACTTGGCGTTCAGCTCCAGGCGCCCCGTCGGCTGCGTGTGGCGGAGCCTGGTGCCCGCCGAGGTGCCGACGAAGGTGGTGGTGACGAGGTGCTCGGCGAAGCCGTACAGCCTGCGCCCGCCCGACTCGGCTGCGGCGAACGTCTCGCCGAGCGCCGGGGCGAACGCGCCGAAGACCCCGATGGAGGTCGGCTCGGCCGCCTCCTGCCAGTCGGCCGACTGGGCGCCCTCGGCCAGCGGCCTGGCGTCCTCGGACGGCCTGGCGTCCTCGGCCGCGTGGTTGGCCGCCGCGACGATGTCGGCGAGCTGCTCGGGGCGGGCCGCCGCCCGCGAGACCACGCCGACCCCCCGTCCCGCGACCGAGATCACGGTGAGCTGCGACGAGCGGGTCACGCCGTTGGTCGTGAGCGTGTTGCCCGCGAACCGCAGGTTGGCGCTTGAGGTCTCGTCCACGATCACGACGGTCTCGTCGGCCGTGGACAACTCCAGTGCCCTCTCGATGATTTCCTGGGGACTCATCCCACTCCTTGCCCGGTGGTCCGCAGGGGCGTCCCCCGGCGTGCGGTGTTCGTCGGTTGCCCGCTCGTGGGCGTGCTCTCCAGGCCCGGGCCAGGGAGGGCGTACCCGTCTGCCCACCGGCTCACGTGCCACTCTCCCGCAGGGTATTCAGGACGCGCACATCCCGGAAGAGCGCCGTGGGGCAGCCGTGGCTGACCGGGGCCACCTGGCCGGGCTGGCCCTTGCCACAGTTGAACGCGCCGCCCAGCACGTAGGTCTGCGGTCCGCCGACGGCCGCCATCGACCGCCAGAAGTCGGTGGTCGTCGCCTGGTAGGCGACGTCGCGAACCTGGCCGGCGAGCCTGCCGTTCTCGATCCGGTAGAACCGTTGCGCGGTGAACTGAAAGTTATATCGTTGCATGTCGATCGACCAGCTTTTGTCACCGACCACGTAGATGCCGCGTTCGACCCCGGAGATGAGCTCCTCGGTCGAGGGGCCCTCGGGGGCGGGCAGCAGCGAGACGTTGGCCATGCGCTGGATCGGGGGATGGCCGGGGGAGTCGGCGAACGCGCAGCCGTTGGAGGAGCCGAGCCCCTTCAGCAGCGCCATCCTGCGGTCGAGCTGGAAACCGGTCAGGACGCCGTCCGAGACGATGTCGAACCGCCTGGCCGCCACACCCTCGTCGTCGTAGCCGATCGTGGCCAGGCCGTGCTCGGCGGTGCGGTCACCGACGACGTTCATCGCCCGCGAGCCGTACACCAGGGTGCCGAGCTGGTCGAAGGTGGCGAAGCTGGTCCCGGCGTAGGCCGCCTCGTAGCCCAGGGCCCGGTCGAGCTCGGTGGCGTGCCCGACCGACTCGTGGATCGTCAGCCACAGGTTCGACGGGTCGATCACCAGGTCGTAGCGCCCGGCCTCGACGGAGGGGGCGGCGAGTTTCTCCGCGAGGTGCTCGGGGATGCGGGCCAGCTCGCCGGGGAAGTCCCAGCCGGTGCCGGTGAGGTACTCGTAGCCGCGCCCGACCGGAGGGGCGAGCGTGCGCATCGACTCGAACCTGCCGTCCTGGGTCCGTGTCGCCTCAAGCTGGGGGTGCACGCGCACCCGCTGCTGCGTGATCGAGGCACCCGCCGTGTCGGCGTAGAACTTCTGCTCCTTGACCTGCATCAGCGAGGCCTGTACGTGATCGACCCGCGGGTCTCGCAGCAGCCCCTCCGACCAGGCCGCCAGCAGGGCGACCTTGTCGCGCATCGGCACCTCGAACGGGTCGACGTCGTAGGAGGAGACCCAGGTGACCTCCGAGTGGACCGGCTCAGGGGCCAGTTCGACCGGCTCGCGGTTGACCGGCGCGCAGACCACGGCCACCTCGACCGCCTGCTCCGCGACCCGCGCGGCCGCCTCCGCGGTGAGCTCGACACCGGCCGCGAACCCCCAGGTGCCGTCCTTGACGACCCGTACGGCGTAGCCGAGGTCGTCGGCGTCGGAGGACCCCTCGGGCAGCGCGTCGGACAGGTTGAGTGTCTCCGCGCGGACGCGCTCGAACCGGAAGTCGGCATGCTCGGCGCCGAGGTCGCGGGCGCGCTGCAGAGCCGCGTCCGCCAGTCGCCTCATCGGCAGGGCGAGGAAATCGGGATCGATCTGGCGCATGTCAACGATCCTAACCCTGTGATCTTGTCCCTCACGGACAAGAGGTTTACCGCCGGGTAGCCGCTAGCGTCGGGTGCATGGCTCGATCTGTTCTCGTAACCGGCGGCAATCGCGGCATAGGCCTCGCGATCGCCCGCGAATTCGCCAGGGCCGGTGACTCCGTCGCCGTGACCTACCGCTCAGGGCAGCCCCCGGAGGGTCTGTTCGGCGTGCGCTGCGATGTGACCAGCATGGCCGACGTCGACGCGGCGTTCGGGAAGATCGAGGCCGAGCACGGCCCGGTCGAGGTGCTCGTCGCGAACGCGGGCATCACCAAGGACACGTTGCTGCCGACGATGAAGGAGGAGACCTTCACCGACGTCATCGACGCCAACCTGACCGGCGCCTACCGGGTCGCCAAGCGAGCCACGCGCGGCATGCTCAGGCTCAAGCGCGGCAGGATCGTGCTCATCTCCTCGGTGGTCGCCATGCTCGGCTCGGCCGGCCAGAGCAACTACGCCGCCTCGAAGGCCGGGCTGATCGGCTTCGCCAGGTCGGTGGCCAGAGAGCTGGGCTCGCGCGGCATCACGGTCAACGTGGTCTCGCCCGGGTTCGTCGAGACCGACATGACGGCCGAGCTCGAAGAGGCCTACCAGGAGCAGATCCGTAAGAACATCCCGCTGGGACGCTACGCGAGCACCGAGGAGATCGCGCGCGTGGTCGGGTTCCTGGCGAGCGAGGACGCCGCCTACATCACCGGGGCCGTGATCCCCGTGGACGGCGGCCTGGGAATGGGGCACTGACAATGGGAATTCTCGAAGGCAAGCGCATCCTGGTCACCGGTGTCCTGACCGAGGCCTCCATCGCGTTCTCCGTCGCCAAGCTGGCCCAGCTGGAGGGCGCGCAGGTCGTGCTGACCGGCTTCGGCAGGCTCAGCCTGGTCGAGCGCATCGCCAAGCGGCTGCCCGAGACGCCGCCGGTGATCGAGCTGGACGTGCAGAACACCGAGCACCTCGACTCGCTGGCCGACCGGGTCGGCGAGCACCTCGACGGCCTCGACGGCGTGGTGCACTCCATCGGCTTCGCCCCGCAGAGCTGCCTCGGCGGAAACTTCCTGAACACCTCGTGGGAGGACGTGGCCACCGCGGTGCACGTCTCGACCTACTCGTTCAAGTCCCTCGCCGTGGCCTGCCTGCCGCTGATGAAGGAGGGGGGCGCGGTCGTCGGGCTCGACTTCGACGCCAGCAAGGCCTGGCCGGTCTACGACTGGATGGGCGTGGCCAAGGCCGGGCTTGAGTCCTGCTCCCGCTATCTGGCCCGTGACCTGGGCAAGCACAACATCCGGGTCAACCTGGTGGCCGCGGGGCCGCTGCGCACGATGGCCGCCAAGAGCATCCCGGGCTTCGCCGAGTTCGAGGACAGCTGGCCGGAGAAGGCACCGCTCGGCTGGGACCTGCGCGACACCGTGCCCGCGGCCAAGGCCTGCCTGGCACTGATCTCCGACTGGTTCCCCGCGACGACCGGGGAGATCGTCCACGTCGACGGCGGCGTGCACGCGATCGGCTGACCGGCGGTTCAGGCCGTCCTGTGCCGCTTCATCCGCAGCGGCTCAAGCGGGATGGACTTCTCGCCGATCCGCCTGACGTACAGCAGGCGGACGGCGAGGATCGCCGCGAGCAGCAGCACGGCGGTGAACGCCGTGCCCAGCGGGTCCGGTGTCTTGGTCGGTGTGACGGCCCGCTGGAACCTGCGCATGACCGGGCCCGCGGGCCACAGCAGTTCGAGCCGGGGCGCCTCGGCGTCGACCGTGGGCGGCGGGGTCTCGGAGCCGGTGGCCTCCCCACGCCTGCCGCCGCGTTCGCCGCCCCCGTCGGTCTCCGCCACGCGCCTGCGGGTCTGCGGAGGACGCGCCTGCTCGCCCGCCTGCCGCCGCGTGGCCTCCTCCGCGGGCACGGTGCCGCCGGCGTGGGAGGGCCGGGGGCTCGGGGAGGCGTGCGGGGACGGTGCCGTCTTGTGGGCCGGGTTCGCCGAGGTGCCCGCACATCCGGGGGAGTCGGACAGCGGGGAACAGGCGCCGCCCGGGTTCTGGGACGGCAGGACGTCGTTGTCCGCCGGATCCTGGATGTCGGGGACGTCCTGGACGTCCGCGGTGTCCTCACCCCAGGGGGTCACGAGGATCTCGGGAAGGACGGACGGCTGGGGCTGGTCCAGAACGCTCTCCGCGTCCAGCACGTCGGCCCCGCTCTGCGCCTTTCCGATTTTATCGCCTTTTTTGGCGTTATCGTCTTTCTTGCTCTTTCCGGCTTTTTCGGTATGCGGTGGGGTTTCCGCGTTCTGTCCGTAGCCGTAGCCCTCCCCGCCGGGGGAGGGGCCGCCGGCCGGTCCGTTCGCGGGGCCGCTCGTGGCACTGCTCATGGCGCCGCCCGGAGTGGCGCTCACGGTGTCGTCCGGCGGGCCCCCCGCCGTGTCGCTCACAGTGGTGCCCGCGGTGGTGCTCATGGTGACGTTCACGGTGTCGTCCACGACGACGCCGCCGAGCAGGGCGCCGCCCACAGCGTCACTCACAGCGTCACTCACAGTGTCGCTAACGGTGTCGTTCGCGGTGGCACTCACGGTGTTGCCCAGGACGCCGACCGCCTCGCACAGACCGCCGGTCACCCCGCCGAGAAGCCCGCCGCCCTCACAGTCACCCGCCTGGGTGACGGCGCTCACGGGGGCGGGTGCGACGGCGAGCAGTACGCCGCCGAGTGTCAGCGCCAGGGCGCCGACGGAGATCGCGGTTCGCAATTGTCCCCCTTGTGCATCGGTGACGGAACGTCGCTGACACCTGAGTGCCCCTCCTGTCACCATTGACAGTTTTGTGGGGAGGCCAGGGTTTTCCACGTAAAGTTGCCATTCGGTATCGAGTAGTGATACGCGAGATGGATTCTCGTTCTGTTCGGGCTCGCTTTCCTCGTTCCGAGTTCCTCAGTCCGCCGAGACGTCGTCAAGAGCCTCTCTGATCTCCACCGGCAGGACGAGGTCCTCCGACTGGAGCACCCCGGTCAGCTGGGCACAGGTCCTGGCGCCGACGATCGCCGCCGCGACCCCCGGCTGGTCCCGCACCCAGGACAGGGCGACCGACAGTGGCGAGACCCCCAGCCCCTCGGCCGCGGTCGTCACCGACTCCACGACCCGCCGGCACCTCTCGTCCAGGTACGGCGTGACGAAGTCGGCGAAGTGCGGGGTCGCGGCCCGGGAGTCGGCGGGGATGCCGGTGCGGTACTTGCCGGTGAGGACCCCCCTGCCCAGGGGCGACCAGGCCAGCACCCCCGCGCCGACGTGCTCGGCCGCCGGGACCAGCTCACGCTCGGCCTCCCGCGCCAGCAGCGAGTACTCGACCTGGGCCGCGACGATCGGCGTCCGCCCGGGGACCGCCCGCTGGCTGACGGCCGCCGCCGCGAGCTGCCAGCCCGTGTAGTCGCAGACACCCGCGTAGGCCGCCCTGCCCGAGGACACGATGGCGTCCACCGCGGCCAGGGTCTCCTCAAGCGGCACCTCCTGGTCGAAGGCGTGTAGCTGCCACAGATCGACCTCGTTGATCCCGAGGCGACCGAGGGAGGCGTCGATGGCCGCGATCAGGTGCCTTCTTGAGGCGTCGCGCGGCCTGTGCCCGGCCGGGGTGAGCACGGCCTTGGTCGAGATCACCAGCTCGGAGCGGGGCACCGAGTCCCGCATCATCCGCCCGAGCAGCCGCTCCGCCTCGCCGCCCGAGTAGACGTCCGCGGTGTCGATGAGGGTGCCCCCGGCATCGGCGAACGTCCGGAGCTGCGCCGTGGCCTCCTCCGCGCCGGTGTCGCGTCCCCATGTCATCGTCCCGAGTCCGAGGCGGGACACCGACAGGCCGCTCCGGCCCACATAGCGCTGCTCCATGATCCGGCCAGGGTACCGCCCGGCCGGTTAAAAGTAGTGGAGCGAGGCCTGCAAGACTTGCCCGCGTGACGACCCTGTTGCTGGCCAGACACGGCCTGACCCCCCTCACCGGTCCCGTGCTGGCGGGCTGGACGCCAGGACTCCACCTCAGTGACGCGGGCCGGGCCCAGGCCGAGGCTCTGGCCGTACGGCTGGGCCCGCTGGAGCTGGACGCGATCGTCTCCAGCCCGCTGGAACGCTGCCAGGAGACGGCCGGAGCCGTGGCGGCCGGGCGGGAGACCGAGGTGGTGACCGACGAGCGGTTCGGGGAGTGCCGCTACGGAGACTGGACCGGCCGCCCGATCGCCGAGCTGGCCAAGGAGCCCCTGTGGCGGGTCGTGCAGACCCATCCGAGCGCCGTGACCTTCCCCGGCGGGGAGTCGCTGGCCGCCGTACAGCACCGGGCGGTGAGCGCCGTCAGGGAGTGGAACGAGCGGCTCGGCCCGAAGGGGGTCTATCTCGTCTGCAGCCACGGAGACGTGATCAAGGCCATCGTGGCGGACGCGATGGGCCTGCACCTTGACCAGTTCCAGCGGATAACCGCCGACCCCGCCTCACTCACCGCGATCCGCTACACCCCCCTGCGCCCCTTCGTGCTCAGGCTCAACGACCTGGGCGGAGAGGTCGCCGGGCTGCGCCCGCCAGAGGAAACCCAGGACGGAGCGGGGGAGAAGGACGGGGGACAAAACCTCACCGAGAGCGACGCCGCGGTCGGCGGCGGTGCCGGGACCACGTAAGGTCAGGGCTATGCCGGTCTTCGACTACGACCCACCTGAGAGATTCGTGGCCGGTGCCGTGGGGCAACCGGGATCGCGAGCGTTCTTCCTGCAGGCCCGCGGGCAGGGCCGGCTGACCACGGTCGGGCTGGAGAAGTTCCAGGTCGCCGCGCTGGCCGACCGGCTGGACGAGCTGCTCGACGAGGTGCTGCGGCGCGGAGGGGCCCAGGTGCCCGCCGCCGCCCCCGCCGCGCTGACGGACAACGACCCGCTCGACGTGCCCATCAGCGAGGACTTCAGGGTGGGCGCCATGGCCCTGGCCTGGGACGCGGAGACCGCTCAGGTGGTCATCGAGGCGCAGGAGGCCGTCGCGGAGGACGAGGAGGACTTCGAACCCTCCCCGCTGTCGGAGCCCGCGGTGCTGCGCGTGCACATCAGTCCCGCCGCCGCCAGGGCCTTCACCAGGCGCGCCATGGCCCTGGTCGCCGCAGGACGCCCACCGTGTCCGTTGTGCGGCCAGCCTCTCGACGCGGATGGGCATATTTGCGTGCGTCTCAACGGTTACCGGGGTAGGAGCGCTTCACAGGCAGAAGGAGGCGAATGAGTGCCGAGGGCGAGTTCACGCTGAGCGCGGCTCCCATGGCGGGACTGGACGACGAGACCGCTCTGCGTCTGCTCCGCGACGGGCACCTGGAGGTCGAGGGCCGTCTGGTCGAGGCGAGCAACATGACGCTCTACTGTTCGGTCCGGCTCGGCGGCCTGTCCGCCGCCTGCGTGTACAAGCCGGTGCGTGGAGAACGCCCGCTGTGGGACTTTCCCGACGGCACTCTCGCCGCCCGCGAGGTGGCCGCCTTCGAGGTCTCCGCGGCCACCGGCTGGCGGATCGTCCCGCCGACGGTCTACCGTGACGGCCCGTTCGGCCCGGGAATGTGCCAGATGTGGATCGACGCCGACCCCGACGCCGACCTGATGGTCCTCATCCGCAGCCGCCAGCCCTCCCTGCGGCGGATGGCGGTCTTCGACGCCGTCGTCAACAACGCCGACCGCAAGGGCGGCCACCTGCTGCCGCTGCCCGGGGGGCACGTCCACGGCGTCGACCACGGGGTCTGCTTCGCCACGGAGAACAAGCTGCGCACCGTGCTGTGGCAGTGGCGTGGCAAGCCGCTGTCGCGCGAGGCCGTGAACGTCCTGGCACGTCTCGAACGTGACCTGGAACAGGGAGGTCTCGGCCGCCGGCTGCGCGAGCTGCTGACCCCCGCCGAGGTCCAGGCGACGGGCGAACGGGTTCGCAGGCTCCTCGACACCGGCCTGCACCCCCTGCCCTCCCAGGACTGGCCCGCCATTCCCTGGCCCCCGATCTGAGGTTCTTGATCCGAGGCCCTGATCCGAGGGACCCCGGTCCGGCCCGTCCGGCAGCGGGGGCGTAGCCTGCCGGGCATGTGCACGGTTGTGGTCAGCGTCGATCCCGGCGCCGACGTTCCCCTGATCATGGTCGGAGTGCGAGACGAGTTCGTCGACCGGCCGTGGTCGCCCCCGGGGCCGCACTGGCCGGGCCTGTTCGGTGGACGCGACCTGCTCGCGGGCGGGACCTGGCTCGCCGTGCATCCGGCGGAGGGCAGGATCGCCGCGCTGGTCAACGGGCAGGGCGTGCCCGCCCCGCAGGAGGGCAGGATCTCGCGTGGGGGGCTGCCGCTGACGGCCGCGGCCGAGGGCGGTCTCACGGGCCTCGACCCCGTGGGCTACGACCCCTTCCACCTGGTCCTGGCCGACCGGAGCGGAGTCCGGCTGTGGCACTGGGACGGGACCGGGCTGTGGGACGAGGAGCTCCCCGAAGGAACGCACATGATCGTCAACAGCGGCTGGGAGCGCGGTGAGGAGAACGAGCGGGTCGCCTTCTTCCGCCCGCTGTTCGCCAAGGCCACCAGGCCGGACACCCTCGGCGGCCCCTGGCGGGAGTGGCGGGAGGCCGCCACCGGTGCGGGCCTGGCCAGGGACGATCCCCGGGCCATGATCGTCCGGCACGAGCTGCCCGACGGACGCGTCTTCGGCTCGCTGTCGGTCTCCCTGCTCGGGTTGTCCGCCGAGGGCGTCCGCTACGACTTCACCGGCGATCCGCGGGACCCGGCGGCCTTCCGCCGCGTCCTGCCGGAATGATCCACGGGGTCGCCGAGGTTGAGAAAGTGCCCCTGTACCACCCACCGTCCCTGCCTGACCGGGACGGTCTGTCTGCTGGATAGGCTCATCACATGAGATCGTGGTCTGCGCCGAAGGTCCCTCGGCTTCCCGGTGCCGGTGTCCCGTTGCGGTTGTTCGACACCGCCTCCGGGGAGACCGGCCCCACCAGGCCGGGCCCGACGGCGCGGATGTACGTCTGCGGCATCACGCCGTACGACGCGACCCACCTCGGGCACGCCAACACCTACCTCGCCTTCGACCTGGTCAACCGCGCCTGGCGGGACGCCGGTCACGAGGTCCACTACACCCAGAACGCCACCGACGTCGACGACCCGCTGCTTGAGCGGGCGGAGCTGACCGGCGTCGACTGGCGTGAGCTGGCCGAGCGTGAGATCGAGCTCTTCAGGACCGACATGGAGGCGCTGCGGATCCTCCCGCCGCGCGAGTACGTCGGGGTGACCGAGGTCGTCGACCAGGTCGCCGAGCTGATCGAGCGCCTGCGCGACAAGGGCGCGACCTACGAGCTCGACGGTGACGTCTACTTCGACGTCGCGGCGGCGCCCAAGTTCGGCGCCGTCTCCGGATATCCGGAGGAGCTGATGCTCACCCTGTCCCGCGAGCGCGGCGGCGACCCGGACAGGGCGGGCAAGAAGCACCCGCTCGACTGGCTCCTGTGGCGCGCCGAGCGTCCCGGTGAGCCGTCCTGGTCCTCGCGCCTCGGCAGGGGCAGGCCGGGCTGGCACATCGAGTGCACCGCCATCGCGCTGGCCAACCTGGGCAGCGGGTTCGACGTCGCGGGCGGCGGTTCCGACCTGATCTTCCCGCACCACGAGTGCGGCGCCCACGAAGGCCATGTGGCCTGCGGGGAGTGGCCCTTCGCCAAGGCGTACGTCCACGCGGGAATGGTCGCCCTCGACGGCGAGAAGATGTCGAAGTCCAAGGGCAACCTGGTCTTCGTCTCCAAGCTCCGCAGGCAGGCCGACCCGATGGCCATCCGGCTGGCGCTGCTGGCCCACCACTACCGCGCCGACTGGGAGTGGACCCCCGACCAGCTGGCCTCCGCGGAGGTACGGCTGGCCCGCTGGCGCTCGGCGACCGGGCTGCAGACCGGTCCCCAGGCGCGTGACCTGCTTGAGGAGGTCAGGGCCAGGGTCGCCGACGACCTGGACGCCCCGGGGGCGCTGGCGCTGATCGACGGCTGGGCGGAGCGGGCGCTGGCGGACGGCGGCACCGACCCGCAGGCGCCCGGGCTCGTCAAGGACATCACCGACGCGTTGCTCGGCGTCGAACTCTGAGAACGCGCAGGCCCGTGCCGCGGAGAGCGGCACGGGCCCGAGGCCGGGACGTGCGACCGGAAGGCAATCCGGTGCTCCGGCGGGAGACCTGAGGTCAGGGTCAGACGATCCGGACCTGCTCGGCCTGCAGACCCTTCTGGCCCTGCGTGATGACGAAGCTGACCCGCTGGTTCTCCTCCAGGGAGCGGTAGCCCCTGGAGTCGATGGCCGAGTAGTGCACGAAAACGTCGGCGCTGCCGTCATCCGGCGCGATGAATCCGAAACCCTTTTCGGCGTTGAACCACTTGACGGTACCTTCGGACAAAACCCACTTCTCCTCGTCGGGAGCCTCACCGGACCGCCAAGCCGGCGGTTCGGGGCTGCGTTGCGGGCCTCGCCTGCACCCACGAAACCATCGGGAGAAACCGGAAAGCCCGCCGTCGGCGGACCTCATTGAGCACTTGAGATGATAAGGCTTGCTGAGAACTACGACTGCAACCGGGCGACCTTATCAGAAGGGTTATCGTCTGACAAGTCACGAGTTGGCGGCGAAGAACCGTTCCTGCTCCTCCTCGGGGAGCCGGTCGACGAACAGGACGCCGTCGAGGTGGTCGGCCTCGTGCTGCAGGACCCGGGCGAGGGTCCCCAGGGCGCGGACGGTCACGGGCTTGCCGAACATGTCGCGGCCACGGGCCGTGACCATGTAGGAGCGTTCCAGCGGCCACCAGAGGCCGGGCGCCGACAGGCACGCCTCATCGGCCACGATTCTGCGCTCTGACGCCTCGATGCGCGGATTGACCAGATGCCCGGACCTGCCGTCGAGCTCGTAGACGAGGACCCGCAGCGAGACGCCGATCTGCGGGGCGGCCAGACCGGCTCGGCCCGAGCCCGCGCGCAACGTCGCCTGGAGCGACTTGACCAGGCCGCGCAGCTCGCGGTCGAAGTCGGTCACCGGCTCGGACGCGGTCCTGAGCACCGGGTCTGCGAACAGTCGAATCGGCTGGACGGTCACGCGCACTCCCCGGGTCGGCGGGCGGACAGGCACACGATTCCCATTGTCGCCTCCGGCCAACCCCCGTGGGGGCCGCTTGGCCGTATGGGCGAAGGGTGCGCACCGGTCTTCCTGCCGGTGCGCGGGCTCACTCCGGCGGGGTGCCGCCGGCGGGGTCCTCGCCGGGGGCGCGCTCCAGACGCAGCTCGCGGATGATCTCCTCGGCGCTGTCGTCCCGCGACGGCAGGAAACCGGTGCCGACGAACATCTCGTAGTAGGCGTGGCGGAAACACCCGGCCAGCAGCAGCCGGGCGCTGGCCAGCGGGTCCGCGTCCGCCGAGATCCGGCCTATCCGCTGCTCGGCAGCGAGGTACTCGGCCAGGGGGACGACCTCGGACATGGGGCCCATCTCGCTGTCACGCATCGCCTCACGGAAGCGGACGGTGACCGAGGGGGAGGTGAAGGCGGGCAGCGCCGCGGCCTGGACCTCCAGGTAGTAGTCGATGCCCGCCCTCGCGATGGGCAGCAGGTTGTCGTTCACCCGTCCTTTTCCGACGAGATACATGAGGTCGTCGAGAATGCGCACCCAGACCGGAAGCCGGTCCTGCAACAGGGCGAGGAACATGTCGACCGCCTGCCCGGGGGTCGTGCCCCGCACCTGAGGGTAGGAGGGGACGTTCTCACCGTCCTCGCGTTTCATGATCACGGCCATCTCGAGGACACGGCGTCGCGCCTCCTGTGCCTTCTGGTGCGGATCGAGCTGTGGAGTGGCCATGATCGCCCTAACGTGCGCTGTCACGTGGACAATGTTCGGCGCGGTGACGGGCCCGTTCACCGGTGTTTACAGAACGGTGTTTCTCCTGGTCGTCCAAACGTCGTGAACCGGTTTCCCAACCCGGTGCGACCCGAAGGAAGACCCGGATGGTCACCGATTATCACTCTAAATCAGTGGAGAAAGGAGTAAACGATTATAACTATGTCGCGGGCGTCTCAGCCATCGCCGTCGCGATCTCTGCGCCGGAGATAGCGTTCGAACTCCGCGGCGATGGCGTCGCCGCTCGCCTCGGGCAGCTCGGCGGCGTCCTTGCGCTCCTCAAGCTCCTTGACGTAGTCGGCCACCTCGCTGTCCTGTGAGGCCAGCTCGTCCACCCCGTGCTCCCAGGCCCGCGACTCCTCCGCCAGGGCGCCCATCGGCATCGGGATGTCGAGGAGGTCCTCCATCCGGCTGAGCAGCGCCATGGTTGCCTTGGGGTTGGGCGGCTGCGCCACGTAGTGCGGCACCGAGGCCCACAGTGAGACCGCGTGCACCCCGGCGGTGCCGAGCGCGTGCTGGAGCACGCCGACGATGCCGGTCGGCCCCTCGTAGCGGTTCAGTTCCAGGTTGATCGCCCTGGCCAGCCCCTCGTCGGTCGCCGAGCCGACGATCGGCACGGGCCGGGTGTGCGGGGAGTCGTTGAGAAGCGCGCCGAGCAGTACGGCCAGCTCGACGCCCAGTTCGCGGCAGATCACGACGATCTCCTCGCAGAACGAGCGCCAGCGCATGTTGGGCTCGATGCCGCGCACCAGCACCACGTCGCGGTCGGCGCCGGGAGGACGGGCGAAGGACAGCTTGGTCGTCGGCCACGTGATGGACCTGGTCAGGCCCTCACCCATCTCCACGATGGGGCGCGTCACCTGGAAGTCGTAGTACTCCTCCGGATCGAAGGAGACCAACGGGGTGGCCTTCCACTCCTCCTCAAGGTGTGCGATCACTCCGCTCGAAGCCTCGCCCGCGTCGTTCCACCCCTCGAACGCGGCGATCAGCACCGGGTCGACGAGCTCGGGTAGACCTTCGAGTTCGATCACGCGCGGCCTCCTCCTGGTTTCCTCGCCGTACTGTCTATCCCGCTAAGCCTATGCTGTGAGGGGGCCTTTACGTCACCTTCCCAGGGGTGCGCATGATCAGGACGGCCACGGCACGTTCGCCCCGTCCTGCCCGCCGCGGTGCCGTACGGCGGGGCGGTGACGGTCGCAGGGGCCCCAGTAGTCTTGTCCCATGACGAGCACCCCGTCTTTCCGTGAGGCTCTGGCCGAGCGGGTGATGGTCGCCGACGGGGCCATGGGGACGATGCTCCAGGCCCACGAGATCACCCTCGACGACTTCGAGGGGCACGAGGGCTGCAACGAGGTCCTCAACGTCACCCGCCCCGACATCGTCCGCGCCGTGCACGACGCCTACTTCGAGGTCGGCGTCGACTGCGTCGAGACCAACACCTTCGGCGCCAACCTGGCCGCGCTGGGCGAGTACGACATCCAGGAACGCGTCTTCGAGTACTCGGAGGCCGGGGCCAGGGTCGCCAGGCAGGCCGCGGACCACTGGTCGGCGCCCGGCCGTCCCCGATACGTGCTCGGATCCATCGGGCCCGGCACCAAGCTGCCCACTCTGGGGCATCGGCCGTACGGTGTGCTGCGCGACGCCTACTACGACAACGCGGCCGGTCTGATCTCCGGAGGGGCCGACGCCCTCATCGTCGAGACCTGCCAGGACCTGCTCCAGGTCAAGGCGGCCGTCGTCGGGGCGAAGCGGGCCGTGGCCGACGGGGGCAGGGACGTGCCGATCATCGCCCAGGTGACGATCGAGACCAACGGCGCGATGCTGCTCGGCTCCGAGATCGGCGCCGCGCTCACCGCCGTCGAGCCCCTCGGCGTCGACGTCATCGGGCTCAACTGCGCCACCGGCCCGGCCGAGATGAGCGAGCACCTGCGCCATCTGGCCAACCACGCGCGGGTGCGCCTGTCCTGCATGCCGAACGCGGGCCTGCCCGTGCTGACCTCGGACGGCGCCTACTATCCGCTCTCGCCGGAGGAGCTGGCCTCCGCCCACGAGACCTTCGTCCGCGACCACGGCCTGTCCCTGGTCGGCGGCTGCTGCGGCACCACGCCCGAGCATCTGCGCCAGGTGGTCGAGCGGGTGCGCGGCCACGAGGTGCCCGTCCGCCGTCCCCGTCCCGAGCCGGGCGCCTCCTCGCTCTACCAGAGCGTCCCCTTCCGCCAGGAGACCTCCTACCTGGCCATCGGTGAGCGCACCAACGCCAACGGCTCCAAGGCCTTCCGCGAGGCGATGCTCGCGGGCGACTGGGAGGAGTGCGTCGAGATCGCCAGGGCACAGGCCCGAGACGGCGCCCACATGCTGGACCTGTGCGTCGACTACGTCGGTCGTGACGGCGCCGGCGACATGCGGGAGCTGGCCTTCCGGCTGGCCACGGCCTCGACGCTGCCGATCGTGCTCGACTCGACGGAGCCCGCCGTGATCGAGGCGGGACTGGAGATGCTCGGCGGGCGCGTGATCGTCAACTCGGTCAACTACGAGGACGGCGACGGCCCGGACTCGCGCTTCCACAGGATCATGCGGCTGGTCCGCGAGCACGGCGCCGCGGTGACCGTCATGACCATCGACGAGCAGGGCCAGGCCCGCACCGCGGCCGACAAGGTCAGGATCGCCTCCAGGATCATCGACGACCTGCGCCGGGACTGGGGGATGCGGATCGAGGACATCGTCGTCGACACCCTCACCTTCCCCATCGCGACCGGCCAGGAGGAGACCAGGCGCGACGGCGTCGAGACCATCGAGGCGATCAGGGAGCTCAAGCGGCTGTACCCCGGCGTGCAGACCGTGCTCGGCCTGTCCAACATCTCCTTCGGCCTCAACCCGGCCGCGCGGGTGGTCCTCAACAGCGTCTTCCTCAACGAGTGCGTCAACGCGGGCCTCGACGCGGCCATCGCGCACGCCTCCAAGATCCTGCCGATGTCACGCATCCCCGACGAGCAGCGCCAGGTCGCCCTGGACATGGTCTACGACAGGCGCAGGGAGGGCTACGACCCGCTGCAGCGGTTCATGGAGCTGTTCGAGGGGGTGGACGCCGCCTCGGTCAAGGCCGACAGGGCCGCCGAGCTGCTCGCCCTGCCGCTGTGGGAGCGGCTCAGGCGCCGTATCGTCGACGGTGAGCGCAAGGGGCTCGAAACCGACCTCGACGAGGCCCTGGCCCTGCGCCCGGCCCTGGAGATCGTCAACGACGTGCTGCTCGACGGCATGAAGACCGTCGGCGAGCTGTTCGGCTCCGGCCAGATGCAACTGCCGTTCGTGCTCCAGTCGGCCGAGGTGATGAAGAGCTCCGTCGCCTACCTCGAACCCCACATGGAGCGGGTCGAGGGCGAGAGCAAGGGCCGCATCGTGCTGGCCACCGTCAAGGGCGACGTGCACGACATCGGCAAGAACCTGGTCGACATCATCCTGTCCAACAACGGCTACGAGGTCGTCAACCTCGGCATCAAACAGCCGGTCTCGGTGATCCTCGAGGCCGCCGAGGACAAGGGCGCCGACGTGATCGGCATGTCCGGCCTGCTGGTCAAGTCCACGGTCGTCATGAAGGAGAACCTGGAGGAGATGAACTCCAGGGGCATCGCCGAGCGCTATCCCGTGCTGCTCGGCGGCGCCGCGCTCACCCGCGCCTACGTCGAGCAGGATCTCGCCGAGCTCTTCCAGGGTGAGGTCCGCTACGCCCGTGACGCCTTCGAGGGGCTGCGCCTGATGGACGCCTTCATGGCGGTCAAGCGCGGTGAGGAGGGCGCCAGGCTGCCCGAGCTGCGCGAACGGCGGGTCAGGACCGGGGCGAGACTGGTCAGGACCCCGGAGGAGGAGCTGCCCGCCCGCTCGGACGTGGCCGCGGACAACCCCGTGCCGAGGGCGCCCTTCCACGGTGAGCGCGTCGTCAAGGGCATCCCGCTCGCCGACTACGCCGCCTTCCTCGACGAGCGCGCGACCTTCATGGGCCAGTGGGGCCTGAAGGCCGCGCGGGGCGGGGAGGGCCCCTCCTACGAGGAACTGGTCGAGACAGAGGGCAGGCCCCGCCTGCGCATGTGGCTGGAGCGGATGCAGACCGAGGGCCTGCTTGAGGCGGCCGTCGCCTACGGCTACTTCCCCTGCGTCAGCGAGGGGGACGCGCTGATCGTCCTGGACGAGGCGGGCGGGGAGCGCACCAGGTTCACCTTCCCGCGCCAGCGCCGTGACCGGCACCTGTGCCTGTCGGACTTCTTCAGGTCCAGGGAGTCCGGCGAGACGGATGTGGTCGCCTTCCAGATCGTCACCATGGGCGGCCGGATCTCCGAGGCGACGGCCGAGCTGTTCGCCAAGGACGCCTACCGCGACTACCTGGAGCTGCACGGCCTGTCGGTGCAGCTCACCGAGGCGCTGGCCGAGTACTGGCACGCCCGGGTCCGCGCGGAGCTCGGCATCGGTGGTGACGAGTCGCTTGAGGACATGCTGAAGGTCAACATCACCGGGTGCCGTTACTCCTTCGGCTACCCAGCCTGTCCCAACCTGGAGGACCAGGTCCAGCTGACCCAGCTGATCGACCCGGCCAGGATCGGGGTGAGCCTGTCGGAGGAGTTCCAGCTCCATCCGGAGCAGTCGACGTCCGCGCTGGTCGTCCACCACCCTGAGGCCAAGTATTTCAACGTCTGACGTGTAAGGGGTTTTCAGGGTATGGACGCGGTTCTCTTCGACATGGACGGTCTGCTCGTCGACAGCGAGAAGATCTGGTTCCAGGTCGAGAGCGAGGTGATGGAACGGCTCGGCGGCGACTGGAGGCCGACCGACCAGGAGAACCTGGTCGGCGGTTCGATGCCCTCGACCGTCGCCTACATGCTGAAGGCCTCCGGCTCCGGCGCGGACCCCGCGGACGTGGCGGCCTGGATGCTGGAGGGCATGACCTCCAGGCTCGCCGATGGGGTCGAGATGATGCCGGGCGCCGCCGAGCTGCTGGCGGCCGTACGGCGGGCGGGGCTGCCGACCGCGCTGGTCACCTCCTCGCTCAGGCCCATCGCCGAGGCCTGTCTCGACGGCATCGGCAGGCACAACTTCGACCGGGTCGTCACCGGGGACGACGTGACGAGGACCAAGCCGGACCCCGAGCCCTACCTGCTGGCCGCGAGCCTGCTCGGGGTCGGCCCGGCCCGCTGCGTCGTGCTTGAGGACTCCCCGAACGGTGTGACCTCCGCCACCGCGGCGGGCTGCCGGGTCGTGGCCGTGCCCAGCGTGCTGCCCGTCCCGCAGGCCCCCGGGCGCCTGGTCGTCGGCTCGCTGCGCGAGGTCGGCGTCGAGACGCTGCGGGAGCTGTCCGCCGCGAGCCTGTGACCCACCCGGACTCTTCCCTGAGAGGGTCCCCGGCGGCCCCCTAGGGGACGTTCCCTCCGCTGGGAGGAGGAACGGTCCTCGCGCGACATGCCAGGATGGATCGGGTAAGCCGACTTTGAGGGGCGGTCCGCATGTTGTCGTACGGTCAGATCGCGTGGTTGCCGCTGTGCGCCGGGGTCACCGGGGTGGGGCTGGTGCTGAGCTTCCTGGCGCTGCGCCGCAGAGGCGCGGCCGCGGGACTGAGAGGGGCGGCCTGGTCGCTGCTGCCCATGGCGGCCTACCTCACCGGTGCGCTGCCCGCGCTCTGGCAGGCGGGTACGGCCATCGCCGGATTCCTCACCGGCCTGGTCTTCAACCCCATCGTGTGGTCGGGGGTCGCCGTCACGGGGCTTTCCGCTCTGCTGTTCCTGGTGTCCGGCGTGCTGCGCCGCCGTGCCGCCCCCAAGGCGGCCGCGGCTCCCGCGGCCTCCGCCGCCCCCGCCGCGCCGGGGGTCACCGCCGGGTCCCCGGCCACCCAGCCCCTGCCGCGGCGCCAGCCCCAGGCCGGAGCGAAGCCGGGCGCCCCGACCGGTGCCAAGCCCGGCGCCCGGGGGGCCTCGCCCGCCGCCGACGACGACTTCTCGGATATCGAGGCCATTCTCAAGCGCCGCGGGATCGGATGACCCAGCGTCACCCCTTGGGTGCAATGTCACAAATCTGAGACACAAGCCGAACGGCTTCTGGACATTCGCTTCAAGATCAAAACAAATGAATTTCGCATGAATCACAGTTGAGCCACATGGTGTGCCAGGGGACTAGTCAGCGCAGATCAGCCCATAGATTCTGCGTCACGGGACCGTCAAACGGCCCATAGACTTCAGGCGCGCTACCCGACCCGGGCACGCGTAATAGGACAATGTCGTCTGGGACCCAGGGGGCCACTGGTATGACCGCACCGCTCGATGTCTCCGGGCAGGCCATGGAGGCCCAGCCCGAGGCCGTTCTCGAAGGGGCGGGCGGAAAGGCCATCGAAGGCCGTTCGCTCGGGCGGATCGCGTGGATTCGCCTCAAGCGCGACAAGGCGGCGATCATCGGCGCCTTCATCGTGGCCTTCCTGACCTTGGTCGCCATCTTCGCCGAACGTCCCTTCGGGGGCCTGATCGCGCTGTTCGGTGACAACCCGAACATTCCGAACAACGACCTGATCGACCCGCTCACCAGCGCCCCCAGCGGCGCCTGGGGCGGCATCAGCCTGGAGCATCCGTTCGGCCTCGAACCGGTCAACGGGCGCGACCTGTTCGCCAGGGTCCTGTCGGGTGCCCAGATCTCGCTGCTGGTCGCCTTCCTCGCCACCCTGATGTCGGTGGTGATCGGCTCGCTGATGGGTGTGCTGGCCGGCTTCTTCGGGGGCTGGGTCGACACGCTGATCAGCCGCCTGATGGACATCTTCCTGGCCTTCCCGCTGCTGCTGTTCGCCATCGCCATCGTGGGCGCGCTGCCCGACTCGGCGCTCGGCCTGACCGGCAACGGCCTGCGGATCGCCGTGATCGTGTTCATCATCGGTTTCTTCAGCTGGCCGTACATCGCGCGTATCGTGCGTGGTCAGACGCTGTCGTTGCGTGAGCGGGAGTTCGTGGACGCCGCGCGTTCGCTCGGCGCGGGCAACGGCTACATCATCTTCCGCGAGATGCTGCCGAACCTCGTGGCGCCGATCCTGGTGTACGCGACGCTGCTCATCCCCACGAACATCCTCTTCGAGGCCGCGCTGTCCTTCCTCGGAGTGGGCGTGAACGAACCGCAGGCCTCGTGGGGCGGCATGCTCACCCGGGCGGTGGACTACTACCAGATCGCCCCGCACTTCATGATCGTTCCGGGCCTCGCGATCTTCATCACCGTCATGGCCTTCAACCTGCTGGGCGACGGGCTCAGGGACGCCCTCGACCCGCGCGCCCGATAGCGGAACACGACCGTTTCTCCATATCACTGTCACTCATGACAAGGGGTGTACCACCACGATGAGGAAGACCAACGTCCTGGCGCTCGCGGCGCTGGGCACCGTGCTGACGATGGGGCTCGCCGCCTGTGGCGGCACAGCCGGTGGCGGTGGCAACACGTCCCCCGCGAACAACGGCTCGACGGGCACCGGTAACGCCTCGGCCGCCAAGCACAACGACGGCTACACCAAGGTCGTCAACCCGTCGGACGCCAAGGGCGGCACGCTCAAGTTCGCGCTGACCGACGAGCCGGACTCCGCCGACCCGGGCAACACCTACTACGCCTGGAACTGGAACTTCACCCGGCTCTACGCCCGCCCCCTGATGACCTACGCGGCCAAGCCCGGTCCCGAGGGCCTGAAGCTGGTCCCCGACCTGGCCGAGGCCCCCGGCGAGGTCAGCGCCGACGGCAAGACGTGGACCTACAAGCTGAAGAAGGGCATCAAGTACGACGACGGCACCGAGGTCAAGGCCGCGGACGTCAAGTACGCCATCGCCCGCAGCAACTTCACCGCGGAGCTCACCGACGGTCCGAAGTACTTCGCGCAGTACCTCGACGCCGGCGACTACAAGGGTCCCTACAAGGACAAGAACCTCGACGACTTCAAGGGCATCGAGACCCCCGACGACTACACGGTCGTCTTCAAGCTCAAGGCGCCCTTCTCCGAGTTCGACTTCCTGGTCGCCAACCCGCAGTCCGCCCCGGTGCCGCAGGCCAAGGACACCGGTGTCGACTACGAGAAGGCCGTCGCCTCCACCGGTCCCTACAAGTTCGAGAGCTACGAGGTCGGCAAGCAGCTCAACCTCGTCAGGAACGAGAACTGGGACCAGGCGACCGACACCACCCGCAAGCAGCTGCCTGACCGCATCGAGGTGCAGTACAAGCAGAACGCCGAGGACATCGACAACCGCCTGATCGCCGGGCAGATCCAGGTCGACCTGGGCGGCACCGGTCTGCAGCCCGCCGGCCGCGCGAAGGTCGTCAGCAACCCGCAGCTGAAGGACTCGACGGACAACCCGTTCACGCCCTTCAACCGCTACGCGATGATGTCCACCAAGGTCGCGCCGTTCGACAACGTCGAGTGCCGCAAGGCCGTGCAGTACGCCACCGACAAGGTCGCCACCCAGGCGCCGTGGGGCGGCCCGCTCGGCGGTGACATCGGCACCACCGCGATGACCCCGACCACGGTCGGCTACAAGCCGTTCGACCTCTACCCGAACGGCGCCGACCACAAGGGCGACCTGGCCAAGGCCAAGGAGGCCCTGGCGGCCTGCGGTCACCCGGACGGCTTCTCGACCAACATCGCGGTCCGCGGTGACCGGACCAAGGAGGTCCAGGTCGCCGAGGCGATGCAGGCCTCCCTCGACCGGGTCGGCATCAAGCTCACGATCAAGAAGTACCCCTCGGGTGACTGGAGCGCGCAGTACGCCGGCAAGCCGGACTTCGTGCACAAGAACAACCTGGGCATCATGATCGCCGGCTGGGGCTCCGACTGGCCGTCCGGCTTCGGCTTCCTGTCGCAGATCGTCGACGGCCGGGCCATCAAGCCCTCCGGCAACTACAACATGATGGAGCTCGACGACAAGTCGATCAACGAGCTGCTCGACAAGGGCGTCCAGACCTCCGACGCCGCCGCCCGCAACGAGATCTGGGCCCAGGTCGACCAGAAGGTCATGGAGTCGGCCGCGTTCATGTCCTTCGTCTACGAGAAGACGCTGATCTTCCGTCCCGCCAGCCTCACCAACGCGTACGTGCACCCCGCCTGGGGCATGTACGACTACACGTGGCTGGGTGTCAAGCAGTAGTCCTTCTCTAGCTAGCCAAAGGCAGGTGAAGGCCTGACGATGCCCGGGAGTGACCCTCCCGGGCATCCCGGCCGAACGATCGTGGTCGCTTTCATCGTCCGCCGCGTGATCGCCGCCGTGCTGATGCTCGCCGTCGTCAGCATGGCCACTTTCGCGATCTTCTTCCTCATCCCGCGCGCCCTGGGACAGACCCCTGAGGGCATGGCGTCGCGTTACGTGGGAAGGGACGCCACACCCGAGGCGATCCAGGGAGCCGTCAAGCGGCTGCACCTGGACGACCCGCTGCTCGTGCAGTACGGGCGTTTCGTCAAGGGCATCGTCGCCGGTGAGGATTACTCCCTCGGCCCCAAGAAGGCCGAGTGCCCCGCGCCCTGCTTCGGCTTCTCGTTCAACAACAACCAGCCGGTCTGGCCGACGCTGCTCGACCGGTTGCCCGCGACGCTCTCGCTGGCCTTCGGCGCCGCCGTCCTGTGGCTCGTCACCGGTGTCAGCATCGGTGTCATCTCCGCGCTGAAACGCGGCACCGCACTGGACAGAGCGGCCATGACGATCGCCCTGGCCGGAGTGTCGTTGCCGATCTACTTCACCGGCCTGGTCTCCCTGTCGGTGTTCGCCTACACGCTCGGGATCTTCCCCGGCGGCGGCAGCTACACCCCGATCACCCAGGACCCGGTCATGTGGTTCCAGGCGCTCGTGCTGCCCTGGATCACCCTGGCCTTCCTCTACGCCGCCCTGTACGCACGGCTCACCAGGGCGGGCATGCTGGAGACGATGGGTGAGGACTACATCCGCACCGCCCGCGCCAAGGGGCTCAGGGAGCGCACGGTCGTCACCAAGCACGCCCTGCGCGCCACGCTGACCCCCATCCTCACCATCTTCGGTCTCGACCTCGGGCTGCTGCTGGGCGGTGCGGTGCTCACCGAGAGCACCTTCTCCATCCAGGGAGTCGGCAAGCTGGTGATCGACGCGATCCGCGGCAACGACCTGCCGGTCGTGCTGGGGGTGACCCTGTTCGCGGCGTTCTTCATCGTCCTGGCCAACCTCATCGTGGACATCCTGTACGCGGTGGTCGACCCGAGGGTGAGGCTCTCATGACGACTCAGCCACCCGAGTCCTTCCTCGAACTGCGCGACCTGCGCATTCACTTCCCGACCGAGGACGGCCTGGTCAAGTCCGTCGACGGCCTGTCGTACAAGCTCGACCGGGGCAAGACCCTGGGCATCGTGGGCGAGTCCGGCTCCGGCAAGAGCGTGACGAGCCTGGGCATCCTCGGCCTGCACAAGGGCGGCAGCGCGAAGATCTCCGGTGAGATCTGGCTCGACGGCGAGGAACTCGTCAGCGCCAGCGCCGACCACGTGCGGACGCTGCGCGGTAAGAAGATGGCGATGATCTTCCAGGATCCGCTGTCGTCGATGCATCCCTTCTACTCCGTCGGCGCCCAGATCGTCGAGGCCTACCGGATCCACAACAAGGTCAGCAAGGCCGTCGCGCGCAAGCACGCGATCGACATGCTCGGCCGGGTGGGCATCCCGCAGCCCGACAGGAGGGTCGACGACTTCCCCCACCAGTTCTCCGGTGGCATGCGCCAGCGCGCGATGATCGCCATGGCGCTCTCCTGCGACCCCGAGCTGCTGATCGCCGACGAGCCGACCACGGCCCTCGACGTGACCGTCCAGGCGCAGATCCTGGACCTCATGACCGACCTGCAGCGCGAGTTCAACTCCGCGCTGATCATCATCACCCACGACCTCGGCGTGGTGGCCGAGCTGTCGGACGACATCCTGGTGATGTACGGCGGCAAGTGCGTCGAGTACGGCTCCGCGGAGGACATCTTCTACCGGCCGGAGCACCCCTACACCTGGGGCCTGCTGGGGTCGATGCCCCGTCTGGACCGTGATCGGACCGAGCGCCTGCTCCCGATCAAGGGCACGCCGCCCTCCCTGATCAACGTCCCGAGCGGTTGCGCCTTCAACCCCCGGTGCGCCTACGCGGGCCGTACCGAGGGCAAGTCCACCACACAGGTGCCCGAACTGCTGGAGACCGAGGGCGGTCACCTGGTCCGCTGCCACATGCCCCGCGCGGAGCGGCGGTCCATCTGGGACAACGAGATCAAGCCGATGATGGAGAGCACGTGAGCGAGCGTAGCCAGCGAGCCGGTGGGCACACCGTATGCCCGCGAGTGACGGGAGAGGGCGCGTGACCTCGCACGAGGACCACAAGAACGAGGCCGAGGTCCTGCTGTCCGTCCAGGGGCTCCAGAAGCACTTCCCGGTGACCAAGGGGCTGCTGCGCCGCCAGGTCGGCGCGGTCAAGGCCGTCGACGGGGTCTCCTTCGACGTCCGCAAGGGGGAGACGCTCGGCCTGGTCGGTGAGTCCGGCTGTGGCAAGAGCACCACCGGCAGGCTGATCACCCGGCTGCTCGAACCGACCGGTGGGAAGATCCACTTCGAGGGTCACGACATCACCCACATGTCGGCGTCGCGGATCCGCCCGCTCCGCCGGGACATGCAGATGATCTTCCAGGACCCCTACTCCTCGCTCAACCCCAGGCACACGGTCGGCGCCATCGTGGGCGCCCCCTTCCGCATCCAGGGGATCGAGACCGAGCAGGGTACGAAGAAGGCGGTCCAGGACATCCTCGAACTGGTCGGCCTCAACCCGGAGCACTACAACCGCTATCCGCACGAGTTCTCCGGCGGCCAGCGCCAGCGCATCGGCATCGCCCGCACACTCGCGCTCAAGCCCAAGCTCATCATCGCCGACGAGCCGGTCTCCGCGCTGGACGTGTCGATCCAGGCCCAGGTGGTCAACCTCCTGGAGGACCTGCAGGACGAGCTGGACCTGACCTACGTCATCGTCGCGCACGACCTGTCGGTCATCCGGCACATCAGCGACCGGGTCGCGGTCATGTACCTCGGCAAGATCGTCGAACTGGCAGACCGCAAGTCCCTGTACGACACGCCGATGCACCCGTACACCAACGCCCTGATGTCGGCGGTGCCGATCCCCGACCCGGCCAGGCGTAACGACCGCGAGCGCATCCGGCTCCAGGGCGACGTGCCCAGCCCGCTCAACCCGCCGCCCGCCTGCCGCTTCCACACCCGCTGCTGGAAGGCGCAGGAGGTGTGCAAGACGGTCGAGCCGCCGCTGGTCGAGCTGGCCCCCCGGCACCAGGTGGCCTGCCACTTCCCGGAGAACGCCCCGGAGACAGGCCGGGCGACCCCGGCCGAGACGGTCTCCGCCTGAGGCGCCGACGCGCCGGGGTGCCGAGGCATCCGGACCTCCCGCCCCGTACGGCCCGGCCGTACGGGGCGGCCGGCGTTCAGGGGAGCAGGGCCCCGGCGAGGGTGCCCAGCAGCACGGCGGGCAGGAACCCGGTACGGCGGGCGCACAGCCCGGCCACCGTGGCGGCGACGGCCAACCGGACCGAGGGAGCGCCGCCGGGCGCCGCCTGGACGGTCACCACGGCGGCCAGCAGGGCCACCGGCAGCGCCGCGGCCGCCGCGCCGAATCCCGGGCCGCCCACGCGTCCCGAGGCCGCCGCGCTCACACCGGCCAGCCGCAGCAGGTAGGTCGTCACCGCCAGCCCCGTCACGAACAGCACGACGCTCACGCCCGTCTCACCGCCCCCGGCAGTACGGCCAGCGCCGCGAGCGCGACCGGCAGGCCCGCGGGCAGCCACCACGAGGACACCAGCGCCGTCGCCGCGGCGCCCGCCGCGACGGCCAGATCGGCACGGGTGCGCAGCAACGGGGCCAGCAGCGCCGCGAAGGCCGCGACCGCGGCGCCGTCTACGGCCCGCCGGGCCTCGTCGGGCAGCGCGGCCCCCAGCGTCGCGCCCACGACGGTCCCGGCCACCCAGCCCGTGAAGAGCACCGACCCGACGACGAGGAAGGTCCGCCTGCGCGCGCGGGGGGACTCACGCGTCACCGCCGCGGCCACCGACTCGTCGGAGACCAGGTGCGCGGCGAGCGCGCGCCCCCACCGGGTCGGGAAGACGTCGCCGAGCGCCAGGCCGAAGGCGGTCAGCCGCAGGTTGACCAGCGACGCCGTGGCCACCGCGGCGGCCACTGAAACGGCCGCTGAAACGGTCACTGAAACGGACGCTGAGAGGGCCACTGAGGCGGCCGCCGTGGCCCCCGGGACCGCCGGAGCCCGCGTTCCCACGTCGTCCAGCGCGGCCAGCCCGACGATCTGGCTCCCGCCCGCGTGCACCGCCACGCTGGCCAGCACCGCCTCCCAGACGGACCAGCCCCGCTCGACCGCCGCCGCGCCGAACACCGCCGAGTAGACGGCGGCCCCGCCCGCCGCGCCCAGCGCGAGCCCGAGGTCCTCCCGGAGGCCGCCCCGTCGTCCGGGAGGGGGCGTGCCCGTTCGTCGTCCCATGCGCCGATCCTCGGCGAAGGACCCCCGTCCTGTTCAACAGCCTCCGGCTATGCCCATAGCCGGAGGCTATCGTTGCGGGATGGAGGTTACGCTGCCCGCGGTACGGGCCTTCGTGGCCGTCGTCAGGGAGGGCTCGTTCGGCGGGGCGGCCGCCCGGCTCGGCGTCAGCCAGCCCACGGTGAGCGCCGCCGTCAGACGCCTGGAGACCGCCGTGGGACGGCCGCTGCTGGTTCGTGACCGCGACGGTGTACGGCCGACCGAGCTGGGCCACCGGCTGCTGGCCCACGCGGTGGCCGTGGTGAGCGCCGCCGACGACTTCGAGGCGCTGCTGGCGGGGGAGACCCCGGAGCTGACGGTCGGCTTCATGGGTGAGGCGGCGGGCCCGCTGACCTCCCGGCTGCTCGCCGTCGTGCGCCGCGCCCGCGGCGGAGAGGTACGGCTGCGCCGGTTCGACTTCGACGACCCGTCCTGTGGCCTGCTGACCGGGGCCAGCGACCTGGCCGTGGTGTGGCCGCCGCTGGAGGCGGGTGACGCCCTGGAGACCCTGCTCCTGGGCACCGACCGGCGTGCCGTGGCCGTACCCGTCGGAGACCCTCTCGCCGGGCTCGCCACCGCGGGGCCGGCCGAGCTGGCGGGCCGCGTCTGGGTGGTGCCGCGCAGCCGGGACGAGGTCTGGCGGGCCTTTCGCCGTCCTGAGGCGGTCGGGGTGACGGACGTGGCGGGGGAGGTCGGCTCGGACGCGATCGAGGAGACCCTGGAGCTGGTCGCGGCGGGACGGGGCGTCGCCCTGCTTTCCGAGGGGACCGACGAGCACTACGCCCGTGCCGGAGTGGTCTTCGTCCCCCTTACCGGCGGTCCCAGGTGCGCCACCGCCCTGGCCTGGCGGCGCGCGGACACCCGCCCTGTGCTGGCCGGCGTCCTGCGGGCACTCGGGGCTAGGGAATGGCGCCCGGAGTGATCAGGCCGGTCTCGTAGGCCAGGACGACGGCCTGGACGCGGTCGCGCAGGCCGAGTTTGGTGAGCACGTTGCCGACGTGGGTCTTGACCGTGGTCTCGCTGACCACCAGCTCGGCGGCGATCTCCGCGTTCGACATGCCTCTGGCGATGAGCTTCAGCACTTCGAGCTCCCGCTCGGTCAGCCGGTCCAGACGGGCCGGAGTCGACTGCTGGTAGGCCGAGGGCAGCCGCGCTCCGAAACGGTCGAGCAGCCTGCGCGTGACGCTCGGCGCGACGATGGCGTCTCCCGCGGCGACCACCCGGATGGCCTGCACCAGTTCGTCGGGCGGGACGTCCTTGAGCAGGAAGCCGCTGGCCCCGGCGCGCAGCGCCTCCACGATGTACTCGTCGAGGTCGAAGGTCGTCAGCACCAGCACCCTGGGAACGTGCGCCCCACCGGTCGCCTCCCGGACGATCCTCCTGGTCGCCTCGATGCCGTCGACCCCGGGCATCCTGATGTCCATCAGCACCACGTCGGGCAGCAGAGCCCGCGACTGGTCCTGGGCGGCCTTGCCGTCCCCGGCCTCGCCGACCACGGTGACGTCGGGCTCGGCCTCCAGGATGAGACGGAAGCCGGTGCGCAGCAGTGGCTGGTCGTCCACCAGCAGCACTCTGATCGTCATCACACGTCCTTGAGGGGGAACCGGGCATTGACCTCGAACCCGCCCTCTGGGCGCGGGCCGATCCTCAGGATTCCACCATAGAGGGCCACACGCTCACGGATGCCGACGAGGCCGTGGCCGCTGCCCTCCCCGGGGGCGGCGTCGCCGTCGAGGCCCCGGCCGTCGTCCTCGACCTCGACGGCCAGCTGGCCGTGCTCGTGCCGTACCGTCACCCAGGCGCGGGCCGTGGGACCCGCGTGCCGCAGGCTGTTGGTCAGCGCCTCCTGGACCAGCCGATAGGCGGCCAGGTCGACCCCGGGCGGCAGCGTCCCCGGGGTGCCCTCGACCCACAGCTGCGCGCGCAGGCCCGCCTCCCGCATCTGGTCGACCAGCGCGGGGATCTCGGCGACCCCGGGCTGCGGGTTGCGTTCGGCGGGGGAGGCGTCGGTCCTGAGCACGCCCACGATGTTGCGCATCTCCGCCATCGCGGTGCGGCCCATCTCCTCGATCGCGGACAGGGCCTCCCGCGCCCCCTCCGGGTTGGTCGCCAGCACCCGGCGCGCCGCGGAGGCCTGGACGGTCATCACGCTGACGTGGTGGGCGACCACGTCGTGCAGCTCCCTGGCGATGCGGGAGCGTTCCTCCGCCCTGGCCGCCCTGGTGTCGGCCTCCCTGGCCCGTTCGGTGCGCCGGGCCCGGTCGCGCAGCTCCTCCAGGTACGCCCTGCGCAGCCGTACGCTCCGGCCGGTGAGCCACATGGTGACGGTGAGGACCGTGACCGGCAGATGGACGCCCCAGTCGCCGAGCGTGCCGCCGGGAACCGTCGTGACGAAGTGGCACACCAGGCTCCACACCAGCGCGCACAGGCTCAGCGCCAGGCCGCGGTGGGCGGCGACCGTGTAGACCAGCAGCAGCACCGCGGGCCACAGCGGCAGCCCGCCGACGCCCAGCGTCGCCAGGGCGATCCCCGCCAGGCAGGTCGTCAGCAGCATGGAGAAGGGCGCGCGGCGGCGCAGCACCAGGGACAGGCACCAGGCCACGGTCAGCGCGGCGACGAGGCCCTCCTGCGTCCCCTCGCGGGGCGGGACGGCGCGCAGGAGGAGCACGGCGACCCCCGCGAGCGCCACCGCGAGAGCCGTGTCGGGGACCAGTGGACGGTCGTTGAGCCAGGCCCGCAGGACGCCGGAGGGGTTGCGCACACAATCAATTTAGGCGCCCAGTCTCCGCCGCCGCCCTGCTGCGGGTGGATATCGCACTCATACCCACGGATGACGCGGAACGCCTCGGAGGTGCTGCGGAGGTGCTCAGAGCTCGTCGGTCGCGGCCCTGGCAGGACGTCTTCTCGTGCTGCGCACGGTGTCGCCGGGCTGCCGCTCGGGCAGCGGCGGGGGAGTGCCGCCGAACTGCGGGCACAGCTCCTGGTAGTTGCACCAGTCGCACAGGCGGCTCGGTCGCGGCGGCCACTCGCCGGTCTCCATGGCCCGCTCGATGGCCGTCCACAACGCCCGCACCTTGCGCTCCGTCGCCAGCAGGTCGGCCTCGTCGGGGGCGTAGCGCAGGACCTCTCCCTGGCCGCCGAGGTACATCAGCTGCAGCACGCGCGGCACCGAGCCGTGCAGCCGCCACAGCGCCAGCGCGTAGAACCTCATCTGGAACAGCGCCTTGGCCTCGAAGGCGGGGCCGGGCGCGCTGCCGGTCTTGTAGTCGACGACCCGGACCTCCCCGGTCGGCGCGACGTCGAGCCTGTCGATGTAGCCCCGTAGCACCAGGCCGTTGTCCAGCGTCGCCTCGATGTAGAGCTCCCTCTCGGCGGGTTCGAGGAGGGTCGGGTCCTCAAGGGTGAAGTAGCGCTCGACCATGACGGCCGCCTGGGAGAGCCACGCGGCCCGCTCCGCCTCGTCGGTGAACATGTCCTCGTAGGACGGCTCGGCGGCCAGCAGCCTGCGCCACTGCGGTTCGAGCAGGTCGAGCGCCGCGGCCCGGGTGCGTTCTGCGGCCGGCAGGTCGTAGAGGCGTTCGAGCACCGAGTGGACCATCGTGCCGCGCACCGCGGCGGGTGACGGCGGCTCGGGCAGCCGGTCGATCACCCGGAAACGGTAGAGCAACGGACATGTCATGAAGTCGCCCGCCCGGGACGGCGACAACGCTCCGATGATCGTGGGCTCGGTCGGTGGCATGTCCGCACTGTAGGTCACGGTGGCGACAGTTCGGGACGGCTCGCGGAACCCCACGCGGACCTCACAGGTCCTTCCGGGGGCCTCACGGGTGGGAGGTCTCGGGAAGATCTCGGAGGGGTCTCGGGAGGACCAGGTTGGCCGCGGGCGGCTGCGGGTGGCCCGATGGCGCGTAGCATCGAGGCCTGAAGACGATGTGAGCGAGGAACGGTGAGCCAGCGGTGAGCAGCGACAGCCCGCGCCAGGACAAGCCAGGACTGCGGATGGGACGGCCCTTCGGCATTCCCGTCTACGTCTCGCCGACCTGGTTCATCGTCGCGGCGTTCATCACCTTCACCTTCCAGGGGTCGGTGAGCGCCCAGCTGCCCGAGCTGGACGTCCCGATGACCTACGTCGTCTCCTTCGTCTTCGCGGTGCTGCTGTACGTCTCGGTGCTCCTGCACGAGCTGGCCCACTGCGTGGTCGCCAGGATGTACGGCCTGCCGGTCCGCCGCATCACCCTCTACCTGCTCGGCGGCGTCTCGGAGATCGAGCGTGAGCCGGAGACCCCCGGCAGGGAGTTCATGGTGGCCTTCGCCGGGCCGCTGCTGTCCCTGGGCCTGGCGGTCATCGGGTTCCTGGCCTACCGGGTCATCGACCCCGGCACGGTCGCGGGCGTCCTCGTCTTCCAGCTGTGGCTGGCGAACCTGATCGTCGGGGTGTTCAACCTCCTGCCCGGCCTGCCCCTGGACGGCGGCCGCATGCTCCGCGCCGGGGTGTGGAAGCTCACCAAGAGCTCAGGCTCGGGCACCGCGACCGCCGCCTGGGTCGGCCGGGCGCTGGCCGTCCTCCTGGTCGCGGTGCCGGTCGGCCTCGCGCTGATCAGCGGGCAGGCGCCGAACACCAGCATGCTCATCTGGTCGATCCTGCTGGCCTCCTTCATCTGGCTCGGCGCCACCCAGTCGCTGCGCAGCGCCCGGGTGCGCGCCCGCATCCCGCAGGTCAACGCCCGGGCCCTGGCCAGGCGCGCCATCCCGGTGACCGCGGACGTGCCGCTGGCCGAGGCGCTGCGCCGGGCCACCGAGGCGCAGGCGGGGGCGATGGTCGTCGTCGACCACGACGGCCGCCCGACCGGGATCGTCAACGAGGTCGCGGTCGAGGCGACCCCGGAGAACCGCCGCCCCTGGGTGAGCGCGGGCTCACTGGCGCGCAACCTCGAACCGTCGCTGGTGCTGGCCGCGGACCTGACGGGAGAGGCCCTGATCGACGCCATGCGTGAGAGCCCCGCCGGGGAGTACCTCCTGGTCGAGCGCGGCGGTGAGATCTTCGGGGTGCTGGCGACCTCCGACGTGAACCGTGTGTTCAGCGGGGTCTAGACGGTACGGTACGGGCCCGTCCCGCGGTTCCCGGGGGAGAGGCGCCGTTCGGGTTCGCCGGCCCTCGTTCCTGAAGGTCTTCTGCTGTACTTTTTGCTACGGTCCGATGCGGTTGATTTGATTGACCCGGTCCCACCTGCCGTGTTCCGGACGCGCACAACCGTCCGGGCTGGGTGCGGCTGGTGACGGACGGGCCGATGCGGGTTCCGTTCATCGGGTGGCGTTTCCGGGAGGGAGAGTTCTGTGACCGACGAGGGCTTCGGAGTGGTGCGTCCACTTCCAGGCAACGGGCTGGTCGCCCATGTGGGGGGCCTGCTGCTGGTGTGTGACGCGGCTGAGCCCGTCGTCGAGGACCTTCTGGGCGCGCTCAGGGAGACGGCGGCCTCCGGCGGCGACGGCCGGGCCCTGGCCCGCCGCGTCGCCCAGGTGCTCGCGGTCGTGATGGGCGAACCCGTGGCGTGCGCCGTCGCCGGTCCGGTGGCCTCCGGGGTGGCCGTGCTGGTCAGCGGCCCGGCGTTCGCCTCGGTCACCGGTCAGGGCGGTGAGGTGCAGCTCGCCGGGCGTGACGCCCTCACCTGGTCCGACCGGCTGGTGCCCGGCCCGGTCACCCGGGTCGAGCTGCGCCTTCCGGAGGCGGGGCAGGCGCATCCGCTGACCCGGCTGGACAGCGGTGTGGTCACCGCGGGCGGCGTCCTGTGCGACCCCGCCGAGCCCGGGCAGAAGCCTGTAGGGGTCCCGCGCCGTGAGCCGGTGGCCGAGGCCCTCCCGCAGGCCGCGTCCGCCGTGGAGCCGATGCCCTCAACGGGAGCTCAGGCGGCGCCCCCGCCGGTCCCGGCACCCGCCGAGTGGGCCGAGCCCGCGCGGTCCCAGCCGTCGGTGGACTGGTCCGTGCCCGAGGCGGCGTCACCGCCCCCCGCCTCCCCTGAGCCCGCGGTGTCCCCGATGCCCCCGGGGCCGCCCGCTCCCTATCCGATGGGCTCCCCGGACCACTACGCCTCCGGCCCGCCCGCGCACCAGTCCGCTCCCCAGGGATGGCACTCCGATCCGGGGCCGCAGATTCCCGCCATGGCCCAGCACGAGGAGCCGGAGCCCGTCCCCGACATCCGTGACCAGCCCTTCGAGTACGAGCTGCTGACGCCGGGAGGTCTCCAGGGCACGGCGGAGTCCCCGCTCTCCCCGGCGCCCGCGGACCAGCAGGCCGAGTCCCGCCCGCTGGTCTACGGGGTCGACTGCAAGAACGACCACTTCAACGACCCGCGCGTGCCGTACTGCGCGGTCTGCGGCATCGCGCTGGTCCAGCGCACGCTCGTCCCCTACAAGGGACCGCGTCCGCCGCTCGGCGTGCTCCTGCTCGACGACGGCATGACGCTCCGCCTCGACAGTGACTACCTGGTCGGCCGTGACCCCGAGCGGGCCCCCGAGGTCGCCGACGGGTCGGTGCGTCCCGCGAAGGTCACCAGTCCCGACGGGTCGGTCTCGCGCCGTCACCTGCGGGTCGCGCTGGACGGCTGGGACGTCAACCTGGTCGATCTGGGTTCGGTCAACGGCACCCAGATCCAGCCGCCGGGCGACCCCAACTTCTACGACATCCCGCCGAACGAGCCGGTCGCCATCCTGCCGGGCACGACCGTGCGGATCGGCGTCTCACGCACGATGCGTTACGAGTCGCACCGTAACCGCTGACGACCGGCGCGGGCCGCGCTCAGCTCCGTACGGAGACCTCGACAGGGCTTTCCGCAGGGGTCCGGCGCAGCGCGGAGACGAGCGCGGGCCAGTCCACCGGGTCGGCGTCCCGCTCGGCCCGGACCAGCAGATGCGCCGCCGGCCCCGTGGCCTGCCCGGCGCCGTCCCCGGCCACGGTCAGGGCGTCCTCGGGCACCGGGCCGCCGGTCACCTCGACCCCGAGCCGGGTCAGCCGCCTGACGAGGGCCGGGGCCCTGCCGCCGCCCTCGACGACCAGCGGGCGCCCGCAGGTCAAGGCCAGGGTGAGCGCCACGCGGACGGTGTCCTCGCCGGCCTGCCCATGAGGCACCGCGACCGGCCCGGCGGGCGGCGGGCCCGGCGGACCGGGTGAGGCCACCGTCACCACGGGGCAGGCGACCCCGTCGCGGATCGCGGCGTGCCCGGGGGTTCCCCGGGGCAGCACGACGAGGCCCGGAGCGGCCTCCACGGCCAGCTCGGCGAGCTCGGCGCCGGCGGAGGCGCTGAAGCGGCTCACCACCCTCACCTCGGGGCCGTGCGCGCGCACGGCGTCCGCGAGGACCTCAAGCTCGTGGAGCGTCTCGGTCAGCTCGGCCAGCTCCGACGACAGGCCCCCGCCGAGTTCGAGCCGGCCGCCGGGATAGGGCCGCAGATGGGCGAGGATCACCTCGGCGGGCGCGGCGGAGCGGGCCAGGAGGGCCGCCAGCTCCGCCAGCGGGACCTGCTCGGCGGGGGAGCCGGGTACGACGACCAGCACGCGGGTGGCGGCGCGCGTGCCGAGGGCCTCGCGTCCGGCCTGCTCGATGTCGCGCGCGACCCGCCGCCCGGGGTAGACCCTGCGCAGCAGCGGCTCCGTCATCGCCGTGGTCAGCAACGCCATCACCACCATCAGCGAGTACAGCTCCTCGTCGAGGACGCCCTTCTGCAGCCCGACGGACAGGATGACGAGTTCGGTGAGCCCACGGGTGTTGAGAAGCGTGGCGATCGCCAGCGCCTGCCGTCCGGGAAGCCGTGTGCGGGCCGCGGCGTAGGAGCCGAGCAGCTTGCCGCCGATCGCGACCACCAGGATCGCGGCCAGAGTTCCCAGGCTGGACAGGTCGAGCGTGCGGAGGTTGACGTCGAGCCCCGCGACGACGAAGAACATCGGCAGCAGCAGGAGCACGGCGAGCTGTTCGAGGCGCTCCAGGATCTCGTGGTTGAGCCGTTCCGCGCCCTCACGGGGCATCACGGCGCCGAAGACGAACGCTCCGAAGATGAAGTGCACATGCATCCACTCGGTGGCCCAGGAGGAGGCCAGCAGGCCGATGAGCACCAGGGAGAGCAGCCCCGGGGTCAGCCTGCCCGCCCGCTGCCTGGCGGGCACCAGGCGGGCCAGCAGCGGCCGGACGACCAGGAACATCAGCAGCCCGTACGGCAGGGCCAGCGCGACCCGCCACTGGTCCGCGCCCTCGCCGACGCCTCCACCGGCGCTCCCGCCGGCGCCCGCGAGGCCCGCCACGACGGCGAGCGCGGTCCAGGCGAGCACGTCGATCACCGCGGCGGAGGCCAGCGAGAGGCCGCCGACCGTGGAGCGCTGCATCCCCCGGTCGGTGATGATCCTGGCCAGCACGGGGAAGGCCGTCGCCGCCATCGCCGCGCCCATGAACAGCACGAACGGCAGCGTCCTGGCCCCGTCGACGTGGTCGCCCGCGATGCCGAGCGCCAGCGCGCAGCCGAGCACGAACGGCACGAGCGTCGAGCCGAGCGCCACGGTCACCGCGGTCCTGCCCCGGCCCCTGACCAGCTTCTGGTCGAGTTCCATGCCGACGACGAACATGAACAGCACGAGCCCGACATCGGCCAGGGCGCGCAGCGGGGGCATCATCCCGTCGCCGAACAGCCGGTCGCCGAGAAGCGGCCCGAGCAGGGTCGGGCCGAGAAGAATGCCGGCCACGATCTCCCCGACGACCGGTGGCTGGCCGAGCCGCCGGGCCACGGCCCCCAATAATCGCGCGGAGATGAGGACGATCACGAGGTCGAGCAGCAGCAAATCAACGTGGAACACTGGGACACGCTTCCCCGTAAGTAATGAAAGTAATGAAAAGCCCCGAGAGTGACCAAGGCGACGTTACCGTCTTAATAGATCATCGCGAGCGTCGCGGGGCACGTCGAAGGGAACGCCGGTGGAGGGTATCGCCGACTACGAGTTCGTCCGCCCGCTGGGAACGGGCAACCATGGCGAGTTCTACCTGGCGAGGAGACCACGGCGGCTGCCGGTCGAGGCCGACCTGGTGGCGGTGAAGGTGGTCGGCGGCACCGGCAAGGACGCCTTCCGGCGGGCGACCAGGGAGCTGAAGGCCTTCGCCACGGTGCGCTCGCCGTACCTCGTGACGCTCTACGACGCGGGGCAGCAGGGTGGGGTCTTCTACTACTCGATGGAGTACTTACCCGAGGGCTCGCTGAGACTGCCCGCCGGGGCGCCCTCGCGGGAGCGGGTCCTGCGTTCGGTCGCGTGCGCGGCCCAGGCCGTCCAGGCGCTGCACGAGGGGGGCATTCTGCACCGGGACGTCCATCCGGGCAACGTGCTGCTCACCGAGACCGGGGGCAAGCTGTCGGACCTGGGCCTGTCGCAGGTGTTCGCGCCCGGCGCGACGGTGACCGGGATGGGCGGCATCGGGTCGGCCGAGTTCACCGACCCCGCGCTGCTGCGGGGCGGTGACCCCTCTCCCGAGGGAGACGTGTGGTCGCTCGGAGCCACACTGCACTGGTCGATGACCCGCACCGGCCTGTACGGTGAGCTGCCCGTCCACGACCCGCTGCTGACCCTGCGCAGGGTCAGCACGACGCCGCCGTCGGTCAGCGGCGATCTGGAGCCGGAGCTGGCCGACCTCGTCCGGGCCTGCATCGGGGACATGGCCGCGCGGCCGACCGCCAGGGGGGTCGCGGACCGCCTGCACGCGCTGCTCGACTGAAGGGGCCGGTCCTACCCTCGCAGCCTGTACCACTGCAGGTCGTCCAGGCGGGTGCCGTCAGGGCCGGGCAGCAGGCCGTGCACCAGGCCCTCCCTGGTGAAGCCCGCGCGCTCAAGCACCCGGTGCGAGGCGTGGTTGTCCGGGGCGGTGCCCGCGACGACCCTGGTCAGCGGGGTGTGCTCGAAGGCCCACTCGACGAGCAGGTTCACCGCCCGCGCGGTGAACCCCCTGCCGCGGAAGGCGGGCAGCAGGCTGTAGCCGGTCATCGCCTGGCCGAGCACCGGGACGATCGAGGTCAGCTGGATGTGCCCGGCGAAGGCGTCCGTCGCGGCCTCCCTGATGGTCAGCTCGACGCGTTCGCCCGCCAGCCAGTGCGCCCCCGCCTCCCGGCACAGTTTCTCGACCCTGGCCATGTCCGGCCCCTCCGGGGGGACGCTGTAGCGCACGACGTCGGGCAGGTTCTCCAGCGCGTGGTGGTCGGCGACATCCTGGGGGCCAAGGGGCCTCAGCCGTACCACGCCGTCGGACAGGGAACCGCCCGGCAGGGCGGGCAGGAAGGGCTGGACGCGTTCGCCGGACTCGCCGTACAGGCGGGCGAAGGCGATCAGGTCGCTCCTGCCGCCGTCCCTGCGGGCTTCGGCCGAGCGCCTGACGCCCTCGCGCTGGAAGCCCGCGGCGAGCGCGACCCGCTGGCTGGCCAGGTTCTCGACATCGGTCAGCAGTTCGAGCCGCCGCACCCCGAGGGCGAAGGCCCATTCGGTGAGCGCCCTGGTGGCCGCCGTCGCGACCCCCCGCCCCTGCGCCCACGGAGCGACCAGGTAGCCCACCTCGCCGTTGCCGCGCGCGTCGAGCGGCCTGAGGCCGATGTTGCCCATCCACTCGTCCGTCTCGGTGTCGGCGATGGTGAAGGAGGCGCCGCCGTCCCGCCAGGACCGCTCGGCCGCCCTCAGGTAGGCGAACGCGTCGTCACGGGTGTACGGCACCGGCAGGGTCGGCAGGAAACGGCTGATCCGAGGGTCGTCGCAGGCGCGGGCGATCGACTCGACGTCGGTCTCGGCCGGTGGGCGCAGGACGACGTCCCGGGAAAGGATCACGTCTTGTGGGAGCATCCCCAAGTGCTATCAGTTCCCCATGAAGGGGGACCAATCATTTCGGTCCGATCACGCTCTCCGGCGTGCGCCAAGGCCTTCATCGGGCCTTCATCGGGCCTTCATCGGGTCCTCGCCGGCGGGACGGGTGGCGGCCGGGCGCCGATAACCTTGCGGGCATGGGTTTTCGCAGGCATGGGCCGTTTCAGGCCGGGGATCAGGTTCAGCTCACCGATCCCAAGAACAAGCGTCACACGGTGACGCTGAAGGAAGACGGGGTCTTCCACACGCACAAGGGCGGCATCCCGCACAGCGACCTGATCGGCCGGCCCGAGGGGTCGGTGGTGCGTTCGTCCGGCGGCACCCAGTATCTCGCGTTCCGGCACCTGCTCCAGGACTACACGCTGTCCATGCCGCGTGGCGCCGCGGTCATCTACCCCAAGGACTCGGCGCAGATCGTCGCCATGGCCGACATCTTCCCCGGCGCGCGTGTCGTCGAGGCGGGGGTCGGCTCGGGCGCGCTGACCTGCTTCCTGCTGCGCGCGGTCGGCTCCGAGGGCCGGGTCACCTCCTACGAGCGGCGTGAGGACTTCGCCGAGGTCGCCACCAAGAACGTGGAGAAGTTCTACGGCGGCCCGATGGACCAGTGGCGCCTGGTCGTCGGTGACTTCGTGGACGCGCTCGACGAGAGCGACGTCGACCGGATCATCCTGGACATGCTCGCGCCGTGGGAGTGCGTCGACGCCGCGGCCAAGGCCCTCACTCCGGGTGGTGTCATCTGCTGTTATGTGGCGACAACCACCCAATTGTCCCGCACGGTGGAAACTCTCCGCGAACACGGGAGTTTCACCGAGCCTCATGCGTGGGAGACCCTGGTTCGCGACTGGCATGTCGAGGGCCTCGCCGTACGGCCGGACCACAGGATGGTCGGGCACACCGGGTTTCTCGTCACCGCGCGTCGCATGGCGGACGGGGTGACCCCACCACCGCGTCGCAGGCGTCCAGCAAAGGGGGCATATGGCGAAGAGTCCACCTCTTCCACCAGTTGATGACGATTCAGCCACGAGGGTGCGCCGGAGAGTGACGCGGGAACAGAACTCCGTGTTCTTATGCTCCAAGGACTAAACGCACCATAAGGGATTGTTAAGTGCCTACTTAATGTAGGCATACGAACACTGCTCGGCCAGGTAAGGGACAGCCCCCAGATGGGTAGGGTTTTGAGTAGTCGGTCTCGACTGGGAAGGAGGTGACGCCGTGGCAGCTCGCGACGACGCCGAGGCTCGTGCCGCGCAGCGCGAACGGGAGGTCGCCGACCTCACAGCACAGGTCTCCTTCCTGCAGGAGGAGATCACCACGCTACGTCGGAAGCTGACGGAGTCTCCCCGGCAGGCCAGGATTCTCGAAGAGCGTCTCCATGAAGCACAGGCGAACCTCGCGGCCGTAACCGGCCAGAACGAGCGGCTCGTGGCCACCCTCAAGGAGGCCAGGGACCAGATCGTCGCGCTCAAGGAGGAAGTCGACCGGTTGGCGCAGCCGCCCTCCGGCTTCGGCGTGTTCCTTGAGTCCAGGGAAGACGGCACGGTGGAGGTCTTCACCGGCGGTCGCAAACTTCGAGTGAACGTCAGTCCAGCGGTGGACGTCGACTCGCTGAAGCGTGGCCAGGAGGTCATGCTCAACGAGGCGCTCAACGTCGTCGAGGCCCTCGGATACGAGGAGGTCGGCGAGATCGTCATGCTCAAGGAGCTCCTTGAGGACGGCCAGCGCGCGCTGGTGATCTCGCACGCCGACGAGGAGCGGGTGGTGAGACTGGCCGAGTCGCTGCTCGACCAGCCGATCCGCGCGGGCGACTCGCTGCTGCTTGAGCCGCGCTCCGGTTACGTCTACGAGCGCATTCCCAAGTCCGAGGTCGAGGAGCTCGTCCTGGAGGAGGTGCCCGACATCTCCTACGAGGAGATCGGCGGGCTCATGCGGCAGATCGAGCAGATCAGGGACGCCATCGAGCTTCCCTACCTGCACGCCGACCTCTTCCGCGAGCACAAGCTCCGTCCCCCGAAGGGCGTGCTGCTGTACGGGCCGCCCGGATGCGGCAAGACGCTCATCGCCAAGGCGGTGGCCAACTCCCTGGCCAAGCAGGTCGCGGAGAAGACCGGCCAGTCGGGCAAGAGCTTCTTCCTCAACATCAAGGGTCCCGAGCTTCTCAACAAGTACGTCGGCGAGACCGAGCGGCACATCCGCCTGGTCTTCCAGCGCGCCAGGGAGAAGGCCTCCGAGGGCACCCCGGTGATCGTGTTCTTCGACGAGATGGACTCGATCTTCAGGACCCGTGGCTCCGGCGTCTCCTCCGACGTCGAGAACACCATCGTTCCCCAGCTGCTGTCCGAGATCGACGGTGTCGAGGGCCTGGAGAACGTCATCGTCATCGGCGCCTCCAACCGTGAGGACATGATCGACCCGGCGATCCTGCGGCCCGGCCGTCTGGACGTCAAGATCAAGATCGAGCGGCCGGACGCCGAGGCGGCCAGGGACATCTTCTCGAAGTACCTCATCGAGGACCTTCCGCTGCACACCGACGACCTTGCCGAGCACGGTGAAAGCCGTGGCGGCACGATCTCGGCGATGATCCAGCGGGTGGTCGAGCGGATGTACGCCGAGAGCGAGGAGAACCGCTTCCTCGAGGTGACCTACGCCAACGGTGACAAGGAGGTCCTGTACTTCAAGGACTTCAACTCCGGCGCGATGATCCAGAACATCGTGGACCGCGGCAAGAAGATGGCCATCAAGCAGTTCCTGGACACCGGGCAGAAGGGGCTGCGGATCCAGCACCTGCTGGCGGCCTGCGTGGACGAGTTCTCCGAGAACGAGGACCTGCCCAACACCACCAACCCCGACGACTGGGCCCGCATCTCCGGCAAGAAGGGCGAGCGGATCGTCTACATCCGCACCCTCGTGACGGGCAAGCAGGGCACCGAGGCGGGCCGGTCCATCGACACGGTCGCCAACACCGGTCAGTACCTGTAGAAGCACCACCAAGGCGGCGCGTGCCCTCCGAGGGCGCGCGCCGCCTTCGCGTGTCCCCTCCACGGACCCTCGGAAAACCGCCGCGAGGCCCGGAAGGAGGGTCACGGAAAACAGCGGGAACAAGATCCGGGCCGAGGGAACCCGGTTGATCGAAACACCGTCCAAGTGGCGTGCGTGAACACTTCGCCCCGGCGGGCACATGACCGGCACGGCCGCAAAGGGAACCGGCCGCCTCGCCGAACTCGACCTCCTGCGTTTCCTCGCCGCCGCCGGGGTCGTCTCCTTCCACTACCTCATCGCCTTCGCCTCGGTCTGGGGGGAGCGTCCGGCGAAGTTGTTCCCGGAGACGGCCACCCCGGCGGGCCTGGGCATCCTCGGCGTCGAGCTGTTCTTCATGATCAGCGGCTTCGTGATCCTGATGAGCGTCTGGGGGCGGGGGCTGGGCGCCTTCGCCCTGTCACGCCTGGTGCGGCTCTTTCCCGCCTACTGGATCAGCGTGGGCGTCGTCGCGGCCGTCTACGGCCTGGGCGCGGCCACCGCCCTGGACCCCAAGCTCGGCCTGCGCGACTACCTGGTCAACCTGACCATGTTCCAGCGCGCCTTCGGCCTGACCGACGCCAACGGCGTCTACTGGTCGCTCTGGGCCGAGCTTCGCTTCTACCTGCTGATCTCGATCCTGGTGATCGTCGGGGTGACGTTCACCCGCTGCCTGGTCTTCATGGGCGTGTGGCTGCTGGCGGCCGGGATCTTCACCGGCAACGAGAACGAGTGGGTACAGCTGATCGTGATGCCGAAGTACGCGGCGTACTTCGTCGGCGGCATGGCCTTCTTCCTCATGACCAAGCACGGCCCCAGGCCGGTGCTGTGGTGCGTGGCCGGGCTCAGCGGCGGGCTGGCGGTCTACGCGGCCCTGGCCAGGGTCGAGGGCCGCATCGACGCGGTGGGCTACGCCGCGATGCCGGTGCCCGGCTGGACGGTCGTCGTGACCGTCGTGATCTTCTACGTGCTCATGGCGCTGGTGGCGCTGGGCGCCCTCGGCTGGCTGCGCTGGCGCGGGCTGGTCGTGCTCGGCGCGCTGACCTACCCCCTCTACCTGTTCCACTCGACGGTCGCCGCCGTGCTCGTGCCCGTCCTGCGCGACACGCTCGCGCCCTGGCTGACCGTCGCGGTCACCGTGCTGGTCACGCTGGTGCTGTCCTACCTGGTCCACCGGCTCGTCGAGCGGCCCATCCAGGAGTTCGTCAAGGCCAGGCGGCGGCGGGCGGCCGTACCACAGGGGAGGCACGGACGCGGTCCCGGCGGGGGAGCGGTTCCCGCTCCGGGGGCCTCGGGAGAAAACGCCTCAGAAAAGGCCTCTGTGCCATAACTGTCTGGTCACCGGGGATAGTGAAGGGTCTAGGGTCGGGGATATATACGGCGGAGTAGTCGTCCTGGATGAACAGAGGGTGCGCATGACGGTACGGCGGGTGATGGGCATCGAGACCGAATACGGCATCTCCGTGCCCGGACAGCCGGGGGCCAACGCGATGGTGACCTCCTCCCAGGTGGTGAACGCCTATCTGGCGGCCTCGGCGGCCAGGGCCAGGCGGGCACGCTGGGACTTCGAGGAGGAGAACCCTCTGCGCGACGCCCGGGGCTTCGACCTGTCCAGGGAGGTGGCCGACCAGAGCCAGCTCACGGACGAGGATCTGGGCCTGGCCAACGTGATCCTCACCAACGGGGCCCGGCTGTACGTGGATCACGCCCATCCCGAATACTCGACTCCCGAATGCACCAATCCACGAGCCGCGGTGATCTGGGACAAGGCAGGGGAGCGCGTCATGCACGACGCCGCGACGCGCGCCTCGGCCGTCCCCGCCAACGCTCCGATCCAGCTCTACAAGAACAACACCGACAACAAGGGCGCCTCCTACGGCTGCCACGAGAACTACCTGATGCGGCGCGCCACGCCGTTCGCCGACATCGTCAGGTATCTGACCCCGTTCTTCGTCTCCCGGCAGGTCGTCGTCGGTGCCGGCAGGGTCGGCATCGGCCAGGACTCCCGGGGCGAGGGCTTCCAGATCAGTCAGCGTGCCGACTTCTTCGAGGTCGAGGTCGGCCTGGAGACCACGCTCAAGCGGCCGATCATCAACACCAGGGACGAGCCGCACGCCGACCCGGAGAAGTACCGCAGGCTGCACGTCATCATCGGCGACGCCAACATGTCGGAGATCTCGACCTACCTGAAGCTGGGCTCGACCGCGCTGGTCCTCGCCATGATCGAGGACGGCTACTTCACCCGTGACCTCGCGGTCGACAACCCGGTCCAGGCGCTGCGCGCGGTCTCCCACGACCCCACGCTGAAGTACGAGATCGCGATGCGCGACGGCCGCAGGCTCACCGCGGTGCAGCTGCAGATGGAGTATCTGGAGCTGGCCCGCAAGTACGCCGAGGAGCGCAGCGGGAACGGCGTCGACGAGATCACCAAGGACGTCCTCGACCGCTGGGAGTCCGTCCTGACCCGTCTGGCCGAGGACCCGATGCAGCTGTCGCGGGAGCTCGACTGGGTGGCCAAGCTCGAACTGCTGGAGGGCTACCGTACCCGTGACGGCCTGGCCTGGTCCCACCCGCGGCTGCAGCTGGTGGACCTGCAGTACTCCGACATCCGCCCCGAGCGCGGCCTGTACAACCGGCTGGTCGCCCGGGGCAGGATGCAGCGCCTGGTGACCGAGGACGAGGTGCGGCGGGCCATCGAGGCGCCGCCGAGCGACACGCGGGCCTACTTCAGGGGTCGTTGCCTGAGCCAGTTCAGCGAGTCGGTCGCCGCCGCGTCCTGGGACTCGGTCATCTTCGACATCCCGGGCAGGGAGTCCCTGCAGCGCGTTCCGACCATGGAGCCGCTGCGCGGTACGAAGGCCCATGTCGGAGAGCTGTTCGACCGCTGTCGCACCGCCGCCGACCTGGTCACCGCTCTCACCGGCGATCAGTGACCTCCCGTGCGGGCGGGTGCTCCCGCCCGCACGGTTTATGGCTTTGTGTCCGCTATTGCATGGATTGACGGACGCTGTGAACCGGTATACATTCCGGGTGTTTTGTGGCGGTGCGAGGGAAATCCGGTGAGATTCCGGTGCGGTCGCGCCACTGTAACCGGCCCGAGAGGGCGGGGAGCCAGGTCACTCGGCCGCCACCGACCTACGAAAAGGGGCGCGTCAATCCCCTGAAGGAGGTGGCCGTGAGCCAGATCTCTGCTCCGCCGGTCAAGCCCATCCCGCTCGGTTCGCTCACCCGCTGGCTTCTCGCCGTACCGGTGCTGCTGCTCCTCGCCTACCTGGTCGCCTTCGACCAGGGCGCGATCTCGCAGGCCGGTAACTACCTGCACGAACTCATGCACGACGGGCGTCACCTGCTCGGTGTTCCCTGCCACTGAGCGCACCGAGCCACACGTGATCACCAAACTCATCGTCAGAGGCATGCTCGTCGGCCTTCTCGCAGGACTGCTCGCCGGGGTGTTCGCCTACACGGTGGGCGAACCCCGCGTCGAGCGGGCCATCGCGCTGGAGGAGGCCGCGGCGGCCTCCTCCGGTACCGGTGCCCACAGTCACGAGGCGGCCGAGCCCGCCCACTCCCACGGGGAGGAGGCGCCGGTCAGCAGGAACGGCCAGCGCTTCGGCCTCTTCCTCGCCCTGGCCCTGTACGGCCTGGCTCTCGGGGGCCTGTTCGCCCTCGTGTACGCGGGGGTGCGCGGCCGGGTCGGCCCGAGATCGGAACCGCTGCTGGCGGTCTCCCTCGCGGCGGCGGCGTTCGTCGCGATCGTCCTTATCCCTTTCGTGAAATATCCCGCCAACCCACCGGCCGTCGGTGACCCGGAGACGATCAACCAGCGCACGGTGCTCTACCTGGTCGCCGTCGCCATCGGCATCCTCTCCGTCGGCGCCGCGGCGGCCGCGCACCGCTACGTCTCCTCCGAGGAGGCGTGGCCGCGCTGGCTCGCGGGCGGCGCGGCGCTGCTGGTGCCGGTCGCGGCGGCCTGGATCCTGCTGCCCGGGATCGACGAGGTGCCCGAGGGGTTCCCCGCCGGTCTCCTGTGGGACTTCCGCCTGGCCTCCCTCGGGACACAGGCGGTGTTCTGGCTGGGCGTAGGAGCCCTGTTCGCCTTCGCCGCGCGCAGGCGCAGCCCGGCGTGACGGCCCCCTCGGGGGTCGCGCGCCTGCTGCTGGTCTGTCACGCCTCGACACGGGCGACGGCACGGGCGGCCTTTCCCGGAGACGAGCCGCTCGACGGGAACGGCCTGCGCCGCGCCCGGGCGCTGGCCCCGCGGATCGGTCCGGGCCGGGCCGTCCGCGGAGCCGAGCTGCGTTGCGCGCAGACGGCCGAGGCGCTCGGCCTGCGTGCCGGGCCGGAGCCGTCGCTCGCCGACTGCGACTACGGGCGCTGGCGCGGCATGACGCTGGCCGAGGTCGAGGCGGCCGATCCCGAAGGACTCGCGGCCTGGCTCACCGACCCGGCGGCGGCCCCCCACGGCGGGGAGCCGATCACCGGACTCGTCGGCCGGGTCGCGGCCTGGCTCGCGGTCCTCGGCCCGGGGCGGACGGTCGCCGTCACCCACGCCCCGGTGGTCAGGGCCGCGGTCGTGCACGCCCTCGGCGCCCCGGCCCATGCCTTCTGGCGCGTCGACGTCGCGCCCCTCGCCCTGGTGACGCTCACCGGGCGGGGCGGACGCTGGCGGCTGAGTTACCCCGTATGACGAGAGCCGAGGAGGCAGTCAAGGTGCGCGACCCGCGCTATCCCTTCACCGCGATCGTGGGGTCGGAGGACCTCAAGCTCGCCCTGATCCTGAACGCCGTCTCCCCCGGTGTCGGCGGAGTCCTGGTCAGAGGGGAGAAGGGCACGGCCAAGTCCACGATCGTGCGGGCGCTCGCGGCGCTGCTCCCGCCCGTCGAGGTGGTGCGTGGCTGCCGCTTCTCCTGTGACCCCGCCGCCCCGGACCCCGGCTGCCCGGACGGCCCGCACGAGGCCGCCCCCGGCACCGTACGGCCCGCCAGGCTCGTCGAGCTGCCGGTCGGCGCCTCAGAGGATCGCCTCGCGGGCTCACTCGACCTGGAACGGGCGCTCACCGAGGGGGTGAAGGCCTTCGAGCCCGGCCTGCTCGCCGACGCGCACCGGGGCGTCCTCTACGTCGACGAGGTCAACCTCCTGCACGACCACCTGGTGGACCTGCTGCTCGACGCCGCCGCGCTCGGCACCTGTTACGTCGAACGCGAGGGCGTCTCGGTACGGCACGCCGCCAGGTTCCTGCTGGTGGGGACCATGAACCCGGAGGAGGGGGAGCTACGTCCCCAGCTCCTCGACAGGTTCGGGCTGACCGTGGAGGTCAGGGCGTCGCGGGAGGTGTCCCAGCGGGCCGAGGTGGTCCGGCGGCGCCTGGCCTTCGAGGCCGACCCGGTCGCCTTCGCCGCCTCGTGGCAGGCGCGGGAACGGGAACTGGCCACGCGTGTCGCCGAAGCCAGGGCCAGGGTCGCCGAGGTCACCCTGCCGGACTCCGCGCTGCGGAGCATCGCCACGGTCTGCGCCGCCTTCGAGGTCGACGGCCTGCGGGCCGACCTGGTCACCGCGCGGGCGGCCATCGCGCACGCCGCGTGGCGGGGCGGGACGACCGTGACGGCCGAGGACGTCCGCGAGGCCGCCAGGCTCGCCCTCCCGCACCGCCGCCGCCGCGACCCCTTCGACGCGCCGGGCCTGGACGAGGCCAGGCTGGACGAACTCCTCGACCAGACGCCCGAGGACCCGGAGGAGCCGGACGACCCCGGTGACGGTCCGGAGGGCGGTCCCGGCGACGGTCCCGAGGGCGGTCCCGGAGGAGGCCCGGACAGCCCGGGGAGCGGCCCCGGTGGTTCCGGCGAGGACGTCCCGGGGACGGAGCCGGCCGAACCGGCGAACCGGGAGGGCGTCCCCGCGCCCGCCGGGGGAGACGCCGCGACCGGGCGGACGGGAGACGACCGGGTCGCCGAGGCCGACCCCGCGAGGCGCGCCAGGCTGTTCACCGTGCCCGGTCTCGGCGCCGGGGCCCCGGGCCGCAGGTCCAGGGCCGCGACCCCGCTGGGCAGGGTGACCGGGGCCAGGGTCCCGGGGGGACGGCCCGCCTCCCTGCACCTGCGGGCGACCGTCGAGGCCGCCGCGCCGTACCAGGTGGGACGGGGCAGGAACGGGCCCGGCCTGCTGCTGCGGCGCGAGGACCTCAGGGAGGCCGCGCGCGAGGGCAGGGAGGGCAACCTGGTGCTGTTCGTCGTGGACGCCAGCGGATCCATGGCGGCCAGGCGGCGCATGCGCGCGGTCAAGGGCGCCGTGCTCGGCCTGCTTCTCGACGCCTACCAGCGCCGTGACAAGGTAGGCCTGGTCACCTTCCGGGGCACCCGCGCCGACCTGGTGCTGCCGCCGACCTCCTCGGTCGAGGCGGGGGCCGCCCGGCTGCGCGAGCTGCCGACCGGTGGGCGAACCCCGCTGGCGGCGGGGCTGCTGCGCGCGGCCGAGGTCCTGCGGGTCGAGCGCCTGCGTGACCCGTCCCGGCGCCCGCTGCTGGTCCTGGTGACCGACGGGCGGGCGACCTCCGGCACCGTCGAGGAGGCCCACAGGGCGGCGGCGCTGCTGGCCGGGGTCGCCACGGTCGTGGTCGACTGCGAGACGGGGCACATCCGCCTCGGGCTGGCCGCGTCCCTGGCCCGGCGGATGGGCGCGCGGGCCGTGCGCCTCGACGACCTCACCGACCTCGCCGGAGTGGTCCGTGACAGGCGGGCCGCCGCGTGAGAACCGCTCCCGCGAGCCGTACGAGAACGAAAGGCTGATGACGATGCCCCAGGGGAAACCGGTCAGCGTGCCCGACGACGGGCTGACCACCAGGCAGCGCCGCACCCGGCCGTTGCTGATCGTCCACACCGGGCCGGGCAAGGGCAAGTCGACTGCGGCCTTCGGCCTGGCGTTGCGGGCCTGGAACCAGGGCTGGCCGATCGGCGTGTTCCAGTTCGTCAAGTCCGCCAAGTGGCGCATCGGCGAGGAGCGGGCGCTACGGGTGCTGGGTGAGTCCGGTGAGGGCGGCACGGTGTCCTGGCACAAGATGGGGGAGGGGTGGTCCTGGATCCAGCGGCCGGGCGCCGAGGAGGACCACGCCGCGGACGCCAGGGAGGGCTGGGAGCAGATCAAGCGTGACCTGGCCGCGCGGACCTTCCGGCTGTACGTCCTCGACGAGTTCACCTATCCGATGAAGTGGGGCTGGATCGACGTCGACGAGGTCGTCGCCACGCTCACCTCCCGCCCCGACGGCCAGCACGTCGTCGTCACCGGGCGGGACGCCGACCCCCGCCTGGTCGCCGCCGCCGATCTGGTGACGGAGATGGGCAAGGTCAAGCACCCCATGGACGCCGGGCAGAAGGGGCAGAAGGGCATCGAATGGTAGCCCGGCTGGTGATCGCGGCCCCCGCGTCCGGTGCGGGGAAGACCACGGTCGCGACCGGGCTGATGGCCGCGCTCACCCGGAGAGGCACCCGGGTCTCCCCGCACAAGGTGGGGCCCGACTACATCGACCCGGGCTACCACGCCCTGGCCACCGGCCGTCCCGGACGCAACCTCGACCCGTGGCTCGTCGGTGAGGAGCTGATCGCCCCGCTGTTCCTGCACGGCGCCGCCGGGGCCGACCTGGCGGTGGTCGAGGGGGTGATGGGCCTGTACGACGGGGCGGGCACGAGCGAGTTCGCCTCGACCGCGCACGTCGCCAGGCTGCTGCAGGCCCCGGTCGTCCTGGTGGTCGACGCGGCCAGGCAGAGCCGGTCGGTCGCGGCGCTCGTGCACGGTTTCGCCTCCTACGACACCCGGATTCGCCTCGGCGGGGTGATCCTCAACCGGGTCGGCTCCGCCAGGCACGAGGAGCTGTGCCGCGCGGTCCTGGCCGAGAGCGGCGTCCCGGTGTTCGGCGCGATCCACCGCAGCGACCTCGTGACCACCCCCTCCCGCCATCTCGGCCTGGTCCCCGCGGCCGAACGCGCCACGCAGGCGGCCGGTGCCATGGACGCCGTCGCCGACCTGGTCGCCGCCTCGTGCGACCTGGAGGAACTGTTGCGGCTCGCCCGCACCGCCCCCGCCCTGTCCGCGCGGCCGTGGAGCCCGGGGCCCGCCGTACCGGCGACCAAGAGAGTCGCGGTCGCCGCAGGGCAGGCGTTCACCTTCGGGTACACCGAGCAGGCGGAGCTGCTGGCGGCGGCGGGGGCCGAGGTCGTCCCCTTCGACCCGCTGGCGGACGAGGCCCTGCCCCAGGGGACGGGCGGCGTCGTCATCGGAGGGGGCTTCCCCGAGGTCTACGCCGCCGAGCTGTCGGCGAACGAGCCGCTGCGCAGGGAGGTCGCCGCGTTCGGCGGGCCGATCTCCGCCGAGTGCGCCGGTCTGCTGTATCTCGCCAGGCGGCTGGACGGCAGGCCCATGTGCGGGGTCTTCGACCTGGAGGCCAGGATGACGGGGACCCTCACCCTGGGCTACCGCGACGCGGTCGCGGTCGAGGACTCGGTGCTGACCCGGGCGGGGGAGCGCTACCGGGGGCACGAGTTCCACCGCACCGCCGTCGACCCCGCGCCGGGAAGGCCGCTGTTCCGCTGGAGGGGAGGGGCGGACGGGTTCGCCTCCGGCCCGGTCGTGGCCTCCTACCTCCACCTGCACTGGGCGGGCACCCCCCGGCTGGCCACCCGGTTCGTCGAGGCCTGTATCCGATCTACATCGTAAAGGCGTCGGCTCTGGAAAGCACGACGCCATGGGACCCGCGCAGGGCGGGTCTCATGGCGGACGACGGAAAACGGTTCAGGCGGCGCTGAAGCAGCGGACCTTGGCCAGCATGGCCGAGGTCTGCTCGGCGCTCAGGCGCGCCCTGGGGTCCTTGCGCAGCAGCCCGCGCAGGACGGGTTCGAGCGCGCCCGCCCGCTGCGGGGCTCGCGCGGGCTCGCGCAGCGCCTCGACCAGCGCGGGCATCGAGTTGACCGTCCTGAACGGGGTCCTGCCCTCGACGGCCATGTAGAGGGTCGCCCCGAAGGACCACATGTCCGCCTCGCGGGTGCCGCCCCGGCCGTGCAGGGTCTCCGGGGCGATGAAGGCCGGGGTGCCGCGCATCGAGTTGCCCGCGGTGCCCTCGGGGGCGGCGAAGCCGAAGTCCGCGAGCACCACCCGGTCGCCCGTCAGCATGATGTTGGCGGGCTTGATGTCACGGTGGATCACGCCGCCGTCGTGCGCGTGCCGCAGCGCGTCGAGCAGCCTGCGGCCCATCCCCGCCACCAGGTCGACCGGGAGCGGCCCCGCCTGGACGAGCGTGTCGTGCAGGGTGAGGGCTTCGAGGAACTCCATGACGATCCAGAGTCGTTCGGCCTCCTCGGCCAGGTTGTGGACCGTCACGATGCCCCGATGGCTGAGCCTGGCGGCCATCCGGGCCTCGCGCACCACCCGCCGCCGCTGCTCGGCCGCGGCCGGACCCGGTGGCAGGGCGATCTCCTTGAGCGCCACCTTCCGTTCGAGTAACAGGTCGTAGGCGCGCCATACCACGCCCGTCGCACCCCGGCCTACGGGGGAGTGAAGCTTGTAACGGCTGGCGACGATGGTGCTCACGGTCCAATGATCGCAGTTTTACACCGGGTTGGCCTACTCGGAACGGTCCTGACTCGCCGGAGCGGCCTCAGATCAGGCCGATGCCGAGCAGCAACGTGCCCGCGGCGAGGAACACGCCGCCGAGGACCGTGAGCCAGATCAGCTTGTTCGGCTTGGTGTCCGACGGGCGTACGACCGACAGGAAGAAGCCGAGCGGCATCAGGATCGGTGACGAGACGATCAGGAGCCTGGTCAGCCTCTGGAGGCCCTCTCCCCAGTGGGTCTGGTCGATGTAGAACAGCGCGACGAGCGAGAACAGGACCAGGACGCCGGCGTGGGCGTGCCCGGCTCGCCACAGGTTCTGCCGTACGGGGTTGTCGAGGTAGCCGGGGACGTTGCGCATGATGTGCGTCAGCAGCATGAGCCCGCCGAAGGCGATGGTGGGCACGGTGATCAGGAGCACTCCGGCGGTGCTCAGCGTCTCGGGGGGCATTGGGCTCCTTCTGGAAGGCCGATGTCGGCCCATCATTGGATAGAGTAGCTATCTAGTCAAGTGGGATTTGCCGCCGGAGGCTTCGGGAGGGTTGTCTTGGGGCGAGTCCGGGGAGTTCGCGGTCCTCGTAAAGATCGAGGACGATCCACGCGAAATGTCCGCCGGTTCGGGGAAGATATGGGACAACGACGTCCCCCATGTGGAGGTGCCACAGATGGCTAGCAAGGACACCGGAGGCCAGAAGCAGACCGGGCGGACCGACAAGGAGGTCGAGGAGACCGCGCAGGCCGACTCCACCGACGTCCAGGACCGCCACGAGAAGCTCTCCGACGACGTCGACGCCATTCTCGACGAGATCGACGAGGTGCTTGAGGAGAACGCGGAGGAGTTCGTCAGGTCCTACGTCCAGAAGGGCGGCCAGTAGCCGGTCGTCCGCGTCCGCGGTCCGGAGGCGGAAGTCCGGAGGCGGCGGCTTCGCGGGTGAGAGCCCGGGATCGGCGCCTCCGGGGTGAGCGTCCGGAGACGAGAGGGGAAGTCAGACGGGCCCGGGGCAGAGCGGGGTGAGGCCGCGCGCGGCGGCACCGGCCCCCCGGGTGGTTCGACGGCGTTGGTGAACGTGGGAAGACGAGAGGCGGACCGGCTCAGGGTACGGCCGGGCCGTGCGACGACAGGCCGATCGGCCGTCGCCGGTCCCGCCGCGCCCTGACGGCGCGGACCGGCGCGGGCGGACGGGTGAGACGAAACAGCCACCCGTCCCCTTTTTTCTGGGTTCTCCGGCCGCCCGAAGGGCCCTCCCGTCCGTGCGGAGAGCCGGGCAGGAGACCCCCGCGCGTGGGCGCGGAACGCGGCGCCCGCGCGGATGTAAAGATTCGAAGACGCTCCCGGAGAGGGTTCGCGCTGAGCTGATCCAGGGAAGTGCATGCAGCACGACAAGATGAGTAAGGTCGGGCCTTATAGGACCGCACCTTTGGAGGGAGTCGCGTGGGATCGCACAGGGACCTGCCCGCCGGCATGGTGAATCACATCTTCACGAACAGCGGCATTTCCTCGTTCACCGAGTTCGTCGGCTCCTACGCGCCGGACTTGTTGCCCGGCAGAAACGAGACCCTGGCGGCCCCGGTAGGAGACCACGTCCCGCATGCGACCACGATCGTCGCCGCGACCTGCGCGGGCGGTGTGGTGATGGCCGGTGACCGCAGGGCGACCTCGGGGAACATCATCTCCCAGCGGGACATGGAGAAGGTGTTCCGCACCGACGACTTCTCGTGCATGGGCATCGCCGGGGCGGCCAGCACCGGTCTTGAGATGGCCCGCCTCTACCGGGTCGAGCTGGAGCACTACGAGAAGATGGAGGGCAGGACGCTCTCCGTCGCCGGGAAGGCCAACCGCCTGGCCACGATGATCCGCGGCAACCTCGGCATGGCGATGCAGGGCCTGGCCGTCGTGCCGTTGTTCGCCGCCTACGACCCGGAGATCGACGGCGGGCGGATCTTCGGATACGACGTCGGCGGCGGGCCGTACGAGCAGCACCAGCACCACGCGATCGGCTCGGGATCGATCTTCGCGCGTGGTTCGCTGAAGAAGCTCTACCGGGAGAACTCCTCGCCGGAGGAGGTCGTGCGGGCGCTCGTCAACGCGCTGTACGACGCGGCCGACGACGACTCGGCGACCGGCGGCCCCGACGTCACCCGCAAGATCTGGCCCGTCGTAGCGCAGATCACCGCCGACGGCTTCCGCCGTCTGTCCGACGAGGAGGTCGGCGCCCACGTCCAGACAGTCCTCGAAGGGCGCATGAGCTCCCCCGACGGCCCCGTCGCCCCGCTGCGCTAACACGAGAGGATCACCCCAGGTGTCCATACCCTTTGGATATGTCTCGCCCGAGCAGCAGATGCGGGACAAGGCGGACTACGCGCGTAAGGGGATCGCGCGAGGCCGCAGCGTCGTCGTCCTGCAGTACGAGCACGGCATCCTGTTCGTCGCCCCCAACCCCTCCCGGGCCCTGCACAAGATCAGCGAGATCTACGACAAGATCGGGTTCGCCGCGGTCGGCCGCTACAACGAGTTCGAGGCTCTGCGCCTCGGCGGCATCCGTTACGCCGACATCAACGGCTACAACTACGCCAGGGACGACGTCACCGCGCGCGGACTGGCCAACCTCTACGCGCAGAACCTCGGTCAGATCTTCACCGAGTCGCCCAAGCCCTTCGAGGTCGAGATCGTGGTCGCCGAGGTCGGTGACAGCGCGGAGGAGGACCACATCTACCGCCTCACCTTCGACGGCTCGGTCTTCGACGAGACCGGCCTGGTGGCGATGGGCGGTCAGGCGGAGGCGGTCGCGGGCAGGCTCAAGGAGCGCTACCGCGAGGGCATGCCGCTGGCCGAGGCCCTTGAGGCGGCGCTGTTCGCGCTCACCGAGCCGGGCGGCGAGCGTCCTCCGGCCGGTCAGCTCGAGGTCGCGGTGCTCGACCGCAACCGGCCGCACCGCAAGTTCCTGCGCCTGAACGGTCCGCGTCTGGAGCAGGCGCTCGCCGAGGGACGGCCCCAGGACGCCGCGTCCGAGGCGGAGTCCGGTACGGCGCAGGCCTCCGATCTGCCGCCGACCGCGCCCGAGGGCGACATCGACACCGGCTCCAACGGCTGACGGGCCGTCCCGGCTGTGGTGAGAGCGCCGTGTCCCGTGTGGGGCACGGCGCTCCGCTGTGATGTGGATCACTGTCCTCCCGGCGAACCCGGCCCACACGGTGGTCGTCGTAACGGGCATGAAACGCTCCATGCTGGCCGTGGCCGCCGCCCTCTCCGTCGCCCTGGGCGGCGCGATCCCCGCCGAGGCCGCGGCGATTCCGAACTTCCCCAAGCCGAAGATCTTCGGGACCACCTTCCAGAGCGATCCGGGCCACGACTTCACCAAGCACATCAGCTCCCGTAAGGACGGCATCCTGCGCGGCTGGATCACCCACGTCGGACGTACCCAGGTGGAGTACAAGCCGATCAAGTGGAAGAGGGACAAGTACACCGAGGGGTACTTCGTCGGTCCGCCCGAGGGGGATGTGACCGCCTACGCCTCACCCGTCGCCAAGAACGTCGTCTTCCTGAGCGCCTTCGGCTGCTCGGCGAAGATGACCGGGACCACCGTCGACAAGGGGGGCCTGGGCGCCAAGCGGTGCTCCAGGAAGGCCCTGCTGACCAGGGCGAAGAGCACCCGCCCCTCGCTGATCACCGTGTACCGGGGACAGATCGTCAAGGTCCAGGAGATCTACACCCCCTGAGCCGGGCGCGGGGCGGCCCTCCGCACCGGCGCCCCCATCATCTCCGTACGGCTCGCGCTCGCCTCACCGGGCGTGAGCCCCGCTCACGCTTAGCCGATCCCCGCCGGGGGCATAAGCCATACGACCGAAAACCCCACTGATCCCTCCCGCAGGAGGGGTTCGGCGAATAGTGTGAGGCAATGGACCGTCGCATCTTCGGGCTTGAGAACGAGTACGGCGTCACCTGCACGTTCAGGGGACAGCGGCGGCTGTCGCCCGACGAGGTCGCGCGTTACCTATTCCGCAGAGTCGTCTCCTGGGGCCGGTCGAGCAACGTCTTCCTGCGCAACGGCGCGCGCCTCTACCTCGATGTCGGCAGCCACCCGGAGTACGCAACCCCCGAGTGCGACAACGTCGTGGAGCTCGTCACCCATGACAAGGCGGGTGAGCGCATCCTGGAGGGCCTGCTCGTCGACGCGGAGAAGCGGCTGCGCGAGGAGGGCATCGCCGGGGACATCTACCTGTTCAAGAACAACACCGACTCGGCCGGCAACTCCTACGGCTGCCACGAGAACTACCTGGTCGGCAGGCACGGGGAGTTCGGACGCCTGGCGGACGTGCTCATTCCCTTCCTGGTCACCCGGCAGATCATCTGCGGCGCGGGCAAGGTGCTGCAGACCCCGCGTGGCGCGGTCTACTGCGTCTCCCAGCGGGCCGAGCACATCTGGGAGGGCGTCTCCAGCGCGACGACCCGTTCCCGGCCGATCATCAACACCCGTGACGAGCCGCACGCGGACGCCGAGCGCTTCCGCCGCCTGCACGTCATCGTCGGTGACTCCAACATGAGCGAGACGACGATGCTGCTCAAGGTCGGCGCGACCGACCTGGTGCTGCGCATGATCGAGGCGGGCACCGTGATGCGCGACCTTTCGCTGGAGAACCCGATCCGGGCCATCAGGGAGGTCTCCCACGACATGACCGGGCGGCGGCGGGTGCGCCTGGCCAACGGCAGGGAGGCGTCCTCGCTGGAGATCCAGCAGGAGTACCTCGCCAAGGCGCGTGACTTCGTCGACCGCAGGGGCGGTGACAAGATCAGCGAGCGGGTGCTGGAGCTGTGGGAGCGGACGCTCACCGCGGTCGAGACGGGAAACCTGGACCTGGTCTCCAGGGAGATCGACTGGGTCACCAAGTACCAGCTGATCGAGCGCTACCGCAGGAAGTACGACCTGCCGCTGTCCAGCCCCAGGGTCGCCCAGCTCGACCTCGCCTACCACGACGTGCACCGGCGCCGGGGCCTGTTCTACCTGCTGCAGAAGCGCGGCGCGGTCGAGCGGGTCGCCTCCGACCTGAAGATCTTCGAGGCCAAGTCGGTGCCGCCGCAGACCACCAGGGCGAAGCTGCGCGGGGAGTTCATCCGCAGGGCGCAGGAGAAGCGGCGCGACTTCACCGTCGACTGGGTCCACCTGAAGCTCAACGACCAGGCACAGCGCACGGTGCTGTGCAAGGACCCCTTCCGTAGCGTGGACGAAAGGGTGGACAAGTTGATCGCGGGCATGTGACGGTCATGCTTCGGTAAGGTCATCGGCGGTCTTAGCACGCCCGTATGTGTTGACGGGTAGTGTGACGCAAACCTGACGTCTTTCAGAAGGATATTCATGCGCCGCCGCAGCCTGGCCGTACTGGCCGCAGTGCCACTGTTGTTCGCCGCCGCCTGTGGCTCCGAAGGGGGGTCGGGGGCACAGGCCACCACCTCCGCCGGGACGGCGCCCGAGCTGAAGGTCACCGGGGCGGTGAACACCAAACCGACCGTCGAGTTCCCGGCGAAGGTCACGGAGGCCTCCTCCTACCGGGTGCTCACGCCCGGAACCGTCGGCACCCCCGCGAAGGACGGTGCCAGCGTGGTGGCCAACCTCACCGTCTTCACCTGGGACGGCAAGCAGAACAAGCTGGTCGGCTCGACCTACGACGAGGGTGGTCCGCAGCTGATCACTCTCAACGAGCAGATCCCCGAGATCCTGCGCAAGGGCTTCGCCGAGACCAAGGGCGGAGGCAGGTTCCTGTCGGTCGTCGGCAAGGACGCGCTGCCCAAGGAACAGCAGGCCCAGGCGCCCGCGGGCCAGTCGCAGGTCTTCGTGGTCGACGTGATCGACGTCCCCGCGGGCAAGGCCGCCCAGGGCGAGGCGACCGACCCCACCCTCAAGGGGATCAAGGTCGAGAACCCCGGTGGGGAGGCCGCGCCCAAGCTGACCACCAAGACCGACGAGAAGGCCCCCAAGGAACTGGTCGCCAAGACCGTGATCAAGGGCACCGGTCCCGAGGTCAAGTCGGGCCAGTCGATCCTGGTCCAGTACGTCGGCAAGATCTGGGGTTCCGATCTGGAGTTCGACAGCAGCTGGTCGCGCGGTGGCGCGCCGATCATGTTCCAGATCGGCACCGGCCGGGTCATCAAGGGCTGGGACCAGGGCCTGGTCGGCGTCCCGGTCGGCAGCCGGGTGCTGCTGAGCATCCCGCCGGACCTGGGTTACGGCAAGGAGGGCTCCGGCGACAAGATCAAGGGGACCGACACGCTGGTCTTCCTGGTGGACGTCCTCAAGGCCTACTGACCCGCTTGAGCGCTCAAGGGACCCGGTCACGCACCCGCGTGGCCGGGTCCTTCGTGTCACCGGTACCGGTGCCGTACGTGAGGAGTGCCGGCACCCAAGCCCCGCGACGCCGTCAGGCGGCGCAAAAGGAACACCGCCTAGAATCCCGGCTGTGAGCAGCGATGACCTCGGCACGGTCGCGGCCCTGCACGATCCCGTGAGGCGGGCCGTCTACGAGTATGTGGCCTCCCTGGGGCGTGAGGCGGGGCGCAACGAGACCGCGGAGGCGGTCGGGGTGCAACGGACCCTGGCGGCCTTCCACCTCGACAAGCTGGTCGAGGCCGGCCTGCTGGAGGCGGGTTTCAAGCGCCTGACCGACAGGACGGGGCCGGGAAGCGGCCGTCCGGCGAAGGTCTACCGCAGGGCGCGAGGGGAGTGGCAGGTCAGCGTCCCGGCCAGGGACTACCGCTCCATGGCGTCGATGCTGGCCGAGGCGGTCGACCGCCTCGGCGGGGACGAGGTGGCCGACGAGGTCGCGCGGCGGGCGGGCGCGAAGCTGGCGGAACGGGGCGAGGACCTGACCGGGGCGCTGCGCGGACGAGGATACGAACCCTACGAGGAGGACGGCGCGCTGCGGTTGCGCAACTGTCCCTTCCACGTGTTGTCGCAGGAGCAGCCGCTGCTGGTGTGCTCGATGAACCTGGCGCTGTGCCGGGGGCTGCTCGACGCCCTGGGAGAGGAGGACCGTACGGCCAGGCTGGACCCCCGTCCTGGGGAGTGCTGCGTCGCCTTTTCTAAAAACAATGAAGATTGACATAGAAGGGCGGTGGATGGTTTGCTGACGAGCATGCATCTCGCCCAGCTCAACGTCGGTCATCTGCGCGCGCCCCTCGAATCCCCCGAGATCGCCGACTTCGTCGCGGCCCTCGACCCCGTCAACCGTCTCGCAGAGGAGGCCCCCGGCTATGTGTGGCGGCTCAAGGGAGGAGACGGGCCTCAGGACGTCGTCCATCACGACTACGGTGACTACCTGCTGATCAACTTCTCCGTGTGGGAGGACAGGGACAGCCTGTGGGACTTCGTCTACCGCAGCGCCCACCTGGGCTTCCTGCAGCGACGCAGAGAGTGGTTCCAGCGCGTCGCGGAGCCGTACTCGGTGATGTGGTGGATTCCGCGCGGGCACGTGCCCACGCTGGAGGAGGGCATGGAACGCCTCGGCCTGCTCAAGGCGCAGGGCCCCACGCCGGAGGCCTTCACCTTCAAGCAGTTCTACGAGAGCAGCGAGGCCGCGTGGCGTCCCGCCGCCGCCGAGGTCAGGAAGTAGGCCAGGTCCTCGTCAAGCCCGCGGCCCATCGTCGACAGCCTGACCGGGCAGTCCGCGAGGGCCTCGTAAAGCCCCTCGACCGAGACCCCGACCAGCTCGTGCCGTACGGCCAGCGGCGCGCACTGCTCGGCGACCCGGCTGCCGAAGTCGCCGGGCAACTCGGGCACCACCACCTGGGCGGGGGCGAGGGCGACCCTGCCGTAGGCGGTCAGTGAGTGGTGGGATACCCCGATGTGGCGCTTACGCAGGTCGCCCTCGCTGACCCGCAGCGCCGCGACCGGCCTGCCGTCCAGCACGGAGGCCGCGTTGACCGCCTCGCCCGCCGAGACGCCGGAGAAGCCCCAGCGGGTGCCGGTGCCCAGGTTGCCGGGGCCCTGGGTGACGACCGCCACGTCGGCGCCCATGACGTGGCGGGCCGCGAGCAGGCCCGTGTGCAGCGTCACGGCCTCCACGTCGCCGCCGAACGCCTGGCCGACCGTGACCACCCCGTCGAGCCAGCCGATCTCTCTGAGCCTGGCGCAGGACATGGAGAACCAGGCGGGCAGCGCGCCGCCGTCGAGCATCACGTAGGCGACCCGGGCCCCGCCGGGGCGGGAACCGTAGAGGCCGCAGAGGATCGCGGGCAGCGCCGAGTGCAGGTCGGCGACCACGACCGGCATGCCGTCCAGCGAGTCGGCCTCGCGGAGCGCCTCGTGGAAGGGCGAGTCCTGCTCGTCCGCGCCGAGCACGGTGGCCTGCAAGGGGGTGTAGCGTGCCTTCACCAGGTGGCCGGGACCCTGTGGATCTTTCGGCAATCTGTTCGGGAGAGCCACCACCATGGCGTAACCTCCCGTACCGAGACCCATCGCGAGCGCGGTCGTGTTGAGGAGGACCGTGTCGCCCGGCTCAGGACGCCCGACCAGGGCGGGATAGGCCAGCGCGCGGACGACCCCCTCCTCGGTGGAGACCTCGATCTCCATCGCCCCCGACCACTCTCGCCGGACACGCGCGACCTCGCCCCTGCGCCATCTGATCACCGGGGAAGAGTAGCGCCACCTGGACGTAGAGTCATGTGAACAGGGAAGGAGGCCGGATGTCGCGCCGGAAGACCGAGCGGTTGCTGAACCTTGTGATCTGCCTGCTGGCCACGAGGCGGCCGCTCAGCGCCGAGCACATCCGCCAGGCGGTGCCGGGCTACGACGCCGCCAACGACGAGGCCTTCCAGCGGATGTTCGAGCGGGACAAGAACGAGCTGCGGGAGATCGGCATCCCGATCGAGGTCCAGAAGGACCCCTGGGAGGAGGACCCCGGCTACCGGATCGTCAGGGAGTCCTACGAACTGCCCGAGATCACCCTCGAACCCGACGAGGCCGCCGTGGTCGGTCTGGCCGCCCAGGTGTGGCAGCGCGCGAGCCTGGCCGAGGCCGCCAGCGGCGCGCTGCTGAAGCTGCGCGCGGGAGGAGTGGAGACCGACGAGGCGGACGGGATGCTCGGCGGGGCGCTCGAACTGCGCGTCGACACACGGGACCCGGCCTTCCCCGCGCTGTGGGAGGCCGTGCGCGACCGGCGCGCGGTCCGCTTCCCCTATCGGGCCGCGGCCAGCGAGAGCGTGCTGACCAGGACGGTCGAGCCGTGGGGAGTGGTCAGCCGCCGTGGCCGCTGGTACGTCGTCGGCCACGACCGCGACCGTGACGCGGCACGGGTGTTCCGGCTCAGCCGGATCAACGGCCCCGTCGTACCGGTCGGCCGCCCCGGCGCCGTCGTGGTCCCCGAGGGCGTCGACATCACCTCGATGGTCGGCTACCGCGACGAGATGACGGTCAGGGAGCGCACCGCCCTCATCCGGGTCCGCGAGGGCACCTGCCAGGGGCTGCGCCAGGTGGCCAAGGCCGTACGGCAGGGCACCGGCGGGTGGGACGAGCTGGACGTCGAGTTCACCGACACCGAGCGGCTCGCCGGGTGGGTGGCGGGCTTCGCCGCGGACGCCGAGGTGACCGGTCCGCCGGACGCCAGGGAGGCCGTGATCCGCCGCCTGAAGGGAGCCCTGGCGTGACGGGCGAGGACACACGAACGAGCAGGGGGAGCGCAGTATGAGCACGGCCGACCGGTTGCCCAGGCTGCTGGCGCTGGTGCCGTACCTGATGTCCCACCCCGGGGCGCAGGTGCCGGAGGTCGCCAAGGTCTTCGGACTGAGCGAGAAACAGCTCATCGACGACCTGCAACTGGTGTGGATGTGCGGGTTGCCCGGCCACACCCCGGGAGACCTGATCGACGTCTCCTGGGACGGCGGTGAGATCCTCATCGACAACGCCGAGACCATCGCCCGCCCGCTGCGGCTGGGCATCGACGAGGCGAGCGCGCTGCTGGTGGCCCTGCGGATGCTCGCCGAGCTGCCGGAGTTCGGCGACCGTGACGCGCTGGCGCGGGTCATCGCCAAGTTCGAGCAGGCCGCGGGAGAGGGCGCGGCGGCGGTCAGCAGCCAGGTCGCCGTCGAGGTCGGCGCGACCCCGGACGCCCTGCCGACCGTCAACGAGGCGTTGCGCCGCGGCCGGCGGCTGTCGCTGCGCTACCACGTGCCCGGCCGTGACGAGATCACCCCGCGCGAGGTCGACCCGATGCGCCTGGTCGTGGTGGACGGCCGTTCCTACCTGTCGGGCTGGTGCTACCGGGCCGAGGCGGTCCGGCTGTTCCGTCTCGACCGGATGCTCACCGTCGAGATCCTCGAAACGGCCGCCGACCCGCCCGCGGACGCGGTGCCCGACGAGGTGACACCCGGGGTGTTCCGTCCTTCGCCGACCGACGAGCTGGTCGAGCTCGAACTGACCCCCGCGGGCCGCTGGGTCGCCGAGTACTACGCGTGCGAGGAGGTCACCGAGCTGGGCGAGGGGCGCCTGAAGGTGGCGCTGCGGGCTCGCGACCAGGGCTGGCTGGTACGGCTCGCACTGCGTCTCGGCGACACGGGCCGGGTGCTCTCACCCGCCTCACTGGCCGAGAGCGTCAGGCGGGCGGCGACCTCGGCGCTGAATCGTTACGAGTCGGTCTCCTGACGTGCGCCGTTATGATCGGCTGTCATGAGCTGGATCTTCGCCGCGGTCGGTCTCGCCTTCGCAGGCCTGCTGGTGCTGGGTTTTCTCGGGGTTCGCGTGCTGCTGGCCACCAGGGAGCTGGGCAGGGAGGTCGACAGGATTCGCCGGACGATCACCCCCGCACACAGCGCCTTGAACGAGCAGGTCCGGACAATCCCATCCCGGAAGGGATGAGTCTGTGCCCGGGGGAGCGTACGATCGGGCAGGAGAGTGCGTGTCGTTCGGCCTAAGGATGTGTCATGCCTAACCTGGGACCCACCGAGCTGATCATCATCGGCGTGATCCTGATCCTGCTGTTCGGTGCGAAGAAACTGCCGGACGCGGCTCGCGGCCTGGGCCGGTCGCTGCGGATCTTCAAGTCGGAGACGGCCAAGCTTCGCGACGACGACGAGACGGACACCCACACGGCCACCCATACGGCCACCGTCGTCCAGGCGCAGCAGCCCGCCCCGGCTCCCCAGCCGCTCCCCACGGCTCCCACGGCCCAGACGGCCGAGGAGCAGGCGCGTGCCCTTGAGGAGCAGGCCGCGAAGCTGCGCGCCCAGGCCGGTGCGGCCAAGCCGCAGTAGGGGCCGTACCGCAGAGGCCGCAGCCAGGTCTGTGGCCGGCTCCCCACCACCTCACTCGTCAGACCGGGATTCGTGAATGGCGCTGCTGAAATGGCCCAAGCCGGGCTCGAACAGACCGGGATCGCCCACGGAATCCTCCGAGGGGCGCATGCCGCTCATGGAACACCTCCGTGAGCTGCGCAACCGCATCCTGATCTCCCTGCTCGGGCTGCTCCTCGGCATTATCGTCGGATTCATCTACTTTGATCCGATCTGGAAGTTCCTGGAGGAGCCGTACTGCAGCCTTCAGCAGGCTCAGCAGTTGCGACCTGGGCAGTGCACGCTCCTGGTGCTCGGGGTTTTCGACTCCTTCTTCGTCAACCTCAAGGTCGCGGCGCTGTTCGGTCTGGTCGTGTCCTCCCCGATCTGGCTGTACCAGTTGTGGGCCTTCGTCACCCCGGGGCTGTACCGCAACGAGAAGCGCTACTCCATGATGTTCATGGGGCTGGCCGTTCCGCTCTTCGCGGCCGGAGCCGCCCTGGCCTACTTCATCATGGACACCGGCCTGGCGATCCTGCTCAGCTTCGCCCCCGAGGGCACGCTGACAGGCCTGACGATCGACGAGTATCTCGGTTACGCGCTGGTGATGCTGGTCATCTTCGGTGTCTCCTTCGAGCTGCCGTTGCTCATGGTCTTCCTCAACGTGATCGGCGTTCTGCCGCGCGCCACGGTGGCCAAGCACCGGCGCACGGTGATCTTCGTCATGTTCGTCTTCGCCGCCCTCGCGACCCCGAGCACCGACCCGTTCTCGATGGTCGCCCTGGCGATCCCGATGGTCGTGCTGTTCGCCCTCGCCGAGGGCTTCATGTACCTCAGGGAGAAGAGAGCCCCCAAGGGCGAGGACTTCTCCAACCTGTCCGACGACGAGGCCTCCCCGCTCGACCTGGAGACGGATACCGATCCGCCGAAATAGGCGGTAGATTCCGGCCCCATGCCCGGAGAGATCGCCGTCCTCGTCAACCCCGCCGCCCGGGGCGGACGCTCACGCGGGATGCTCGGCCCGGTGCTGCACCGGCTGCGCCGAGGCGACAGGAAGGTCTCCGTGCTCGTCGGTGACTCCGCCGCCGACGCCCTGGCCAGAGCCCGTACGGCCGTGGCCGCCGGCGCGAGCGCGCTGGTGGCCTTCGGCGGTGACGGGCTGGTGCACCTGGCCGTGCAGGCGGTCGCGGAGACCGGAGTCCCGCTGGGGATCATCCCCGCGGGCACAGGAAACGACATCGCCACCGCCCTCGGCGTCCCGCCGGGCAGGCCTCTGGAGGCGGCCGACGCCGTACTCCGGGATGGCAGCCGTACGGTGGACGCCGTGCGGACCGGAAGCGGCGAGTGGTTCGCAGGGGTACTCGCCTGCGGCTTCGACTCCCGCGTCAACGAGCGGGCCAACCGGATCAGCGGGCCACCGGGCATGGCCAGATACCTGCTCGCACTGGCCGCGGAACTGGGCTCCTACCGGCCGATCCCGTTCCGGATGACCCTGGACGGCCCCTCGGGGACCGAGACGATCGAACGGCGGGCCATGCTGGTCGCCGTCGGCAACACCTCCTCCTACGGCGCCGGGATGCGCGTGTGTCCCGGCGCAGTCCCCGACGACGGCCTGCTGGACGTGACGATCATCGACGCGGTGCCCGTCGGGCGTTTCCTGCGCGCCTTTCCCCGGGTCTACCGGGGCTCCCACATCACCCACCCCTTCGTCACGACCAGGCGCGTGCGCGGGATCACGCTGGAGGCACCGGACGTGGTCGCCTACGCCGACGGCGAGCGCCTGGGCCCGCTCCCTCTCAGCTGTGAGGTCGTCCCAGGGGCTCTCTGTCTCTTTGCTCCGCCTTCGGCGTCGCGGGCTTGTGCGCCCTGAGTCGGTGCTTTCCCTCGTCACTGCGTCGCTGCGCTCCTGCGTTCCTCAGTCCAAGCACCGACGCGCCCAAGCCGAAAACCCCTCGCACACGGCACCGGTAAAGCACAAGACCAAACTCTTCACTTCTGGCGCCAGGGCGTCGGAGTGGAAACCTTTCGGGCACGGCGCCGAAGCACCCGAACCGAAAATCCCTCACACACGGGGCCAGGGAAGTGCAAACCGAACTCTTCGCGCATGGCGTCGGGATCCTCCTCAATCCGGGTGGAGGGGGAGGCGGGCGATCTTCTGGGGTTCGTGGGGCGGACCGGAATCCTGATATCGGTAGGCTTGGAGACATGACGACCCCAGCGGAACGTTACGCTGCCTTCCGTCAGAGCCAGGCCGACAGCGGACCGGCGCTGACCTCGTTCCGCGGTCTTTACAGCTTCCAGCTGGACGACTTCCAGCTGGACGCCTGCCGGGCTCTTGAGGCGGGTGACGGGGTGCTCGTGGCGGCCCCCACAGGCTCGGGCAAGACCGTGGTGGGGGAGTTCGCGGTGCACCTGGCCCTGCAGGAGGGCCGTAAGTGCTTCTACACGACCCCCATCAAGGCGCTCTCCAACCAGAAGTACAACGACCTGGTCAAACGCTACGGCGCCGCCAAGGTCGGCCTGCTCACCGGTGACAACAGCGTCAACGGCGAGGCCCCGATCGTCGTCATGACGACCGAGGTGCTGCGCAACATGCTCTACGCCGGGTCGGGGACCCTCGCGGGGCTCGGCTTCGTCGTCATGGACGAGGTCCACTACCTGGCCGACCGGTTCCGCGGCGCGGTCTGGGAAGAGGTGATCATCCACCTTCCCGAGTCGGTACGGCTGGTCGCCCTGTCGGCCACGGTCAGTAACGCCGAGGAGTTCGGTGAGTGGCTGGGGGAGGTCCGCGGCGACACCAGCGTCATCGTCGACGAGCACCGGCCCGTCCCGCTCTGGCAGCACATGCTCGTCGGTCACCGCCTGTACGACCTCTTCGTCGGTGAGGAGGACGGCCGCAGGCCGCTGGTCAACCCCAACCTGCTGCGCCTGGCCAGAGACGAGGAGCGACAGGCGTACGGCAGAGGCCGCAGGGGCTACTCCCGCCCGCGCAGGGGCGGCCCGCCGGACCGTTCCCAGGCCATCGAGCGTCTCGACGCCGCGGGCCTGCTGCCCGCGATCACCTTCATCTTCTCCAGGGCCGGTTGCGACGCGGCCGTCATGCAGTGCCTGTACGCCGGGATCCGGCTCACCACGGACGCCGAGCGTCACGAGATCCGGCAGATCGTCGACGAGCGCACCGCCCACCTTCCGGACGAGGACCTCGCGGTGCTCGGCTACCTGGAGTGGCGCGACGCCCTGGAACGCGGCCTGGCGGCCCACCACGCGGGCATGCTTCCGGCCTTCAAGGAGGTCGTCGAGGAACTGTTCACCCGCAACCTGGTCAAGGCCGTGTTCGCCACGGAGACCCTCGCCCTGGGCATCAACATGCCCGCCCGCTCCGTGGTGATCGAGAAGCTCGACAAGTGGAACGGCGAGACCCACGCCGACCTCACCCCGGGTGAGTACACCCAGCTCACCGGAAGGGCGGGGCGGCGCGGCATCGACGTCGAGGGCCACGCGGTCGTCCACTGGCAGCCGGGCATGGACCCGTTGCAGGTCGCGGGCCTGGCCAGCACCCGCACCTACCCCCTGCGTTCCAGCTTCCGCCCCTCCTACAACATGGCGGTCAACCTGGTCGGCCAGGTGGGCAGGGAACGTGCCAGGTCGCTCCTTGAGTCCTCCTTCGCGCAGTTCCAGGCCGACCGGGCGGTCGTCGGCATCGCCAAGCAGCTGCGCCGTCATGAGGAGGCGCTGCGGGGCTACCGCGACTCGATGACCTGTCATCTGGGCGACTTCGAGGAGTACGCCGGGATGCGCAGGGCGCTGTCCGACCGGGAGGCCGAGCTGGCGCGTCAGCGTGGCGCGGCCCGCAGGGGACAGGCGCTGCGCTCCCTTGAGGCGCTCAGGCCGGGAGACATCATCCGTGTGCCCGGCGGGCGCAGGGCCGGGGTCGCGGTCGTCCTGGACCCCGGGCTCAACTCCCGCGGTGAGGGGCCGGCCCCGCTGGTGCTGACCGCGGGCAAGCAGGTCAAGAAGCTCTCACCCGCCGACTTCCCCGTCCCCGTCGAGCCGGTCGAGCATCTGCGCATCCCGAAGAACTTCAACGCCCGGTCGCCGAGGGAGCGGGCCGACCTGGTCTCCTCCATGCACGCCAAGCTCGGTGACCGTGACCTCGGCAAGCCTCCCAGGGCGCGTGACCACGCCGCGGAGGACGAGGAGATCCTGCGCCTGCGCAGGGACCTCAGGCAGCATCCCTGCCACGGCTGTGACGAGCGGGAGGACCACGCCCGCTGGGCGGAGCGCTACTACAAGCTGCTCAGGGAGACCGAGGGCCTGCGCCGCAGGGTCGAGGGCCGCTCCCACGTCATCGCCCGCACCTTCGACAAGGTGTGCGGGGTGCTCGACCAGCTGGGATACCTCGACGGTGAGAACGTCACCGCAGAGGGTCGCAGGCTGGCCCAGCTCTACACCGAGTTGGACCTGCTCACCGCCGAGTGCCTGCGCTCCGGGCTCTGGGAGGGCCTGGACCCGGCGGAGCTGGCGGCCACCGTCTCCTCGCTGGTCTTCGAGTCCCGGCAGGCGGACGAGGCGCGTCAACCGAGGATTCCCGCGGGCGGGGTGCAGAAGGCGCTGGGCGACATGATGCGCCTGTGGGGCGACCTGGAGGCCGTCGAGAGCGACCACGGCCTGTCGTTCATCAGGGAGCCCGACTTCGGATTCGCCTGGGCGGCCTTCCGCTGGGCCAGGGGGCACAACCTGGACGCGGTGCTCGGCGACGGGGTCAACGGCGCCGAGCTGGCCGCGGGAGACTTCGTGCGCTGGATCAAGCAGCTGCTCGACCTGCTCGGCCAGATCGCCGACGCGGCCCCGTCCGGCAGCAAGGTGAGGCAGAACGCGGGCAAGGCGATGGACGCGCTCAGACGCGGCGTCGTGGCCTACTCGTCCCTGAGCTGAGCGGATCCGGGGGCGGGCACGGGCCGACTGACCGTCCGGTCAATACCGCGTGACGGCGGGTGGGCGGAACGTCACCTTCAGGGCTGTTTTCCGGGATATCGCCTAGGAAATTCCCAAAGCGGAACCATGTTGGACCCCCGCCCAGGGAGGTAGGAATGCTCGCCCTCGTCGCCGCGCTGCTGTTCGTTCTCGCGCTGATCTTCCAGATCGCCGGTGTGGCCGTCGGTTCCGTCGTGACCGTCACCACGCTCGTCCTCGCCGGACTGGCCCTCGTCGCCCTGCACCTGCTGGGCGTCGGCGCCGGCTGGACGCTCAAGAGGTAGTTCTTTTCTTCCCTGTTGTGGAAATCTGTGCACATGGGGTGTCCACAACAGGGAGAAAAGGAAATACATAAACCTCTTTGTGAAAAAGGGAAGGTGATAAATAGGGTTATTGTTGGGATGGAATGAGAGGATATTTTTTTGTGACACTTTGTGGTTGACTCGCTAGGGTGCAGAGTGATCTTCTTGGGGAAGAAGAATCTTCCGAAGGGATCGAACTGAAATGAAGATGCGAATGGAAGAAAGATGGGTCCTCGCATTCGACGCCTCGTGCGGCCAGTGTAGGCGGGTCTCTGGTGTGGTCATGCAAGTGTGTGACGAGAAATTAGAAGTCATGTCGCTGGCGAATCCGGAAGTGCATCAGTGGCGGGAGCAGAATTTTGGAGCCGAGCCGCCCTGGGTGCCGACGCTGATCAGGGTCCGCGAAGGGAGGGTAAGGGCGTGGACGGGGTTGGCGATGGGAACCCGACTCGCACGTCTGCTGGGACCGAGGTCGACGGCACGTCTATTGCGAGCCTTTGGTGAGATGCGCCGTGGTGAATGGGAAGACATGGTTCGTCGGGAGGCTACAGACCGGCCAGTCGGTGGCGCTATCGGTCGGAGTCGATTCCTGAAGCTGGCGGCCGGAGCCGGGGTAGCGGCGGGGCTGATTCTTGCTGGAAAAACCCCTGCTTTCGCGCAGTCGGAATACAGTGCTGCTGCTGCATGGGTGAATGCGAACAGGCATAGACTTCCTGAGCGATACGCTGATTTTGTTGCTTATTCTATAGTTTACCGTCAGTCGATTTTCGCCGCACTATCGCCTAAATCGCGGAGCAAGCTCTGGAGTGAGCATTTGAAGCATTATCGGCTGACTCATCCGAACCTCTCGGCTGAGCAGCTCAGAGTCATAGAGCTTGCCTCCGTGGTCCTGGCTGCTGAGGCGACATTCATCGAGGAACGTGATGCCGATGTAGACCGGAAACTGCTAGAGATCCAGGACGCAGCGGTAGCGGTCTTCGGCAAGGAAGAAGCTCGTCGGCTTATCGCTGTCCTTGGCCCCGAAGATAGTTCGGTGGGACTCGTGCCCGACTGCGAATGCAGTACGCTCAGTGACTACTATTGCGCTGGTCGCTGCATCGTCTCCAGTGAAGGACGTTTGTGCTACTGGAAACCAACCGGTTGTGGAACCGGCTGGATTTACCAGTGCAACGGGACCTGTGGATAGCTCTTACATTGATGGCGGCCATGTGAATGAGCTAGCCGCACTTGGCTATGAGGCTGATGGTGCGCCGTAGCTGGAGCTTAGTTCATAAGAAGCTTTCCGGATGTGGTGAAGATGCCATCATCGCCACATCCGGAGGTTTCATGGCTCAACCTAACGCTTAATTGAATGCCTGAGAACGCACCCTGCCAGTGCGGTGTGTGCGCCCACTGCTCTGGTTGCACTTCGAGACGCAGTTGGGATGGATCACCAGTCGGTACACTTGTCAGCCGTACCTCGGTGCGGGTGGCGAAAATGCCGGTGGGTGAACTTGGCTTTGAGGGCAGAGCCGAACGATCCGGCCGGGGCATTGTCGAGTGTGTGGCCAGTCCGGCCCATCGAATGCACCACATCTCAGTGATGGCAGGCGATCTGGAAGCGGGTGGCGATGTATCCCGTGGGTTCAAGCTATCGTCGTAATGCTGCTACTCGGCAGTAAATTTAGGTAATCATTGAAGGCCGCTGCTGGCATTCTTCGGCTGGAGATATTCTGGATCCTGGTGTTGGGTGTGAATTTGATGGCCACCAACTCTTCGACAATTTATCATGGCAGTTGTTTTTCTTAGGAAATTAATGGTGCAGCAGGCCGTTGGTGTTTTCGTTGGTGCCAACCCGCCAAGGGCTGTATGGTCGGCGAAGTAGGCTGGCACGCCGGTGCCGATGCGCGATCGTGTGTGCTGGGCCAGCTCCGTGCCACGATCTCAAGACAGCAAGCGGCGTAGCTGCCCGGGCAGCCCGGTGATCACTTTGGCGATCGTGTCCGACACGGCTTCGGTACCACGGCCAGCCAATGCCGGGCCGTTCTTCATCTGTTCCCGAACGCTGTAACCCTTCATCCAAGGCAGGTACAACGGCAGGGTGAACGAGGCTGTGTGCTCCGCTAGGGTGTCGACCGACTGGTGTCAATGGTGAGATCACTCTCTCAGGGGCCCGGCGCCGCACGGTCCTCGGGCTCGGGGGTCACATGGCCGTCAGCCTTCTGCCGGGCGCGGGAGCACCCACCCGTCGCGCCCGCTCGCTGCGCAGGCAGGAAACCAGCCCTCGCTCGAGCGCTCCCGTCCCTGAATGAATAGGGCCTGAAAATTGTCTCGTGCGGGATCCGCATAGTGTCGCTCTCGGGAAAGTCAAACTTCAGCCGATGGGCGACCTTTTCTGGGCTCCACGATATGGTCCTGACGCCGGGGCTTGTTCCGCCTTTTTCACGGCGCCGTTCGTGGACCCGACACCAGTGTGCCGTCCGGGTGGAGGACCTGTCCAGCCAACCGCTGCTGCGCGTACTTACGCAGCCGTCAGCTGACCACCAGTTTGTCGACCTCCGACCCCTGGACCCGACTCGGCTTGCCATTACGCGACCGCTGCACGGTATTTGACCCTCCCCCTTAGGCCAGATCTCCACGATACGAGGGGAGGGTCAGTTGTAGCCTTTGTCGCCGTGGAGTTTGGCGGGCCGACGGCGTCGTAGCCCGTGTCAGGAGCGGATTGGCGGGATGCTGCGGATCAGCGGCTGCAGGGCCGGGCTGGCACGGGTGTTGGCGGCACTGATCGCGATGGCCAGGGGCAGGCCGGTGCGTTCGGTGACGAGGTGGATCTTCGAGCCTTTCTTGTCGCGATCGACGAGGCTGGGGCCGGTCAGGTCCCCTCTTGACCGCGCACACGCTGACCGAGTCGATCGCGCGCCGCGACCAGTCCAGCTCCCCGCGGGCGCCGAGTTCGTCCAGCATGATCCGGTACAGTCGGGCCCCATCCGCGCCTGGCTCCACTCGGCGAAGCGGCAGTTGACCGTCTGCCAGGAGGCATCAAAGACCGGCGGCAGCTGCCGCCAGGCGCAGCCGGTCGTGGCCACGTAGATGATGGCCGCGAGGATCACACGATCGTCGACCCGCCGCCTTGCGGCCGTGTCGGCGCAGACGGGACCACCCGCTGGAACAGCTCCCACAGTTCGTCGGGCACCACTTGCTGAAGGAGCGCATCCACGAACGGTCTAACGACTGACCCCAAATGATTCACGGTCTTAGTGGGTGTTTGGTCCATAAATGCGGTGAAAGGTGGCGGTTCTTCGCGCTCTCGGCGCTGATGGAGTTGGAGACTCTGGGACAGATGTGCGCCACTTGAGGTGAGTGAGACACACGCGGACACCTTCTGCGCCCAGGTTTCTGTTTGATTCAAACATGCCCGCCATATGCCGTTATGGCAGATGGCCGCGGCGCCTCACCTGCCTGACCTGACCGATACGCCTCTGGCCGGCAGACCTGTACGGCGCTACGCCACGGTCATGACCGAACACCGCCGCTACCCCAGCGATCTATCCGATGCCCGCTGGCAGCTCATCGGACCGATCCTGACCGCCTGGCGCACCGGACGCCTCGCCTGCGCCCTGGGCATCGATCGCCCACCCGAGCACGACCTGCGCACCATCATGAACGCGATCCTGTACGTCGACCGTACCGGCATCCCCTGGCGCTACCTGCCGCACGACTATCCGCCCTGGGCCACTGTGTACCGGTACTTCGCCGCCTGGCGCGATGAAGGGGTGTTCACCGAGCTGAGCGGCCTGCTGCACCGCCTGGCCCGCATCGCCGAGGGCCGCGCGCCCGAGCCGTCGGCCTGCGTCATCGACGCACAGAGCGTCAAGACCTCCACCGACGTCCCCGCAGCCGACCAGGGCATCGACGTCGCCAAGAAGATCGTCGGCTGCAAGCGCAGCATTGTGGTCGACACGCTCAGCCTGCTGCCGGCCGTACTGGTCACCGCCGCCTCCGTACCCGACTCGGTCGCCGGCACCGCCCTCATCGACCAGATCGCCGCCACCCACCCCACCATCCGCAAGTCCTGGGTGGACGGCGGCTACCGGCAGCACCTCGTCGAACACGCCGCCGCCCTCGGCATCGACATGCAGATCGTCCGCCACACCCCCGGCCGAGGCTTCACCGTCCTGTCCCGCCGCTGGATCGTCGAGCGCACCCTGGGCTGGCTCATGCTCCACCGCCGACTGGCCCGTGACTACGAAGCCCTACCGGCCAGTTCCGAAGCCATGATCCACATCACGATGATCGACCTCATGAGCCGCCGCCTCACCGGAGAATCCACCCCGACCTGGCGAGACACCTGAGCCCAAATCAGACGGAATCCATGGGATCAAACACCCACTTAGACAGGGCTTGGATCGCGGGATAAGGCCAGCTCTGCTGGAATCCTAAAAGAGGAAGGTCCATTCGGCTTTTGGGAAACTGGAGTAGAACTCTGGATTCCGCCGTCAGGTCAGGCTGAAACGGACCTCCCGGGTCGCCGGGTCGGCGCGCGTCAGCCGTACCCGGACGGCCTCGCCGAGCGGGAGCCGTTCCCCGTCACAGCGGGCCACCACGGCGGGGTCGGTGACCTGCACCAGCCCCCCGGAACGGCCCTCGTCCACGTCGATCACCACCGCGTCGAACGTCTGGCCGACCCGCTCACGTAGCACGAACGCCTCGACCAGGTCGACGCACGCCCTCTCGGCCGCGCCCGCGCGCCGTCCCGTCACCCGCATGACGCCGGGCAGCTCGCCCATGACCCGCTGGACCTCCTCGGGCACCGGCTCGCCCGCCGCGACCGACAGGCAGACCTCGGTGGCGTAGCGGTCGATGAGCCTGCGCAGCGGAGCGGTCACGTGCGCGTACGGCGCGGCGACCGCCGCATGGCCCGCCTGGGCCGGCGGCGCGCCGTTGAAGGCCACGTATCCGGCCCCGCGCAGCAGGACCGTCGACTCCTCAAGAAAGGCGGCCTGCCCGGGGATCTTCGGGTCGAGGCCGTGGACGACCTCCCCGTAGCCAGCCCCGTCCGGCCACGGCACGCCCAGCGCGGCGGCGACCCGGCGAACCTGGGCGATCTTCTCGGCGGGGGCGGGCGGCAACACCCTCAGCAGGCCGATCTCGGCGTCAAGCATCATCGAGGCCGCGGCCATGCCGGTCAGCAACGAGATCTGCGCGTTCCAGGCCTCGGCCTCCATCGGGGCGCGCAGCTCGACCCGGTAGCCGTCCCCGTCCGGGACGACCTCCTGCTCCGGGGTCGGCAGCGTGACGCCGCCCCTGTCCCGTTCGAGTGCCAGCCTGAGCCTGCCGATCTCGGCCAGCAGCCGCAGCGTGCCGTCCGCGGTCCCGGTGTCGACCGCGGTCTGCACGTAGTCGTAGTCGAGGCGTTCCCGGCTGCGCACCAGCGCCCTGGTCACGTCGGCGCCGACGACCCTGCCCTCGGCGTCCAGGTCGACGCACCACAGCGCGGCGGGCCTGGTCGCGCCGGGCAGCAGGCTGGCGGCGCCCTCGGAGAGTACGGCGGGATGCAACGGCACCCGGGCGTCCGGCATGTAGACGGTCTCGCCCCGGGTACGGGCCTCGGCGTCGATCGCCCCGCCGGGCCGTACGAAGGCGGCGACGTCGGCGACGGCGTACCAGACGCGGTAGCCGCCGCGACGCTCCTCCAGGTGCATGGCCTGGTCCAGATCCATGGCCCCCGGCGGATCGACCGTGACCAGGGGAAGGTCGGTGCGGTCGAGCGTGGGCAGCGTGGGTGTCCTGGTGACCTGCTCCGCCTCGGCGCGCACGGCCGGAGGGAACTCCCCGGGCAGCCTCAACTCACGCCTGATCCGCTCGAATCCGTCGCTCAGCCGCGGATGGGGGTCTTCGGGCACCCGGATGCTTTTGTGGGGCACGGGGGCCAACCTACCGCTCTCCGCGGCGCCCGAGCTCGGCCAGGGCGGGGCTCAGGGCCGCCAGGTCCAGGACAACGCATCGGCGAGGCGGCCGAGAGGACCGCCGAGCCCATGACGCCCGGCCAGGTCGGTGAGCGCCCGCGGGTCGCGCGGCTGCGCGGGCAGGGTCAGGCCGACATCGGGCACGGGCACGTCGTGGGCGACCCGGACCACCTCGGGTGCCACCCGCAGGTAGTCACGGGCGGCCTCCAGCCTGTTCCGCTGCGCCCCGGCGAGGTCGCCGTCCCCGTCGAGGGCCTTGAGCAGCGCGTCGAGCGAGCCGAACCGGGTGATCAGGGCGGCGGCGGTCTTCTCGCCGACCCCGGGCACCCCGGGCAGGCCGTCACTGGGGTCGCCGCGCAGGACGGCGAAGTCGGCGTAGGAACGGCCCGGCACGCCGTATTTGGCGGTGACCGCGGCCTCGTCGACGAGCTGGAGGTTCTTGACGCCCCTGGCGGTGTAGAGGACCCGGATCGGCACGCCGTCGTCGACGAGCTGGAACAGGTCCCGGTCACCGGTGACGATGTCGACTCCGCCGCCGGTCTCGCCCCGGGGGCGCAGCGCGAGCGTGCCCATCACGTCGTCGGCCTCGTAGCCCGGCACGCCGAGGCGGGCGATGCCCGCGGCGTCGAGGACCTGCTCGATCACCGGGACCTGCGGGACGAGTGTGTCGGGGGTCTCCTCGCCGCCTCCGGGGGCGAGGCGGTGCGTCTTGTAGGACGGGATCGCCGCGACCCGGAAGGCGGGACGCCAGTCGGCGTCCATGCACGCGACGAGCTCGCCGGGGGAGTGCTGCCTGACCAGCATGGCGATCATGTCGATGAGGCCGCGCACGGCGTTGACGGGCGTCCCGTCGGGGGCGGTCACCGACTCCGGGATCCCGTAGAAGGCGCGGTAGTACAGCGAAGGGGTGTCGAGAAGCATCAGCCCGGGCATGGCGACCATTTAACCAAGTCGTTCACCCGGGCAGGACGATCATCAGAACACAGGTGTCGTCCTCGGGGTTGGGGCCGCCGACCGCCTGGATCAGCCGGTCCAGGGCGGCCTCCCCGTCCTGCCGCCGCAGGGCGGAGGCGGCCCTGAGGGTCAGGGCGAACCCCTCGTCGATGTCGCGGTCGCGCCGCTCGACGAGCCCGTCGGTGAACAGCAGCAGCGCGTCACCGTCGCGCAGCCGTACGGCCGAGCGTTCGTACCGTTCGGACAGGGTCGCGCCGAGCAGCACCCCCGAGGGCGGCTCAAGCTGGACGGCGGTCCCGTCGCGGACCAGGATCGGCGCCGGGTGCCCCGCCTGGCTCCAGGTGAACACGCGGCTCAGCGGGTCGAGGTGGCCGACGACCGCGGTCGCGGTGGTCTCCTCGAAGCGGTGCATCACCAGGTGGTTGAGCCAGGTCAGCAGCCGGTCGGGAGGCTCGCCCGTCATCGCGAGGCCGCCCAGCGCGTGCCTGAGCCTGCTCATCTGGGTGACCGCGGGCAGGCCGTGGCCGGACACGTCGCCGATGGTCAGCAGCACCCGTCCGTCGGGCATGGTCGTGGCGTCGTACCAGTCGCCGCCGAGGCCGTCCTTCTGCCCGGCGGGGACGTAGCGGACCTCCAGCCGGGCACCGGGGAGGTCGACGGACGCTCCGAGGCGCGGCATGATCGCCTCGCGCAGGGCCGTGCTCACGCCCTGCTGCTGGGCGGCCCGCTCACGGACCTCCAGCAGTTGCCTGCGCGACTCGGAGGCGATCTGCTCGGCTCTGCGGCGGCCGGTGACGTCCTGGATCACTCCGTGCACGGAGGCGTGTCCTCCGCTCACGACGGGGTCCAGGGCCGCGCGGAGGTTGCGGACCTCCCCGCGGCGGCGGATGCGGAACTCGGCCTGCCCGGGCTTGGCCAGATCGACCACCGACCTGAGCAGCCCGTCGACGAGGGCCCGGTCCTGCGGCTCGACGTGGCCGACCAGGTCACGCAGGCCGATGGGGCCCTCGACGGGATCGCGGCCGAAGATGGCGTAGGCGTGGTCGGACCAGGTGGACTCGCCGCTGTGCAGGTGCCACTCGGCCCAGCCCAGATCGCCCAGCCGTTCGGCATGGGCCAGCCGCGTGCTGAGAAGTTGTCTTTCGACGGCCATGTGCTCGTCCAGCTCTCCGCGCAACGGCTGCACCATCTCTGCCGCGGTCAGCGGGGCGGAACCGGTCACGTGGTCGTTTCGTGGGTGGAGGGGTGGCTGGTGGCCGCCCACTACGCCGACCATTTAGCTCGCTCTCGAATGTGGGGACCTAGGGACATCCTATCCACAAAATGTGATCGTCCTTCAACGGATTGTAGTGGCACTGTCACCCGAACGACGTCCTTTCCCCGGACTTTCCCCGGTCGCGACGATCAAGGGTGTGGCCACAGGTGTGGTGCCGATCTGTTCACGATTACATTGGTCGGTGTGACAAAGGAGTCCTCTGACCTGTATCCCGTGACCCGTCTCGCCGCAGCGCAGGAGGCCACGGCCGCCGCCGGCCTCGGCGCGCTGCTGCTCACCCCGGGCCCCGACCTGCGCTACGTGACCGGCTACGAGGCGTTGCCGCTCGAACGGCTCACCTGCCTGGCGTTGCCCGCCGAGGGCCCCGCCTTCCTGGTGGTGCCCCGTCTGGAGCTGCCCGCCGCGGAGCAGTCCCCGGCGGCGCGGCTGGGTGTCGAGTTCGTGCCCTGGGACGAGACCGACGACCCCTACGCGCTCGTCGCCGCGCGGCTGGGCGGCGCGGGGAAGGTCGGCAGGGTCGGGCTGGCCGACCGGATGTGGGCCATGCAGTCGCTGCGTTTCCGCGACGCGTTGCCCGGCACGGAGCAGGTGCTCGCCGGATCGGTGCTGCGCGGCCTGCGCATGCGCAAGAGCGAGGCCGAGGCGGCCGCGCTCCGCGAGGCGGGGGCCGCGATCGACGCCGTGCACGCGCAGGTGCCGGACTTCCTGCGGGCGGGCCGTACCGAGCGGGAGGTCGGACGGGACATCGCGGATGCGATCATCGCGGCGGGGCACTCGACCGTCGACTTCGTCATCGTCGCCTCCGGCCACAACGGGGCCAGCCCGCACCACGACCTCTCCGACCGGATCATCCAGGAGGGCGAGCCCGTGGTCGTCGACATCGGCGGCCAGATGCCCAGCGGCTACTGCTCCGACTCGACCAGGGTCTACTGCGTCGGGGAGCCGCCCAAGGAGTTCACGCGATACTACGAGGTGCTCCAGCGGGCCCAGGAGGCCGCCTGCGCGGCCGTCAGGCCCGGGGCCTCGTGCGAGTCGGTCGACGCGGCGGCGCGCGAGGTGATCGCCGAGGAGGGCTACGGAGACTACTTCATCCACCGCACCGGGCACGGCATCGGCCTGGAGACCCACGAGGAGCCCTACATCGTCGCCGGCAACACCGAGCCGCTCGAACCGGGGCACGCCTTCTCCGTCGAGCCGGGCATCTACCTGCCGGGTGAGCACGGCGCCCGCATCGAGGACATCCTCATCTGCACCGAGGAGGGCGGCGAGCGGCTCAACCACCGCCCTCGGGAGCTCGTCATAGTGTGACAGGTGTAACAATCGGGTGGCCGGCGATCCCGGCCGCCCTTTTTGCTTAGCCCCTGACCTGGAGTAAGCGGATATGACCGTTGAGCGTACGCTGCCAACCGCCGAGGCCCACGACCTGCTGGATCTCGTCCGCGACCTGATCGCCAAGGAGGTCGCGCCCAGGGCGTCGGCCGACGAGTCCGCCAAGCGCTTCCCCCGCGAGGTCTTCACCGTCCTGGGCAGGTCCGGCCTGCTCGGCCTCCCCTATCCCGAGGAGCACGGCGGCGGCGCGCAGCCGTACGAGGTGTACCTCCAGGTCATCGAGGAGCTGGCCGCGGGCTGGCTGGCGGTCGGGCTGGGGCTGTCCGTGCACACCCTGGCCAGCTTCCCGGTCGCCGCGTACGGCTCCGCCGCCCAGCGCGCCGAACTGCTGCCGGAGCTGCTCGGAGGTGAGCTGCTCGGCGCCTACTGCCTGTCGGAGCCCCAGTCCGGCTCCGACGCCGCGGCCCTGAGCACCCGCGCGGTGCGTGACGCCGACGGCTATCTCGTCGACGGGGTCAAGGCCTGGATCACCCACGGCGGGCAGGCCGACTTCTACACCCTGATGGCCAGGACCTCCGACGACGGCAGCCGTGGCATCTCCTGCTTCCACGTCCCCGCGGGTACCGAGGGGGTGTCGTTCGGAGCGCCCGAGCGCAAGATGGGCCTGCGCTCCTCGCCGACGGCCCAGGTCCGCTTCGACGGCGTACGGCTCGCCGGGGACGCCCTGGTCGGCCAGGAGGGGGAGGGTTTCCGGGTGGCCCTCGCCGCCCTGGACGGGGGCAGGCTCGGCATCGCGGCCTGCGCGGTCGGCCTGGCCCAGGCGGCGCTCGACGCGGCGATCGCGTACGCGGGGGAGCGCAGGCAGTTCGGCTCGCGCGTCATCGACTTCCAGGGGATCGGGTTCATGCTCGCCGACATGGCCACCCAGGTCGCCGCGGCGCGGGCGCTCTACCTGGACGCCGCCAGGCTGCGCGACGCGGGCCGCCCGTACGGCACCCAGGCGGCGATGGCCAAGCTGTTCGCCACCGACGTGTGCATGAAGGTCACCACCGACGCCGTCCAGGTCTTCGGCGGCTACGGCTACGTCGAGGACTTCCCGGTGGAGCGTTACATGCGGGAGGCGAAGGTGCTGCAGATCGTCGAGGGCACCAACCAGATCCAGCGGCTGGTCATCGGCAGGGCCCTGGCCAAGAAGGCCTGAGCGGCGCCGGGGGCCTCGTCACAGCATGGACAGTCCGACCAGGACGGCTGCGCAGCCGACGGTGATCATCAGGGTGCGCAGCCGTGACGGGGCGGTCGGGCGGAGCAGGAGGGGAAGGCACACTCCGAGGAGCACCAGGGCCACCAGCGGCCACGGACCGGCCGGCGCCGGGCCGCCGTGCGGAACCAGGGCGGCCTGCTGCATCTCCCGCCCCTCGGTGCACACCAGGGCGGTGAACGCCCCGACCGCCACGTCGCCGCTCAGGCCGTTCCTGCGGCTGAGATAGCCCGCGACGCCGAAGCCGACCATCGTGACGCTCAGGGCGATCTGCCAGCTCTCGTTGGCCTGGGCGAGCAGGGTCTCGTCGTGGTTGAGGGCGTGGGCGACCACGTGGCCCGCGGTCAGGCCGGCGGTGGCCAGCAGCCCGTTGAGCGCGGCCCACCAGGCGTTGGTCGAACCGCGGGTCATGACGAGCACCAGTAGCCCGTAGACGTACGGGTCGTAGGCCATGGTGACCGACGGGGGAAGCACCTCGGCGAGTGACTCGCCGGCCACGGCCAGCACCATGCCCAGTGCGAGTCCGGCGAGCATTCGTTTGATGATCAGGCGTTCACGTCTGTCCAGCGCCTGGAAGTCGACCTGCCAGGGAGTTTCGTGCTGGTTGCTGTGCATGCCCTTCTCCATGGCTGCCATTTCGCCCCCCTTGCACGCCCTGGTCCGCTCCATGTACCTGCCGAAACCGTATCCTTTCCATTGGTTCCCGCCTGTTTCTAAAATATGACAAACCAGTCAAAAAACCATTTTTTTCGCTGGCCAAAACATGAACCTCGGCAGGTAGAGAGGTTATGGGACAAAAGCCGCGATCCCCGGTGGGCACGCGGAAGGAGCACCGGGGAGGGGACCGGGAAGATCTTCCATGACCGTCCCCCGCCCCCTCGCCCGGGCGTGTCCCCTCAGAGGCCGTACTCCTCAAGCAGCCGCAACCACACCTCGCTGACCGTGGGGAAGGCCGGTACGGCGTGCCAGAGCCGTTCGAGCGGCACCTCGGCGGTGACGGCGACCGTCGCCGCGTGCAGCAGCTCGGCCACCCCGGGACCGGCGAAGGTCACCCCGAGCAGGACCCGCCGCCGCTCGTCGACGACCGCCTTTGCCCTGCCCCGGTAGCCGTCCCCCAGCAGATAGGCACCGGAGACCGAGCCGAGGTCGTACTCGACCGCGCGCACGTCGAAGCCCTCGGCCCTGGCCGCGGCCTCGGTACGGCCGACCGCGCAGACCTGGGGGTCGGTGAAGACCACCTGCGGCGCGCCGTACCCGTCGGCGACGGCGCGCAGCGCGGGCAGGTCGTCGCGCTCCCCCCTGGCCCTGGCCACGATCACGTCGCCGCACACCCGCGCCTGGTACTTGCCCATGTGGGTGAGCAGGGCGCGGCCGTTGACGTCGCCGACGGCGTACAGCCAGCCGTCCCCGACGCCGACGGCGCGCATGCTGTCGTCGACCTCGACCGGGCCCCGCTCGGGCAGCCCGACGGAGGCCAGGCCCACGTCCCCCGTCGCGGGCGAGCGTCCGGTGGCGACCAGCAGCTCGTCGGCCTCCACGGGCGGCCCGGAGGCCAGGTGGACGGTCACCGGGCCGCCGGGCGCCGGCCGTTCGACCCGGGTCACCTCGGCCCGGGTGCGCACCTCGATCCCCCTGGCCGCCATCGACTCCGCGACCAGCTCCCCGGCGAACGGCTCGACCCTGCCGAGCAGCGAACCGCCGCGCACCAGGAGCGTCACCTCCCGCGCGCCGAGCCCGTGCAGGGCCTGCGCCATCTCACAGGCGACCACGCCTCCGCCGAGCACGGCCAGCCGCCCGGGGACCTCCCGCACCGAGGTGGCCTCGCGGCTCGTCCACGGAGAGGCCCCGGCCAGCCCGGCGACCGGCGGGAAGGCCGGGCGGCTCCCGGTGGCCAGCGCGACCGCGTGCCGGGCGCGCAACGTCCGGACGGAACCGTCGGGCCCGGTCACCTCGACCACTTTGGGGCCGGCCAGCCGTCCCCGGCCCCGCACGAACTCGGCGGGCAGGCCCTCGACCCAGCCGACCTGGCCGCCGTCGTCCAGGTGCGAGACCGCCTCGTCACGCCGGGCGAGCACGGCGGCCGTGTCGATCGGCGTCGTCCCGAGACCCGGGACCCGCCCGACCTCGGCGGCCAGCTCGACCGGGCGCAGCAGGGCCTTGCTGGGGATGCACGCCCAGTAGGAGCACTCACCGCCGGCCAGCTCCTCCTCGACCACCGCGACGCTCAGCCCGCCCCGGGCCACACGTCCCGCGACGTTCTCCCCGGCGGGCCCGGCGCCCACAACGACCACGTCGAACTCATCGGCCACGACTGCCTCCCAGGACTTCGGAAACTCCACGTCCAGCTTGTCAGAGGCGCCGCCCGTGCCGGCGTCAGCGGTGCCGGCCCCGTGGTCTCAACGGGGTCCCGGGCAGGTCAGGCGCGGGCAGCCGGGTCCCCGGCGCGCCGGGGACGACGCCGAACGCCTCGCCCGTCATCCACTCCTGCCGGAACCGGACGATCTCGTCGTGGTCGCGGCCGACGAAGTTCCACCACATCACGATCCGCTCCTCGAACGGCTCGCCGCCGAGCAGCATGAGGCGCGCGGGCGCCCCGGCGCTCAGGGTGAGCTCCGAGCGGCCCGTGCCCAGGTAGAGCAGCGGCCCCGGCGCCAGGTCCGTTCCGCAGGCGCGCACCGCGCCGGACAGGCTCAGCACGGCGTGCTCGAAGTCCGGTCTGAGCGGGACCGTGACCCGTGCGCCCTCCTCCAGGGTGATCTCGGCGCCGGTCAGCGGGCTGTGGACGCGGGCCGGGGAGACGACGCCGCCCAGCTCGCCCATCAGGACCTTCGCCGTGAAGCCGGGCCCGGTGAGCTCCGGCAGCACCGGATGGTGCTCGAAGGAGGGTTCCGTCCCCCGGTGCGCGGCGGGGAGCGCGACCCACAGCTGCACGCCGTGCAGGTCACGCCCGGCGGGGGACTCCTCGGAGTGCGAGATGCCGCGGCCCGCCGTCATGAGGTTGAGACTGCCGGGCCGGATCACCTGCTCGCTGCCCAGGCAGTCGCGGTGCAGCACCTCGCCCTCGACGAGCCAGCTGACCGTCTGCAGGCCGGTGTGCGGGTGCGCGGGCACCCGCATGGCCGTCCGTTCGGGGCCGTAGTGGTCGAGGAAGCACCACGCCCCGACCATGCGCACGTCGCGGCCGGGCAGGGTCCGGGTCACCCTCATGCCCCGTGGGCCGCCCAGCACCACCTCACGGCCGGTGAGAAGCTCACCGGCCGGGCCCGCCGCGGCGCCGGCGCGGCCGGTCGGGCCGCCGCACTCCGTCTCCCGGGGCTCGCGTTCCAGGTTGCTCATGCCGAGAATGTACGGCCGCCGCCGACCGGCCGGCACACGTGGGGCGGTTGGGACCATGCCGTGACCATGCGGCTGCGCGCGCCGTCCCACGGCCCGTTACCGTTGTCCGGATGGAGGAGATCGACCGTCGGATCGTGACGTTACTGGCCAGAGACGGCCGGATGAGTTTCACCGACCTCGCGAGGGAGACCGGGCTTTCGGTCTCCGCGGTGCACCAGCGGGTGCGCAGGCTGGAGAAACGCGGGGTCGTCAGGGGATACGCGGCGCTCGTGGACTACGACGCGATCGGGCTGCCGCTCACCGCGTTCGTCTCCATCAAGCCCATCGACCCGGCCGCCGCCGACGACGCCCCGGAACGGCTGGCCCACCTGGGCGCCATCGAGGCCTGTCACAGCGTGGCCGGGGACGAGAGCTACATCCTCAAGGTCAGGGTCGCCTCGCCGCTGGCGCTGGAGGAGCTGCTCAACCAGATCCGCACCTCGGCCAACGTCTCGACCAGGACGACGGTCGTGCTCAGCACGCCGTACGAACACCGGGCGCCCGAGCTGATCGGCGGGCAGGCGGGTAAGACCGACGACAAACCCGACGAGAAGGCCGTGGAACAGGCCTGAGTGCCCCGTACGGCCGTCGCGGGCCGTACGGGGCTTCCTTACACCGCCGCGTGGAAGTGGGCGCGCAGCGCGGCCTTGGCCTCCTCGGTCGCGCCGAAGGCGTCCAGGCCGAGCAGGGCGGCGCCCATGATCGGCGGAGCGTCCGCCACGATCAGCTTGGCCTGGGGGGCCCGCTCGGCGAAGCGCTCCTCGATCAGGCCGTTCAGCAGCGGGTCGCGGGCGGTCAGCACGCCACCGCCGAGGACGACCTCCATCGGGGTCTCCAGCAGGCCGAGACGGCGCAGCGCGACCACCGCGAGCACGGTGACCTCCTCGGCCATCCGCGTCACCAGGGACCGGGCGATCTCGTCCCCCGAGGACGCCACGGTCATCAGCACCGGCACCAGTTCGTGCAGCCTGTCGATCGGGGTGCGGCCGAAGTGGATGTCGAGGCAGGCCTCCTCGACCGTGCGGGTGCCGAAGTGCTCGCGCACGGCCTCCCGCAGCGCGGTCTCCGGGCCCCTGCCGTCCTCGGCGCGGATGGCGGACCACAGTGCCTCCTCGCCCAGGCCGAAGCCGCCGCCCCAGTCGCCGGTGAGCTTGCCCAGGGCCGGATACCTCGCCACCTCGCCGGTCGGGGAGACCGCCGCGGCGTTGACGCCCGCCCCGCAGACCACGGCGACCCCGGCGGGCCCCGAGGCTCCGGCGCGCAGCAGCGCGAAGGTGTCGTTGCCGACGACCACGTCCTCGCCGTATCCCCTGGCGAGGATCTCCGCACGCAGGATCTCCTCCTCCGCGGGCAGGTCGGCGCCCGCCACGTAGGCGGCCACATGGCCGGCGAACGGGGGAGCGGCGTCCGGGCCGAGCATCGCCCTCACGGCCTCGGCGATCGCGTCGACGGCGGTGCCGACCCCCGAGATCTGCGGCTGGAAGGGGCCGCCACGGCCGGTGCCGAGGACGGAGCCGTCCTCGGCGACCAGCGCGACGTCGGTCTTGCTGTTGCCGCCGTCGACCGCCAGTACGGTCCTCACTCCGTCGCCCAGGGCAGGTGGGCGCGGTTGGCCTCGATGAGGCGCCGGGCGAGGTCGTCGGACAGTGAGGCCTGGCCGATCAGCGGGTGGGCGAGCAGCGCGTCGGAGACCCGCCGGAGGCCGCCGTGCAGCGCGGCGTCGAGGGCCAGGGTCTCGTAGGCCGTGACGTGCGCGATGAGCCCCGCGTAGAGCGGTTCGACCGGGGCCACGGGCAGCGCGCGCGCCCCGGCCGCGGTGATCGTGGCCGGGACCTCGATGACCGCCTCGTCGGGCAGGAAGGGCAGGGTGCCGTCGTTGCGCAGGTTGACCACCTGGGCGTCGCCCCGGTCGCCGAGCAGTGAGGCGATCAGCGCGACCGCCGCCTCCGAGTAGAACGCGCCACCCCGCTTCTCCAGCAGTTCGGGCTTGGTGTTCACCGACGGGTCGGCGTACATCTCCAGGAGGCTGGCCTCCATCGCCGCGACCTCCGCGGCCCGTGAGGGCTTGCTGCGCTGCTCGGCCACCACGGCGTCGTGCTCGTAGTAGTAACGCAGGTAGTAGGAGGGAACCACGCCGAGGTGGCGCATCAGGGACAGCGGAAGGCCGATCGCCTCGGCGACCTCCTCGCCGAGGGGCTCCCGCAGCGTCCGCGGCAGCACGTCGACGCCGTCGAGGCTGACCGAGCGCACCCAGGTCAGGTGGTTCAGGCCGAAGTGGCCGAGGGAGATCCGTTCGGGGGCGACCCCGAGCCCCGCCGCGAAGCGGCGCTGCAGGCCGATGGCCACGTTGCACAGGCCGATGGCCCGGTGCCCGGCCTCGAGCAGCGCCCTGGTGACGATGCCGACCGGGTTGGTGAAGTCGACGATCCAGGCGTCGGGCGCGTGCGTGCGGATCTTCTCGGCGATGTCCAGCACCACGGGGACGGTGCGCAGGGCCTTGGCCAGGCCGCCCGCGCCGGTGGTCTCCTGGCCGACGCATCCGCATTCGAGGGGCAGCGTCTCGTCCACGTTGCGCGCGGCCTGGCCGCCGATCCGCAGCTGGAGCAGTACGGCGTCGGCTCCGGAGACGCCCTCCTCGACCGAGGCGGTCGCCACGACCCTGGCCGGGTGGCCGGCGTGCTCCAGCATGCGGCGGGCCATCCCCGAGACCAGCCCGAGCCGGGTGGGGTCGGGATCGACCAGCGCGATCTCGGTTATCGGCAGCTCGTCCCGCAGCCGGGCGAATCCGTCGATCAGCTCCGGTGTGTACGTCGAGCCGCCCCCGACTACGGCGAGCTTCATCTGTCTACTCCTGTCAACGTCACGCCCTGGACGGGAACTCTCCGGGCGTAGGGGAAAACGGTGATCACCGGTGCCGTGCCCGAGGACGGGCCGTCACCGTGCGGTTGGGCCGCGGCGGCCGGAAGGGGACTCACCCCGGCGGTGCCGGGACGCGGGCGGGGGGACGTCGGCGCACGACGGCTGCTCCTTGCTGGTGGGGGAGGGGGTGAAGGCGGCTCAGGTCGGCACGGTCGAGCTGAAGACCTCCTCGCGGGTGGCGGCGAGGGCGAGGTCGAGCGCGCCCGTGAGGACGGGGTTGCCCTCGACGGCCGACAGCAGCAGCGGGGGACGGGGGATGGTCAGCGTGTGCAGCTCGCGTTCGACGAGTCCCCGCAGGGTCTCGCCGCCGGCCATGAAGGTCCCGCCGGTCAGCACGATCAGCTCGGGGTCGACGACGGAGGTGATCGAGGCCAGGCCGACCGCCAGCCGGGAGGCGACCTCGCGCAGCCCGGCGCGGGCGTCGCCCGCCCGTGCCCCGCCGCCCTCGGCGGCCAGTACGGCGTTGCTCACGGCCAGTCTGAAGGTCGCGCCCGGCACGCCGTACGATCTGAGGATCCTGAGCACGGCGGGGCCGCCGGTGAGGGCCTGGTAGCCGTGGTTGGCGTAGCGGCCGCTCTCGCGGGCGGTGGGCGCCCCGGGCGCGGGCATGTAGCCGACCTCGCCCGCGCCGCCGGTCGCGCCCCGGTGCAGTCTGCCGCCGAGCACCAGCGCGGAGCCGATGCCCTCGTCGGCCCACAGCAGCACGAAGTCCCGGTGCCCGCGCGCGGCGCCGTGCGCCTGCTCCGCCTGGGCGACGAGGTTGACGTTGTTCTCGACCGATACCGGGACGCCGAGTCCTGCGCCGAGGGTCTCGACGAGGCGGGGGATGTGCCAGCCGGGCAGGTCCCTGCTGGTGGCGTAGCCGATCCTGCCGGTGCCCGGGTCGAGCGCGCCCTGCACGCCGATGACGACGCGCCTCAGGTCCACGGGGGCGCCCGCGCCGTCGAGCGCGGCCCGGACCCGTCCGACCAGGTCGTCGGAGGGGTCGGGGGTCACCAGGCGGTGCATGCCGATCACGGTCCCGGTGATGTCGGCGACCCTGGCGTCGATGTGGGTGTGGGTGACGTCGAGCGCGGCGACGTGCGCGGCCTCGGGGTTGAGGCGGTAGACCTCCGCGGTGCGGCCGGGCAGTCCCTCACGGATGCCGTTGAGCACGACCAGCCCCGCCTCTTGCAACCGGGCGAGCAACTGGGATGCTGTGGGCTTGGACAGGCCTGTGAGGGCGCCGATCTCCGGGCGGGTCAGCGGCCCGCGCTCCAGAAGCGCCTGCAGGGCCGCCCGATCGTTGATCGCCCGCAGCAGGCTGGGAGTGCCCGGGGTGGGCTGGGTCACAGGTCCTCCGTGTCCGGGCATGTTCGTACGGTCACCCGCAGGGCGGAGTTAGGAAAGTTTCCTAACCTTAAATAAACTTAAGGAACCCTGCTCAGCCGCGTCAAGCGTCGTGAGGACGCCGCAATGAACCTGTGATGGCCGGAGAATGGCCGGGTGTCTCAACGGACCTGCTAAAGTGGTGGTTTGTCACAACAACTAGCACAATGGCCCGGAGTATCCCATTAGTATCAACCATAATGGAGCGAAGGCAACCCGTCAAATCGAGCTCGATCGGGAGCAGGAGTACGTCTCCGGGCTCTACGAGCGGCTCGACCTGCTGCGCGAACGCACCCAGCGTCAGCTTGACGACGTGCTGGCCCAGGGCGGGGGCGGCGGTACGCACCAGAACCGCTCCGAGCGCGACAGTTTCGCCGGGATGTACGCCCAGCGGCTGGGCCGGCTGTGGGCGGTGGAGAACGGCCTGTGCTTCGGGCGGCTCGACGGCGCCGACCAGACCACCCTCTACGTCGGCCGCATCGGCCTGGCCGACGACGACCAGCGGCGGCTGCTGATCGACTGGCGGGCCCCGGTCGCCAGGCCGTTCTACGCCGCGACCCCGGCGTCCTCGATGGGCGTGGTCCGCCGAAGGCACCTGCAGACCAAGGCCCGCACGGTGATCGGGATCGACGACGACCTGCTCGACCTGGACAACCTCGCAGAGGAGGACGTCAGCACCCTCAACGGTGAGGCCGCGCTGCTGGCCTCCATCGACGCCAGGCGGACCGGGCGGATGCGCGACATCGTGGCCACGATCCAGACCGAGCAGGACCGGATCATCCGCTCCGGCCTCGACGGCGTGCTGGTCGTGCAGGGCGGGCCGGGCACCGGCAAGACCGTGGTCGCCCTGCACCGGGCCGCCTACCTGCTCTACACCCATCGGGAAAGACTCGCCCGCAGGGGAGTGCTCATCCTCGGGCCCAACCTGACCTTCCTGCGCTACATCGAGCAGGTGCTGCCCTCCCTCGGCGAGACCGACGTGCTGCTTTCCACCGTCGCCGAGCTCTACCCCGGGATCACCGCCACGGTCAGGGAACGCCCCGAGGTCGCCGCGATCAAGGGCGACGAGCGGATGGCCCAGGTCGTGGCCAGGGCCGTACGGGAGCGGCAGCGGGTGCCGCGCAAACCGGTCGAGATCCGCCTCGACCGCTACACCCTCACCCTCGACGCCCGCCTGCTCGACGCCGCGCGCAACCGGGCGGCCCGGTCGAGGAGGGCGCACAACGAGGCCCGCGCCGTGTTCGTCCGCCACCTGCTCAACGCCCTCGCCAGGCAGGCCGCCCGGCTGATCGGCAAGGGCGCGATCGACGACGACGAGCTGGCCGACCTGCGGGAGGAACTGCGCACCGAACAGCCCGTCAAGGCCGCGCTGAACAGGCTGTGGCCCTACACCACCCCGCAGCAGCTCCTCATCGGGCTGTTCACCTCCAGGGAGCGGCTCGACTACGCCGCCGCCGAACTGGGCGAGGCCGAGCGCGGGCTGCTGCTGCGCGAACCGCCCCGCAAGGGGGAGAGCTGGTGGGCCCCCTCCGACGTGCCGCTGCTCGACGAGGCCGCCGAACTGCTCGGCGACATCGACCCTGCGGTGCTGCGGGCCGGGGCGTGGATGGCGGAGGAGGAACAGGCCGCCGCGCGTGTCGCGGCCGAGGAGGAACAGCGCCACCGGCTCGACTACGCCAGGGAGGTGCTCGAACTGACCGGCCTCTCCGAGATCATGGACGCGGAGCGGTTCGCCGCCAGGCACATGGACGACGAGATATACCTCACAACCGCCGAGCGCGCCGCGGGCGACCGCACCTGGGCCTTCGGGCACGTCATCGTGGACGAGGCGCAGGAGCTCTCGCCGATGGACTGGCGGATGGTGATGCGGCGCTGCCCGAGCCGTTCGATGACGATCGTCGGCGACCTCGCGCAGACCGGCTCCTCGGCGGGCGTGCGCTCCTGGGGCAGGATGCTGGACCCGTACGTGGCCGGGCGCTGGCGGCAGGAGGAGCTCACCGTCAACTACCGCACCCCGAGCGAGCTGATGGCCGTGGCGGCCGACGTGCTCAGCCTGGTCGGTCCCGGCCTGAGCGCGCCGACCTCGGTCAGGGAGACCGGGACGAGCCCGTGGGTCGCCTCCCCGGCGGACCGCCTGTCCGAGCTGGTCAGGAGGGAGGCCGTCGAGGGCGGGCGGACGGTCGTGATCGTGCCGGAGTCGTCGGCGGAGGAGACCGGCGCGGCGCTCGCCGGGTCCGTCGAGGGCGCCGTCCGGGGACGCGGCAGCGCCGTGCTGGACGCCCCGGTCTCCGTGATGACCGTCGCCGAGGCCAAGGGTCTGGAGTTCGATGTGGTCATCGTGGTCGAACCGGAGCTGATCCTGAGCGAGTCGCCGCGCGGCCCGAGTGACCTTTACGTCGCGATGACCAGGGCGACCCAGCGTCTTGGCGTCGTGCACACCGGGCCGCTGCCCGAAGCGCTCGCTCGACTTGAGCGACATCGGATCACATGAGAGCATTGACGGCTCTCGTCGATCATGCCCCAGCTGCGGAAACTTGGTGTTTCCGCTGTTGGTGACACGGTTGACATCTGCGCTGGGGTCGGTAGTTTGCTGCCCAGTCCAGCACGGGACTGGCCGGTTGGCCGTCTTTCGGCATCGCCGGTTCCTGCGCCCGTGACGGGGGGTCACCCCGTCCGTACAGCCAGGCGCAGGGCGGGCGCTTCGTCGAGGCGGGGCACTCCATCCGGGCGGGGGGTTGGACCCAGGAGGGGCCTGGACACCCAGTAGACAACGGCAATCCGCGCTCGCCGCCGACGGGACGGAACCGGTCCGAAGGGTCGTCCGGGCCCTCTTCCCGCTCCCGTGCGAGCGCGCAAGCGTCGGGGCGGTTCCCAGCCGGGAGCCGCCCCGTTGCCGTTCGCGGGCCGTCGAACCCACGCCCGGCAGGCCTCTGAACTCGTGCTTTGGAACAGGGGCCGCAGACGCTTTGGGAGAGCGGCGGTGGGGCGGTACCGTTCGGGCTAGAAAGACGGGTCAGGATCGGATGTCAACCCGTCCAGACGTCATCGAGGAGCCCCGCCCGTGGTGCAGGAGAAGACGGCCGGCCCCGCGCCGGGGGCGGCCCCGCCGGGTGCTCCGCCGGGCACGGGACCGGGCACGCCCGCCACGCGCGGACGTCTGGCCATGCGGGCCGTGGGCGCCGTGGCGGGCGGGGCGCTGCTCTACCTCGCCTTCCCTCCGATCGGCCTGTGGTTCCTCGCGCTGCCCGGTGTCGCGCTGCTCACCCTCGCGGTGCGCGGCGTCCGCGCCCGTCGCGCGCTGTGGCTCGGCCTTCTCGGCGGCCTGGCCTTCCTGCTGCCCGCCCTGCACTGGGTCAGCCCCATCGGGGACGACGCCTGGCTGGGCCTGGTCGCGCTTGAGAGCCTCTTCTACGGCGTCTGGGCGGTGGGTGCCGCCCTGACCTCCCGGCTGCCGCTGTGGCCCTTGTGGGGCGCCGCGCTGTGGGTGGCGATGGAGTGGGCCAGGGGGACGTTCCCGGTCGGCGGCTTCCCCTGGGCGCGGGTCGCCTTCAGTCAGGGTGAGACGCCCTTCACGCCCTACGCGGCCCTCGGCGGCGCGCCGCTGGTGAGCTTCGCGGTCGTGCTGTGCGGCGGACTGCTCGCGCTCGCGGCCCTCAGGATCTCCAGGAGGGCCACGCGAGGCGCCGTGCCGGTCGTGCTGCCGCTGGTGGGGGCGCTGGCCGTACCGGCCGTCGCGTTCGCCGTGCCCAGGCCCGGCGACGAGGGCAGGACCGTCACCGTCGGGGTCATCCAGGGCAACGTCCCGGGAAGGGGCATGCACCCCCTGGGCGACGAACCCGCGGTGGTCCTGGGCAACCACGTCCGCATGCTCCACGAGATGGCACAGGCCGTACGGCAGGGCACGGTCAAGAAGCCCGACCTCGTCGTGCTGCCGGAGAACTCGACCGACATCGACCCCTACCGCAGCGACTTCGCCAGAGCGCAGATCGACGCGGCGGTCAAGGACGTCGGGGTCCCGGTCCTGGTCGGCGCCGTGGTCGGGGTCGGCGAGAACAACCGCGCCACCCGCAGCCTGGTGTGGGACCCGGTCACCGGGCCCGGCGCCTACTACGACAAGCAGAAGCTGGTCCCCTTCGGGGAGTACACCCCGTTCAAGGACGTCGTGCTGGCCCTGTTCGAGCGGGCCTCCCTGGTCGGCAAGCAGTCGGTGCCCGGCACCCGCGACGGAGACCTGAGGCTCGGCCCGGTGACCGTCGGCGCGATCAACTGCTACGAGGTGGCCTTCGACGAGGTCGTCGGCGACACCACGCGGACCGGCGCCAGCCCCCTGGTGGTGCAGACCAACAACGCCACCTACGCGCTGACGAACCTGCCGGCCCAGCAACTGGCCATGTCCCAGCTGCGCGCGGTCGAACACAACCGGGCGGTGATCACCTCCGCGATCACGGGTATATCCGCCTACGTGACCCCCCAAGGAAAAATCGCCTGGCGTACCGGTGAACTGGTTCCCGCCTCGGGCGTCCTCACCGTCCCGGTGCGGACCGCCCAGACCGTCGCCACCCGTGTCGGCTCACTGCCGCAGTGGCTCCTGATTCTTGTCGGTGCGGGCGCGCTCGCCGCCTCCCGGCTGCAGAGAAAGCGCATCCCGGCCCCGACCGAGGGCCCGGCGGAGCAGGTGGGAGAAGCATGATGGAGCAGATGCTCGGCCGGGTGCTCATCATCGTCCCGACGTACAACGAGCGGGAGAATCTGCCAATGATCGTCGGCAGGCTGCGCGCCGCGGTGCCCGAGGCGCACCTGCTGGTCGCCGACGACAACAGCCCCGACGGCACCGGAGAGGTCGCCGACGGCCTGGCGACCGAGGACGACCACGTCCACGTACTGCACCGCCCCGGCAAGCAGGGACTCGGCGCGGCCTACATCGCGAGCTTCCGCTGGGGGCTCAAGGAGGGCTACGACGTCCTCGTCGAGATAGACGCCGACGGCTCCCACCAGCCGGAGGAACTGCCCAAGCTGCTCAAGCGGCTGACCCGCGGGGCCGACCTGACGATCGGCTCCCGGTGGGTGCCCGGCGGCAGGGTCGTCAACTGGCCCATCCCCAGGGAACTGCTGTCCCGGGGCGCGAACCTCTACACCCGGGTGATGCTCGGCATGCCGGTCCGCGACGCCACGGCGGGCTTCCGCGCCTACCGCGCCTCGACCCTGGAGAAGATCGGGCTGGACAACGTCCAGTCGCAGGGCTACTGCTTCCAGGTCGACATGACCCTGCGGACCATCCGCAACGGCCTGCGTGTCGCCGAGGTGCCCATCACCTTCGTCGAACGCACCGCCGGGGCCAGCAAGATGAGCCGCAGCGTCTTCGTCGAGGCGCTGTGGCGGATCACCGTGTGGGGCCTGACCGGGCTTCCCCGGCGGCTGCGCCGTACACGCTGAGCGAACAGGGCGGTGGGGCGGGCGCGGAACGCGCCGCGGCCTCCGGACGTTGTCCCTGTCGTACGGCTTGTCGCGTGAGTCGAGGAAATGATGCGCTCTGTGCTGCTCCTGTTCTTCCTGGCGGTCCCGGTCCTGGAGGTCTGGGTGCTCATCCAGGTCGGCCAGGTCATCGGCGGCTGGCCCACGGTCCTTCTCCTGCTCGCGGGCAGCCTGCTGGGCGCCTGGATCGTCCGCAGGGAGGGCCGCAGGGCCTGGCGGAACCTGCAGGGCGCGCTGCAGAGCGGCCGGATGCCCGAGCGTGAGCTGGCCGACGGCGCCATGATCGTCGCGGGTGGCGGGCTCTTGCTCTTCCCCGGCCTCGTCACCGACGTGGCGGCCCTGCTGTTCCTCCTGCCCTTCACCAGGCCGCTGGTGCGCAGGTTCGGCGCCCGGTTCCTGGCCCGCAGGGTCGACGCGCTCGCCAGGACGGTCCCCGGCGCGGGCTCGCCGTTCGGCGACGTCCCGGGCTTCCCCTTCGGAGAGGCCCGGGCACCGGGCTCCGGCCCCGTCATCCACGGCGAGGTCATCCGTGAGGAGCCCGGCGCGCCGGGTCCACGTGAGGGCCGGCGCGGCCTCACCGAGCACTGAGGCCGCTCCTCCACAGACGGCAGGCCCGCCCCGCGAACCAGACTCGCGGGGCGGGCCTTTTCGTGTCCCGGGGCCCTTCCCCGGGACACGCAAAAGGCCCGCGTGAGGGTTTCCACGGCCGGTTCTCCCGCGCCGACCGGCGGCTCCAGTCGTTCACAAGTCATCCGCCAGGTGATCACAAGCGGAGGTCCATAGCGTTCTCTCCGTAAGCACGACATGCCGGGACGACAAGCCCGGCACGGCAAGAAAGGGGGGGCTGATGAAGGGCAAGATCAGCCTTGAGGACCTCGCGCTCGAAGGCGCGGAGCTGTCGGAGGCCGAGCTGGGTGAGGTGTCCGGTGGACGCTGGCACGTGACCTGGTACACCAAGGGCAAGCCCGCCGAGTGGGAGGTCTGATAGGCGGCGGGGCGGGCACACCCGTTCCGCCGCGCTGACCTGAACCGCCGGCCGGGCTCTCGCCCGGCCGGCGGTTTCGCGTTACGAGTCCCGATCTTTCTGTGACGAGTCCCATGACGAGGGCGACGTGATCCTGATTCTGAGCGACCGCGAGGACGAGGCGGTCGAGATGGTGCTCGCCGGGCTGAGGCGGCGTGGGGCGCCGGTCACCTGGTGGGACCCGGGCGACTTCCCGGCGCGCGGCCGCCTCACCGTGGCGTTCGACGGGGCGTTCGACGGGGCGTTCGACGGGACATCCGGCGGGCGGGGACACCGCGTCGTGCTCGACCCCGGGACGGGTGAGGCTCCCCTTGACCTGGCCGAGGTGCGCGCGGTGTGGCGGCGGCGCCCCAACCCGCCCACGCCGGCGGCGACCGTCACCGATCCCTCCCACCGCCGTCACGCGGTCGGCCAGGCGCGGTTCCTGCTCGACGGCGCGTGGGAGCTCACGCCCGCCCGGTGGATGCCCGCGCGCGGGGAGACCGAGCGCAGGGCGCACAACAAGATCGTGCACATGGCGCGCGCGACGGCCCTCGGCTTCCGGGTGCCGGAGACCGTCTACACCAACGACCCGTTCGAGCTGGTCCCCGCCTACGAGCGGGCCGGCGGTCGTCTCGTCGCCAAGCAGATCGACTCGGGGGAGTTCAGCCTCGACGGGGCCGACCACCGCGCCTACACCACCGTCCTGACCCGGCGCCATCTCACCTCACGCCACCGCCTCGGGCACGAGCCGGTCATCCTCCAGCCGTACGTCCCCAAGGCGGTCGAGCTGCGGGTGATCGTGGTCGGCGAGCGGGTCTTCGCCGCCGAGATCGACTCACAGGCCTCGCGCACGGCGAGGGACGACTGGCGGCACTACGACGACGACCGGGTGCGCTACGCCGCGCACCGGCTTCCCGGCGAGACGGAGCGCAGGTGCGTGGACCTGGTCGCCTCGCTCGGCCTGTCCTACGGCGCGATCGACCTCATCCTCACCCCGGAGGGGGAGTACGTGTTCCTTGAGATCAATCCCAACGGCGCCTGGGGGTTCGTCGAGCAGCGCACCGGGCTGCCCGTCGCCGACGCGATCGCCGACTGGCTCGCCGCCGCCGAGGCGGCGGGGACAGTGGTGGAGACGGGGGCCGGGCGATGAGCACCGACTTCGCGGCCGCGCTCGAATCCGGAGTGCGGCTGCTGCGCGGCCTGCCCCGCCGTCGCGCCCACGTCGAGGAGGCCAGGCGGACGGTGGCCGGATGGGCGCTGGAACACCCGGACCTTCGGGCCCAGCTCGTCGTCGACGAACGGCCCGGCACCCCCGTGGTCGACTTCGACCTCCTGGTCGAGGACCCGCAGGGCGGTACGGTGGCCCTCACCGTCCAGGCCGAGGACGGCGTGCCCTGGCTGGTCGACCACTCGACGCACTGGGCGGCGGGCCAGCTCGTCAGCGTCGACGACGTCCACCTGTCGGTCGCCCAGGCGCTGACCATGATCAAGTCGCTGTCCCGTCGTGACGCGACGCCGCACGACGAGATCGTCGACCAGTGCCTGATCCTCAACGAGGTCGGCAAGGAGACGGAGCCGGTCGCCACGGAGGACCTGCAGGCCGCGGCCGACGAGTTCCGCAGGGGCCGGGGACTGTACGACCGGGCCACGACGCTGGCCTGGCTGACCGAGATGGGCATGACGCCCGAGCAGTTCGAGACCTACATCGGCGGCATCGCCAGGCGCAGGGCCTTCCGGCGCCGCAAGGAGGCCGAGCTGGGCGCCGCCCGTCTCGCGGCCGATCCCCGGGCGTTCGACCTGGTGCGCGTGGTCTGGGTCACCGGGCAGGAGAACGCCGTCGCGGCCCGCGCGGGGGACCTCGCGCGCGTCCACGACGGGGGGCTCGCCGCCCTCGCGGCGGCCGGGGACGTCGAGACGACGATCGCGGAACGCCCGGCCGTCGAGCTCCCCGAGCCGCTGCGTGACGTGGCGCCGGGGGCGACGGCCGGGCCCGTGCCGTACGGCGGGGCCTGGCTGGCCGGGACGGTGCTGGCCCGGCAGGAGGCCCGTGCGGACGAGCGGACACTGGCCGTCGCGGGACGGGTCGCGTTCTCGGAATGGCTGGCCGGGCGCCGCGCCCAGGCCACGGTCGAATGGCACTGGTCGTGAGCGACGGCATCTACCGGGAGGAGTCCCTGCGCCGCTACCGGAGCAGGGCCAGGCGTGAGGACGTCCCGCTGACGGTGGGAACGGGCAGGCTGGTCGCGCTCTGGGCGGTCGTCGTGCTGCTGCTGGTCACGGCGGGCGTGTTCGCCCTGATGCTGTCGGAGCGGATGGGGGGCGGGACGTGAGACGCGTGCCCGTCGTACTGCAGAACACCGCGACCGAGTGCGGGGCCGCCTGCCTGGCGATGGTCCTGTCCTACCACGGCAGGCGCGTCTCCCTGCAGGAGATCAGCGACCGGCTCCAGATCGGCAGGGACGGCCTCAGCGCCAAGGCGCTGCGGGAGGGGGCCGTGGAGTGCGGCCTGAAGTCGCGGGCCTTCTCGCTGGCCCCGGCCGACCTGGCACGGGTACCGATGCCCGCGATCGTGCACTGGGAGTTCAAGCACTTCGTGGTCGTCGAGCGCTGGGCGCCGGACCGGGTCGACGTCGTCGATCCCGGGCTGGGCCGCCGCAGGCTCACCGCCGAGGAGTTCGACGAGGGCTTCACCGGCGTGCTGCTGGCCTTCGAACCGGGACCCGGTTTCGAGAAAGGCCGGTCGAGCGCGGGTGCCGCCTGGCGCCGCCGGTTCGTCCGGGCGCTGCTGGCCCGCAGGAAGGGCCTGCTCGCCCAGGTGGTCCTGGCCTCTCTGCTGCTGCAGCTCCTCGGCCTCGCGCTGCCGTTCTTCTCCGAGGCGCTGGTCGACCGGGTGCTGCCCTCCGGGGCGCGTGACCTGCTCCCGCTGATCGGTGTCGGGCTGGTGCTGGCCGCCGCGACCCAGCTCGCGGTCGGCTATCTCCGCTCGGTCCTGCTGGTGGCGATCAGGGCGAGCGCGGACGCCGAACTGACCGGCGGGGTGGTCTCCCATCTGGTCGCCCTGCCGTACCGCTATTTCGCGTTGCGCGGCAAGGGCGACCTGATGACGCGCGCGGGCAGCGTGGCGGTACTGCGTGACATGCTCACCGGGCAGGTCCTGTCGGCGCTGCTCGACGGGCCGCTCGCTCTGGGTTACATGGTCCTCGTCTTCGGCTGGGACGCGGTCATGGGGCTGTGCCTGCTCGGCTTCGCCGCGGCGCAGGTGCTGTTGCTGCTGGTCACGGCGCGTAAGGTCAGCCGCCTCACCCAGGAGGAGCTCAACGCCTTCTCCGCGACGCAGAGCCAGCTCATCCAGGCCATCGGCGGCATCGAGACGCTGAAGGCGTCGGGGGCCGAGCACCGGGCGGTCGAGCAGTGGTCGAGGCACTTCACCACCCAGCTCAACGCCGACATGCGGGGCGGCCTGGCCCAGGGGCTCCTGGAGGCCGCGCTCGGCACCCTGCGCCTGCTGGCCCCGCTCGCGCTGCTGTGGATCGGGGCGTGGCGGGTGCTCGACGGAGAGCTGACCCTGGGCGCGCTGCTCGCGCTCAACGCCCTGGCGGGCGCCGCCCTGACCCCTCTCGGCTCGCTGATGGCGAGCCTGCAGGGCCTCCAGCAGGCGGGGGCGCACTTCGACCGGCTGTCCGACATCCTCGCCTCGGAGCCCGAGCAGGCCGCGGGCATCGAGGTGCTCAGGCTGCGCGGGTCGATCGAGCTGCACGGGGTGGGCTTCCGGCACGATCCCCGGGGGCCGTGGACGCTGCGCGGCATCTCGGTCTCGATCAGCCCGGGGCAGAAGGTCGCCCTGGTCGGTCCCTCGGGGGCGGGCAAGAGCACCCTGGCCAGGTTGCTGCTCGCCCTGCACACCCCCTCGGAGGGGCGGGTCAGCTACGACGGGGTGCCGCTGTCGGAGCTCAACCTCCGTTCGCTGCGGCGCCAGTTCGGCGTGGTCACCCAGGAGCCGTCGCTGTTCACCGGGTCGATCAGGGAGAACATCGCGCTCAACGCCCCGGACGCGCCGATGGAGCGGATCGTGCAGGCCGCCGAGCTGGCCTGCCTGCACGAGGAGATCTGCGCGATGCCCATGGGGTACGAGACGGTCCTCATGGAGGGAGGCGGCCTGTCGGGCGGTCAGCGGCAGCGGCTCGCGCTCGCCCGCGCGCTGCTCTCCCGGCCGAGGATCCTGCTGCTCGACGAGGCGACCAGCAATCTCGACAGCACGACGGAGGCGCGGATCGAGGCCAACCTCGGCTGGCTCACCCAGACGCGCATCGTGATCGCCCACCGGCTGAGCACCGTGAAGGACGCCGATCTCATCCTGGTGGTCGACCAGGGCGGGATCGTGGAGCGGGGCACCCATGAGGGCCTGGTGGCCAGGGGCGGACGCTACGCCGCCCTGATCGCCGCGCAGACCGAGAAGGCGGACGTCACGGGCTGATCCCGTACGGCCTCCGTTTACCGTGTCCCGGTTGGGAGATGCCCGAAAACCCGGTTTTCCTATCGATTATATGGGTATTTTTGGGGACAAAACCTGGTTTGAGGATGTGGTGGTGTGTCGTACGACGTCGGGATCATCGGAGCCGGAGTCCACGGGGTCAGCGCGGCCTTCCACCTCGCGCGCAGGGGCCTCTCGACCGCCGTGTTCGACCGGAGCACCCCGGCCTCGGGGCCGACGGGGCGTTCGGGGGGCATCTGCCGGGCCTACTACACCGACGCCTTCCTCGCCGAGGTCGCCCGTGAGGGCATCGCGTTCCTTGCGGACTTCGGCGAGCGGACGGGCGGGGGACAGTCGGGCTTCCGCCGTACCGGGGCGTTCTACCTGCACGGGCCCGGCGACGTCCCGGCGGCGCGCCAGGCGGCGGCGCGGCTGGGGCCCGGTGCGGAGGTCGTCGGCCCCGAGGCCCTGCCCCACCTGGACACCGAGGGAGTCGCCGTCGCCGTGTGGGAGCCGGAGGCCGGTTACGCCGACCCCTTCGCCACCACGCTCGGCCTGGCCGAGGCGGCGCGCGGACACGGGGCGGAGCTCCACCTCAACCGGCCCGTGGTCGCCGTCGAGGAGGGCGCGCGAGGGGTGACCGTCACGACGGCCGACGGCGGCACGCACCACCTGGGCGCGCTGCTGGTGGCCGCGGGGCCGTGGACGGCGCCGCTGCTGCGGCCCCTCGGCGTCGATCTTCCGCTGACCGTGGAACGGCACGTCGTCGCGATCATGGAGCACGACCCCGCCGACACGGCGGAGCTCGTGCCGTACGTGCTGATCGACGTCGCCGGAGGCCACTACTCGACCCCGCAGCCCCGCACGCAGTACCTCGTCGGCGGCGTGGTGGCCGCCTTTCCGGCCGACCCCGACGACTTCGATCGCACGGCGGCCCCCGAGGAGAGGGCCGGGCTCGCCGCCGCCGCGGCCAGGCGCTCCCCCGCCCGCCGCAGGGCCTTGCCCGCCGGGGGGTGGGCCTCGCTGTACGACGTCAGCCCCGACTGGCAGCCGGTGACGGGGCGGGTCACGGAACACGTCTACGTCGACGCCGGGACCAGCGGTCACGGGTTCAAGCTCGCCCCCGCCTGGGGGGAGCACGTGGCCAGGCTCGTCCTCGGCGAGGCCGACCCCCGGCTCGCGGCCTTCGCGCCGTCCAGGTTCGCGAGCGGGACCGGGCTGGCGGCGGGCTTCGGGGCCGTCAGGATCCTGGGCTGAGGGAGCGGGGCCGCCAGGGGTCCGGGACGGGGGGCGGAATACCCTCGACCGGTGAGAGTCCCGTGAGCGACAGGCCCCGTGAACGAGAGGCAGGCAAGGCCACCATGACCGCATACGCGGACGGAACCGATGTCGTCGAGGTCAGGGCGGTCGGCTGGGACGACGCCGCGGCCGTCGCGTTGCGCGGGGCGATGACGGAGGAGATGGGGGCGAGATACGCCGACCGGGTGGCCGGCAACCCCGACTACCTGCCCCGCGGCATGAACGTCGAGGCGGAAACCGTGGTCTACACCGGGGTCGCCTACGCCGGGGCCGACCTCCCCGTCGGTCACGTCGCACTGCGCAGGCTCGGCGACGACCTGGAGCTCAAGCGGATGTTCGTCGCGCCCTCCCACCGGGGGACGGGCGTGGCCCGCGCGCTGATCGCCGCCGCCGAGGAGGCCGCCCGCGCGCTCGGCGCGCCGAGGATCGTCCTGCAGACCGGTGACCGCCAGCCGGACGCCGTGCGGCTGTACGAGCGGGAGGGGTACACCGCCATCCCGCTCTACGCGCCCTACGAGCGGCTCGCCGGTTCCCACTGCTTCGAGAAGCTCCTGCGCTGAGCCTCAGACGGGCCTCAGACGGGCCTCAGACGGGCCTCGGATGAGGCCCGGTCACGGCGG
>NZ_JBHSBC010000018.1:0-88776 GCF_042650425.1 Streptosporangium jomthongense | reverse complement strand
CCCGCGGGTTCACCCGTGGGGCCCGTTACCGCGCCAGGGCCTCCGGGCTGTTGACGTAGACCCTGCCGAAGTCGACGAGCGGGGTGAAGCCCCCGAAGTTACGCTCGACCTGGGCCTTCTCGGTCGCGTTCGGGTAGGGGTTGGTGCAGCCGGTGCCCGCGCTCGCGCCGGACATCAGGTCCGAGCACAGGCCGGTGCGCCGGTCGGGCAGCCCCAGGATGTGACCGATCTCGTGGGTGGCGATGCGCAGCGGGTTGTGGCCCTCGGAGGTGGCCTGCCTGCCTATCCAGACCGTGCCGCGGCCGAGGCTGGTCGGCTGGGCCCGGGGCCAGCCGTAGTCCGCGTACACGACGAAGTCGGCCGGGCTGCCTGCGACCAGCCGCACGCTGGTGACGCTGGAGTTCCACACCTGTGCCGCCTGGTCGATCGCGGAGCGGAACTCCGCGGCCCGGCTGGCGTCGTACCTGAGCACCCGTACGGCCACCGCCTCACCGGGAGTCGCCTGCGCCGTCCCCGCCTGCGCGGGGGAGACGGTCGCGAGGAAGGCGAGCCCGAGGACGAAGCCGACGGCCAGGCGCATGATTCTCAGCACTTCGCTGATCTCCTCTGTCTGGGGGGTGGCTCGTGGGGACGAGCCGGGGAGGGGAGGAGAACGGTCAGCCGACCTTGAGGGTCAGCCCGTAGGTCTGCAGGATCTCGTTGACGGGCTGGAAGTAGGTCGTGCCGCCCGAGCTGCAGTTGCCCGAGCCGCCGGAGGTGACGCCCTGCGCCTGGCTGCCCGAGATGAACGAGCCGCCCGAGTCGCCGGGCTCGGCGCAGACGTTGGTGCGGGTCACCTGGTAGACCGTGCCCTGGGAGTAGGTGACGGAGGTGTTGTGCTGCTGGATGGTCCCGCAGCGCCAGCCGGTGGTCGAGCCGGAGCGGCAGACGGAGGCGCCGACCGTGGCCTGGGTCGAGCCCTTGACGATGACGTTGGTGCCGCCCGACCTCACCCACGGCTGGGGCGTGGAGCCGGGGGTGGAGACCCAGGCGTAGTCGTTGCCGGGGAACGAGGAACCCTGGAAGGTGCCCGACGGGCTGCTGGTGGTCTGGCCCGTCCTGCCGCAGTGGCCCGCGGTGACGAAGCCGGGGGTGCTTCCCTTGGTGACGGTGAATCCGATGCTGCACCGGCTGCCGCTGCCGATGTAGTACGGGTCGCCTCCCCTGATGTTGGCGTAGGTCTGCGGCTGCTCCGCGGAGACCTGGACCCGTACGGCGTCACCGCCGACCCCGGCGGCCGACAGCAGGGCCTCGCCCGCCTCCCGCTGACCGGCGACCACGACGACGCTGTTGGTCGGCAGGTCCACGTACCACAGGGAGGCGCCCGCCCGGGCCTGGGCGGGCGCCTGGTCCAGGCGTGCCTTGAGCGCGTCGAGCTGGGCCAGGGAGCGGCCGACGACCACGGGCTGGGCGCCCTTGGCCCTGATGGCGGAGACCGCGGTCGCGTCGCTGGTGGCGACGAGGAGCTGGGTGGCGTCGGCGTTGAGCCAGGCGCCGGCGTATCCGTCGCCGAGGGTCGTGCTCAGGAGGGCCTCGGTGCTCGCCGCGCGGGCCTCGTTGGCCAGCCGGGTGACGGCCTGTTCCGCGGTGAGGCCGAGGTCGCGCTGGAGTGCCTCGATCATCGAGGGGGCGGGCTGCGCGGCCGGTTGGGCGGTGGCGGGGGAGACGGTGGCCACCACACAGAGGGCGGCGACGGCGGCGCCGGACAGGAGGGAACGCTTACTCAACATATGCACTCCTTGTGAGGGGTGCTGTCAAAGTATTTGTCAGGGCATGACTGAGCAATGTGGCAAAAACTCCCTACCGCAGTGGTATGACGTCACCGCGTTATGACCCCTGCTCAGCGGGGGCAGGCAGCGCCATCCGCGTGCCTTCTGGGCCCGATCGGCGGCCTGGTGCGGACGGCGCGGCCCCGGCGAGGTAAGGCTCGCCGGGACCGGCACGGGTCTGACGGGACGAGCCGTCCCCCCGAGGGCTGCCCGTCTCGCCGTCGTCCTCCTCCCACCGTCCGCGAGGAGTCCGCGAACGTCTCTCCGCGGGGTGAGGCGACCGAAACGGCGAACGTGTGATCGCCGCCGGTTGTTCCCGCGCGGGGCGATTCCCGGACGAGCTTCGGGAGGAAAACAGGGCTATATCCCCCGATGGGTGATGATTCCTGACAACGATCACGTGGGAGAGCGTCAAACCGCCGGTCCTGGGCCAGGCGGAACCCCCGGGATAGATTGCTTGACTCACGGATTCCACGGACTCCGCGCCCGGCACGGTCCAGGGCGTTCCGTCCGGCGGTCACAGGAGGATGCGCGCGATGACCCACCAGCCTGCCGAGGACGGCGAGATCGGGCTGGAAGAGGAGTCGCCGCTCCCGCGGCGTCTCGAAGCGCCCCGCTGCCCGCAGACCGAGTCGGGACGCCGGTGCGTCCTGCCCGTCGACCACGAGCTCGGGCACGTCTACCCGCACCGCAAGGCCGGCTGACCGGTCAGCCGGTCGAAGCCGCCTACAGCCGCCGCAGTGCGGGCAGCAGCTCCCTGGCCGACCAGTCGAGGAACTCCCGCTGGTGCTCGTGACCGATCTGGACCAGCGCGACGTGGGTGAAGCCCGCCTCGGTGTAGCGGCGCACCGCCTCGACGACCGCGTCCACGTCCGGGCCGCACGGCACCTTCCCGGCCACGTCCTCGGGGCGTACGGTCTGCGCGGCGGCGGCGAAGTTGACCGGAGCGGGCAGCTCGGCCATCACCTTCCAGCCCGTGACCGACCAGCGCCACAGCCGGTGGGCCCGCTCCTTGGCCGCCTCGGCGTCCCGGTCGTAGGAGAGGGCGAGCTGGCCGTAGACCGGCTTGCCCCGCCCTCCGGCGGCGGAGAAAAGGCCGACCAGCTCCGCGTCGGGGTCGACCGCGACGAGCGCGTCGCCGTACTCGGCGGCGATCTCCCCCGAGCGGCCGCCCGAGGCGGCGATCGCGATCGGCACGGGATCGCCGGGCAGGTCGAACAACCTGGCCGAGTCGACGTCGAAGTACTCGCCGTGATAGGTCGTGTAACGCCCCTCGAACAGCTCCTTGATGATCTCCACGGCCTCGCGGAACATCTCGTGCCGGGTGTCGGCGGGCGGCCACCCCTCGCCGATCACGTGTTCGTTGAGGTTCTCGCCCGCGCCCAGGCCGAGCGTGAAACGCCCCCCGGTCAGCGCCCCCATCGTGGCGGCCTTCTGCGCCACGACCGCGGGGTGGTAACGCATGATCGGGCAGGTCACGTACGTCATCAGCGGCAGCCGTTCGGTGGCGCGCGCCGCCGCGCCGAGCACCGACCAGGCGTACGGCGAGTGCCCCATCTCCTCAAGCCACGGGAAGTAGTGGTCGGAGATGACCGCGTAGTCGAACCCCGCCCGTTCGGCCTCGGCGACGTCGTCGACGAGCTGCCCGGGGGGAGTCTGCTCGCACATCATCGTGTAACCGATCTCCACCATGTCCGGGTCCCTACCCGCCTCTTTCACGAGACTCGCCGGAAAGGAGGAGATCTGGGCGTTCTTTGCCGTACGCCGGGCCGGCGCCCCGTCGAATAGCATGTGACCGCGCCTGAACGGCGGGCCATCAGGACGAGAAGGACGGAACGGGTCTTCCATGTTCGACGACAAGACACAGGAGACCCTCAGGCGCCTGCTCGACCTCGCCGGGCACCCCTCGACCCCGGAGCCGGAGCGGGCCCTGGCGGTGGCGAGGATCAGGGCGCTCGTCATGGTCCCCGAAGGAGACGCCAGACGCGCGCCGGTCACCACGGCCATGGACGCCGACATCCTCAGGAGGATCAGGCCGCTGGTCCGCGGGGTCGAGGAGGACACGGTCGAGGAGGTCCACGGCGACCTGTACGCCTTCGGCACCCGCCACCGGGTGATCGGCGAGGTCGCCGACGAGATGGCCCGCGCGCTCGAACGCTGGAGCGAGGTCGTCCCGGAGCGGCGGCACCGTCACGAGGAGGCGGTGCGCACGGCCGCCACGAAGCTCACCTATCTCCTGGAGCGTCGTGACCTGCTGCGCAGGCCCGGGTGGCGCGCCCGCACGCGTTAGGCGGCGTTCAGACCGGGGGGACGCGCACCTCGACCGTCCTGCCGTCCGGGTCGTGGAACAGGTGACGGCCGGGGGTGAGCGCGGTGCCGTCCAGGGCCAGGCCGGGATCGACGGTGAACCCGAGGCGCAGCGCGCCGGTCGTGCGACGCGGTGACGACGGATAGATCTCGAAGACGGTCCCGTCGTCGAGCACCGCGGCGTAGTGCGCCGGCCCCGTCCCGTGCCGTTCACCCCGGAGTTCGAGTCCGAGGGAGGCGTAGAAGGCGCGACAGGCCTCCAGGGCGGGGGTGTAGATCACGATCAGGGTGGATCTGGGTGCCATGCCGTCTCCTCGCGGGGTCGAACGCTGGACCGGATGTGAGGGACGGGTCTCGTCGGCACCGACCAGGCTGTCGGACGCCGTTGTCAGAACAGCCGGTCAAGGCGGCCAGGTGGATCGGCCAGGTGGGGGATCGTCAGATCAGGCCGAGGGAGAGCATCGCGTCCGCGACCCTCTTGAACCCGTCGATGTTGGCGCCGGCCACGTAGTCGCCCGGCATGCCGTACTCGGCGGCGGTGTTCAGGCAGCGGGAGTGGATGTCCCGCATGATCTGCTGCAGGCGGTTCTCGGAGAACTCGAAGGTCCACGAGTCGCGGCTGGCGTTCTGCTGCATTTCGAGGGCGCTGGTCGCGACCCCGCCCGCGTTGGCGGCCTTGCCCGGGCCGAAGGCGACGCCCGCCTCCTGGAAGATGCGGATGCCCTCCGGCGTGGTGGGCATGTTGGCGCCCTCGCCGACGGCGACGCAGCCGTTGCCGACGAGCAGCCCGGCGTCGCGGCCGGTGATCTCGTTCTGGGTCGCCGAGGGCATCGCCACCTCGCAGGGCACCTCCCAGATGCTCCTGCCGGAGACGAAGACGGCCTGGGAACCCCTGCGCTCGGCGTAGACGTTCATCCGCTGGCGCTCGACCTGCTTGACCTGCTTGAGCAGGTCGAGGTCGATGCCCTTCTCGTCGACGACGTAGCCGGAGGAGTCGGAGCAGGCGACCACGACGCCGCCGAGCTGCCGGATCTTCTCGATCGTGTAGACGGCGACGTTGCCGGACCCGGAGACCACGACGCGCTTGCCGTCGAACGACGTGCCACGGGCCTTCAGCATCTCGTCGACGAAGAAGGCGCAGCCGTACCCGGTGGCCTCGGTGCGCACCTGCGCGCCGCCGTAGCTGAGTCCCTTGCCGGTGATGACGCCGGACTCGTAGCGGTTGGTGATGCGCTTGTACTGGCCGAACAGGTAGCCGACCTCGCGTCCGCCGACGCCGATGTCACCGGCGGGCACGTCGGTGTACTCACCGATGTGGCGGTACAGCTCCGTCATGAAGCTCTGGCAGAAGCGCATGATCTCGCGCTCGGAGCGGCCCTTGGGGTCGAAGTCGGAGCCGCCCTTGCCGCCGCCGATCGGCAGGCCGGTCAGGCTGTTCTTGAAGATCTGCTCGAAGCCGAGGAACTTGACGATGCCGAGGTAGACGGACGGGTGGAAGCGCAGCCCGCCCTTGTAGGGGCCGAGGGCGCTGTTGAACTCGACCCGGAAGCCCCGGTTGATGTGGACCTCGCCCCGGTCGTCCTCCCACGGGACCCGGAAGATGATCTGCCGCTCCGGCTCGCAGATCCGCTCGATGATCTTCGACTCGGCGTACTCGGGGTGCTTGCCGAGCACCGGGCCGATGCTCTCCAGGACCTCACGGACGGCCTGGTGGAACTCGATCTCGCCCGGGTTACGCCGGAGCACGTTCTCGTAGATCGACGACAGTCGTTCGTGCAGCATCAGATTTGTCCCCTGCCCTTCGTAGGCGCATTCCTGCGCCCCACCTTAGGGGGAGGTGTCCGGAGCGTCCGAATCGGCCTCCCTGGGTACGCGACCGCCACCCGCTCCGTGGGCGGCGGTCACGCCCGGGCCCTCAGGGGCGCAGGACGATCTTCCCCGCCGTACGGCGGGCCAGAAGGTCCTCGATCGCCGTCCTGGCGTCGGAGAGCGCGTACTCGCCGCCCGCGATCGGCCGGATGCGACCGGTCCCGGTGAGTTCGAGCAGTTCGCTGAGCTGCGCCTGGTAGCCCCCCGGCCTGGCGAGCACCGGCCGGATCCAGAAGCCCGCGACCGAGATGTTGGCCTCCAGCAGGCGGCCGACGTCGACCGGGCTCGGGTCCCGGTGCGAGGCGGTGCCGTAGCTGATCAGGCGGCCGAACTCGGCGACCGCGCCGAGCGCGGCGTCGAAGACCTCACCGCCGACCGCGTCCAGGATCACGTCGGCGCGCTCACCCAGGTTGGCCTCGATCACCCGCTCCGCGTAACCCTCGGCCGAACCGTCGACGGCCGCGTCCGCGCCCAGGCTCAGCGCCAGTTCGCGCTTCTCCGGGGTTGAGGCGGTCGCGATCACCCTGCCCGCGCCCAGCTCCCTGGCGAGCTGGACCGCGAGGTGTCCGACGCCGCCGGCGGCCGAGTTCACCACGACGCTCTCGCCCTTGCGGACCCGCGCCGCCGTGCCCAGCAGGTGCCAGGCGGTCAGGCCCTGCACCAGCAGCGCGAGGGCCTCGCCCGCGACGGCCTCCTCGGGCAGGTCGACGACGTCATCCAGCTTGATCAGGGCCTTGCTCGCGTAGGCCTGCCTGGCCAGGCCCATGACACGGCGGCCGTCCGAGGTCCGTCCCACGACCTCGCTGCCGGGGATGAACGGCAGGTCAGGGGAGAGGTAGGTCCCGGCGATCCGCTCGGCGTCGGCGTAGTTCACCCCCGCGGCCTCGACGTCCACCAGGATCTCGTCCGGGCCGGGAACCGGGTCGGGCACCTCGGACTCGACCAGCGTCTCGGGACCGCCGAGCCGGGTGATCTGGATGGCGCGCATGAATGTCCTCTGGTTCGTCGGTTGGTTGTGCCGGTCAGCGTAGGAAGCGCCACGAACGGGAACCAGGGGCCCGGGTTCATGAGATCGTTTTTTCCATGAGAGGCGTTCATATAACGTCTGCGACGTGACCAACGAGGATCTGACGCCAAGTGAACTGCGCGTTCTGGTCGCCGTCGAGAGCCGGCACGGTTTCTCCGCGGCCGCGGTCGAGCTCGGTCTCACCCAGTCCGCGGTCTCCCATGCCGTCAGGGCCGCCGAACGCAAGATGGGCACGGTGCTGTTCCGGCGCGGGCGCAACGGAGCACGGCCGACGGCGGCGGGGGCGGCGGCCGTCGGGCACGCCCGGCGCATCCTGCGGCTCATGGACGTCATGAAGGCGGAGACGCACGCGGCCTCCGCGGGGGAGACGACGGGGACCATCAGGGTCGCGGCCTTCCGCAGCGCGGCCTTCCATCTGCTGCCCATCGTGCTCGCGCGCTTCGCCAGGCGTTACCCGAAGGTCACGGTCGACGTCCGTATCGTGCCGGAGCTCGGCAGGGGCATCGCCGGGGAGGTGCTGGACGGCCGGGCCGATCTCGGCATCGCCACGCTTCCCTCCCGGGTCGACGGGCTGGTCGGCCGTGACCTGTTCGCCGAGCCGTACGTGCTGGCCTATCCCGCCGGGCACCCCTGCCCGCGCAGCCTGCCGATGATCGACTGGCACGAGAACTGCTCGGCCGAGACCAGGCTGTGGCTGGCCAGGCAGGCCTGGATCCCGCCGGGTGACATCCAGGTCGAGGACGACGGCGTCGTGGTCTCCATGGTGGGCTACGGCCTCGGCGCCGCCATCGTGCCGAGGCTGACCCTCGTGGACGCGCCGCCGAAGGTCGCGATGGAGAAGCTCGGCGAGGACCCGCCGATGCGGCACGTCGGCTACGTCGCCACCTCGGAGATGCTCGGCTCCGCCGTCGTCCGCGACCTGGTCGGCGAGCTGCGGGCCCACTGCGCGGAACGGTTCGCCGCGGTGGGCTGAGCCTCAGCGCCCCGGGGAGGGCCAGGCGTTGGGGCGGCAGCCGTACAGGGACTTGGTCTGCTGGAGCATCACCGGGGCCCGCCTGCCCGGCCCCGGGCAGCGCGCGTGGCCGTGGCCGAGCCCGTGTCCGACCTCGTGGTTGACGACGTACTCGCGGTAGGAGGCGACGTCACGGCCGTAGCCCCGCGCGCCCGCGTTCCAGCGCCTGGCGTTGATGACCGCGCGCCCGTGGTTCCAGCACGACAGCGCGCCGAAGGTGATCAACGGCCTGCACATGCGGTCGGTCATCGCGGGGCTGGACAGCGAGACCCTGATCCGTGCCGGGCCGCGTCGTACCCGCTGGAACCGGAACCCCCAGCTCCTGCGGTCGTTGAGAACGCGGTGCACCTCGTCGGCGAACTCCTGTCCGTCGAAGGGCAGCCCGCGCTCGACCTCGACGACGTACCGGATCACCTTGCCCGCCCGGCGTCCTCGGGGCGGCGGGGGAGGGGCGGCCTCACCCGCGACGACGCGGTAGCGGCCCCCGGCCGAGGCGGGCACGGAGACCCGCGCGGGCTGGCGGCGTCCGTTGGCCAGCAGGAACGTCCGCTCGGGATCCGTACGGCGCGCGGACTCGGTCGGCGTGGGGGGAGGCGTGGGGGTCGGGGACGGGACAGGGGTCGCCTCCGGGGCCGCCGCTCCGTCCGCCAGGGGAGGGGCGGGCTCGTCGCGGTCCGGGACGGGGTGACCGGTCAGCACGGCGCCGCTCCCGATCGCGAGCGTGGCCGAGATGCCGACGGCAAGAGCCCACAAAAAGGGCTTACGCTCGCTAAGCCTGATGTTCCTCGACATAGGCCGTAAACCATATTACCCATCGGCGTCCCGATCACCTCGGAAGGCGGAAGCCGCCGGGCCCCGGAGAGGCCGTCACTCGGTCCTCGCGGCACCCGCCCACGTCGCCGCCGACAGCCACGTCAGTGACGCGCAGCCCAGCAGGTGGACCACGCCGGTAAGCGGTGTGTCGGGCAGCGGCGCCAGTACGGCGAGCAGCGGCAGGAAGAACCCGTAGCCCGCGGCGGCGGGCCAGGGCAGCACCCGGGCTCTGAGCATCGAGAGGCCGAACAGGGCGACACCGGTGACGAACACGACGATGGAGCCGAGCAACGCCGGCCTGGCCGGCCCCTCCAGCACCAGGGCGGCCGTGCTCTCGTCAAGGAAGAAGACCACCAGGTTCAGCGAGAACGCGACGCCGGCGAACAGCCCGAGACCCACGACGTTCACCGCGTACGCGATCGCCCCCAGCCGCCCGGCCACGGCACACTGCCGCAGGTGGAACGCGGTGACCGCCGGGGCGGCGAAGGCGGCTCCGATCCCCGCGACGAAGCTCGTCGCGGGTGTCTCGCCGGTGAAGGGCTCGATCGCCCCCGGTATGCCGAGGGAGAGGCCGGTCAGCATCCCGCAGATCGCGCCGAAGCGCAGCAACCAGGAGATGGACATGTGAAGAGCTCCTTTTCGGGTGAGCCGATGGGTTTTCCGCGTGGACCGACGACGCCCGGACGATGTACGGGACGGCTCTGCGGCCGAAGGCGCCGCCTACGGACGAGACGACCGTAGGAACGGCGCGATCCGGCGCGGAAGTGCCGTGGGTACCGGTGAACGCGTCCGGAGGTCATGGTTCGCGGACGCACCGGTGCCGTCCGGCACGTGCCGGACGGCCAATGCGAGGACGGCCGGGGGACGGATGCCCGGTGGCGGCGTACGCTGCCGGAGACGGCCCCTGTCCGGCCGCATCGTGATCGTTCGGAGGTGCGTGATGGCTCCTTCGCGGGCCGCGCCTGTGACGGGCGGGCATGTCCGCGCGGGACGGCGGGGGAGCGGGTTCGCCTGGCCTGTGCCGTGGGTGTCGTCCACGCTCTACGTCTCGGTGCTCGCCGGCGGCGTCTACTACGACGTGGCCGGGGCGGGGCAGGGCGAGCCGGCGCGGACGGCCGTCTTCGCCGGCGGTCTCGTCGCGCTGCTCGTTCTCGACGTCACCGGACGGCACCGCCTCGACGCCAGGCAGCCCGCCAGGTCGGCGCTCGCGCTGCTCGCCGTACGCCTGGGACTGTTCGCCCTGGTCACGCTCTTCGACGGCTCCGGGCTCTCCCGCGCCCTGTTCCTGCTGGTGCCGTTCACGGCGTACTTCGCCTTCGGGCGCAGAGCGGGTGTCACGCTGGGGGTGGCGTGCCTCGGGGTGCTGGTCACGGCGTTCACGTTGACCGCCCCTGGCTGGTACACGCGGGCGGAGTACATCTCGGACCTGCTCATGTTCGCCCTCGGACTGGTCCTCGTCGTCTCGACGGCCGAGGTCGCCGTGGGCGAACGGGCAGGAAGGGCACGGCTTGAGCTCACCTTGAGGGAGCTTGAGGAGTCCCACCGTCTGCTCACGGCCTACGCCGGTCAGGTCGCCGAGTTGTCCACCGCGATGGAACGGACCCGGCTGGCCAGGGACATCCACGACAGCCTCGGCCACCACCTGACCGTGATCTCCATCCAGTTGGAGAAGGCGTCCGCCTTCCGCGACCTGGACGGCGCCGCCGCCGACCGGGCCCTCGCCGACGCCCGCCGGGCGGCCAGACGCGCCCTTGAGGAGGTGCGCGGGGCGGTGCGGGCGGCACGCGCGCAGACGCGGCACTTCTCGCTGTCGGAGGCTCTCGCCGAGCTGGCGGGCTACGACGACGGCGGGCGTCCGGTGGTCACCCTCGAACTCACCGGCCAGGAGGACGGCTACGGCGCCGCGGAGCTCGCCGCCCTCTACCGGGCCGCACAGGAGTGTCTGACCAACGCCCGCAGGCACGGCGACGCGGACCGCGTGTCGATCTCGGTGACGTTCGGCGAGTCGTCGGCACGGCTTGTCGTCACCGACGACGGAGAGGGTTTCTCCCCGTCGGCGGGGCGGGACGGGTTCGGCCTGCTCGGCATGCGGGAGCGTGCCCGTCTCCTCGGCGGGGCGTTCGACGTCAGGAGTGGCCAGGGAACGGGAACGGTGGTCACCGTGACGATTCCCCGGCGCGTGGAGACCGTCGGATGAGTCACGACGACCTGGGGAACGGGGAAGCCGGTGGAACCGTACGGGTGCTCGTGGTCGACGACCAGGAACTGGTCCGTGAGGGGATCGCCTCCCTGCTCGGCATCCAACCCGGCCTGACCGTGGTCGGGACCGCGAGAGACGGTCAGGAGGCGGTCCGCCGAGCCCTGGAGCTCGCGCCGGACGTGGTCCTGATGGACGTCAGGATGCCCGTGGCCGACGGCGTCGAGGCGGTGGCGGTCCTGCGTCAGCGGATGCCCCGCTGCCGCGTCGTCATGCTGACCACCTTCGACGACGAGGAGTACGTTGTGCGGGCGCTAGCGGCGGGCGCGGCGGGCTATCTCCTGAAGGATCTGCCCGCCGCCGACCTCGCCGGTGCCGTCCGGCTGGCCGGCGCCGGCGTCACCCAGCTCGACTCCTCCGTCGCCAGACGGTTGGCGTCCACGCTGGCGTGCGCGAGGGAGGTGCCCACAGCGGTGAAGACGGGGGCGGGCGGGGAGGCGGCCGCGCTGACCGGCCGTGAGGTCGAGGTGCTGCGTCTCGTCGCGGTCGGCGCGACCAACAGGGAGATCGCCTCCCGCCTGTTCCTGAGCGAGGGAACGGTCAAGAACCACATCTCACGAATCCTCGGCAGGCTCGGTCTGCGCGACCGGACCCAGGCCGCTCTCCACGCACGCGATCACGGCCTGATCTGACGAACCGGTTCAGCCGCTCTTGCGGCGGAAGGAACGCTTCCCCGAGACGGGGCCGTGGGCGCCGTGGATCTTCGACGCCCCCTTGCCCCTGCCGCCCGAGGCCGCGTCCCCCTGGGCGGACTTCTTGCGCTCCAGAGCCTCGCGGAACCTGCGCCTGAGCTCGTCGTCGGCGCTTTCGGACCCCTCGGGACCCGGCGTGACGTCGGACATACGGACCTCCTGGATCTGGCCGAGCGGGATCATCATCCTCTCACGGCGGCCGTCCCGGCTCAGTGCACCCCCATGGCCATCAGCACCAGCAGGCCCAGGAGATGACCGACCACGACGAACACGATGACGAAGAGGAAGACGAACCTCGCGGGCCCGTGCTCGAAATGCTTACCCTCCCGGAGGGCGGGGCGCCCGGCCTGACGCTCGGCGATGCGTTCCTCGATCGTCTTGCCGTGAAACATGGGACTTCCTCTCGTCGCCCACCGGCGGTTGGCACAACAATGATTTGTGCACCAACTATCGTACTGTGAGGGTCGGGAGGTGTCGTGACCGATGTGACCGATGTCCTAAGCCTGGACCGGCAGGTGTGCTTCGCCCTCGCCGTGGCCTCGCGTGCCGTCAACGGTGTGTACCGGCCGCTGCTGCAGCCGATGGGGCTGACCCACCCCCAGTATCTGGTGATGCTGGCCCTGTGGGAGCACGCGCCGCTGTCGGTGAAGGAGCTGAGCAAGCTACTGAGACTCGACCCCGGTACGCTGTCACCGCTCCTCAAGCGTCTTGAGGCGATCGGTTACGTCCGGCGGCAGCGGGACAGCCAGGACGAGCGCGTCCTGCTGGTCACACTCAGCCGGAGGGGCCGGGAACTGAGGAGCGAAGCTGAGAGGATCCCGTCGTCCGTGGTCGAACGCCTGGGTATGCCCCTGGAGGAGCTGCAGGAGCTCCACCGGTCGCTGACCCGTGTGATCGCCGCCGCGAACGACGCGCCTCACTGATCCACGGAGAGGAACAGGAGAAAGGCTCATGGCTGGAAGCCACGGAGGAAGCCCCAAGTCTTGGCTTGCGGTGATCGTCATTCTGATCGGGTTCACCGTCGGCGGTGTGGCCCTGTGCCTGGGCCCCAACTGGACCCTGTTCTGGGTGGGCGCCGGGATCATCGCGGTCGGCGGCGTGATCGCCCTGGTGGTCGACATCTTCTCCGACGTGATCATCGACGCCCCTCGGGTGTCCCAGGACAACCACAGCTGATCGAGACACCGGTTCACCCCCTCCGCGGAGCGTTCTCGGCGGAAGGGGAGGGCTCGGACCCGGCGTCCCACGACCTCGCCGTACGGCCGTGCGGCGGGACGCGAGACGGGTGGGAAAACGCGTAACGGTGACCGACGGTCACCGGATGCGCTCTCATGGTTACCCGGCTGGAGTTTCCGCCGAGGTAACCGGAGGCAGGGCGCCCATGTCGCGCGATCGGACCCGTCACCTTTACGCCGCCGTTCTCCTGGCGACGGCCGCCGGCGCCGTCGTGGGGCTGGTGGCCCCGGAGACGGCCAGGGCGCTCGCCCCGCTGGGCACCGCCTTCGTCGCGCTGGTCAAGATGATGATCGGCCCCGTCGTGTTCCTCGGCGTAGTGCTCGGTGTGGGGTCGGTCGCGGGTACCGCCAGGGTCGGCCGGATCGGTGGCCTGGCCCTCGCCTACTTCCTCGTCATGTCGGTTGTCGCGCTGGCCTTCGGGCTGGCCGCGGGCAACCTGGTCAACCCGGGCCGGGGCCTGCGCCTGGCCGGGGGAGCGCACCCGGCCGCCGCGCCCGCGACGGAGGCGGAGGACCTGACGACCTTCCTGCTCGGGATCATCCCGGACACCCCGGTCTCCGCGTTCACCGAGGGGCGGGTGCTGCAGGTCCTGCTGGTCGCGCTGCTCACCGGTTTCGCCCTGCAGGCCATGGGAGAGCGCGGGGCGGTACCGCTGGCCGCCGCCGGGCACCTGCACGCGCTCGTGCTGCGCGTCCTCTCCATGATCATGTGGGCCGCCCCCGCCGGGGCCCTCGGCGCGACGGCCGCCGTCGTCGGCGCGACCGGCGTGGCCGCGCTCGGGAGTCTCGCCGCCGTGGTCGCCTGCTTCTACGCGACCTGCCTGCTTTTCGTGCTGGCCGTACTGGGGCCGCTGCTGTGGCTGGTCACCAGGATCGGCCTGCTGTCGCTGCTGCGCTATCTCGGCGGGGAACTGCTGCTGGTGCTGTCCACCTCCTCCTCGGAGACCGCGCTGCCCCGCCTGATCGCCAAGCTGGAGCACCTCGGGGTGAGCCGCGCCGTGGCCGGGGTCACGGTGCCGACCGGTTACTCGTTCAACCTGGACGGCACGGCCGTCTATCTGACGATGGCCACCCTGTTCGTCGCGGGCGCCACCGGCGTCTCCCTTCCTGCGGGGGAGCAGGTGTCGCTGCTGGTGTTCATGCTCGTGGCCTCCAAGGGGGCGGCCGGGGTCACCGGGGCGGGCCTGGCGACCCTTGCGGGCGGGCTGCGGGCGCACCGTCCCGACCTGGCCGACGGGGTCGGGCTGCTCGTCGGCGTCGACCGTTTCATGTCGGAGGCCCGCGCGCTGACCAACTTCACGGGCAACGCGGTGGCCGCCGTCCTGGTGGGGGCGTGGACCGGAGGGTTCGACAGGGCGCGCGCCGCGCTGGTGCTGTCCGGGGGCGCGCCGTTCGACGAGGCCGGTGATCGGGCCCCCGCCCGGCCAGAGGATGTGTCCACGGGGCACGAGGCGCTGGAGCGCGACGACAGAGTGGGCTGATCCCACACGGACAATTCACCATCCACCCCACGTCCTTTATAGGTGATATGTCCGAAATGGGGTGTTTTTATGGCATGGGTCGGGGATCATGAGCAGAAGACCTGCCGGACCGTCCTGTCCCGCCTGCCGTACCGGCCTGGGAGAACCGTGGGGAGAGGACGGCCGGGCCGGGCGTACCCTCCGGCGCCCATCGGTGTCGTCGTTTCCGTTCCGCCCCGTGCCCCGGCGCGGGGTGGAAGAAGAGGAGGGGCCGTGAAGTTCATCGAATCGGCCAGGCCGTACGTCTTCGCCCTGTTCCGTCTTGTCGTCGGACTGCTCTTCACCTGCAACGGGGCCGCCAAGCTCTTCGGGGTTCTCGGCGGTGGGGCGCTGCCCTTCGGCTCATGGCCTGGGTGGTACGCGGGTGTCGTCGAACTCGTCGGAGGGGTTCTCGTCATGGCCGGGCTCGGCACCCGGATCGCGGCGTTGATCTGTTCGGGGGAGATGGCCTACGCGTACTTCGTCGTCCACCAGCCGCAGGCCCTGTGGCCGATCCAGAACGGCGGTGAGCTGTCGGCCCTCTACGCCTGGGCGTTCCTGCTGATCGCGATCGTGGGGCCGGGGGCGTGGGCGCTCGAAACCGTCTCGGCCCGCACCCGGGTCAGGGACCGTGGGGACGCGCGCCCGGCGGAACCGTCGGAGAACCCGCTGACGACCCTCTGAGCCGACCGGCGGTTTCCCGGGGCCCGCGTTCCCGGGAAACCGCCGCGCTCCCGTCTCAGCCTCCGTTCAGGACCTCACGCAGCCGGGGGGCGAACCCCGCCGGGTCGTCGACGAAGGCGATGTGGCCACCGGGGAAGACCGTCGGCTCCGTGCCGAGCGCCGTGGCGAGCGCGGCCGAGGTGAGGTCGCAGAACTGACCCGCCGAGTCCTGCCCGACGCCGACCACGACGCGGACCGGCCCGTCGCGCAGGGCCGCGATGTCGGGCCGCCAGCGGGTGGTCTCCCGCATCTCGTGCAGGAACCAGAAACGCTCGTCGGCCACCTGCCGCGGGTCGCGCTCGGCGGGCGCGCCGGACTCCTCATCAGGAGCCGGCGGGATGTTGGCGTTGACCAGGAACTTGACCCAGGCTCCCCCTACGTCGCCCGAGGCGTAGGTGGCGATGATGTCCTCGACCGCGGCGTCCCGCCCGGCGGGGTCGTCGAGCACGTGGTTCAGAGGGGCCTCGTGCGCGATCACGGTGTGCGCCCGCTCGGGGTGGGCGACGGCGAGCGCCAGCGCGGTGACGGCGCCGCCGCTCGAACCGAAGACCGCGGCCGGGCCCCGGCCGAGGTGCTCCAGGAGCAGGGAGAGGTCGTCGGCGCGCAGCCCGGGGGTCGAGTCCTGCTCGGGGGTGTCCAGGACACTGCGGTTGAGCCCCCGGGGGTCGGTGGTGAGCACGGTGTGGTCGGCGGCGAGCAGGTCCGCCAGCGGCGCGAAGAACGTGGCGTCCATCGGGGCGCCGACAAGCGCCACCAGGGGCCCCTCGCCCCGTACCTCGTAGTGCAGCGTGGCGTCGGAGACCCTGAGGGTCCCGGTGGTGACGGTCGTCGTGCGGTTCATCGGATCTCCCGTGATGCGGGCCTGAGGTTTTCGGTCGAAGAAGGAGACTCCGACGGTGGGGCAGAATCGTCGTCTGTGAGGGAAGTTTTTTCCGGACAAAAGGAGACATCCGCCGGCGACCCCGACCTGGCGCGGGCGCGCGGTGGAGACGACGCCGCGTTCACCCGCCTCGTACGGCCGTTGCGCGGTGAGCTGCACGCGCACTGCTACCGGATGCTCGGTTCCTCCCACGACGCCGACGACGCGCTCCAGGACGCCCTGCTGCGCGCCTGGCGGGGGCTGGCGCGCTTCGAGGGACGTGGTTCGCTGCGCTCCTGGCTCTACACCGTGGCCACCCGGACCTGCCTGGACATCGTCGAGGCCCGTGGCAGGAGGGCCCTGCCCGTCGATCTCGGCCCGTCGAGCGATCGGGCCGTCACCGGGGACGTCCCGCGCACCGACATCGCCTGGCTCGGCCCCTACCCCGACGCGGACCTCCCCGAGGGGCCCGCCGGGCGTTACGAGCGGCGCGAGGCCGTCGAACTCGCCTTCGTCGCCGCCCTGCAGCACCTGCCGGGCAACCAGCGGGCGGCGCTGCTGCTGTTCGAGGTGCTCGGATTCTCCGCCGCCGAGATCGCCGAGACGATGAACACCTCCGCCGCCTCGGTGAACTCCGCCCTGGCGCGGGCCCGCCGGGTCGTCGCGGAGCGGATCCCCGCCGTCACCCAGCAGCGGACGCTGCGCCGGATCGGCGACGCCCGGGTGCGGGAGATCGTCGCGGGATACTCCGCCGCGCTGGAACGCGGTGACGCCGACGCCCTGGTCGCGTTGCTCACCGAGGACGTCACCTGGTCGATGCCGCCCATGGCGCACTGGTACCGAGGCGTCGAGGCCGTCATGGACTTCGCCGTGCGGCTGCCGCTGACCTCGTGCGGAAGCTGGCGGCATCTGCCGGTCGGGGCGAACGGCCAGCTCGGTGTGGCCGGTTACCTGTGGGACGAGGAGGCGGGGGCACACCTCGGCTGGTCGATCGACGTGCTGACCCTGCGTGACGACCGGATCGAGGAGATCACCTCCTTCGTCGGCCCAGGCCACCTCGGGAGGTTCGGACTGCCCGCCTCACTGCCCTGACCCGCCCGGCAGGGCACGGCCGCACCGTGGCCCCGCCGTCTCATCCGGCCCGCGGCCTCACCTGGCTCCGGTCCTGGCCCCGGCGAGGTAGATCCGCCTGGCCAGGGTGGTGGTCTGCGCGGTCGAGCGGCTCCAGGTGGCCGTCGAGGGGTGGGCGGTGAGCAGCACCATGATCCAGCGCTCCTCCGGGCCGACGAGACCGGTGGTGTGCAGCACCGGATGCCCCAGGTCGGGAACCGTGACGGCCGCGGGACGGGCAGGGAGCGAGGCGGTCCTCCAGGTGGCGGGTACGGCACCGCCTGAGGCGGGGGCGGTCTTGGCGCACCGGACCGGGGGCGTCGAGCCGTACCCCGACCAGCCCTGCTTGACCGCCCAGGGCCGGGGCACCGCGCGGGGGATGCCGAAGTACTGGTCGAAGCCGTCGGAGCCGCACTGCTCGGCGGCGCGCAGGTGCCCGAGGACGATGTCCCGGACCCTCGGGGCGGCGCGGTCGAGGAGATAGCGGTAGGCGCGGACGACGTCCATCGCGCTGAGCGAGGTGTAGCCCCAGAACCCCGGCTTGTCGGCGGGCGGGGGAGCGGTGTCGGTCAGCCCGAGCCTGCGCGCCGTCCGCTCGACGATCCGGCCCCGGCCGCCCCTGGTCCAGAAGGAGGTGGCCGCGGCGTCGTCGCTGACCCGCAGCATCCTGCCCAGCAGCGCGAGGTCGCGCCGGGGGACGTCGCGGTGCGACTCCAGATAGTCGATCGCGATCAGGATCTTCACCACCGACGCGGAGCGGAACCTCCGGTGCGCGTCGTGCTGGACGGTGACGCGGCCTGTCTTCCGGTCGAAGACGACGTAGCCGGCGCGCACCCCGGCCGGCACGTCCGGCTGGGCGGGTGCCGCCGAGGCGGGAGAGGCGAGGCTCAGCAGGAGCAGGGCGGTCGCGACGATCGTCAGGGGGCGTCTCACCCGCACAGGCCTACCAGATCACCGCTCTTCCCGGGCGGTCTCGGGAGACCTCGCCGGCCTGGGGGGTTATCTCCCACCCTAAATACAACTAAACCTGTAGGAATTACTGGTTTTGGTGTTATCGTCATGACATGTCGGCAGATCATCTCCATCTCGCCGTCGCGCTGGACGGCGCGGGATGGCATCCGGCGGCCTGGCGCGATCCAGCCGCCTCTCCGAAAGAACTGTTCACCGCCGCCTACTGGGCCAGGCTCGTGGCCGAAGCCGAACGAGGACTACTCGACTTCGTCACCATCGAGGACACCCTCGCCCTGCAGACCACCCGCCTCGACGGCCCCGACGGCCGTACCGACCAGGTGCGGGGCCGTTTCGACGCCGTCCTGCTGGCGTCGCGGATCGCCCCGCTGAGCCGGAGCATCGGGCTGGTGCCCACGGCCACGACCACCCACACCGAGCCCTTCCACGTCGCCAGTTCCCTGGCCACCCTCGATTACGTCAGCGGCGGCAGGGCCGGATGGCGGGTGCAGCTGTCGGGCAGGCGCACCGAGGCCGCCCACTTCGGCCGCCGCGACGTCCCGGAGCTCGGGCCCGCGCAGGCCGTCGCGCTTGAGGACCACGCCATCTACCACGAGCTGTTCGGCGAGGCCGGGGACGTCGTGGAGGTCGTGCGCCGCCTCTGGGACAGCTGGGAGGACGACGCGGTGATCCGCGACGTCGGGACCGGCCGCTTCGTCGACCGCGACAAGCTCCACTACGTCGACTACGAGGGGCCCCACTTCAGCGTCAGGGGACCCTCGATCGTCCCGCGACCGCCGCAGGGACAGCCGCCGGTCACCGCGCTGGCCCACTCGCGGCTGCCGTACGAGTTCGCCGCGCGCGGGGTGGACGTCGAGTACATCACGCCGCACGACGGCGACCAGGCGCGCGCCATCGTGGCGGAGATCCGCGAGATCGGCGGCGTCCAGCCGAAGGTCTTCGCCGACCTGGTCGTCTTCCTGGGCGAGACCCCCCAGACGGCCAAGGACCGCAGGGCCAGGCTGGACGAGCTCGACGGCTCCGAGCACGTCTCGGACGCCGCGATCTTCGCCGGAACCCCGGAGCAACTCGCCGACCTCCTGCTCGACTGGCGCGAGGCCGGCCTTGAGGGCTACCGGCTGCGCCCCGCCGTACTGCCGACGGACCTGAACGCGATCACCCGCGCCCTGGTGCCGGAACTGCGCCGCCGCGGCGCGTTCCGCGACGGGTACGAGGCGGCCACGCTCCGCGGTCACCTCGGGCTCGACCGTCCCGCCAGCCGCTACGCAGGGAGCAGCCGATGAAGCAGGTCATCCTCGCCGCCCACTTCCCGGGGGTGAACAACCAGACGGTCTGGAGCGATCCAGCGGCGGGCAGTCAGATCGACTTCTCCTCCTTCGTCCATCTCGCGCGCACCGCCGAGCGCGGCCGGTTCGACTTCTTCTTCCTCGCCGACGGCCAGCGGCTGCGCGAGCAGCGCGGCAGGATCCACGACCTCGACGTGGTCGGCCGTCCCGACTCGCTCACCGTGCTCGCCGGTCTGGCCGCGGTCACCGACCACCTGGGCCTGGCCGGGACGATCAACGCCACCTTCAACGAGCCCTACGAACTCGCCCGCAAGCTCGCCACCCTCGACCACCTGTCCGGCGGAAGGGCCGCGTGGAACGTGGTCACCTCCTCCGACGCCTTCACGGGGGAGAACTTCCGCAGGGGCGGTTACCTGGACCACTCCGAGCGCTACGCGCGGGCCGCGGAGTTCGTGCGGACCGTGCGCGAGCTGTGGGACTCCTGGACGGCCGAGGACCTCGTCGCCGACCCCGCGACCGGGTTCTTCTCCTCGGCGAACGCGGGCGAGTTCGCCCACCACGGCGAGTTCTTCGACATCGAGGGCCGGTTCAACGTGCCGCGCGCCCCGCAGGGGCACCCGCTGACCATCCAGGCGGGGGATTCCGGCGAGGGCAGGGAGTTCGCCGCCGCCCACGCCGACGCCATCTTCTCCAGGCACGGCACCCTTGAGGACGGCAAGGCCTTCTACCGTGACGTCAAGGCCAGGGTCGTCGCCAACGGCAGGTCGCCCGACTCGCTGAAGGTCCTGCCGGGGGTCACGTTCGCGCTCGGCGACACCGACGCCGAGGCCCAGGAGAACGCCGACCACATCCGGCGCCAGCAGGTCAGCCCGCAGACCGCGATCCTGCTGCTGGAACAGGTCTGGAACCGCGACCTGTCGTCGTACGACCCGGAGGGGCCGCTGCCGGAGATCGACCCGCTCGTCTCCGAGGAGACCATCAGCAGGGGCCGCACCCGGCTGACCAGGGACCCGCTGGAGACGGCCGCGCGGTGGCGGGCACTGGCCGAGGAGAAACGGCTCGGCATCCGCGACCTGATCATCGAGGTCACCGGCAGGCAGTCCTTCATCGGCTCGCCCGCCACGGTCGCCGAGCAGATCAACGCGTTCGTGCAGCAGGACGCCGCCGACGGCTTCATCCTGGTGCCGCACCTCACGCCGACCGGGCTGGACGGCTTCGTCGACGAGGTCGTCCCGTTGCTGCAGGAACGCGGCGTGCTGCGTACCGAGTACGGCACGACCACCCTGCGCGGGCACCTCGGGCTGGAGGGCGGAGCGTGAGGTTCCTCGCCATCACGCTGATCGTCCACGGCCCCCACCCGGTCACCGGTGAGCTGAAGCCGACCAACGCGCGCCTGCGTGAGGTCGTGGACAACGCCGTCCTGGCCGAGGAACTCGGTTTCGACGGCTTCGGCGTCGGCGAACGGCACGAGCGCCCGTTCATCTCCTCCTCCCCGCCGGTCGTGCTGAGCCACATCGCCGCGCGGACGTCCAGGATCAGGCTGTTCACCGCGGTCACCACGCTGAGCCTGCTCGACCCGGTCAGGGCCTTCGAGGACTACTCGACGCTCGACCACCTGTCGGACGGGCGCCTCGAACTGATCATCGGCAAGGGGAACGGCGCCGCGCAGGCCAAGCTCTTCCACGTCACCCCCGAGGACCAGTGGGAACGCAACCGCGAGGGCTACGAGCTGTTCCGCCGCCTGTGGCGGGAGGACAAGGTGACCTGGTCGGGCACCTTCCGGCCGCCGCTGGAGGAGGCCGAGACGTGGCCGCGCCCGCTGCAACGGCCCATCCGCGTCTGGCACGGCAGCGCGACCAGCAAGGAGTCGGTCGAGCTGGCCGCCCTGTACGGTGACCCGCTCTTCTCCGCCAACGTCACCAACCCCGTCGAGCCGTACGCCGAACTGGTCCGCCACTACCGGGAGCGGTGGGAGTTCCACGGCCACGACCCCGCCGACGCCCTCGTCGGGGCGGGCAGTGCGGGTCTCTACGTGGCGAAGAACTCCCAGGAGGCGGTCGAGACCTACCGGCCGATCTTCGACGCCAGGCTGGCCCTGTTCGAGAAGGCCGGGGTCGACCCGGTCTTCCACACGATCGAGGACGCCGTGGAGCGCAGCTCCATCCTGGTCGGCAGCCCCCAGCAGATCATCGACAAGGTCCACCGCTACCACGAACGGCTCGGGCACGAGGTCATGCACCTGTCCGCCGACGCCGACGGTCTGACGGATGAACAGCACCGGGCCAGCCTTGAGCTCTTCCAGAGCGACGTGGCCCCCGTGCTGCGCAGGGAGATCCCCAGCAGGCCCTTCCCCGGGCACGAGAACCAGCACGAGAGCCGGCACGAAAGGCAGTCATGACCTCGCTGTCCATCCTCGACCTGTCCCCCGTCACCTCAGGAGGCACGGTCGCCGACGCCCTCCGCAACACCGTGGACCTGGCCAGGCGCGCCGAGGAGTTCGGCTACCGGCGTTACTGGCTGGCCGAGCACCACTTCGCCCCGGGAGTGGCAAGCGCGGCGCCCGCCGTGCTCATCGCCCTGGTGGCCGCGGCGACCAGCACGATCAGGGTCGGCTCAGGGGCCGTGCAGCTCGGTCACCAGACGGCGCTGGCCGTGGTCGAGCAGTTCGGCCTGATCGACGCGCTGTACCCGGGCCGGATCGACCTCGGACTCGGCCGTTCCGGGCAGCGCAGGACAGAACTCCTGGCCGAGGCGGGCAGGCCGCCCGCCCCGCCGCGGCCTGCCCGCCTCGTGGACGGGCTGCTCATCCCGGAACCGTTCTCCTTCGCGGCCCTGGCCACCTCCCCGGTCTTCGCGCTGCAGTCCTCGCTGCTGCAGCAGCCGGGGGCGCGGAGCCCGGACTTCGCCGACCAGGTGGACGACATCGCGGCCCTCATCGCCGGGACCTACCGCTCGGAGGACGGCCTGGCCGCGCACGCCGTACCGGGGGAGGGGGCGGGGGTCGAGCTGTGGATCCTGGGCAGCAGCGGCGGCCAGAGCGCCCAGGTCGCCGGGGAAAGGGGTCTGCCGTTCGCGGCCAACTACCACGTCAGCCCGTCCAACGTGCTGGAGGCGGTGCAGGCCTACCGGGAGGCGTTCAAACCGTCCCGGGCCCTGCCCGCGCCGCGTCTGGTCGTCTCCGCGGACGTGGTCGTCGCCGAGGACGACGAGACGGCCCGTGAGCTGGCCTCGCCGTACGGGCTGTGGGTGCGCGGCATCCGCAGGGGCGACGGGGCGATGCCGTTCCCGACGCCCGAGCAGGCCGCGGCCCACGAGTGGACGCAGGAGGACCGCGCCCTGGTCGCGGACCGGGTCACGACGCAGTTCGTCGGCTCGCCGCGGACCGTCGCCGAGCGGCTGCGTGTCCTGCGCGACGTCACCGGCGCCGACGAACTGCTCGTGACCACCATCACCCACGACCACGCCGACCGGGTGCGTTCCTACGAGCTCCTGGCCGAGGAGTGGGCGGCGTCCGGCGGCTGACGGTGCGACCCCGCCGGGTCCGCGAGGGAACCGGCGGGGAGCCCGCCGCCCGGCCTCAGCCGAAGAAGCCCGTCAGGTGTCCGATGACCGCGGCGGGCCGTTCCTCGACGAAGTAGTGGCCCGTCCCGGTCAGCTCGGCGACGCGGACGTCGGTGGCCTGGGTGGGCAGCACCTGGTTCATGTGGGGGTGGAAGGCGCTGTGCGCCAGCCCGAGCGTCGGCGCCGTCACCTTCCCGTACGTCCGATGGTCCTCGATGTCCTGGCCGAACGCCTGATACCAGCTGTTTCCGCCGCGAACGGCGTCGGGAGAGGAATAGGCCTTGGCGTACACGGCGCGGTCACGGTCGCCGATCGCCGACTTGTCCACCAGGAGGTGGTCGAATATCCAGTCGACGAGATATCGGGACCTGCCGGAGACGAGCTGCTCGGGCAGTCCCTGAACCTGGTTGAACGCGAACCACCAGGGAAAGAAGGCCTGCCCCGGCTGGGGCAGCATGCGGAACTCGTAGTAGGAGTCGTCGGGGTGGGTGACGTCGAGCAGCGCCAGTCTCCGGGTCGCCTCGGGGTGGTTCACGGCGAAGCTGAAGGCGATCATGGCGCCGACGTCGTGCCCGGCGATGTTCACCCTGTCGTGGCCGAGCGCGCGCACCAGCTCGCGCACGTCCCGCGCCATGGTCTTCTTGTCGTATCCGGAGGCGGGTTTGCCGGAGCCCCCCATGCCGCGCAGGTCCACGACGATGACCCGGTAGCGGGCGGCGAGCGCGGGCATGACCTTGCGATACTCCCACCAGGTCTGCGGCCAGCCGGGCAGCAGGACCAGCGGCTCCCCGCTGCCTCCTGACACGTAGTGCAGCCGGACGCCGTTCACCTCGGCGTGCCGGCTGGTGAAGCCGCCGGGCAGGGAACGCGCCAGCTCCGCGTCCGAGGGGACCGCCGGTCCCCGCTCCGCCTGCCCGGTCTCCGCCGCGGACGCCGGGGGCACGGCGCCGCCCGTCGCGGCCAGTGCGATCGCCCCGGCACCCAGCGCCATCGCGTTGCGTCTTCCTAGCGACACCTCGGGAAATCCTCTCCTCGGCCGTTCGATGAATCCCCGATTCAGGCGGACCTTTCGGTTCCGCTGAACGCTTGGGCAGATCATCTCGTATTCGGCCGAGAAGAACACCCCCTAATCCGGGGTATTGTCCTACCCATTTAAGGGTGATACCCGGATAAATGCTGCCATTTATCCTTAAATCCTGATAACAGGGGTGCCGGGTGGAATTTCGTGACGAATGAAACAGGGTACGGCCGCGCCGTGTGGCGTCGCCGTACCCTGTTTCAAGGTTTCAGGGTTCCAGGGTCAGGTGCGGCTGGCGACGGCGGTGATGAGGGGCTGGACCAGGCGAGCGGCCAGCGGGCCGAACGCGGCGAGGATGAGGACGTAGGCGGCGGCCAGCGGGCCGAGGTCGGGGTGCACCCCGGCCGCGACGGCGAGTCCGGCGATCACGATGTTGAACTCGCCTCTCGGGATGAGCGCGATGCCCGCCCGGGCCTGGCCCGCCTTGGCGATCCCGGCCCTGCGGGCGGCGTACGCGCCGGTGAGCAGCTTGGTGACCATGCTGACCAGGGCGAGCAGCGCGGCCAGCCCGGCGACCGGGGCGATCTTGGTCGGGTCGGTCTGCAGGCCGAAGAAGACGAAGAACACCGCGGCGAACAGGTCGCGCAGCGGTGTCAGCAGCGCGTGGGTGTCCTCGGCCAGCTTCCCGGAGAGCGCGATGCCGACCAGGAAGGCGCCGACGGCGGCGGAGACCTGCAGCTGCTGGGCGACCCCGGCGACCAGCAGTGCCAGCCCGACCACCTTCAGCAGCAGCACCTCCGAGTTGGGGCTGGCCACGAAGCTCTCGATGAACCGGCCGAAGCGCAGCGCGATCAGCAGTACGACGCTCACCGTGCCGAGCGCGATCGCCACGGTGACCGCGCCGCCGATGAAGCTCAGCCCGGCCAGCAGCGCGGTGAGGACCGGCAGGTAGATCGCCATGGTCAGGTCCTCGAACACCAGCAGGGAGAGCACCACCGGCGTCTCCCTGTTGCCGATCCATCCCAGGTCGGAAAGGACCTTGGCGGTGATGCCCGAGGAGGTTGCGTAGGTGACCCCGGCCATCGCCACGGCGGCGACCGGGCCCCAGCCGAGCAGCAGCGCCGCGATAGCGCCGGGCGCCGCGTTGAGCGCCAGGTCGACGAACCCGGCGCGCGCGTTGCCCTTCAGGCTGGTCACGAGTTCGTCGGCGTTGTACTCCAGGCCGAGGGTGAGCAACAGGAGGATGACGCCCAGCTCCGCGCCGACGGAGATGAACTCCTCGCTGGTCGCCAGGGGGATGATGCCGCCGGTGCCGAAGGCGAGACCGGCCAGCAGGTACAGGGGGATGGGGGAGATGCCGACACGCAGTGCCAGCGCGCCCAGGACGCCCAGTCCGAGCAGGACGGCGCCGAGCTCAAGCAGAAGGATCGCTGTGTGCACCCGCTGCCCTAACCGTGGGCCAGGATCTCGGAGACCGCGGACGTGCTCTCCGGGCTGCCGACCACGACCACCACGTCCCCGCCGTCGAGCGTGAAGTCGGGGCCGGGGCTGGCGAACACCTGGCCCGCGCGGACCACGGCGACGATGGACGCGCCGGTGCGGGTGCGGACCCGGGCGTCGCCCATCGGCCTTCCCGCGTACGGCGTGCCCGGCGAGATCGGCAGCTGCAGGCTGACCAGGCCCTCGACCTCCCGGTGCAGGGCGTTGAGGCGCTGCACGATGCGCGGGGCGCCGAGCAGCTCGACCAGCGCGTCGGCCTCCTCGTCGTTCAGCTTCACGGTCTCGCAGGCCCGGTCCGGATCGGCGGGGTCGTAGATCACCAGGTCGCGGCGGCCCGTGCGGTGGGAGACGACTCCGATGCGCCGGCCTGCCCGTGTGGTGAACTCGTGCCGTAGCCCTATCCCCGGCAGCGCCGTCTGTTCGACGTCCACTGTGCCCTTCCTCCACTTTCGCGTAAATCGACGAAATCCTGAACCTATCAACGAACGACATCGGCTCCGGTTCCACGCATAACCCCTATTACCGATTGACTTTGTGGGTTATATGGCCGACGATGGGCGAAACCCCGCCCGCGTGACCGTGGAGGAGACCCCGTGAAGTTCCACTGGTTCCTGCCGACCGCGGGCGACAGCCGGGTCCTCACCGGCGGCGGGCACGGTCTCGGCAGAGGCCACGGCCGCCCGGAGAGCGCGGCCTTCCGCCCGCCGGACATCGAGTACCTCGCCCAGATCGCCCGCTCGGCGGAACAGCTCGGGTTCGAGGCCGTACTGACCCCGACCGGTTCCTGGTGCGAGGACGCCTGGCTGGTCACGGCCGCGCTGACCCGGGAGACCGAACGGCTGAAGTTCCTGGTCGCCTTCCGTCCCGGCCTGCTGTCGCCCACACTGGCCGCGCAGATGGCCGCGACCTACCAGCGCCTGTCCCGTGGCAGGCTGCTGCTCAACGTGGTGACCGGGGGAGAGTCGGCGGAACAGGTCAGGTTCGGCGACCACCTGCCGAAGGACGAGCGCTACGAGCGCACCGGCGAGTTCCTCTCGGTCGTGCGCGGGGCATGGAGCGGCACGCCGTACGACTTCGCGGGCAGGCACTATCAGGTCGAGGGGGCGACCGTCGCCGAGGTGCCCGACCCGGTCCCGGAGATCTACTTCGGCGGTTCTTCGGCGGCGGCGGGGCCCGTCGCGGCCGGGCACGTGGACGTCTACCTGACCTGGGGCGAGCCGCCGGACCAGGTGGCGGGGAAGATCGAGTGGATCCGCGGGCTCGCCGAGGAGCGGGGGCGCACGCTCAGGTTCGGCGTACGGCTGCACGTGATCACCAGGGACACCGAGCGGGAGGCCTGGGCGGAGGCCGAGCGGTTGCTGGCCGCGCTCGACCCGGAGGACATCAGGGCCGCCAGGCGGGCGCTCGGCCGCAGCGAGTCGGTCGGTCAGCAGCGGATGCTCGCCCTGCACGAGGGCTTCGCCGGAGGTACGGCCCGCGACCTGGAGATCCATCCCAACCTGTGGGCCGGGGTCGGCCTGGTCAGGGGAGGCGCGGGGACGGCACTGGTCGGCAGCCACGCCCAGGTGGCCGAACGGATCGAGGAGTACGCGGCGCTGGGCGTCGAGGAGTTCGTGCTGTCCGGCTATCCGCACCTGGAGGAGGCCTACTGGTTCGGCGAGGGGGTGCTCCCCCGGCTGCGCCCGGCCCTGGACGACCTGACGGCGGCCCCGGCCCGCCGCGCCCGCGTCCCCGCCCTGTGACACCCCGCCTCACGGCACTCGGCCTCACCGCCGTGGGCGGCTCGCGGAGGGCCGTGTCCGCCGTGTCCCGGAGCGTGCCCCCTGCCGGCCCCGCGAGGAGGCCCGCGGTGACGGCCGCCCCGGAGGGCGTGACCTGCGGTCGGCGAGCACGTCGGCGACCGCGACCACCAGCGCGGCCAGCACGAAGCCGATGGTGACCAGCAGCGCCGTCCTGAACGCCGTGGCGTGGTCGCCGTGTGAGGAGGCGGTCACGGCGAAGAACACCGAACCGATCGCCGCGATGCCCAGGGCCGTGCCGATCCGCTGACCGGTCTGCAGCACCCCGCCCGCGGTGCCCGCCTCGGCGACCGGGACCTGGGCCAGGGTGAGCGTCTGGTTCGGTGAGATCACCAGCCCGCTGCCCAGCCCCGCCAGCAGCAGCGGCGCCGCGATCGCCCAGGCGACCCCGGGCCCGGCGTTCAGCCGTACGGCCAGCTCGGTGACGGCCAGCCCGATCACCACCATCACCAGCCCCGCGACCACCAGCGGCCTGCCGAACCTGACGGTGACCCGTCCCCCCAGCATGGAGGCGACCGCCGAGCCCGCGGCGAACGAGGTGCTGGCCAGGCCCGCCTCAAGCGGGGAGTACCCGAGCCCGTTCTGCAGGTAGATGGTGAGGATGAAGAAGATCGAGGTGAACCCGGCGAAGTAGAGCGCCGCGATCAGGGCGCCGAAGGTGTAGGACCGCCTGCCGAACAGCGACAGGTTGACCATCGGTTCGCGGCTCCGCCCGTACCGGCGCTCCCAGAGGGCGAAGAGCCCGATCGTCGCCAGTCCGGCCACGGGCAGCAGCCACCTGCCCGCGCCCCGCCACTGCTGGCCCTCCACGAGCGGCAGCAGGATGAGCACGAGCCCGGCGGCCAGCAGCAGCACCCCGACGGGGTCCATGCTCTTGCGCGAACGTCTCTCCGGCGGGCGGCGCGGGATGTAGCGGTAGGCCAGGGCGATGGCGAGCAGACCGATCGGGACGTTGACGTAGAAGACGAGGCGCCAGCCGTCGTGTTCGCCGCCCAGGCGGATGAGCAACCCACCCAGCAGCGGGCCGACCGCGGTCGAGATGCCGATGGTCGCGCCGAGCATGCCGAACGCCCTGCCCCGCTCGGCTCCTCGAAACAGTTGCTGGATCAGCCCGCTGACCTGCGGGTTGACGATGCCGCCCGCCACCCCCTGCACGAGCCTGGCCAGGACCAGCCAGGTCGAGGTCCTGGCGATGCCGGCCGCCGCGCTGGCCAGGGTGAACAGGGCGACGCCGAAGACGAAGACGTTGCGCCTGCCGCGCATGTCGCCGAATCGCCCAGCGGGCACCAGCACCAGGCCGAAGGTGAGCGCGTACCCGGAGACCACCCACTGCAGGTCGCTCTGTGGCGCGCCGAGGCCCGTGCGGATCGCGGGCAGCGCGACGTTGACGATGCTGACGTCGAGCAGGGTCATGAACCCGGAGACCAGGCAGACGGTCAGCGCCTTCCAGCGGCGCGGGTCGGCCTCCTCCTCCCGCCACCGGGGGGCCGGTGTCCCGCCGGACCGGGCCTTGGCGCTCATACGCCCCTGTCCCGGCCCGGCGCGGGAGTTCTGCTGCGGAGCATCATGACCGCCTTGGTTCTTGGCCTACCGTGATGGACTTTCCCCACTTAGTGCGACATACCTACCCTTTTCGGGTGGGCCAACCCGCTACCGCGCTCGGCGCGCCTGGGCCCGGTAACGGTCGAGGATGTCCTGGCGGAGGAGATGGCCGAAACCCGCGCCCTCGATGCGCAGGGCGAGTTCGTGCTCGGTCATGCCGAGCGCGGCCGCGGTCTCGGCCAGGTTCCAGCCGCAGGCGGCCAGCCGGGTCAGCAGATGACCGCGCCGGACCTGGTTCTCCGACAGGCGGAACGTCTTGAGGTAGGCGAGCCGGCCCGCGCCGTCGGTGACGAGCTCTCCGATGTGGTTCTCCTGCCGCCGCTCGAAGGACGGCAGGAAGCGGGACAGGCGGTAGCCGTCCATCTCGTAGACGCGCTGGTAGGTGTGGTCCGTCCGCAGCAGCCCGTTCGCCATGACCCCGTCGTGGAAGGACGCCCACTCCTCCTGCCGCTCACGGGCCCGCGCCCGCAGGTCGGCGAGGGAGCCGACCTGCGCGTCCACGATGCGGGCGCGGAAGTCGGGCACCGCCACGCTGTACATCGCGTAGTGGTGGATCAGCTCGCCGTACAGGTCGTGCAGGAGGGTGGTGTGCAGGGCGCGGTAGTCGTCGGGGTGCGGCACCACGAACGCGGAGGCGAGGGCGTCGGCGACGTAGACCAGGACGCCGCACTGGCCGGGGTGGATCTCGAAGATGCGCAGGGCGTCCCGCAGGCCCCTGACCTCGGCGCCGGAGTAGCTCTCCTCGACGCGCGGGGAGAGCCCCTGATCGATCGCGCGGCGCGACCACTCCTCCCACGCGATCTCCGGCCCGCCGAAGTGCAGCGACAGGTAGCCCTCAAGCGCCAGGTGCAGGGGCAGGAAGCGCAGCCGGTTCCTGCCGGTCCTGCGGGCCATGCGGCGGTGGAAGTGCAGCGGCATCCCGCTGGGCACGTGGTCGCGCTCCGCCGGTCCCCGCAGCTGGGTGCCGTACGCCGCGGCGGGGGAGCCGTCGCGCGTCCAGTCCGCCACGAACCCGTGCGGGATGTAGGAGAGGTACGCGGCCCGCGGGGTCACCTCGACGAGGCCGAACTCCTCCTCGTATATCTGGGCGGACAGCCGCAGGTCCTCGATCGGCTCCTGACGGACCAGCGGGACGAGCCGTACGCCGCCCCAGACCTGCGCGGGGCGGGTGGACAACCCGGTGAGGGTGAGAGCCGTCATGTGTCCCCCAGGAGGAAGCCTTCGACACGGCGTGCCAGGTGGGCGCGCAGCTCGGGGAGCCCGGTGCGTCCGTCCGCGAACTGGGCCAGCTCCACCAGGGCGAGGAGGTTCTCGGCGTCGCGGATCCCGGCGGTCGGGACGGTCGGCGCCAGCCGCCGCACGTCGAAGTCGGCGGCGTCGTAGACCGGGTTGAGATGCGTGACGGCGCAGGTGTGATGCGGGTCGAGCCGGGTGCGCCAGATCCGCAGCACCTCCTCCGCGAGTCCCGGCGGTGAGTTGTCCCATCCGTCGGAGACGACGATGAGGCGTTCCGGCCGGAGTTCGAGGCCGTCGAGGACGCGCTCGCCGAGGGGCGTGGCCCCGTGCGGATGGACGAGCAGCGCGTCCTGGCGGCCGGAGAGCCACAGCGGCGTGTACTCGCGGGCCAGCGCCTCCAGCAGGAAGTGACAGGCGAGCGCGACGGCGAGCGGACGCCGGCGCTTGTGACCCGACCCGTAGGTGGAGAAGCTGTCGTCGAGGACGGCGGCCACCGCCCCCCAGCTCCCGGCCTGCCCGCCCGCGGTCCGGCGGGCCGCCGCGCGCAGTGCCCCGGTCAGCTCGGTACGGCGGCGCGCGCGCTCGTCCAGGGAGAGGGAGAGCACGTACGACGCCAGCCGGGTCAGCGGCATCGTGGTCAGGTCGGCCCGCACCGCCTCGGCTCCCAGGCCGCGTGCCGACTCCTGAAGCCGCAGGCGCTCCAGCCGGGTGAGCCGGGGCGCGATGCGCTCAAGGAAGGCGGCACGCGGGATGCGGTGCTTCGCCGCGAACCCCTCCGCCACCGTGTAGGGCAGCCCGTACAGCGCGGCCTGCTCGTAGTGGGCCCTGCGCCACGTCTCCAGGATCGGCGTCGCGTAGGCGGCCCTCCTGCGCGGGGTGAACAGGAACGGCCCCAGTTCCCCCTCCGGCCGCAGGTGGGCGTGCCGGACCACGTCCTTGACGGCGCCGCGGTACTTCACCGCGTCGAACGCGAGGTCGGGGCGGGCGGCCAGCCAGTCCCGCATGATCGCCCTGGTGCGCCGGTTGTTGACCTTGGCGCGGCGCAGCGCGCGGAACAGCCCGTAGACCCGGGGCGGCGGCAGCAGGGCCAGCCGCCGGGCGATCAGCCGTCCCTCTGCGCGGCGCTGTTCCGGATCCGCCTCCGCCGCCGTGGTCAGCAGGTTTTTTGCGATCATCACGGCGTTGTGGTCGTTGACGTCCAGGGCGAGGGTGGCGGTGTACAGATCGCGGTAGTTGCCCAGCAGGTAACGGTGCAGGAAGTCGAGCGAGAGGCTCTGTTCCTCCGCGCCGGAGTGGAACTCACGCTGGCCGGTCGAGGTGATCGCCGCGTTCACGAACAGCAGGACGTCGTCGGCGGCGATCAGGTCCGCGCTGGTTTCGACGTGGGTGTCGATCGTCGCCTCCGGGTCCGATGCCGAGGCCGGCCGGGGAATGAGGGCGCGAACTGCGAATCATCGCTTCAAATGCGGGTTCCGGAAGTCGCGCCGGAGTCCCACGGCCGGCGCTGGAAGCGTAACAGCGTAATTAACGATCTATCAGCTCATTTTTCAGGGCATCTCCGGACACAGATACGGCGGGCGGTTGTGGCCGCCCGCCGTACTGTCACCCGGTTTCCTGGTTGGTTCCGGTGGATCGATCAGAACCGTTCAGCCGGTTCGGATCCTCTGCTCAGATCTTCTGCCAGAGAGCGGGGACGTTCGGCGGCTCCCAGCCGGGGTAGGCCGTGTGTCCCTGGATGCAGCGGTAGCTGGAGCCGCCGTAGGTGACGACGTCACCGGTCGCGTAGGTCTTCCAGGCCGCCCACTCGGTGCCACTCTGGCCGCCGTTCACGGTCAGGGAGATGGTGGCCGTGTGGGTCACGTTTCCGCTGCCGGTGATCGTGATGGTGTAGGTGCCGGTCGGGGTCGTGGACGAGGTGGCCACGTTGACCGTCGAGCTGCCGGGCACGGAGACCGTGGACGGGCTGAAGGACACGGTGGTGCCCGCGGGGGCGCCGGAGGCGCTCAGCGAGACCGACTGCGAGTTGCCGGAGACGAGCTGGGTGTTCAGCGTCGTCGAGGCCGAGGCGCCGGGCTGGACGGTCAGCGAGCTCGGGTTGACCGAGATCGAGTAGTCGTCCGTCGGAGGCTGGCCGCCGACCGTGAGCCTGAAGGTGGCCGACTTGGCGCCGCTGGCCGCGTTGCCGTTCAGGGTGATGGTGTAGGTACCCGACGGGGTCGAGGGGGAGGTGGAGATGGTGACCGTCGAGTTGCCGGGGACGGAGACCGTGGACGGGCTGAAGGACACGGTGGTGCCCGCGGGGGCGCCGGAGGCGCTCAGCGAGACCGACTGCGAGCTGCCGGAGACGAGCTGGGTGCTCAGCGTCGCCGTGGTCGAGGAACCCGCCTGCACGGTGGCCGAGGAGGGGCTGACCGACAGCGAGTAGTCGTTGGAGGGAGCGTCGCTGACGCCCAGCTTCCACACGGCGTTCGCGATCGCGTCGGCGTTGACGTCCAGCGCGGTCACGTTGATGTTGCTGGTGGTGTCGCAGGAGGAGTGGTAGCAGCGGTCGAAGGCCTGGCCCGCCTGGCCGCCCCACTTGGCCGCCTGTGCCGAGGACTTGCGGGTCTCGGCGCCGGTGAAGACACCGCCGACCTTCACGCCCGCGTTCTTGAAGGCGGTGTGGTCGCTGCGGCCGTCGCCCTCGGTCTCGATCTCGGTCGGGATGTTCTTGCTGGCGTAGAAGTCGTTGAAGACCTTCTGGATCGCCGGAACGTCGTCGTAGACGAAGTAGCCCGGGTTGGGCGAGGCGGTCATGTCGAAGTTGAGGTAGGTGTCTACCCCGTTCGCGCCGCCGTTCTGCACGTAGTACCTGGAGCCGACCAGGCCGAGCTCCTCGGCACCCCACCACGCCAGGCGCAGGTGCTTGTTGAGGTTGGGCTTGAGGCTGGCCACGTTCAGGGCCAGCTCAAGCAGGGTGGCCGAACCGGAGCCGTTGTCGTTGATGCCGGGTCCGGCCGTCACGCTGTCCAGGTGGCTGCCCAGCATGAGGGTGGGGCTGGCAGGACCGGACGGCCAGTTGGCGATCAGGTTGTAGTGGGTCCGGCCGTTGTAGCTGAAGCTCTGGGTCTGCGTGGTGTAACCCACCGCCTCCAGCTTGTTCTTCACGTAGTTCAGCGACGCCGTGTAGCCGGAGGAACCGGACGAGCGGTTTCCGCCGTTGCTGTTGGCGATCGACTGGAACTGCTGCAGGTGCGCCTGGATGTTGCTCACGGACAGATCAGGTGCCGCGAGTGCGGCGCTGTTGCCCGCCGCGGGGGCCGCGACGGCGGTTGTGGCGCTCGCCACGGACGATGCGGCCATGGCGACGGCGGCCAGTACGGCGACCGCGCCTAACTTGACCTTGGGATTCACGCGGGGTGACTCCTCTCGGTGTCCCTTGGGGGGTTTGAGGGATGCAAGGAGCCCTGACGGTTTGGGCTGGACCAAAGCTCACACTCCGGGGACCGGGTGGAGTACCCCACGAATGTGGATAACTTGGAGATATGGTCGGCCAAACCTGGCAGGAAAGGGATATGGTCGTCTAGACCGGCGGAGAAAGCGGCACGTGGCGCCTCAGCCAGGAGGCATAGACCGGTGCGCGCCGTACCTCGGACCAGTAGGTCTTGGTCACCGCCTGAACCAGGTCGGGCCCGTGCCTGGCGATGGGGCCGTGTTCGGTCCAGCCGATCATGTGCCGGAACCGCAGCGGGGTTCCGGCGAGCGGCCGGATGACGATACCCGGATAGCCCTTGCTGGTCGCCTGGAACATGCCCACACAGCGTCCCGCGGCGATCAGGTCGATGGCGAGGCTGAGGTCGGCGGAGTAGGCGATCTTCGGTGCGAAGCCCTGCCGGGCGCAGGCCGCCCAGAAGTGCTCCCTGTGACCGGATTCGGCCAGCGCGTGCAGGGTCCAGTCCTCGCAGGCCAGATCGCGCAACTCCACCTCCTCCCGCTGGGCGAGCGGGTGGGTGGCGGCCAGGCCGACGAAGATCGGCTCGACGGCGACACCCGCGTACACCACTCCCGGGGGCGGGGTGAGCTCGTGCCCCGGATAATCTCCGAGCGTGGCGAGTTCGAGCCGCTCGGACTCCAGCAGTCCGGGCAGCAGGTCCATGGCCTCCTCGGTGCGGACGGTGATGTCCGCTCCGGCCAGCAGTTCATGGAGGCACTTGATGACATTTATCGCGAGATGGCTGGACATACAGCCCACTCGGATTTTGAGCTTCTCCGCGGCCTGTTCGGCGTAGCGCATGCCGTCACGCCGGAGCTCGTCGAAGGCCGGCAGCAGGGAGCGTGAACGGACCAGCACCCACATGCCGAGCTGTGTGGGCCGTGCTCCTTCCCGGCCCCGCTCGAACAGCGGTCCACCGAACATGCGTTCGATGCGTCGCAGCTGTGTGGCGAGCGCAGGCTGCGACATCTTGAGGGCTGCCGCCGCCTTGGAAATGCTGCCCGAGTCGGCGATCGCACAGATCGCCCGTAAATGACGCACTTCTAGGTCCACACCGGAAGGTTAATAGTAAAGAACCTTTCCGGTAAGGCCCAACTTTGTTGCGCGCCGTTTTCGTGGGCCGTATATCGGCGTCTGTGCAGCGTGTGGCGTCGGGGGGCCGCATACCAAATCGCATATGACGGCTCGATATGGAGTCCCTGTAAGGAACAAAAGGGACATTTTCACAGCCTGTCAGGCTGGTGAACGGCGTTGGACCCCGCCCCGGGGACGGATGGGACCGGATGGGGGACGGGCGTCTCGGTGAGGCCGATCCTACGGTGCAGGCGGCGAAGAGGCGCGGGCGCCCACCAGTTGGCTCTTCCCGTCAGCCGCATCAGGGCGGGCACCAGAACCGCGCGGATCACCGTGGCGTCGACCGCGACGGTCAGCGCCATGCCGATGCCGAGCTCCTTGAGGAAGACGACCCCGCTCGTCGCGTAGGTGGCGAACGACAGCGCGAGGATCACCGCGGCCGCGGTCACCAGCGGGGCGCCGCGGGAGACACCGGCCACGACCGAGCCGCGCGGGTCGCCGGTGCGCTCGTACTCCTCCTTGATCCGGGCCAGCAGGAGGATCTCGTAGTCCATCGACAGGCCGTAGGCGACGCAGAACATCAGGATGGGGATGCTCGGCTCGATCGAACCGGTCGGGGTGAAGGCGAGCGGGCCCGCCAGGTGGCCGTCCTGGAAGACCCACACCAGTGCGCCGAACATCACCGACAGGCTCACCAGGTTGAGCAGCGAGGTCTTCAGCGGGGCGACGACGCTGCCGGTCATCAGGAAGAGCACGACGAGGGTCACCAGCACGATCAGCGCCGCGACCAGCGGAAGACGGCCCGCGACGCCGTCGTGGTAGTCGGTCATCTCGGCGGGTGAGCCGCCGACGAGCACCTCGAAGGGCGCGGGCACCGCGCGTACGGCCCGAATCAGGTCGCCCGCGCCGGACTCCAGCCGCGCGGAGGAGGCCACGACGGAAAGCCAGGTTCCGCCACGGCCGTCGTGCGCGGTGAACCGCGCCGGGGCGGGGCCGCCGGTCCTGCGCCCGCCGCCGAAGGTCCCGGCGGCCGAGTCGACGCGCACCACGCCCTCAAGCCGGGACAGGGCCGCGGCGTACGGCCCGGCCGCCGCGGCGTCGCCGGTGGGGGCGACGACCCGCAGGGCGTCGGCGTCCTCGGCGGTGAACCCCGTGCGGACCTGGTCGTACAGCAGGCGCGCCGGGGCCGAGGCGGGCAGTACCCGGTCGTCGGGCGCTCCGAAGCGCAGGCCGAGGAACGGCGCGCCGAGCAGGCCGAGGACGAGCAGCGCGGCGCCGCCGGAGATCAGGGGGTGCCGGGTCACCACCAGCGCGGCGCCGTACCAGAGGGAGGAGGAAGAGGGGGCCGGTCGGCGGCGCTCGACACGGGAGCCGAGCAGGACGAGCGCGGCGGGCAGCACGACCAGCGCGGCGGCCACGGCGGCGAGGACGACCGCGATCCCGGCGTAGCCGAAGGAGGCGAGGAAGGGAAAGGGGAAGACCAGCAGCACCGCCAGGGAGGCCGCGACGGTCAGGCCGCTGAACAGCACCGTACGGCCCGCGGTGCGCACGGTCGTGGCGACGGCGGCGCGGACAGGCGCGCCGCCGAGCCGCTCCTCCCGGAACCGGAAGATCATGAACAGGCCGTAGTCGACGCCCAGGCCCATGCCCATGACCAGGCAGACGTTGGCGGCGAAGGTGGAGACCTCGGCGAAGCCGAGCACCCCGCGCAGCAGCGCCAGCGATCCGGCCACGGCGAGCAGCCCGGCGCCGAGGGTGAGCAGCGCGGCGGCCAGGCGCCGGTAGACCCACCACAGCGCCAGCAGCACCATCGGCACGATGATCAGCTCGGCACGGGTGAAGTCGCTCCGCGACTCCTCCATCACCTGGCGGAACACCTCGTCGCCGCCGCCGACCTCGACCCTGACCGGGCCGGACGGGCCGGTGAAGGCCCGCGCCAGGCCGGGCAGGACGTCACGACGCACGTGGTCGGCGCTGCCGGGCACCCAGGCGAGGACGAGCGCGCCACGGGCGTCGCGGCTGCGCAGGGTGTCCTGGCCCGTGGTCCAGTACGACCAGACGTCGCCGGCGCCGGGGTGGGCGGCGAGCCTTCGGGTGAGGTCGCGACCGGCCGCGGCGACGCGGGGGTCGTCAACGGTGCCCTCGCGGGCGGTCACCAGGAGCGTGACGTTCGGCACCCCGGTTCCGAAGCGCTCGGCCAGGACGTCGCGGGCTCGCGTCGACTCCGAGTCGGGTGCCTCGAACCGGTTGAGGGACAGCCGCGTCATGGTCCCCGAGGCCAGGAGGGCCGCCACGACGGCGACGATCATCCCGGCCGCGACCAGCCATGCCGGGCGCCTGGTCACGAGACCGGCGAGTCTGCTGAGCATGGATTCCCCCATTGAAGTATTTTTACGAGTAGTCGCTCGCATCAAGCGAAGATTACGAGTGATTGCTCGTGTTTTTCAAGCGGGGTTCGAGAGAAAGGAGGCCGATGGCCGAGACGACGGAGGATCCACGGCCGCGCAGACGGCAGGCACGCGGGGAACGGCGCATGGCGGAGATCCTCGCCGCGGCGGCCACGGTGTTCGCCCGGCTGGGGTACGAGGCCGCGACCACCAACAAGATCGCGGCGGAGGCCGGGATCTCACCGGGCTCGCTGTACCAGTTCTTCACCAACAAGGAGGCCATCGCGCGGGCCCTCGTCCAGGACTACCTCCTGGAGCTGGGACGGGCTCACCGTGGCGCGCTCGACCTCGCCGACCCCGCGGGGCTCGGCCTTGTGGAGCTGGTCGACCGGGCCGTCGATCCGATCGTGGCCTTCAACCTCGCCCATCCCGGCTTCAAGGCGCTGTTCGCGCGCCCCGACATGCCGCCCGAGCTGGCCGCCGCGCTCGCGCCGCTCCAGACGGCGTTGCGGGCACGCGTCGAGCAGATCATCGGGGAGCTGGCGCCGCACCGGGACGGTACCGAGCGCGCCCGTGTCGCGCTGACCTGCGTGCACATCGTGCAGGGGGTGATCCCGCTGATCACCTCGGCGGACCCGGCCGAGCGTCCCCCGCTGACCGGGGAACTGAAACGGGCGCTGTGCGGCTACCTGGAGTCGCTGGTCGCGCGCCCGTGACCGCTCACTCCGTGGCGTGCCGGTCCGCCGGGCGTTTCACAGCGGGGTCGGCGCTCAACGGTGATCGGTGGGCCGAGCCTGTTCCACAGACGGTTGCGGTAGGAGGGGCGCAGCGGCCGTACGCTCCGTCCGCTCAGGTGGAGATCCAGCTCCGCCGACACGTATATCTTGTCGGCGTTCGCCGTACCGGTGCCGCCGGATGCGTCAGGAGAGTGATGCCTCGCCGGTAGCCGGGCTGTCCCCGTGCGGCCCCGATCCACGCCAGTGAGGATCGGAGCCGCGCCCACGCCGTCATGCGCGGGCGGCGCGGATCGGCCGCGGAGCGACTTGTTCCTGGTCACTCGCCGTTCTTGGCGAGAACCGCGCTCGCGTTGGCCGTCCACTTCTGCGTGGTCTGCTGAGCGGCGGCCAACTTCTCCTTGTTCTTGGCCACGATGAGCTCCTCGTAGGCGATCCGCACGGTCTTGTAGACGCCGGTGAGATTGACCTCCTTCTGGCAGGTCGCGTCGATGCCGGCCACTCGCTTCTCCTCCGCGTCAGCCGGGGTGGAGGCATTGCGGCTGGCCCACCGGACGTCGTGCCGCGGGACCACGGGGCTTTCGTACCGCAGACCGTTTCTGGACATACACGTCTTCCAGGCGGAGACGGCCTGCCTCACCCTGCTGTCACCCATGGCCGAGATGCGCGAGTCCACAGCGAGCGCACGCGAGTCGACAGGAAGTTCGGCGGTGTCGCCGTAGATCTTCGCCTTCGCCTCCCCGGCGCAACCGCCTGCGGGAACGGTGTGGCCTGACTTCGTCCTCGGGTCGCGACCGTCATAGGCGGCCATCTGTTCCTTCGACGGCCCGTGCTTGGGCCTGACCTTGCTGAGCCTGGCGATCTCGGGTGCGACTTCCGGTCGTGGATATCCCTTGTCGGCCGCGGTGGCAGGGTCGAGATAGTCGAAATAGTCATATTCGTTGAAGGAGGTCTCGTCCCACGAGCGTACGATTCCATCCTCCCAGTCCGTGAAACCGATCGCCCGCATACATGAGTTCGCTGCGGCGTCTCTGGCCAGGCTGAGGTTCCTGAGTTCCTCCATTGACGGCAGATACGGATCCAGCGGCATGGGGATCCGCTTCCCGTTGGTGACCTGGAGAACGGATCCTATCGTCGGCTCCGGGGTCTTCTCCGGAGGAGAGGGGAGAGGTGAGCCTTCCGAGGAGGCCGGGCCGGGAAGCGTCGCCGACGGAGAGGACGATGATGTCGTGACGCTCGATACCGAGGTGTACTGCTGTGCGCGTTCCACACCACAGCCGGCGACAGTGAGACCGACGATCACCCCGAGAGAAACGACGCTGGTTCTCTTTCCGATGGGAGAGGTGGTGAAATTTCTCATTGTCCGTTCCTCTTCCAGTAGCAGTTGATGTGCTCGGACATGTAGCCCGAGTAGCCTGTAGGGGTGCAGGTGTCTTCTGTGTAAAGGGTGGTTTGATCGTATCTGGCCACCACCAACACGTCGTGATAGGGGTTCCCCTGGCAGCCGGCTCTGTTTATCCAGGCTGAGAAGTAGCGGTTGTATACCGGAGACCAGATCGAGCGGTAGTCCCACATCTGATAGTAAGTGTCGACCCTGTTGTACTGGTCGGGGAAACCACATGCGAGCCCGAAATCGTCATTGTAGGGCCTGTCGGCATGTCCTAAAACTTTGCTGCTGTTGTTGTTGACTATCAAATAGTAAGGGTTCCACAGTTTGAAGTCCGACCAGAGCTGGTTCTGGGAGGCCGCGTCGTAGGGCCATACGATCACCCGCGCCCCGTTGTCCAGGGATGAGCCAAGAACCTCCAGATAGGTTCCGGTGGAGTTACTTTGCCATCGATATGTGCCATCGGCATGGGCAGGTGATGACGGAACCGCGGAGGACGCGAGCATGGCTGCGAGCGTTGCCTTCGTCAAGAGCCCGACGACCCTTCGGGCGCGTGCGAACCTACTTCCCACATGAACTCCTTCTGTATCCGCCCAACGATCGGCGGCTGGCGCTCGGCGGTGAATGTGAAAGCTCTCGAACAGTGATCTATGCCATGGACGCACATCCATACTTCGATGTGCCACGAAATTTCCACCCGGATCTGGCGTGAAATTTCAGTCCTATGGGACTGGTCGGAGGGCGGAAAACGGCCGCCGGTCCGGGAGGGGCGACGGGCAGGCGCCGGCGCGAAGACCCGGGGCGGCATGCCGGAAGGCCGCGCCATGGCAGATCCAGGTCGTCCGATCCATCTGCTGGGCAGGGGCCGGAGATGATTTCGGTGCACCGGACTCCTGTAGTGACGCCCGGCCGGAGTCGATCTGATTCTCAAAAAGTCACAACCTTGTGAATCAAGGTCGGTGGTCGAGAACGTTTTGTCGGTCCGTCGGGGTTTCTTCTGGTGACGTTTTTGTGTCGGAGGCCGATGTGCGACCTGTTCCGCTCCTCTTCCCGAGGGTTGATGGATCCACTCCTGTTCGCCTTTTTGGCAATTACCGAGAACACGGTCGAACGTTGCCCTAGTCGGAGCGATGCGGCTCGGCGATGATCATCTTTATGATGCATCACGGAGTTTGTGGACGCAAGATATTTTTCTAGTCAAGTCCTGTTGATCTAGGGTTGTCCGTGTGATAGCTGTGATCGTCGGGGTGATTTTCCGTGACCCCCATCCCCTTACTCTGGCGGTATTAAATGTTGCGGACCGTGTTCAACGGGATTGCTCTCAACATGTTTTTGGCCGCGGCTCTAACTCTTCAGGCGATGTCTCCACTGAATGGTGCCGCGGCTGAAACGTTAGAAAATCGAAATCCAGAAAGAACGATTTCCCAATCGACCCCCGACTCCTCCGCCGAGCTCGCGTATGTGGCGCCTGAGCAGCGGGATCGTGTTCTGCCGAAGGGGTGGCAGGAGTCGAAGGACGTCGCCTTGGCCACGGCGGGCGACTCCACCGGGTTCCATGTGCTGGTCGCGAAGGAGAGCGATGGCTATCAGTGGCGTACGGTCGCCACACTCAGCGAACCCGGAATGGACACCGATCAGTGGATCGGCAACGCCTGCCTGACCGGTGCGGGAACCCGGGTGATGGCCGTCTACGCTCCACGGCATTTCACCAACCGGCCCGAACTCTTCGCGAGGGGAGCCTTCGCCGCGGTCGTCGACATCGGCACCGGCGAGGTCACCAAGCTCAGAGACCAGGTGACCCTGGCGTATTTCAACCCGGGCTGTGGCGCGGGTGACGCCGTCGCGCTCACCCAGGGGGCCGACGAGAATCACCGCACCAGCAGGTTGCTCCGCGTGGAGACAGGAGCGGGTAAGTCCACCGATCCAGTGGTGGTCCCGGGACAGGTCACCTCAGCGGTCCCCTACGGGGACGGGTACGTGGCTGCCAGGAACGCGGCTCTCGTCTCGGTCTCCAGGGCGGGGAAGACGAGGACACTGACCAAGGCCGGTTCTGTCCCGTTCGACATCCGGGTGGACGACCAAGGAGGTGTCGTCTTCGCCGAGGCGGACGCGGGCCGTATGACGGTCCGCTATCACCGCGACGGCACGACCCAGACCCTGGCCACAGGCGACCTCGGACGGTTGTCGGTCCACGCGGGAGGCGGCGGCAGGGTCTTCCTCGTCGGTGAAGCGGACAAGGTCCGGAGCCTGCCCGGCACGGTGACCGTCCTTGACGCCCCGGCTGACGGCCAGGTCTCCTCCCGGGGAGGACTCGTGGTCACCGCCGCCGCCCGGCGTGGCCTGCGTGGAGGACTTCGCGGAGACCCGAAGGACACCGGAATCGACGGGGTCGGCGGGAACAGCGCGGCCCCCGAGCCCATCGACGTGAAGGCGGAGGTTCCCGCGACACAGGCGAAGCTCGACTTCGAGGTGGCACCGGAGGCGAGGACGACACCGAAGATCAGCACGGGAAGGCTGGCGAATCCCAGGCTCGCTCAGGCCATGGGGCAGAAGGCGACCAGAAGAGCAGGTGCGCCCCTGGCCGCGGAGGACCCGGTTGACGTAGGTCACACGTGCTCGGTGCCGCGGAACGATCCGAAGCTCCAGACGTATCAGCCTCACTGGCGTCAGGTGGAGTGGGCGGTCGACCAGCTGGTGCAGAAACGGCTGACGCTGACCCGGCCGGCGAACTGGAAGGGGTCGGGGCTGCCGGCCTGGTCGCCGCAGGCGATGTTCCCCGCCGAGGACCTCCAAGGCGGCGGACGGGTCCCGACGAACATCATGCTTGGCATCCTGGCGCAGGAGTCGAACCTCTGGCAGGCGCAGCGGCGCGTTTCCGAGGGCGAGACAGGAAACCCACTGGTGGGCAACTACTACGGGGTCAACATCTACGACACCGACCCCGCCAACGACTGGACGATCGACTTCTCCGATGCGGACTGCGGGTACGGCATCTCCCAGCAAACCGACGGGATGCGTAAAGCCGGTTCGGAGCGAACCGGTGAGGTCGCCTGGCCGCCGGACAAACAGAAAGCCGTGGCCCTCGACTATGTCACCAACATCGCAGCCGGCCTGCGCACGCTGACCCAGAAGTGGAACCAGATCCGCACTGACACCGGCGGGCAGATGATCGCCAACGACGGCAGCTCCTCGAAGCTGGAGAACTGGTACTTCGCGATCTGGGCATACAACTCCGGCTGGCATCCGAAGGCGGATGCCAATGGCAACGACGACAAAGGTAAGCCGAACAACGGTGCCTGGGGTCTCGGCTGGACCAACAACCCTTCCAACGCCTTCTGGAAACCGGGTCGGCATCCGTTTCTGGACGGCAATGCTTATGCAGATGCGTCCACTCCGCAGTACTGGCCCTACCAGGAGAAGGTGCTGGGCTGGGCGGCCTGGCCCATCACCAAGACCTACTGGGACACCGCCGCGGGCAAGTATCAGGACCAGGCCGGATACAACCCCTCCTGGTGGAATCACACCGATTACCGTTCCGCGATAATTCCGGTGATCCAGAAAGCGAACCTCTTCGTCGTCGACTTGAGTGCGTTCTGCGTCGCACCGGGCGGCTCGGGCGCGGAACACAACAACTGTCAGCCCGGTACCGTCAACCAGGAGAATCCAGCCGCCACTCCGGCCGGTACGTGTCTGCGCGCGGACCTCAAATGCTGGTGGCATATTCCGAAAGCATGGAAGAGCTGCCCGGCCCAGTGCGGGAACGAGGGCACCATCCGCTACTCGGACGCCTCCTGGGCATCCACTGAGCGCGAAGAACCACGAGACTTCTGGTATCCGTGCCTGACCCCCGGGCTGCCGTCCGGCGCTCTCATCGTTGATGACGTCCCCCGTACGGCTCCCGCCGTACGTGGTGGCTGTGACAACAGCGGCTGGACCAACTCGGGAACCTTCACCCTCGAATTCGGCAGGGACGCCAAAGGAAAGGCACCCGCGAAGGCGGACTTCCAGCAACTCGGTAACGGTTTCGGCGGCCACGAGTGGTTCGCCTACACCCGCAACGCGGCCCACAACGGAGCGGTGATGCGGGTCACCGGCACCTGGACGCTCGACCAGCCGGTAACCGGACTCAGGCAGATCTTCGTCCACCTGCCCGACCATTACGGGTACACCCGCCAGGCACGCTACGACGTGCACACCGCACAGGGCATCAGAGCCCGGGTGATCACACAGCGTCCAGTCAAGGCGAACCCAGGACAGCAGGCCAACCGTTGGGTCTCGCTCGGTGTCTTCAACTTCTCCGGTACGCCCAAGGTCTCGCTGAGCACCCTCAACGGCAACGGCACCGGGGACGAGAGCGTCGTCTTCGACGCCGTCGCCTTCGCTCCGGCCTCCTGCCCCTGACGCCCTTTGGAGACGGTGTAAATCATGAGATTTTTCCGCGCCCCCCGGCGGAAAGCGGCCGCCATCGCGCTGGCCGCGGTTCTGTCGGCCGTGTTCCTTCCCTCGGCCTCGCCACAGGCCAATGCCACGACCGGCGCGCGCTCCGGCCCGGGAAGCGCTTCGGCGAAGACGTCGCCGGCCCCTGACGACCCGAAGCCCTATCACCGTGTTGAACGCAAGGAGAGCGCGCTCCACAAGGAACTGACCGGGAAACGGGCCGACTTCGGTCCTGCTGACCCGCTCTCCCAGGCATGGGCCAAGCACAAGATATCCACCGAGGAGTACATCGACCTCTCCCTGAAACGCGTCGCGAGACCGGGAGACCTCCCGAAGGAGTACCGTCCTGCGGCCGAACTGCCCTCCTCGGCGGGACTCGCGCTCGGCTACGCGCTCTCGATGCATGACAAGAAGCGGGAGAACGCGAACAGACTGATCGATGCATCAGGCCTGTCGGTGACGTCCGAACCACCTCAGGAAAACGCATCGGCGTCCGCCCGGAACGCCGCCTCCGCGTGGCCGGACTGCGACGCGGGGGACTACTCGTACCTGTTCCACAATTTCGACTGTAAGAGAACGCTCAATCTGTCGAGGCAGATCAACGTCTACTACAGCGTGGACGGGCTCAAGCCGCTCGATGGCGTCCCGGCCGTCGACCTCAACACGAACGGCGTGCCGGACGCCATAGACACTTTCGTGGGATCCCTTTCCACGGCATGGGCCGCGTACGAGTCCTGGGGATATGGCTGGCCGTCGAAGCCAGTTCACATATTCTTCGGCTTCGACGAGAACAACAACCCGGGACTGACACTCCCCTTCGGCGACAGCCTCGAAGACGGCGTGATCATGATCCTTCCCTCAGATCCCGGGCCTGACAGATACACCTACCTCGCCTACCACGAGCTTTTCCACGCGACTCAGTACTACTACCTGCCTCTCCTCAGCGTTATCGTCGACCTGCCCTCGGTCAACTGGTGGATGGAGGCGACGGCGGAATGGGCCACGCACCGGATGTACAACCTGGTCAATCCGTCCGCGCCGGGCTGGGACATATACAGCTACGCGCTCGATGAGTTCCTCGGCAACCCGGAACGAGCCGTCAACGCGAGTACCTGGCCCTGGCAGGCGCACAAACGGCAGTACGGTGCCTTCCTCCTGGCCCAGTACCTGACGGAACAAACCGACATGGATTTCGTCCGCCACACATGGGAGGAGATCCCCTTCGACCTTCCCATCAGTTCGATAGCCCAGGTCGTGGAGGGCTACAACCTTCAACTACCGATCTTGCTCCAAGGGTTCGCTCTGGCGAACTACCGGCTGACTGCCGACGTGCCCGATCTAAACCGTTTCATCGGCTCCCCGGTGGGATACCGCGACCCCCACGCGACAAGTCGGTGGAGCTCTGAGCTCGCGCCTTGGCTTGGACGGCCGAAACGGTCCAGCGAGCAGGCTCTGGCCTGGGGAAGATCCGCCAACGGATCGGTCGAGGTCTACCCCGGCGGAACGACCTACCTGGAGTTCACCGGCCCCTCCAGCGGGCAGAGCAGGCTGACCCTGCAGTTCGGGGCGCAGTCGATCCCGCAGATTCAGTTCCGATACTTCCTCGTGACCTGGCCCGCCACGGCCGGAAAGCCATCCGCGACGCCGTCCCGGTGGAGTCGTCTGGACCCCAGGGAGGACACCAGCGGACAAGTGAGCATTGCGGTCGCCCCCGGCGAGGTCGCGACGCTGATCGCGACACGCACCGACCTGGCCCCCGAATCCGGCACCGCTGACTCCTACGTGAACGTGGCACAGCTCGACTGGAACGCGACCATGACCGCCGAAACCGCGGCCCAGCCCAATAACGCGCTCAACACCATGTGGACGAACCAGGCGACTTCCGCCAAATGCGCCGACTGGAGCGGTGGGGATGCGGTGCAGTCCACTCGCTTGCCCAGCGGCAAACGGGCCTGGTTCTTCTCTGACACCTTCCTCGGGGACCCGGCCAAGCGAGGTGCCGGGAACGAGACCAGCTACATTCGCAACTCCATGGTCGTTCAGGACGGATCCACCCTGCGTACCGTCACCGGAGGAAGCACCTGCAAGGAAACCGACCCCAGCACGGACTTCTGGTCACGTTACGCGAAGACCCCGGTGGGCGAGGGCGGCCAGTACTGGACGGGAGACTCGAAGGTCCTTCCCACCACCGACTCAAAACACGAGGTGGTCAAGTTCTACTACGAGGGAACAGGAGACCAGGACACCCGCGGTGCCTACGCGCGGCTCCCGGTCGACGCCCTGGAGACAGACAATGTTCTCCAGGTCACTCCCGCCAATCTCGATGACTGCTCGGTCAGACCCCCGTACCCCATTGTCTGGGGAGCGTCGCTCGTCGACGATGGTGGCTACACCTACATCTACGGCTGGGAAGCCGACGGGACCAACGCCGAGAAGTCGCTGTTCCTCGCCCGCACCTCGCAGACGACCGCCTCGGCCTTCACCAACCAGGCCAACTGGAATTACTACGCCGGGACCGGAAGTGGCGGAGCCGCCCAGTGGGTGGAGTCGTGTTCCGCCGCCAAACCATTGGTCCCGAAGACCGAGGTGGACTTCAGTGTGATCCGGCTCAACGGCCGATTCTGGCTGGTGCACCACACCCCCGCGGCCCAGACGCCCGGAAAGATCGTCGCGGTTCCCTCCTCGACCGCATGGGGTTTCGGATCGGCCCAGGTGGACCTGTACACGCCGCCGGAGACACAGACGAACCCCAAGTACGCCGCGGTGTATGGAGCCAGGGTCCATCAGAACATCCTGTCCGACACGGGCAAGGTCTCCATCTCCTACACCGTCAGCACGAGCGCGACGAACGTCGCGTGCTGGGCTCGCGGCTACTACTTCCCCGACAACCAGTACCCGCGTTTCGTCGATGTCCCGACGACCGCGTTCTTCTCCACGACGGTGCCCTGACATCCTGACTCGATACGATCGCGGGGCGACCGGTCGGACCCGTGAGGGCCTTCCGGCCGCCCCTGGGAAGGAGAACGAGGTGAGGACATCGGCATCTGGCGCTCGAAGACGTGCCCTGACGGGCGTCGGGCTGATCATCCTGGTATGTCTCCAACTGAGCGCCTGCCAGATCGGGCGGGATGAGCTTTTCACGATCACTAATGGGACCGGGGAAACGGTCGTCGTGACATGGAACGGAATCGTGTACGCGACGCTCTCTCCGGGAGAAAGGAAGCAGAGCGCGTTGCCCGGCGACTGCCCGGCTGGGCCCTCGCCGCGTAACGACCTCTCGGCCGTATCGGCCAGTGGCAGGCGCTACGACTACGAAGGGCCGGTCTGCAACGGGCGCACCTGGTCGGTGGGCTCGGCGGAGAGCCGCTCCCCGAGCGTGTTCCCCACCTGAGGCAGGCCTCGGCACAACGCCGGCCTGGCGCACGGGCGCAGGAGAAAAACTGGACGGGCCGCTCCTGTTTAACCCGGTGACGAGAGCGCCGGACCGCTCCGATTGATCGTTTTGACGGAGTACGGCGCGGAGCACGGGCGGAATTTTCTGTCTCCCGCCCATGCTGTGAGTGCTCCGGTCACCAGGGCCCCTCGGCCGGATTCGCCGGGGACACGATAGGCGGAGGACGGCCCGTAGGTTCTCCGGCTGTCGATTCCGCGTTTCGCGCCGCTCACTCCGTGGCGTGCTGCCAGTAGGGGTCGCGGTAGAGGACGACGGTGGTGCCGCGCAGGAGTTCGTCGGGGGCGGAGACCAGGACGAGTTCGCCGTTGGCCTCAAGCCCGCGCAGGACGTCGCGGACGCGGGGGCCGACCGGCAGCCGGCCGACGGGCAGTTCGAGGGTCGCGCGTACGGCGTCCGCGACCTGGGAGAGCCGGAAGGGCTCGGTCAGCGGGGTGATCAGCTTGCGGACGAGCTCCACGGTGATCACGGCTTCGGCCTCGGCGTAGGCGAGTTCCCAGCTGAGCTGCGCCTTGCGTTTGCCGGTTCCCGCGCACGAGGTGCAGGGCTGGGAGAAGTTCGGGGTGATCTGCTCGGTCGTGGTGCCCAGGCAGGTGGTGCACTGGTTGGTTTCCATGGCGTGCAGTTCGGCGGCGTCGCGGTCGGCCAGGTGTTTGCCGCACAGGCACAGGTAGCGTCTGAACCCGCCACGAACCACGAGGAGATCGTCGGCGTCGTCCGGAATCTCGTCCCACAGCGTGGTCATGGTGTGTTTTTTCATGATTTTGTGACTCTATCCACCTCAGCTCGTCTGACGCAGTTCAACGGGGACCACCCGCGTGGGCGTGTTCCACAGCCATTCCTCGGTGATGTAGGTCGCGGTCAGCAGCGTCATCAGGGCCAGGGCCCGCTCCGTCGAGGTGGACGGGTGCGCCCCGCAGTCGCCGAACCGGCACATCCACAGCTCGACCGGACTGTCGTCGCCGAGCTGTTCGTGCACCGACGGCCTGGCCACGCTGACGCCGTCCCGCCATATGTCGATCGAGCCGCTGGTCAGCGGAAAGCCCCCGGCGAGGACTCCGCCGCCCGAGGTGACGCGGCGGGCGACGGCGTCGTGCACCGGCAGTATGCCCTCGGCCTGGAAGAGCACGACGCCACCGCCGGGAGGGCTCGCGATCCGCACGGTCTCAAGGGGGGACTCGCGCTCGGCCAGCCGCAGTTCCCCGCCCCTGATCGGCGGGCACCACTCGGGCACCGCCCCCAGGCGGCGGACCACCTCCTCCTCGGTGACGCCGCCGACGAACGCGATGCAGAACTCCTCGTGGTAGTCCTCGTAGGAGAACATCATCTCGTCCACGGTCTCCTGGATCTCCCGCAGGTTCGGGCCGATCCGGGGAGCGCCGGGCAGGTGGGCGAAGAGGTCGGCCAGTTCGGTGAAGAGCGCCTGGAGGCCGGGGGAACGCCCGGCGATGCACGGCCTCCACGGGTCGGCGCCCGCCGCCAGCAGCAGCCTGACCGCCTCGTCCTGGCCGTGCCGTACGGCCTCCCAGAGGGGGGTCACCCCGTCGCCGTCGGTCGCGTCGACCCGCGCCCCCGCGGCCAGCAGCAGCCCGATCACCCGGACCGCGCCCTCCTGGGCGGCCTGGTGCAGGGGCGTCGAGTCCAGCCAGGGAAGCCGTTGCCCGGGGTCGAAACCCTCGGCCAGCCGTTCGCGGATCTCCTTCAGGTTCGTGTCGCTCCACGCGCCGGTGATCTCACTCCACTCGATGTCGCCCACTGTCACCCCATCTCTTCGCGATGACAGGATCAAATCACTCGAAGGCGACATTTTCGATCAAACCCATACGTGACAACCGGTCAGAGATCCGAGTCGTCTCCGGCAGGCGGTGCCGGGGGGTCAGGGCGAGAACGTTGTGACAGGCGGTTTCGAGGTCCACGCGGTGGCCGACCGAGACGAAGACCGGTTTGACGCCGTCCCGGGTGCGCAGCACGCGTCCGACCACCTCGCCGTCCAGGACCAGGTCGCTCCACGATCCCCGCGTGGTGCCCGGAGCCGAGTACGAGCCGACGAAGGCGGTCTTCCCGACGCCGATCGTGGGCAGGCCGGTCAGCACCCCCAGGTGACAGGCCAGGCCGAACCTGCGGGGATGGGCCAGGCCGTACCCGTCGCAGACGACGAGGTCGGGCGGAGCGCTCAGCCGTCCGAGTGCCTCGACGAGCGCGGGCATCTCCCGGAAGGCGAGCAGCCCCGGCACGTAGTCGAAGGCCACCCGGCCGCCGACGACGACCTGCTCGACGACCTCCAGCGTCGTCCCGTCCAGTACGGCCACGGCCGCCGAGAGCCGTTCCCCCTCGTAGGCCACGTCCACCCCGGCGACCCTGGCGGGCCGCAGCGGGCCGGGACCCGTCAGGTCGACCAGTGGCCGCAGCTCGTCCTGGATCGCCTCGGCTTCGGCGATGGTGCGGGGCGTTCGTGCCTTCATATACACATGATCGCTATTTTTGACGCGTGACGCCGTACTCCAGGGCGGGACATCCCAGGACGCGAGGGAGAGTGACATGTCAGTTCTTGTGGCGTTCAGCGTGACTCCGATCGGCACCGGGGAGGACGTCGGGGAGCTCGTCGCCGAGGCCGTACGGGTCGTACGCGCCTCGGGACTGCCGAACCGGACGGACGCGATGTTCACCACCGTCGAGGGGGCGAACTGGGAGGAGGTCATGGCCGTGGTGCGGGACGCGGTCGCCGCGGTCGAGGCCCGGTGCGGACGGGTCAGCCTCGTGCTCAAGGCCGACATCCGCCGGGGCCGGGACGGCGGTCTCGACGCCAAGGTCGCCACCGTCGAGGACTATCTCGCCTGACACCCCGCGGGGGAGGAGTGGCGCCGGACCGTCGAGCGGACCGTGGTCACCGTCAGCAGCAGGGTCACCAGCGAGGCCACCGCGAGCAGGGCCAGGCTCAGGCCGTAGGAGCCGAGCCTGCCGTAGTCGAGTCCCATCACCAGTGGCGGGACGAACCCGCCCAGGCCGCCCGCCGCGCCGACCAGGCCGGTGATCGAGCCGACCAGATCGGCCGGGGCGACCAGGGTGACCAGGGCGAAGGTGGCCCCGCTGCCCGTGCCGAAGGCCGCGGCCATGGTCAGGAAGGCGACCGTGCCGGTGAGGGCGAGGGACGGGGTGAACGCCTGCGTCGTGGCGCAGACGGCGAGCACGGCGAAGACCGTGACCAGGACGGGAAGCGGTCCCGAACGGTCGGACAGCCAGCCGCCCAGGGGGCGCGCCAGAACCGCGACGAGCACGAACCCGGCCATCCTGCGGGCGGCGTCCGCCTGTTCGAGGCCGTAGGCCGTCTGCAGGTAGACCGGCAGGTAGACCGAGAACGCGACGTATCCGCCGAAGGCCACCGCGTACAGGACGGACGCCTGCCAGGTGATCGGCAGCCGCAGCGCGGCGGCCATGCCCGACGACCTCAAGGGCGCAGAAGAGGGCCGTGCCCTCATCGGGGTGCGGGCCGTGTGCCCGGGAGGGTGCCGCAGGACGAGACAGGCGACGACGGCGTAACAGGTCAGCACGCCCGCCGTGAGCAGGAAGGGCGCCGCGGGACCGCCCGCCTGGGTCAGCCCGACCGTGGTCAGGGCGCTGATCGCCGTGCCGCCCATGCCGATCCCGAAGACGCCGACGGCCAGGCCACGGCGCTCTGGCGGGAACCAGGAGGCGACGAAGGGCACGCCGACGGCGAAGATCGTCCCGGCGACGCCGAGGCAGAGCCCGCCGGCCAGCAGCGCCGCCAGTGACCGCTGCCCGGCCAGGCCGACGAACAGGACCGGCGGTACGGCGGCGGCCGAGACGAGCGGGAAGGTCACCCTGCCGCCGAGCCGGTCGGTGAGGGCTCCGACGGGAATCCGGCCGAGGGAGCCGATGACCACCGGAACCGCCACCAGCAGCGCCTGCTGGGAGGCCGACAGGGAGAGCGTCCGCTTGAACTGCGGGCCGAGCGGGCTGAGCAGCGCCCATGCCCAGAAGTTCACCGTGAACCCCGTCGTGGCGACCGCGAGCATCAGCGCGGGGCGGCGAGCGCGGCCGCTCGCATCGGTCCGTACATCGTTCGATTTCATCGCCCATCCTTGTTGCGCTGGTTTGTGCACAGATGAGGTGGTCGTGAATCCCGTCATTTCTGACGAGTGAACGTGTTCCTGGATAATCCGGACCGCACTGTCCGGTGGAGAAGGCCGGCGGATCGCCGAGGCGGAGCAGAGCGATCCGCTGCCGAGGCGGAGCGTATCAGCTGGAATGAGGCCACGCTCCCCCCGCAAGGACCTTCACCTCCAAAAAGGACGCCGAAAGGCCGGAGGTCTCCGCGGCCGTACCGGGAACACCGGCCGGGGCTTCGCGAGTTAGGGGATCGGAGTCGTTTCTGGAGTGTTGTGAGGGTGTGGGCGAATGGCGGGAAACGGGCGGGCCGGGCGTCTGGTCGCGGGCGGGCTGGCGCTGGCGGCCGTGGGGTGGGCGCTGCGGGACGTCCCGGCCGCGCTCGGCGGCGGGGCGGCGGGCGAGCGGCTGGAGCGGATGCGCCGCTCACCGAGGTTCCGTGACGGCGCCTTCCACAACTCCGTCCCGGGTACGGCGATGCCGAGGGGCGACCTGGTGAAGCTCCTGGGCGAACTGCTTCGCGACCGTGACGGGCGCCGTCCTCCGGGGCGTGTCCCGGTGGTGGGCTCCCCCCTGGTCCCGCCGTCCGAGGACGGTCTCAGTGCCCTGTGGTACGGCCACGCCACGACGCTGGTCGAGATCGAGGGGCGGCGGGTGCTGTTCGACCCGGTGTGGAGCGAGCGGTGCTCCCCGGCGCCGGTCGGGGGCCCCAGACGGCTGCACCCGATGCCCGCGTCGCTGGTCGGCCTGCCCGCCCTGGACGCGGTGGTGATCTCGCACGACCACTACGACCACCTCGACATGGCGACGGTCCGCGCGCTCACCGCCCTGCAGCGGGCCCCCTTCCTGGTCCCGCTGGGCATCGGCGCGCACCTGGAGCGCTGGGGTGTGCCAGGGGAGCGGATCGTCGAGCTCGACTGGGAGGAGGAGACGCGGGTGGCGGGCCTGCGCTTCGTCGCGACCGCCGCCCGGCACTTCTCCGGGCGCACCCTGAGGCGTGACACGACGCTGTGGGGGTCGTGGGTGGTCGCGGGGGAGCGGCACCGGGTCTTCTACGCCGGAGACTCCGGATACTTCGACGGCTACGCGGGGATCGGCGCCGCGCACGGTCCCTTCGACCTGACGCTCATGCCCGTCGGGGCCTACAGCCCGAACTGGCCGGACATTCACATGAACCCGGAGGAGGCGGTGCGGGCCCACCTCGACCTGGGCGGCGAGCTGCTCCTGCCCGTGCACTGGGCGAGTTTCACCCTGGCCTTCCATCCGTGGGCGGAGCCCGCCGACCGTCTGTGGCGCGAGGCCAAGGCCAGGGACGTCCGCGTGGTCGTCCCGCGTCCCGGCGAGCGGATCGACGTCGGCGACGCTCCCGCCCCGGACGGCTGGTGGGAGCTGCTGGGCGGGTGACCTTTACCCCGGCCAACCGGCCGGGGTGTGGATTTGGTAGTTTCCGGACCGTTCCATGAAGAATCTGAGAGTCTTCTGGAACGGTGCAGAACCTCATGTGACAGGTGATGCCTGGCTTACCGCTGAGAATATGATGGGTCATCCTTTATCGTTCTATGGGCCGGTGACGGCCGTGCCTTCAGGCAGGGTGGCCCATGTGATCTGCCTGGGGGGACAGTGCCGGTGTTCCGCATGCGCGTGGTGAGGTCACCGATGCGATGAGCGTCGGCACCGGACCCGCGAGGCGCGCCCTCTACGACTACGAGCGGTTCAGCAGGCTGGCCGGGCCGATGACCGAGCCCGACCCCGGCGAGCCGTACCGGGTTCGCTACCGCTCACTGCTGGCGGGCGAGCCGCACCGGGTGCGCGCGGTGCTGCTGATGGTCGCCGCGCTGCTGGTCGAGTTCACCCTGATGGTCTGGCTGCTGCTGCCCGCTCACTGGACGGAGCGTCCGGACCCCTACGGCGGGCTCCCGTGGTACCTGCCGGTCGCCGACCGGGTCATGCTCGTGGCGATCGCCCTCATCGAACTGTTCCGGCTGGTCAGCGTGGTCTCCAACGTCCACGCCATGCTCGCGGCCAGGGACCCGGTACCGGTGAGGCCGGAGCCCGGCGGCAGGGTCGCCTTCATCACCACCTGCGTGCCGGGCAAGGAGCCGCTGGAGATGGTCAGGCGTACCCTGACCGCGGCGCTGAAGATCCGTCACCAGGGCGTGTTCGACGTGTGGCTGCTGGACGAGGGCGACGACCCGGAGATCCACGAGCTGTGTGACTGGCTGGGCGCGCACCACTTCACCCGCAAGGGCGTGCCCGAGTGGAACCAGCCGAGGGGGCCCTTCAGGGCGAGGACCAAGCACGGAAACTACAACAGCTGGCTGGCCGCTCACGGCGACGACTACGACTTCTTCGTCTCGGTGGACACCGACCACGTGCCGTTGCCGGAGTTCTGCGAACGCATGCTCGGCTACTTCCGCGACCCCACGGTCGCCTTCGTCGTCGGCCCCCAGGTCTACGGCAACTACACCCTCGGCGTCACCAAGGCGGCCGAGAGCCAGCAGTTCCTCTTCCACTCCCTGATCCAGCGCGCGGGCAACCGGTACGGCGCGCCGATGTTCGTCGGCACCAACAACGCCGTGCGGATCAGGGCGCTCAGGCAGATCGGCGGACTGTACGACTCGATCACCGAGGACATGGCGACCGGCATCGAGTTCCACCGCGCCCGCGACCCGGAGACGGGACGGCGCTGGACGTCGGTCTACACCCCCGACGTACTGGCCGTCGGAGAGGGGCCGACGTCGTGGACCGACTTCTTCAGCCAGCAGCTGCGCTGGAGCCGGGGCACCTACGAGACGTTGCTGACCCAGTTCTGGCGGGCCGTCCCGCGTCTGTCGCCCGGCAGGCTGTTCAACTACACGCTGATGGTGACGTTCTACCCCATGTCCGCGCTCAACTGGCTGCTGGCCGGGCTGAGCGCCGTGCTGTTCATGGCGGTCGGCGGCTCGGGCGTGACCGTGCCGATGGACATGTGGCTCATGCTGTACGGCGACGCCGCACTGCTGCAGATCATGCTCTACACCTGGAACCGCAGGCACAACGTCAGCCCGCACGAGCCCGAGGGCTCCTCCGGCGTCGCCGGGATGGTGATGTCGGCCCTGTCCGCGCCCATCTACGTGGCCTCGCTCGCCGGGGCCGCGCTGCGGCGCCCCAGCCGGTTCGTGGTCACCCCGAAGGGCGACTCGGCCAGTCCGGACCAGGTCGCGACCTTCCGCATCCACCTGTGGTGGGCGGCGGTGTTCGGCGGGGGCCTGCTGCTCAACGTCTTCTGGACCGGCCACCTGCACGTGGCCATGACGCTCTGGGGGGTTCTCGCCCTCGTGATCTGCCTGGGGCCCATGGCCGCCTGGGCGTGGACCTCTAGGAGAGGCCGATGAGCAGGCTGCGCAAGAACCTGGTCGTTGCCGCGATCGTGACCGTCGTCGTGGGGGTCAACCTGCCGGCCGTCGCGGGGTTCGCCTACCGGGAGTGGCACGACTACCGGATCAACCGGGACGACTACAAGGCGAGCCACGGCCACTGGAGCTTCCTGAACATCCCCGAGCGGTTCAAGGTGAACGCCATCCACGCGGCGCTGCTGCACACCGGCAAGGTGCTCATCGTCGCGGGCTCCGGCAACAACATCGTCAACTTCGACAAGGGCACCTTCAAAACCCTGCTCTGGGATCCGGCCAAACCAGGAGAGCCGGGCGAGTTCAAGCTGGTCGACACCCCCGTCGACCTCTTCTGCTCCGGGCACGTCATGCTGCCCGACGGCAAGCTGCTCATCGCGGGCGGCACGCTGCGCTTCGAGGTGCTCAAGGACAAGGTCAAACGGGCGGCCGGGCCGCTGGTGGTGAAGAACGAGAACCCGCACATCACCAAGCACCTGCCCGCGGGCACACTGGTCGCCTCCCCCGACGGGCGGCTCTACCGGACCACCTCCATGATCATGGTGCCGCCCGCGACGAAGACCGAGACCGGGGTGCGCGGCAAGGCGCGGGTCACGCCCAGTGAGACCAAGGTGTTCGCCGAGTCGGTGGCCGAGGGCGCCATCGGGGTGATCAACGCGGCCGACGGCTCCGTCAAGTACGAGATCCAGGGACTGACCACCGACAGGGAGAAGCGCAACCTGTACGCCATGGGCGGCGGTATGACGCTCGACAAGCAGGACTTCCAGGGCATCAAGGACGCCTTCGAGTTCGACCCCGTGACCGAGCGGTACACCAGGGTCCCGGACATGGCCGAGGGCCGCTGGTACCCGACGCTGACGGCCCTGCCGGACGGCAGGGTGATGACGGTCTCCGGGCTCGACACCGTCGGGAAGGTCACCAGGGACAACGAGATCTACGACCCGGCCACGAAGAAGTGGAGCCCCGGCCCCCGGCGCTTCTTCCCGACCTACCCCGCGCTGTTCCTGCTCGACGACGACACGCTCTTCTTCTCCGGGATGAGCGCGGGGTACGGCCCCGGCCAGCTGTCGATGCGTCCCCCCGGCGTGTGGGACTACCGCCACGACACCGACCGTCTGGTGTCGACCCCCGGGGCGCCCGGCGGCCTCGCGCCGGACGAGATGGAGGCCTTCACCCCGGTGCCCGGCCTGCCCGAACCCGAGCTCAACGAGACCGGAGCCTCGGTGCTGCTGCCTCCCGCGCAGGACCAGAAGATCATGGTGCTGGGCGGAGGGCCGGTCGGGGAGCGCCAGCCCGGCCAGAAGAACGCGACCGACCGGACCGCCATCATCGACTTCGAGCAGCCCGCGCCCCGTTACGTCCGCGGTCCCGACCTCTCCCACCCCGTTCGCTACTCCTCGGCGGTACTGCTGCCGGACGACACCGTGTTCACCTTCAACGGTTCGAGCGACTACCGGGGCAGAGGGGACAGCAACATCCTGCGGGCGGAGTTCTACGATCCGCGGGTCAACGCCTTCCGGCAGGCCGCGGCACCCGCCGTCGGCCGCAACTACCACGCCGAGGGCCTGCTGCTTCCCGACGGCCGGGTGCTCAGCATGGGCTCGGATCCGCTCTTCGGCAACGGGGAGGGCTCGGTCCCCGGCAGCTTCGAGCAGCGGGTTGAGGTGTACACCCCTCCCTACCTGCACAACGGCGAGTCGCGTCCGGTGTTCACCGACGGCAGGCAGCAGGTGAAGCTGGGCGGAAAGGCGGGCTTCAAGACCCCCGACGCCGAGCGCATCACCGAGGTGCGCTTCATGCGGCCCAGCGCGGTCACCCACGTCACGGACGTCGAGCAGCGCTCCATCAAGATCGACTTCACCCGGGTGTCGAGCGGCATAATCGTCACGCTCCCCTCCAACCCCGCACTGATGCCGCCAGGCTGGTACATGATGTTCGGAGTCACGCAAAAGGGAACACCGTCCCAGGCCCGCTGGGTCCACGTCCTGGACGGTCGAGCCTGAGGAGCCCGATGAACAGCTACGGCCGCGCCGCCGCCGCGCTCGCCCTCGCCCTGGCGACGGCCTGTACGGCGGCCCCGGAGCCGTCAGCCGTACGACCGCCCGCCTCCACCGGAAGTGGCGCGGGAGCCGCGGGGGAGGACGTCCGCTTCTACGTGGACGACGAGGGAGCGGCCGCCAGGGAGGCCAGGAGGCTGCGCGAGGAGGGCAAGACCCAGGAGGCGGAGCTGATCGGCAGGATCGCCGAACGGCCGAACGCCGTCTGGATCGGCGACGCCGACCCCTCATCCCGGGTCGCGGCCGTCACGGAGAAGGCGGCCAAGGCGGGCCAGGTGCCGGTCCTGGTGGCCTACCACATCCCCGACCGCGACTGCGGCCAGTTCTCCGCGGGCGGCGCCGCGAACCCCGACGAGTACCGCTCCTGGATCCGCCGCTTCGCCGAGGGCGTCGCCGACCGGCCCGCCTGGGTCATCCTCGAACCGGACGCGCTCGCCCACATCCTCGACAACTGCACCAAGGGCGGCAAGGCGGATGAACGGCTCGACCTGCTCAGGGACGCCGTCGAGACGCTCAAGAAGCAGCCGAGAACCAGGGTCTACCTCGACGCGGGCAACGCGGGCTGGATCAGGGACCCCGGGGCCTGGGTCGATCCGATGCGGCGCGCCGGGGTCGCCACGGCCGACGGGTTCGCCTTCAACGTCAGCAACTTCTTCACCGTCGAGGAGAGCGTCGCCGTCGCGGGACGGCTCTCCGACGCGCTCGGCGGGGCGCCGTACGTGATCGACACCTCGCGCAACGGCAACGGGTCGCCACAGGGCGCGCAGGGTGACGACGCCTGGTGCAACCCGGCGGGCCGGGCCCTGGGCACGGCGCCGACCACCCGGACGGGCCGCGAGCGGGTGGACGCCTTCCTGTGGGTCAAACGACCCGGTGAGTCGGACGGCGAGTGCCACCGGGGCGAGCCCGCGCCCGGAACATGGTTCCATGACTACGCACTGGAGTTGGTACGTAACGCCAAGTAGTCAGTGAATTCGTTACCTCCCGGATCTTGTCGGTGAAGTTCCGACTGCTGGACATTGACAACTGTTGTCAATCTTCATCGGCCTTCGGGAGTCCCCCTCGATGAACAGATGGAAGACAGTCCTCATCGCCATGGCGGTCGCCGTACCCTCCGGCGTCATGCCCGCGGCGGCCGCGCGAACCGCGGCCGCCCCGATGCCCTCCTCGTCGTCCGCCCCGGTCGTGAACGAGGAGACCCAGCCGGTCTACTCACGCGCCGACGCCCTGACGGAGACCGTGTTCGTCGAGGTCGCCGGAGTGGACAGCGACCGTGACGGCAGCCCCGACCGGGTCGCCGTCGACATCATGCGGCCAAGGGAGACCGCGTCCGGGCTGAAGGTCCCGGTCATCATGGAGTCCAGTCCCTACTACGCGGGCACCAACACCGTGGTCAACCACACGGTGGACCTCGACGCCTCCGATCCCTCGGGCATGGACTACCGGCGCAACAAGCTCGACGGCATGGGTGAGGCGATCTTCGGCTCCGAGGAGCGTCCCCCGACCTCCAGGGCGGTCGCGCCGCCCTTCCGCGGCTACTACGACAACTACTTCGTCCCGCGCGGCTACGCCGTCGTGCTGGTGGAGAACCTCGGTTCCGGGCGGGCCACCGGGTGCCCGACCTCCGGCCTGGAGAACGAGACGGCCGGGCCCAAGGCGGTGATCGACTGGCTCAACGGCAGAGCCCGGGCCTTCGACGCCTCGGGCGGCCAGGTCCGCGCCGACTGGTCGACGGGCAATGTCGGCATGATCGGCGTCTCCTACAACGGCACGCTCGCCAACGCCGTCGCCGCGACCGGGGTCAAGGGTCTCAAGACCATCGTGCCGATCGCGGCGATCTCCTCCTGGTACGACTACTACCGCGCCAACGGCGGCGTGGTCGCCCCCGGGGGCTACCAGGGCGAGGACACCGACATCCTGGCCCGTTACGTCCTGACCAGACAGAACGCCGAGCAGGCCTGCGGCGCTCTGGTCGACTCGATCGAACGTGACCAGGACCGGGTGACGGGGGACTACTCCCCGTTCTGGGCCCGGCGCGACTACCTCAACCACGTGCGCGGGGTCCGCGCCTCCGTCTTCGCGGTCGCCGGGCTCAACGACTGGAACGTCAAGACCAAGCAGACCGTCCAGTGGTGGAACGCCCTCGCCGCCCAGGGGGTGCAGCGCAAGATCTGGCTGCACCAGGGCCCCCACTTCAACCCCTTCTCCTTCGCCGCCCGCAACGCCGAGTGGCTGCGCCAGCTGCACCACTGGTTCGACTTCTACCTGTACGGCCTGCGCAACGGCATCCTGGACGAGCCGAGGGCCGACGTCGAGTCGGGGCCGGACCAGTGGGCCCAGTACGCCACCTGGCCGCTTCCCGGCACCCGCGACGTCCGGCTGAACCTCGGCGCGGGGACGGGCGGCCGCAACGGCACACTGAGCCCGCGGCGCTCGCACGGCCGCGCCGTCGAGTCCTTCACCGACCAGGGCGGCCGCACCGCCGGTCAGCTCGCCCAGGACGTCGCCACGACCGATCCGAACCGGCTGGCCTACCTGTCGGAGCCGGTGAGCGGGCAGGTGCGCCTGTCCGGCACGCCGAAGGTGCGGGTCAAGGCGGCCTTCGCGGCGGGACGCTCGCCGTACCTGACCGCGTTGCTCGTCGACTACGGCACCGACACCCGTGCCACCGGCGGCGTGGTCTTCGGCCAGGAGCCGGTCTGCTACGGACAGGGCGTGCCGGGGGACACCGGCTGCTCCTACCTGGCCAGGCACGTCACGGAGACAGCCCCCTACAAGATCATCACAAGGGGCTGGCTCGACGTGCGCAACCGCCACTCCGCAGCCAGGACCGAACTGCTGAAGGAAGGCAGGTTCTACGACTTCGACTTCGACCTGCAGCCCAGCGACTACGTGGTCAAGCCCGGCCACCGGATCGGCGTCGTGCTCATCTCGACCGACCGTGACTTCACCCTGCGCTTCCCTGCGGGGACCAGGGTCTCGGTCGAACCGGGTGCGGGTTCGGTCACCCTTCCCCTCGTCGGGGGCCGCGGCGCCCTCGGCTGACGGAACGCGCCCTCCGGCCCTGCCGGAGGGCGCAAACCCTTGACCTTCACATCAATGTGAAGGTTTTACCCTCCTCTCGCGGTCGGCGGCGCACCATGGTCAACGATCAACCGGGCACGCCGACGCCTGGACTGAGACGTGAGGGGAGCGAAACGGATGAGCGACGAGGGAGGGCGCCGGCACGGGGCGTCCGAACCCGCGCCGGCGAAGGCGGAGCCGGGAGGCGTGGTGGTCATCGGCGCGGGGCCGGGGATCGGGCGCTCGGTGGCGGCGCGGTTCGCGCGGGAGGGACTGCCGGTCGCCCTGGTGGCCCGTACGGACAGGACCGTGAAGGCGGTGGCCGAGGCGATCGCCCCGGCAGGGGTCCGGGTGGTCGCCCTGACGGCGGACAGCGCCGACGAGACGGCGCTGCGGGAGGCCCTCGACACGGCGGCGGCCGAGATCGGCCCGCCGGATGCCGTGGTCTACAACGCGGCGATCGTCCGCCCGGACGAGCCCGGTGAGCTGTCCGTACGGGAGCATCTGGACATCTGGTCGGTGAACGTCATCGGGGCGCTCACCGCCGCCGCGCACGTCGCGCCCGGGATGGCCCGGCGCGGCGGCGGCTCGTTCATCGTCACCGGAGGGATGCCCGAGCCCAAGCCCGACTACGTGAGCCTCTCGCTGAGCAAGGCCGGGGTGCGCACGCTGGTCGTGCTGCTCGACGGGCGTTACGGAACCTCGGGCGTCCACGTGGCCAGTGTGACCGTCGGGGGCGTGGTCGCCCCGGGGACGGACTACGACCCGGACGACATCGCCGAGCACTACTGGCGGCTGCACACCCAGCCGCGTCAGGAGTGGGAGCACGAGGTCGTCCACGGGGCCTGAGGCCGCCCGAGATCGCCCGAGATCACAGCCCGGTGACGATCAGGCGGTCGCTGTCGGTGTTGCGGATCCGCAGGGGGGCGATCCGCTGGTATTCGGGGGAGTCGTTCCACGCGCGGGCGGTCTCGGCGTCGGGGAACTCAAGGACGACGATCCGGCCGGGCTCGGGGTCGCCTTCGAGGACCTCGACGGCTCCGCCCCGTACGAGATAGCGGCCGCCGTACGGTTCGAGGGTCGCCTGGACCTGGGCGCGGTACTCGGCCAGCTCCTCCTCGTCGCCGGTCGCCTTCACCTTCGCGATCACATATGCGGTCATGGGCCTCACCGTACCGGGAGGCGTTCCGCGGTCCCCGCCGCGGGGAGGGGCCGCGGAACGCCCCGGCCTTCACCGGCGGGACGTCACAGGCCGAGGGCCCGGGCGGCCAGCGCGGTCCCCCGCACCCGCGCGGTGATCTTGGCGAACGCGGTGTCGCGGGAGGTCGAGGTGTCGTCGGCGAAGGGGGAGAACCCGCAGTCGTCGCAGGTGCCGAGCTGGTCGGCGGGGATGTGGCGGGCGGCGGCCAGCACCCGGTCACGCACCTGCTCGGCCGTCTCGACCAGGGGGTCGATCGGGTCGATGACGCCGACGAAGACCCTGACGCCGGGGCGCAGGGCGCCGCCGATGAGGCTCAGCACCCGTTCCTGGTCCGGCTCACCGGCCAGCTGGACGTAGAAGTTGCCCGCCTGCAGCCGGAAGAGCGTCGGCAGCAGGTCCGCGTAGTCGACGTCGAGGCTGTGGGTGGAGTCCAGGTCGCCGCCGGGGCAGGTGTGCACGCCGATCCTGGCCCGCTCCTCCTGGCTGAAGCGTTCGAGGACCCGGTTGTTGAGCTCGACGAAGTCCCCGAGCAGCCCGCCGCTCGGGTCGAGCTTGAGCGAGAGCCGCCCCTCGGTGAAGTCGAGTTGCACGGCGTGCGCGCCCGCCTCCAGGCAGCCTCGGATGTCCGCCTCCGCCTCGTCGACCAGGTCGTCGAGGAAGGCCTTGCGCGGATAGTCGTCGATGCCGTCGGCCGGGTAGAGCAGGCTCAGCGCGGACGGGGCGATGACCGCCTGCTTGACCGGCAGGCCCGTGTGGCTCCTGGCCTGCCTGAGGTACTTCTCCGCGTGCACCGCGTAGCGGAACGGGCCCGAGGTCAGGCACGGCAGCTGCCGGGTGTGGCCGTCGGCGAAGGGGATGACGGCGCCGTCGGGGCGCAGCCCCGCCAGGCCGGCGATCGGATAGGTGGCGAAGCTCGGCTTGGACTGCTCGCCGTCGACGAGGACGGGGGATCCGGTCCCCTCCAGGCGTGTGATCGTCTCCGCGACGGCCTCGGCCTGCCGTGCGGCCAGTTCCTCGTCGCCGATCCGGCCGTCGGCGTGTCCGGCCAGCGCGGCGAGCAGTTCCGGAGGCCGGGGGATGCTGCCGATCGGTTCGGTGGGGATCGTCATGCCGCGAGCGTAGATAACGATACGTGTTCCATCAATCACTCGTCGGTGGAGATGATTACGCCCCGAGATGTGGAACCTCCGCCCACGGATGTGGAACATCCGCGCACCTGGCCCCACTCACGGCGCGTCGCCGTCCCGCCCCTGAGGAACGGCGGGCGGTACGGCCCTGCCGGTCGTCAGGTCGATGACGCGGCCGTTCCCGCCGGTCGCGGTGAGCGCCGCGGCGAACAGGACGAGCTGGTTGAGGAGCTTGAGGAAGACGAGCATCGCGGCGGCGCCCGCCACGACCTGGTAGGCCGGGTTGGCCGCGGTCATGCCGATGTAGAGCTGGCCGAGGGACTTGAGGATCTCCAGCCCGACGGTGATGAGCAGGGCCGGGCCGATCGCCCTGCGCGGGGGCAGTCGCAGCCTCGGCGGCCCGCTCAGCAGGGCGAACGCCAGCAGCGTGTTCACCCCGAGCCCGATCAGGAAGGCGGCGGCCGACAGCAGCCACTTGGCCGGGGCGTCGTCGGTGCCCACGGTGTGCGCGACCAGCCAGCTCAGCATCTCCCCGGTGACGAACGCCAGGGTGAGCGTCAGGGAGAGCAGCAGTCCCAGCCCGGCCAGCACCCCCAGGTCGATGAGCTGGCGCAGAAGGAGCACGCCCGGATACTGCTCCAGGCGCCAGATGGCCCTGATCGCCGAGCGCAGCGTGTCCATCCAGAACAGGCCGGTCAGCGGAAGGCCGACGAGGGCGATCATCCCGGCCGTGCTCTGCGCCTCACGCAACGCCGCCACGTCCAGGCGCGGGAAGTTCTCACTCAGATAGTCCTGTACGGCCCGCACGACCTCCGGCGTGTCCAGGACGTGCCCGATGATCGCGAACCCGAGCAGGCCGAGCGCGAAGACGGCGAAGAACGAGTAGTAGGTGAGCGCCGCGGACAGGCGCCCGCCGTCCACCTGGTCGTAGCGCACGGCGGCGCGCGCCAGATGGTCGAGCCATCCGTGGCGGCGGCGGGCCCGTGCCCACGCCTGGGTGATCCTTCCGGACAGGCGCCCGGTGAAGCTGACGACCGTCATGACAGGGCCTCGCCCCGGGGCCGTGCGGCACGTCCCAGGGGGTGTGGCCAGGGGCCGGATGTCACGGAACGCGACGGAATCATCCCGGAAGTCTGGCAGAAGCCCCGCTCCCAACGGCACCCCGACACCCCGTCGCACGCGGCCTTTCCGGGCTTTTGTCCCCTACGGCGCAGGAGATCGGGGACGTCCCCCGGCCGTTGTGCCGGGGCCGTTCGTGCTGATGGCGTGTCCCGGGTACCGGGGGCGGCCAAGGTGCGAACAGCCTCGTCCGGCGTGTCGTCCCCCCGACGGGGGGTGGGGTCAGCGCCACCACGATGGACCGGCCCGCCGGATCGAAAGGCCCGGCGCCGATCCCTAGTTTGATGAGCGTCCGGTGACACCGACCGAAGGAACACCCATGAGGAAGACTCCCCTGCGTCGCGGCCTGCTGGTGGCGGTCGCCCTGGGCGCCGTGGCGGCCCCCGCGCTGGCCACTCCCGCCCTGGCCGCTCCCAAACCGGCGTCGGAGACATCGGAGGAGCGGGTCGTCGCGGGCCTTGAGCGTCACGCCCACCCACTGCGCGGCACCCGACCGGACACGCCGGGACACGATCTGAAGGCGCTGTCGGCGCTGGTCCGTGACGCGGAGATCGTGGGAATCGGCGAGGCCACCCACGGTTCCAAGGAGCTGTTCACCCTGCGCCACCGGCTGTTCCGGCACCTGGCGACCACACAGGGCTTCACCACCCTCGCCCTGGAGGCGCCCTGGTCGGCCGGTGTCCGCCTGGACGAGTACGTGCGCACCGGCAAGGGCGACCTGCGCACGATCCTCAAGGAGGAGGGCGAGACCACCGGCGGCGTGTGGAGCACCGAGGAGTGGCTGGACCTGTACTCCTGGATGCGCGACTACAACCGCACCGCCCGCACCAAGCTCCGGGTGATGGGCTTCGACCTCAGTGACGTCCACCCGCAGCAGTACCGGCGGATCCTCGACTGGGCCGAGGAGCACGAGCCCTCGATCCTGCCCGAACTGCGCCGCCGCTACGCGAAGCTGCTCGCCCTTCCCGGTGGTGCGAAGGAACGGGTCGACGCGCTGACGGCTCTTCCCCCGGAGCGGCTCAAGGCCGTGGCCGAGGACGCCGAAGCCGCCTACCACCTGGTCGAGAAGGCCGCCAAGGTCGACCCCTACGTGCTCCAGGAGGCCCGCGTCATCCACCAGATGACCAAGGTGTACGCCTCGGAGGGGTCCGAACTGCACCTGAACCGCGACCGGTTCATGGCGGAGAACACCATGTGGTGGAAGCGGCAAACCGGTCTGAAGATCGTGGCCGCCGCGCACAACGGGCACGTGACCTACCTCTCCCCCTTCCCGCAGCACTACCCCGTCACCCAGGGGGCCCGGCTACGTGCCATGGCCGGGCGCTCCTACGTCGCCATCGGCACCTCCATCCACAGCGGCGGATTCCGGGCCATCAATCCCGACAACGGCAAGGCGGAGAACTTCGACACGGGGGTTGCGGGGCCGGACAGCAACGAGCACATCCTCGACAAGGTGCGCCATCGCGACTACTACGTGAGCCTGCGCCAGGCGGAGCGCGACCCGGCCACGCGGAAGTGGCTCGGCACCGCCCGCCCGACGTTCACCGTGCCGGCCACCTACCTGCCCGACATGCTCAAGGCACCACTGGCCCTGGGCCAGGCGTACGACATCGTGGTTCACCTCCACCGCGTCAAGGCGGCCGATCCGCTGTGAGGACGCCTGAGGCTCCCGGCGCACGGAGCCGGAACGGCCGCTGAATCCGGCCGGGAAGACGCGGTACGCGAAGGGAAGGAACGCCGGGGAGGCCTGGGCCGGGCCTCCCGGAAACAGCATGGGGGAACACCCTGGCTTGTCCCTGACTTCGGGTTCTGGCTCTGCCGCTGGTCCGTGCCGGGCCGTAGCGTGGAGACATGGGACGGATTCTGTTGATTGTGGCGGCCGTGGTGCTCGCCTTCTTCCTGCTCGGCTCGCTTCTGGGCTTCGTCGTCGGCCTCATCAAGTGGGCCCTGATCCTCGGCCTGATCGCCGTGGCCGCCGGTTTCGTGGTCAAGCTCTTCCGCTCCTCCAGCCTCAGAGGCTGACGGGGCCAGGCCCGCGGAGCCGTTCTCCTCACGGCGGTTCCGCGGGGGCAAGGAGGGCACGGGAATAAGCCGCTCTAACCGGAGATTTCCTCCGGTATGAGAGCGATCATCTACACCGAGACCGGCGGCCCCGAGGTCCTGCGCCTGGTCGAACGGCCCGTTCCCGAGCCGGGACCGGGTGAGGTCAGGGTCCGCGTGGTCCTGTCCGCCGTCAACCCCAGCGACTGGAAGTTCCGCGCGGACGACTCAGGCCCCACCTTCCCCGAGGTGGTGCCGAACCAGGACGGCTCCGGAGTCGTGGACGCGGTCGGCGAGGGAGTCGACGGGCTGCGGCAGGGCGATCGTGTCTGGATCTGGGAGGCCGCCTGGCAACGCCCGGACGGCACCGCCCAGGAGTTCGTGGTGCTGCCCGCCCGGCAGGCCGTACGGCTTCCCGGGGAGGCATCCTTCGAGGTGGGCGCGGCGCTCGGGATCCCCGCGCTGACCGCGCATCGTTGCCTCACCGTGGCCGACGGCACGGCGGCGGGCGGTGGCGCGGGACGGCTGGCGCCGGGTGCCCTCGCGGGCCGCACCGTGCTGGTCGCGGGTGGGGCGGGCGCGGTCGGCAACGCCGCGATCCAGCTCGCCAGATGGGCGGGCGCCACGGTCGTCACCACGGTCAGCGGGCCGGAGAAGGCCGCGCTCGCGACCGCGGCCGGGGCCCACCATGTCGTGAACTACCGCGAGGGGGACGCCGCCGCCGAGATCAGGCGGGTCGCCCCGGGAGGCGTCGACGTCGTCGTCGAGGTGGCCCCCGTGGTGAACCTCACCCTCGACCTCGCGGTCCTGGCCCCCGCGGGAACCGTCGCGGTCTACGCCGTGGACGGCGGTCCCGCCGAGCTTCTCCTGCCGCTGGGGCCGGTCGCGGCGGGCAACCTCCGCTACCAGGGCGTCCTGGTCTACACGGTGCCCGAGACCGCCAAGCTGGCCGCCGTCGAGGACGTCTCGGCCGCCGTCGCCGCGGGCGCGCTGCGGGTGGGGGAGGAGGCCGGGCTGCCGATCATCCGCTTCCCCCTGGAGCGCGCCGCCGACGCCCACGCGGCGGTCGAGGAAGGAGCCGTCGGCAAGGTCGTCATCGAGGTCGGCGCCTGAGCTCTGTTTCCTCCGGGTCTGAACGGATATCTGGGGAAGGTAGGGGCAGGACGCCCGCCGTACCCGCCCCTGTCCGGCAGGTCCCGATTCCGGCCGCCGTCCGGGGGCGGCGGCCGTCGAGGAGGCAGTGATGGCGATCGCGACGGTCAACCCGGCCACCGGTGAGACCCTGAAGACCTTCGAGCCGCTGGACGAGCGGGAGGTCGAGGAACGGCTCGCGCGCGCCGCGGCCGACTTCCTGACCCACCGGACGACCGGTTTCGGGCAGCGGGCGGCCTGGATGCGCGCGGCGGCCGACCTGCTCGAAGGCGAGCTTGAGGAGACGGCCCGTCTCATGACGACCGAGATGGGCAAGACGCTGGTCTCGGCCCGCGCGGAGGCGGCCAAGTGCGTGACGGGGATGCGCTACTACGCCGACAACGCCGAGGCGCTCCTGGCCGACGAGCCGGGGGACGCGCGGGCCGTGGGGGCGCGGCGCGCCTACGCGCGCTACCAGCCGCTGGGGCCCGTGCTCGCGGTGATGCCGTGGAACTTCCCGCTCTGGCAGGTGATCCGCTTCGCCGCGCCGGCGCTCATGGCGGGCAACGTGGGGCTGCTCAAGCACGCCTCGAACGTTCCCCAGACCGCGCTCTACCTGGGGGAGCTCTTCACCAGGGCGGGTTTCCCCGCGGGCTGCTTCCAGACCCTGCTCATCGGTTCGTCACAGGTCGAACGGGTGCTGAGGGACAGACGGGTGGTCGCGGCGACCCTGACCGGCTCGGAGCCCGCGGGCCGCTCCGTCGCGTCGATCGCGGGTTCCGAGGTCAAGAAGACCGTCCTTGAGCTGGGCGGTTCCGACCCCTACGTGGTGATGCCGTCGGCGGACGTCGAGGCCGCCGTCTCGACCGCCGTCACCGCCAGGGTGCAGAACAACGGCCAGTCCTGCATCGCGGCCAAGCGCTTCATCGTGCACGCCGACGTCTACGACGAGTTCGAGGGCCGCTTCGTCGAACGCATGGAGTCGCTGCGGGTCGGCGACCCCATGGACGAGGAGACCGACGTCGGGCCGCTGGCGACCGAGCAGGGGCTCGACGACCTGGAGAGGCTGGTCGCCGACGCGGCGGGACGCGGCGCGCGGGTGCTGTGCGGCGGGGTGAGCCCCGACCGGCCCGGCTGGTTCTACGAGCCGACCGTGCTGAGCGGTGTCACCCGGGAGATGAAGCTGTTCCTGGAGGAGTCGTTCGGCCCGGTGGCCTCGCTGTACCGGGTGGAGGACGTCGAGGAGGCCGTCGCGCTCGCCAACGCCACCTCCTTCGGGCTCGGCGCGAACGCCTGGACCACCGACGAGCGTGAGCAGGAGCGCCTCATCACCGAGCTGGAGGCCGGGATGGTCGCCGTCAACGGCATGGTGGTCTCCTACCCGCAGCTGCCCTTCGGCGGCATAAGGAACTCCGGGTACGGCAGGGAGCTGTCCGCCCACGGCATCCGGGAGTTCTGCAACCTCAAGACGGTCTGGATCGGCTGAGGGGAAAGACGCGCGGACCGGCCCGCCAGGGGCGCGCGGCCCCAGGGGGTCGCGGGCCGGTCCGGGATCAGGGGATGGAACGGCGCAGCCCGACCGTGTCCCGCAGGACCTCGGCCGGGTCGTGGCCGTCGATCAGCAGCCTGCGCATCAGCGCCGCGACAGGCCGCATCGTGCCGGGGGTGAACCCCCGGCGGGTGACCTCCTGGGTGCCGATGCGCAGACCCCGCATCGGCTCGCCGGGAGCCTGGTCGGGCAGGCCGATGCCGCTGAGGTAGACGCCGCCCTCGGCCAGCCGCCGGGCCGCCTCGTCCCCGCCGCCGAACGCCGCGGCGTCGACCGCGACGTGGTGGGAGACCGTCCAGCCCAGGTCGGCCGCCGCCACGGAGAAGCCCTCCTCGGTCAGCGCGGCGGCCAGGGCGTGCGCGTTCGCGATACAGGCGTCGGCGTAACGCGGGCCCTCGGCGGCGTGCTCGGCCGCCGTCACGGCCAGCGGGGCCAGCCGGGAGGCGTCGTAGTTGGCGGTCAGCCCGGGGTAGGCGGCGGCGGAGACCCGGTGGGCGAGGTCCTCCTCACGCGTCACGACGGCCGCCCCGGGAGGGCCGCCGAAGGACTTGTAGGTGGACATGGTCAGCAGGTGGGCGCCCTCCAGCAGAGGGCGCTGGAAACGACCGCCCGCGATCAGCCCGGCCACGTGCGAGGCGTCGTAGAGCAGCACCGCCTCCACCTCGTCGCACGCCGCCCGCACCCGTGCGACGTCGTGCGGGAACAGCATCAGGCTGGCCCCGATCACCACCAGGACGGGCCGGTGCTCGCGCAGGAAACCCGGCAGGGCGTCGTGGTCGATGCCGAACCCGGCCGCGTCGTAGGGCAGGTCGACGACCCGCAGGCCCCGGATTCCGGCGGCGCCCTGGACGTGGTGGCTGGCGTGCCCGCCCGCCGCCTCGGGCAGGACCGCGATCGTGTCGCCGGGGACGGCGAAGGCGGTGTAGCAGGCCAGGTTGGCCAGGGTCGCGCTCTGCAGCCTGACCTCGGCGAACTCGCCGCCCATCAGGGAGGCGACCCCCAGCGGGGCGAGCACCTCCAGCACGTCCAGCTCGTCGAGGCCGGTCTGGAACTTCTCCCCGGGCCAGCCCATGGAGGGACGGCAGGCCGCCGACAGCTCGTGGGCCGCCCTGGCGCGCTCGCTCATCGTGTTGGTGCCCGCGTAGAGCACGACGCCGTCCTCGTCGAGCCTGCTGCGGTGTCCGGCGAGCGCCGCGCCGACCGTCCGCACGACCTCGTCGAGCCCCAGGCCCTCGGCCGCGGCCTCAAGCTCCGCCAGACGTCGTTGCGCCCTGGGCGAGGCCCACGGGGCGATGCGGCTGCGCTCCTGCACGGCGGTCTCCCTTCACGAGACCCTCTCACTGAACGTGCAAGCGACGGTACGGCCCGCGCCCCGGTCAGTCATCGTCCTGCCAGCGGAGACCTTTCATACATCTGTAGGATTCGACGGTGATCGGCGATGAAGTCCAGGATCTCCTCGATTCCCTGGCCGCGACCGTGGGACGGGGCGTCGCGGTGGACGATCCCGAGGGCCAGGTCGTCGCGCACAGCGTCCACCACGGCGAGGTCGACCAGGTCCGCGCCCAGGCGATCCTGTCCCGTTCCGTCCCCGCCGAGGTCAGCGCCTGGCAGGAGGCTCACGGCGTGGCCACGGCCCGCGTTCCGGTCAGGGTGCCCGCGAACCCGGCGCTGGGCATGGCGGCCAGGCTCTGCGTTCCCCTGCTCCACCAGGGCAGGCGTGTCGGCCTGCTGTGGATCATCGAGGGGAGGACGCCGCTGAGCCAGGAGGAGGAGGCCGGGGCCGTACGGGACGCCGCCGCCATCGCCGCCCTCCTCGACGGCGGAGGAGGGTCGGGCACGCTGCGGGGGCTGCTGACCGGCGGGATACCCGCGGCGCGGGCCGCCGCGGTGCTCGGCGAGGGGCCGCTGCGCCTGCTGGCCCTGCGCGGTGAGCGGGGGGAGCCGGGCCGGGCGGTCGAGGAGGAGCTGGCCGGGACGCGGCGCCCTCCCGCCTTCACGGTCCTCGACCGGCACGCCGTACTGCTGCTGAACGGCGGGCAGGACGCGACCGCGCTGGCCGGACGGCTGGTGGCCCGTACCGGGGGCGCGGCGGGGCTCAGCGCGGTGCACGCCGGGCTCGGGACCGTCAGGCGCGCCCACCGGGAGGCGGTCGCCGCGGCCAGGGCGGCGGTCGCGGAGCCCGCGCTCGGGCCGGTGGCGAGCTGGCCGGACCTGGGCGTCTACCGGCTGCTCGCCGAGCCGGGGCGGATCTCCCCCGGACCGCTGCACGAGCATCCGGCCCTGGCCGCCACCCTGGAGACCTATCTGGACAGCGGAGGGGACGCGCAGGAGACCGCCAGACTGCTCCACCTGCACCGCACGAGCCTGTACTACCGGCTGACACGGATCGAGGAGATCACCGGACGCAGCCTGAAGGACGGAGCCGACAGGCTGGAACTCCACCTCGCGTTGAAGCTGGCACGCTGGAACGCGGTGTAGCGGCCGGATAAACCGGGCAAAGCTGTGCAGGTGCGGCAGTTGATCAGTGAGCTTGTCAGCGTTCTGGTCGTTGTCGGCCTCATCGGCCTGGCGGCGCTTCTCGTCTCCGTGGTCGTCCTCGTCGCGATGGTGACGCTGGCCGCCTCCACCCTGCGCGGACGCGGCGGGCCGGCACGACGCCGGGGCTGAGGGCCCCGGTTCACCTTGCCCTGGCGTGCTCCTGCTCTCGCCGGGCGTCTCCCGGCCGGGAACGGTCCACCCCGTCGTGTCGCACGTGCTCCTCGTCGAGCAGCAGCGACAGCCCCGGGGCGTCCTGGACGAAGCGCAGGTTCTTCTCCAGGCAGACGACGGATCCCCGCTCGGGGCGGCTGGTGAAGCGGATGTCGTCGGCCAGCGCCCTCATGATGAGCAGGCCGCGGCCGTGCTCCGAGGTCGGCGAGGGAGCCCGCGTCCCGGAGAAGTCGAACCCCTCGCCCGTGTCGATCACCTTGATGACGCAGCGGTCGCTGAAGAGCTCGGTGCTCACCATGTAGTCGTCGCTCGGGATGGCGTGCTGGATCACGTTGGAACACGCCTCCGAGAGCATGAGCAGGATGTCCTCGCGCACCTGTGACTCGACCCCCAGGGCGCGGAGCGCCGCGTCGAGCAGTTGCCTGATGACCGGAACGCTAGCCGCGTCACGCGGCAGGCGGAGCGTGATTGTGGCCTCCACGGTCCCTCCTTCACGGTTGCCCGCTGAGAGCCCTGCCCCAGCCCGCCCGTCCTAACCGGGACGAACGGCATCTCCTGAATCGCCCGTCCAGGGACGCCTGGTCTTGCGCCTGCGCAGACCGGAGGCGACCAGCCGGGTGAGGAGCTCCCGGGAGGAGACCGGCTGCGCCCCGAGGGAGACGGCGCGCTCGTAGACGGTCTCCGGGACGTCGTAGTGGTCGCGGTCGAAGGCCCTGGCGGGCACGCCGAGCCGTTCGGCGAAGGCGTGCAGCTCCTCGGTGGAACTGTCGCTGACCAGGTGGGACCAGAGCAGGCCGCGGGGCCCCGGCCAGGCGGGCGGGTCGATGAGGACGCTCACCGGCGCAGCAGTTCGAGCGCGACCTCAAGGGCGGCGTCCCTGCGCTCGTCGTCGCTGATCTCCTCGTCCCTGAGGAGGAACCAGGAGGCGTGCAGGGCGAACAGCGACATCGAGTTCCTCAGCCGGGTCGCCGTGGGATCACCGGGCTCGACGAGGATGGTGAGCATCTCGAACATCTGGTGGCGGACCCGCTCCATCGTCGGGTGGCCCTTGAACGAGGCCTGGTTGCGCTCTATGAGACGCATGATCTCGTGGTGCCTGCCCCGGCGCAGGTCCTCGGCGTAGCGGCGTACCAGTTCGCGTCTGGTCTCCTCGGTGCGCGGCTGGGACTTGGCCCACTCGATCAGCTCGTCGAAGGCGTACTGCCGGGCCTCGACGAGACTGGTGATGATCTCGTCCTTGCTCTTGAAGTGGTAGTAGAGGGCGGCCTTGGTCACGCCGAGCGCCTCGGCGATCTCGCGGAGTGAGGTCGCCTCGTAGCCCTGTTCGATGAACAGTTTCAGGGCCGTTTCCTGGATGCGAGTCCGGGTGTCGGCGTTTTCGCTCATGGTTCCCTTTGCGGTGGAATTAACTTGACGGCCGGTAAGTAGGCGCCCTACATTTCCCATCATATCCGACACTAGCCGGTCGGCAAGTAAGCAAGATCCACTAGGGGGCAACGAAAGTGAAGGAGACCGCGACCGCGCCGGCGCGGCAACGTGAGGTCATGGTGGTGCTGCCGGGCCTCATGCTGGCGATGGTCCTGGCCATGCTCGACAACATGATCGTCGGTACGGCGATGCCACGCATCGTGGGGGAGCTCGGCGGCCTGACCCACCTGTCCTGGGTGGTCACCGCCTACGTGCTCGGCACCACCGTGTCGACCCCCATCTGGGGCAAGATCGGGGACCTGTACGGCAGGAAGAACATCTTCCTCGCCTCCATCGTGATCTTCATGATCGGTTCGGCGCTCTGCGGCATGGCCGGTTCGGAGATGCTGGGCGGCACCGCGGACGGCATGAACCAGCTCATCGGCTTCCGCGCGCTCCAGGGGCTGGGCGCGGGCGGCCTGATGGTCAACGCCATGGCCATCATCGGCGACCTCGTCCCGCCCCGTGAGCGCGGCCAGTACCAGGGCATCATGGCCGGTGTGATGGCGCTCGCGATGATCGCGGGACCGCTCGTGGGCGGCTTCATCACCGACAACCTCAACTGGCGCTGGGCCTTCTACGTGAACCTGCCCGTCGGCTTCGTCGCGCTCGCGCTGCTGGCCGTCACGCTCAAGCTGCCGAGATACCGCACCGAGCACCGCATCGACTGGGTCGGCGCGGTCCTGCTCTCGGTCGGCATCACCGCCCTGGTCCTCATCACCACCTGGGGCGGCAACGACTACGACTGGAACTCGCCGCAGATCATCGGCCTCGCCGCGGGCGCCGTGGTCAGCCTGGCCCTCTTCATCGTGGTCGAGCGCAGGGTCGTCGAGCCGATCATGCCGCTCAACGTGTTCCGCGACCGCAACTTCAGCCTGATCTCCGTGGTCGGCTTCCTGCTCGGCTTCGCCATGTTCGGCGCCATCAACTTCCTGCCGCTGTTCCAGCAGACCGTCCAGGGCGCCTCGGCGACCAACTCCGGCCTGCTCCTGCTGCCGATGATGGGCGCGGCCATGGTGGTCTCGCTGTTCGTCGGCCGGGCCATCACCAAGACGGGCAAGTACAAGATCTACCCGGTCCTCGGCGGCGTGATCATGGCGGTCGCCATGTGGCTGCTGTCCACGCAGACGGTCGACACCCCCTCCTGGCGTACCGGCGTCTACATCGCGGTGCTGGGCCTGGGCATGGGCTTCCTGATGCAGACCACCATGCTGATCGCGCAGAACAGCGTCGAGCAGAAGGACCTGGGCGTGGCCAGCAGCGCCTCGACCTTCTTCAGGTCCATCGGCGGCTCGTTCGGCGTCTCCCTGTTCGGCGCCATCTTCACCCACCAGCTCACCGCCAACCTGACGAGCAAGCTGGGGGAGGCGGGCGGGAAGCTCGCGTCGAGCGGAGGCCAGTTCAACCCCGCGGCCCTGCACGAGCTGCCGGCCGGCGTGCGCACCGGATTCCTTGAGTCCCTGGCGTCGTCGATCGGCTCGGTGTTCACCTGGGCGATCCTCTTCGCCGTCCTGGTGCCGCTGGCGGCGGCCTTCATCAAGGAGATCCCGCTGCGTGGCGGCTCCGACCAGGGCGCGGACGAGTCGACCCCGGTCGCGGCGCTCGACTGAACGGCAGGGCGAGACTTGAAGGGCGGCGAGCAAGACTTGGACGGCGGCGAGCAAGTTCTCACCCAGTGATCGCCAAGTCCCTCCTCCCAGACTGGGTGGCATGAACACAACGACGACAATCGTCACCGCCGCCGGGTACACCACCCGGCGGCCGGGGACCGGCGACGCGGTCGAGATCCACCGGCTGATCTCCCTGTGCGACACGCAGGTGATCGGCAAGGCCGACATGACCCTCGACGACGTCACCGACCAGCTGAACGAGCCCGACTTCGACGGGGAGAAGGACGGCTGGGTCGTCCACGACACGTCGGGCCGCCTGGTCGCCTGGGCCTGGGTCTGCCGCAAGGGCACGGGCGACAACATGGACGTCGACGTGGTCGTGCACCCCGACGCCGCCGAGCTCACCGGCGCGCTGTGGGACGCGGTCACCGAACGGGCGGCCGAGATCGCCGCCGAACTCGGCCACGACAGGGCCGTGGTGGACATCGCCCTGTACCGGGAGGACAGCGGCAAGCGGGCCCTGGCCGCCGCCCGGGGCTTCGTCGCCGCGACGAGCTTCATCCGCCTCCTGACCGACCACGGCGCCTCGGTCCCCGAGCCCGCCGCCCCGGCCGGGGTGACGGTCCACCACGGGACGAGCGAGGAGGTACGGCGTCAGGGCCACGCCGTACAGCAGGAGGGCTTCGCCGAGCACTTCGGGTTCACGCCCAAGGACTACGACGAGTGGTTCGCCGACCTCGACTCCTCGGCCAGCACCGACTGGGCGCAGCTCATGGTCGCCAGGGTGGACGGCGAGCCCGCCGCGATGCTGCTGGGCACCGACGCCTTCGCCGGGGACGAGAACTCGGGCTACGTCCGCCAGCTCGCGGTGCTGCCCCGCTTCCGGGGACGCGGCCTGGGCCGGTTCATGCTGCGCCGGGCGTTCGCCGCGGACGCCGCGCGCGGCCGGGTCGGCACCTACCTGCACGTGGACGCCAACAACAGCACCCCCGCCCTGGACCTGTACCTCTCGGTCGGCATGCGGCAGGTGCTGGCCATCGACGTCTGGCGCAGGACCGTCTGACCCGGCCTCCCCGCGGGCCGTACGGCCCGGCCCGCGGGACGGGACCTCAGCGCCGCAGCAGCGGCAGCGCGCAGGCCGCGGTGACCAGCGTCGCCGCGGCCAGGACCACCCCGACGGCCGTCATCGACGCCCCGCCCAGGTACAGCGTGCCGAAGGTGGCCACCCCGACGACCTGGCCGAGCTGGGTCACCATGACGAACAGCCCGCTGGCGTCCGAGGCGTGCTCGGGCGCCACATGGGTGAGCGCGATCGTGAGCACCGGGCTGAAGACCGCGCCCATGCCGAACCCGGCGACGGCCTGCGTGATCCACAGCAGCGGCTGGCCGTGGTCGCCACCGCTCAGCGCGAGGGCCAGACCCAGGTAGCCGAGCGCCGCCACGACGAGCCCGGAGACGACCATGGGCCGCCTGAACCGCTCGGGGACCCGCCGCCAGTTGAGGCTGGAGACGGTGAACGCGGCCGCGGCGGGGACGAAGGTCAGGCCGGCCCGCAGCGGGCTGTCACCCAAGGCGCCCTGCAGGTGCAGGGCGAGGCCGAACAGGTATCCGCCGTAGCACGTCATCAGCCCGAAGACGGTCAGCACCGAGGGGATCACACCCTTGGCCATGAGCACCCGCGCGGGCACGAGCGGAGCGGCCGAACGCCGCTCGACCAGCGCGAAGATCCCCGCGAAGGCCACGCTCACCCCCATCGAGACCCACCCCCACAGCGGCCAGTCCTGCTCGTGGCCCAGCACCAGCGGCACCACCAGCAGACTCACCGCGAGAGAGAGCGTGACCAGGCCCGGCAGGTCCAGCGGGCGGTGCAGACGCGGTCCGCCCGAGGGCAGCAGCCGTACGCCCGTGACGAGCAGGGCCAGTCCGATCGGCACGTTCACCAGGAACACCGGGCGCCACGCGGTGCCGAACAGGTCGGCGGAGACCAGCGTGCCACCCAGCACCTGCCCGATCACGGCGGCCCCCGAGATCACCGTGGCGTACAGGCTGAGCGCGCGGGCCCGCGCGGCCCCCTCGAAGTTCGTCTGGATCATGATCAGCACCTGGGGCACCATCAGGGCGGCTCCCGCGCCCTGCAGGAGCCGGAAGGCGATGAGCTGCCCGGCGGAGGCGGCCAGGCCGCAGGCCAGGGAGGCGACGGTGAAGACGGTCAGGCCGGTCAGGAACAGCGGGCGTCCGCCGTACCGGCCGCCGAGCCGGGCACCGGTGATCAGCAGCATCGCGTAGGCGATGGTGTACCCGGAGATGATCAACTGGAGCCCGGAGCCCGAGGTGCCCAGGTCCGAGCGGATCACCGGGGAGGCGACGTTGACGATGGAGACGTCCAGGATCGCCATGAACTGCCCGGTCAGGATCACCGTGAGCAGCCGGCGGTTACGGGAGGAGGCCGGGAGAGCGGCCGGGGCCTCCAAGATCGGTGGCGCGGTCATGGAGAAGACTGTGAGGGCGGGCGGATACCGGTAACGAGAGCCTGCTGATCCTGGTACCGACACCACCTGGCAACGGCTTTCCCCGTCGGCCAGCATGGGGGGATGACCATGACCAGCCGGCGTGCCCGACGGGCGGAGCTGGCCTCGTTCCTGCGCAGCCGCCGCGACCGCATCACCCCCGAGGCCGTCGGACTGCCCCCCGGGTCGCGGCGCCGTACGCCGGGCCTGCGGCGTGAGGAGGTGGCCATGCTCGCCGGGGTCGGCGTCACCTGGTACACCTGGCTCGAACAGGGACGTCCGATCAACGTCAGCGTCCAGGTGCTCGACGCGATCTCCAGGACGCTCCGTCTCGACGAGGCCGAGCGCGAACACCTGTACCGGCTCGCCGACCTGCCGAGCGTGCCCCAGCCACCCGGCGGCGGCGGTCTCGAACCGGAGGTCCAGCTCATCCTGGACCAGCTCGACCCGATGCCCGCCGTCGTCTACAACGGCCGCTACGACGTGCTCGCCTGGAACCGGGCGTACGGAGCGCTGTTCCCGAAGGTCGTCAAGGCCCCGCCGGCCACCCGCAACGCGCTCTGGCAGATCTTCGTCACCCGTTCCTGCTGCCTCCCGATGACCAACCGCGAGGCCGAGCTGCCCCAGATGGTGGCGACCCTGCGGGCGGGCTTCGGGCGGCACCTCGGCGAGCCCGCCTGGGACGACTTCGTCCGCGTGCTGTCGGCCGAGAGCCCCGAGTTCGCGCGGATGTGGGCGGCCCACGACGTGGCCAGGCCCGGCAGCAGGATGAAGATGTTCCGGCACTGCCAGGCGGGGCTGGTCCGCACGGTCTCCACGAGCCTGAGCCTGTCGGCGCCCGCGGAGGCGCGGATGGTCGTCTACACCCCGGTCGACGAGGAGAGCCGCGAACGCATCGCCTGGATCAGCGCGAACCCCGAGGTGTCCCCGGTCGCCGAGCACGTCCACCGACCCCGATAGCCTGAACGGGTGCGAACCCGGCGTCGCGCCCCGTTCGACGGCGGCCCCGGCGAGGCCCTCGACCCGGCGGCGAAACAGCGGATGCCCGCCGTCGGCTGGGACCTTCACCCGCGAACGGAGCGACCATGACACACCAAGCCACGACACACGACGAGGAACGACTCCTGCGCCGCGCGATCGAACTCGCCGCGCAGGCTCGGGCGGGCGGCAACCCGCCCTTCGGGTCGCTGCTGGCGGACGGGAACGGCCGGGTGATCGCCGAGGAGCGCAACACCACCCTCACCGACGCCGACATAACCGCGCACCCGGAGTTGAAACTGGCCCGCTGGGCGGCCCGCGAACTCGGCCCGGAGACCGCGGCCGCCACGACCATGTACACCAGCTGCCAGCCCTGCCCCATGTGCGAGGGGGCGATCCGGCGCTCCGGACTCGGCCGTGTCGTGTTCGCCCTCTCCGGCGAGCAGCTCAACGCCCTCAAACCGGGTGGCGACTTCCCTGAGGTGCCGCAGCAGGGCCCCACCCTGTACGACGAGGCCCGCGTCCCGGTGGAGGGCTACTACTGAGTCAGTGCGCGGCGACCCGGTGCTTGGCCAGGTGGGCCAGCACCGCCTGGTTGGCCTCCCAGCCGTCGGGGAACTTCACCGGCACCCCGAGCTGGACCGGCTCCGCGGACGGGTGGGCGTCGAGCAGTTCGGGGATGCCCGCCCTGGCGACCACGACGCAGGCGTGCCGGTGCCGTGAGGCCAGCACGCACAGCCGTCCCGACTCCAGATGGAAGGCGGTGGCGTCCCGGCGCCCGGACAGCGGGTGGAGCACGATCGTCACGTCGTACTCCCGGCCCTGGAGCCGGTTGGCGGTGTCGACCGTGATCTCCTCGGGCACCCCGGCGGCGCGGATCGCGGTCACCTGGTCGCGGTGCGCGGCGCCGATGGCGATCCGGTCCGCCGTCACCCGGTGGCTGCCCCGCTCGGAGTGCGCGACCGGCGCCCGCTGCAGCAGCCGTACGGCCAGCAGCGCGACCGCCTGCACCGCCTCGGCGTCCGTGCGCACGGTGTGACGGCTGGGCAGCTCGTACAGCGCCCACCCGGAGGCGGCGGCCTCCTCCAGCGCCCGGTCGTAGGAGGTGCGCATGCCGTTCACGGTCAGTTCGAGCGAGCGGTCACGGTGCTCGGTCCCCGCCCTGAACCCGGTGAACGGGTAGAACGCCTCGGAGACCACCGGCGCCGCCGAGGCGGGCAGCCGCCAGGAGACCGGCAGCCGGTGCACGGGAAGATCGGGGTTGTGGCGCAGCAGCACCGAGACCGCGCTCTGCACCGGGTCCCAGGACAGGCCCGCCCAGCGGTCGCCGTCCACGATCGAGAACGGGTCGAGCTGGCCGGGGTCGCCGACGAACAGCGAGCGCTCGAACAGCGAGGCGATGCGCAGCAGCTTGTCCGAACGCATCTGGTAGGCCTCGTCCACGATCGCCCACGGCCAGGTCCGGTCGCCGACCCAGGCCCACTTGTCCGCGGTGGCGATCACCACCGCCGGGTCGCCCAGGTCGGGCAGCTTGCCCGCGACCGAGACGTTGGGGTGGGCAAGAACGCGAGGCGGCGTGACGTAGCCACTCGCGGAAAGCCGCCCGACGGTGAGATCGGGGTGATCGGTGGCCAGCCGCTCGACCAGGTCGTCCACCTGTTCGTTGGTCTGCGCCACGATCATCAGTGGCTCGCCCGTCTCGGCGATGTGCGCGGCGGCCTTGACCACCAGCGTGGACTTGCCCGCTCCGGGCGGGGAGTCGACGACCACGCCCCGGTTGCGGGGCAGGTCGGCCAGGACCTCGCCGACGACGGCCGCGGCGGCCTGCTGCGGCGTCATGTCCTCCGTGGGCCATACCTTCATGACCACTCCTCCTGGGCGTCGTCGTCACCGGGCACGTACTCCTGCGGAGGCCCGCCGTGGGTCCACGGCGTCAGCTCCGGATCGGGCAGCGAGGCCGAGGACTGGAAGTCGTCGAGCAGCGAGGTGTAGGTGATCCGCTCACCGGGTCCGGGCACCGCCCCCGGAGCGGGTGTCCTGCCCCGGCCCATCCCCTTGACGACCTTCAGGGTGATCTCGTCGCCGGAGACCTCGACGATCTCGGCGGCGTGCCCGCGCCGTTCCGGGCTGCCGACGACCACGCCCGGCGCCAGCCGTACCGGGTCGGCGGTGGTGACCGTGACCAGCGGCCTGAGCTTGCGCGAACGACCCTCGCCCTCGGTGTGCTCGGGGTCGGCGGCGGTGACCGTCCCGGTGAACGCCTCACCGGTCAGGCGGTACTCGGCCATGATCAGCGGGTCGTCGTAGGCGCGCTGCACGTCGTAGCTCGCCCTGGCGCGTTCGAGACCGGCCAGCCGGGCCGCGGCGCCGACCGCGCCGTCCCTGCGCGCCTGCGGCGGGCCACCCTCCGCGAGCCGTTCGGTGAAGCGGGTGAACGACCCCCGGTCGCTCTCCCAGCGGTCCCGTACCCGTGACCCCTCGGGCAGCGCGCGCAGCAGGTCGACCGCCCGCCACATCAGCCGCCACGTCGGATCGAGCTGGGTGCGCAGCGCCTGGGTGACACGTTCCACCGACCGCTCGGTCGGCGCCTCCTCGTAGGCGCGCATGGCCGGGGCGAGCACCTCGTTGTCGAAGCCCGGGTCCGTCGAGGGCCCCGCAGGAGGCCACAGCAGCGGATCCTCCGCCTCAAGCGCGGCCTGGGATCCGGTCATCCCGGCGGGAGGGTCGATCCAGCCGAGCAGCGCGGCCAGGTTGGCGTCCTCAAGGCCGCTCTGCCCGCTCGCCCAGTGCGCGCCGAGCGCCTCGGTCGCCGCCATCAGCAGGCAGGATCCCGGCTGCTGCGACCGGTCGGCGAAGTAGGTCAGCCACCGGCCGAGCAGCGGCACCGAGGGATGCACCGGATAGGGTCCGTCGACCCTGCGGAAACGGGTGGACCGGCCGAGCAGCCCGAGGAAGGCCACCCCCTGCCGGTTCGGCACCAGGATCTGCGGGGCGTCCAGGCACCGCTCGTACGGCTCGCCGCCCCGCCGCTCGACCGTCTCGGTGCCCTTGCAGAACCCCTCCACGTACGGCAGGACGACCTCGGCCAGTTCGGCGGCGAAGGCGAAACGGAGGTCCCGGTTACGCGGCTGGGGCACCACGAGCAGCCGGGGATGGCCGGGATCGCTGCCGACCATGGCGGCGAGCGGGGCCGCGGCCTCACCGGAGAGGCCGAGCGGGACGAACACCAGCGGCTGCGGGGCCAGGTGACAGTGCCTGACCGTGGTGACCGGCTGCGCGCTCCCGTCCCTGATGGCGCGCAGCCGCGCCAGCGCCGTCAGCGCGCTCATCGCAGGCACTCCTCGCGCAGCCGGTCCGCCAGCCGCAGCAGCCGGGCGATCTCCTCCTGGCCCTCGGCGGGCTCCAGGGTGCCCTCGGCGAGCCCGAGCGCCTCCGCCACGGTCGAGACCCCTCCGAGTTCGTCGCGGACCTGGCGGCCGAGCAGGTCGGTCGAGCCGTTCCCCCTGGCCTCGTCCCGGCAGAACATGCACATGTCACAGGTGGACAGGCAGTCGGGCGCGTAGCGGGCGGGCACCCGGGACAGGGCCTGGGCCACCTCCCCCGCGGGCCGGGTCGGCACGCCGTCCTGACCGGGGGCCAGGTCGAAGGTGAGCTCCTCGGGAAGCTCGTCGAGCAGGGTCTCGACCCGGGTCAGCCGGGTGAGCTGCCGCTTGAGCACCGCCAGCTGCCTGCGTACGTCGACCAGGCACGCCACGGGCCGGTTCGCGAAGTTCTCCGGGCAGACCAGGACCACCTCGTGGGAGACCCGTTCCGGGTCGTGTCCCAGGTCGGCCAGCAGCGCGCGCAGCGCCAGCACGTAGACCGCGGCCTGCCTGGCCGCGGCGGCGACCTTCCGCGGCTCGGCCTGCCCGTCGATCACGCTGAACGACTTGATCTCCACGATGTGGAAGCGCCCGCCGAGCTGGAAGGCGACCACGTCCGGCTCCAGGTAACAGACGTGCCCGGCGATCTCCAGGCTGAGCAGCGGGTGGTCGTAGAAGACAGCGGCCTCCTCCTGCCGTGCGGCTCTGTCGACCAGGGCCCTGGTGTGGGAGTGGCGCAGATGGGCGCCGACGCTCTCCACGTCCTGGTAGCCGACCTCCGCGACGGGCAGTCCGAGCAGTTCGCGCAGCAGCCGGAGCAACTCGGCGCAGCCGTTCTCCTTCACCACGATCTCGAAGGAGTTCCCACGGGTGATCGCGAACTGGGACTGGCCGAAGGGCGCGGGAAAGCCCATGTGCCTTGCCGTACGGTCCTTGTCGACTCCCGCGGCGTCCAGCAGCGCACGGCGTGCGCAGCCGGGGTTGGCGGCCAGCGCCGCGATGGCGCGGGCGTCGTGCGGGTGTGACGGCACGGGGCCGCGCAGCCTGTCCAGCCTGCCGTTCAACTCGCTCCCCTCAGGGTGCTCAGGGCGGCGGCGCCGAACAGCCGCTCGATGTCGGAAAGCTGCCTGCCCGCCCGCGCCGCGACCTCGGCTCGCTGCGCCGCGTCTCCGGCGTGGTGCACGTCGAGTTCGGCGCGTGCCGCGCGGATCGTGAGCTCCGGGTCCGCGGGGGCGAGACCCTCGACGGCTCCCGGGACGTTCTGCGCCATCCGCCGCAGCAACCGTCGGGCGCCCTGCGGCGGATCGGTCATGCGGATGATCCTGTCGGCGACGCGCATGGCCGAGACGAGGAAGTCGACACGTGGGCTCAGCGGCCCGAGCACCCTCCGCTCCGGCTCCCAGGTGCTGTCGGCGAGCAGCCCCCTGGCGGGGGAGAGGCGGTCGGTGAGCGCGGCGCACAGGTAGTAGGGGCGGGCGTAGGGGTCCCCGCGGAAGGAACGTTCCTCGTCCCTGCGCAGGCTGGTGAGCTGGGCGCCGCGCAGCGCGCCGGAGAAGAACGCCTCGTTCACCGCGACGATCATCCTGGCCGCGGAGGGCACCCCCAGCAGCGCCAGCGCCTGGTGGACCTGTTCCCTGACCGGCAGCAGCGGCGGCTCGGTCTCCCCGGTGGACTCCCCGGTGGACTCATCTGTGCCGACCGCGCGGTCCCAGGCCTGTTCGGCCCGGCGCAGGTCTCCCCGCAGGGACCGCGCCAGCGTGTTGTCCCGCGCCTTGACCGCGCGCCGTACCTGGGCGCGGAGCTCGGTTATCCGCAGCTCCAGCGCGTCCAGTGATTCACTCACGGCACGGAGCGTAACAGGAGTTCCACCAGCCTCCCGTGTATTCCAGCGATTTCCAGCATTTCGTGGCGTTTCATTGAGTGGATATATGTGGATAAAAGGGATATTTATAGCTAAATGGCTGGGGTGATTCCGGCGGGCAGCGGGCGGGTGTGCACCACCTCCAGCCGCGAGACGGCACGGGTCAGTACGACGTAGAGCCGGTTCGCCCCCCTGGGCTCCGCCTCGACGACGGCCGCGGGCTCGGCCACGACCACGTGGTCGTACTCCAGTCCCTTGGCGAGTGTGGCGGGCACGGCGGTGACCCGGACGCCGTCGGACCCCTCGCCGAGGGCGGCGATCTCGACACCCTCGGCCCGGACCGCCTCGGCCAGGCCGTCGAGCGCGTCGTCCGCGGCCACGAGCGCGATCGAGCCCTCGTGCCCCAGCGCCTCGCGCACCACCCGCGCCGCCGTACCGGGAAGATCGGACGTCCGGTGGAACCGCAGCAACCCGTCACCGCGGAACGAACGCGTCCTCGGCACATCGACCGCCAGCTCGTCGAGCAGGCGGTTGGCCAGCCTGACGACCGCCCCGGGAACCCGGAACCCGGTCGTCAGGGTGACCGGTGCCGCTCCCGGCTTGCCCAGCGCGGCGAGCTGCTCCGGCCAGCTCCGCGCCGCCCAGGGCGTGGTGCCCTGCGCCAGGTCGCCCAGCACGGTGATCGAACCGTGCTCGCTCCTGCGCGCGACGGCCCGGCACTGCATCGGTGACAGGTCCTGGGCCTCGTCCACGATGACGTGACCGTATCCCCTGGGACGCTCGATCAGGCCCGCCACCTCGTCGAGGAGCACGGCGTCGGCCTCCGACCACCTGGCGCTCTTGAACGAGCGCGGCGGACGTGACCACAGGATCGCCGACTGCTCGGCGGGGGTGAGGATCCCCCCGGCAGCCCCGGCCAGCACGTTCGGATCGGTGAGCAGCTCCGCCACGACCTCCCGGGGCCGCGCCACGGGCCACACCGTGTCCAGGAACTCCCTGACGGCCCTGCCGGTCCTCCTCGTCCACGCCGTGCCGGTCGTCTGTCCCCGAGCCTCGGCCCGCGCCCGCAGGAGGGAGACCAGCCGTGAGAGCACCCGCTCACGCCCGACCCCGTACGGCGGCGCCTCCCGCAGGACGTCGTCGACGACGCGCCGCAGCTCCTCCTCGGAGACCCGCCAGCGGTAGGCCCCGTCGGGCACGGTCAACGGGCCGTCGGGCCGTCTGACCCGCCCGTACAACGCCCTGCGCAGCACCTCGGCCATCCGTGCGTCGTGTTTGACCACCGCCGCGGCCTCGTCGTCGGAACCCTTCGGCGGCCCCTTGGACGGCTCCGGCGCCAGCAGCCGCCCCAGGGTCGTCTGCTCGACGTCCATCTCGCCGAGGGCGGGCAGCACGGCCGAGATGTAGCCGAGGAAGGCCTGGTTGGGACCGAGGATCAGCACACCGCTGCCGGCGAGCCTGCGCCGGTAGGTGTAGAGCAGGTAGGCGGCGCGGTGCAGGCCGACCGCGGTCTTCCCCGTGCCGGGCGCGCCCTGGACGCAGATCGACGTCTCAAGCCCGGTCCGCACCAGCTCGTCCTGCTCGGGCTGGATGGTGGCGACGATGTCACGCATCGGGCCGACACGGGGCCGTTCGATCTCCTCGGCCAGGATCCGGCTCGCCGTACCCGGCGCGCCGCCCTCGCCGAGCCGTTCGTCCTCGAAGCCGGTCAGGACGGGAGGCCACCCCGACCATCCGAACCGGCGGCGCGTCGTGACACCGCGGGAGTCGCGGACGTCGGCCTGGTAGAACACCGTCGAGACGGGTGCCCGCCAGTCGAGCACCAGCGGCTGACGGCCGGTCCCGCCGGAGATGTGCCGCCGCCCGATGTAGTAACGCCGCCCCCGGTGGTCGCCCGCGTCCGCCCCCGCGCCGAAGTCGAGACGGCCGAAGAACACGGGCCCCTCGGGCTCCTCGGCCAGCTCCTTGGCGAGGCTCTTGAGATGGCGCCCCAGCCGTTCGGCACTGTAGCGGTCGCCCGCCACATGCTCGCCGACGACGACGTTGAACCGTGCGCCGTCGCGCATCCCCCGCAGCGCCGCCCTGCATTCCTCCAGGTAGGACCGCTCCTCGTCGAGTCCGGTGCCGGTCACCAGCATCACCCCTCAAAACTTAACCGAGTCAATATATTAACCCGGTTAACCACCTGTTAGGTTGGACGGGTGACAGGACTCCGGCAGCTCAAGAAACAGCAGGTCCACGACGCGATCTCCACGGCGGCCATCACCCTGTTCCTCGACCGGGGCTTCGACGAGGTGTCCGTCGCCGAGGTCGCCGCCGCCGCGGGGGTCTCCAAACCGACGCTGTTCAAGTACTTCGCCTCGAAGGAGGACCTCGTCCTCCACCGCATCTCCGACCACCACGAGGAGTCGGCACGAGTCGTACGGCACCGCGGCCGGGACGAGAGCCCCCTGGCCGCCCTCCACCGTCACTTCCTCGAAGGACTCCGCAGGCGCGACCCCGTGACAGGGCTCAACGACCACCCGACGGTGCTCGCCTACCACCGGATGATCTTCTCGACCCCCGGCCTGGCCGCCAGACTCGTGCACCACACGACCAAGGACGAGGAGGCCCTGGCCGAAGCGCTCAGGGAGGTCACGGACGAGCTCACCGCCCGACTCGTGGCCGCGCAGACGCTGGCCGTACAGCGGGTGCTGGCCAGGGAGAACTGGGCCAGGCTCACCCGGGGGGAGACCGCCGACGAGGTCTACCCGTCGGCGGTCGCCGCCGCCGACCACGCGTTCGGCCTGCTGCCCCAGCCGGGCTGACCGGAACGGTCGCGCACAGGAACGGGGTGCCGCCCCCGAAGGGACGACACCCCGCGACGCCGGAGGCCGAGCTCAGGCGCCCACCTCGGAGCGGTCACCGGACCACAGGGTGTGGAAGGCGCCCTCCCGGTCCGTCCGCTGGTAGGTGTGCGCGCCGAAGAAGTCGCGCTGCCCCTGGATCAGGGCGGCGGGCAGCCGCTCGGCGCGCAGCGAGTCGTAGTAGGCGAGCGCCGTGGAGAAACCGGGCACCGGAATGCCCAGCTCGGCCGCCTTCGCCACCACCCGCCGCCACGAGTCCTGCGCCAGGCCGAGCGCCTCGACGAAGATCGGCGCGGTCAGCAGCGTCACCGGCGGCGTGCTCTCCTCGTAGGCCTCGCGGATCCGGTCCAGGAAGACCGCCCTGATGATGCAGCCACCCCGCCAGATCGTGGCCAGCGCGCCCGGATCGACGTCCCAGCCGTACTCGGCGCTCCCCGCCCTGATCTGGTCGAACCCCTGCGCGTAGGCGATGATCTTCGACGCGTACAGCGCCCGCCGTACGTCCTCGACGAAGTCGTCACCGAGCGTCCGATCGGGCACGGGCGTGGGGCCGGGGAGCCCGCGGGCGGCCTCCCGCAGGTCGGCGTGACCGGAGACCGAACGGGCGAAGACGGCCTCGGCGATACCGCTCACCGGCACACCCAGGTCGAGCGCGATCTGCACCGTCCAGCGCCCGGTGCCCTTCTGCTCGGCCCGGTCGGCGATCACGTCGACCAGCGGCCCGCCGGTCGAGGCGTCCACCTGCCTGAGCACCTCGGCGGTGATCTCGATCAGGTAGGAGGACAGCTCACCCCGGTTCCACTCGTCGAAGACGTCGGCGAGCCGCGAGGGCTCCAGCCCGGCCCCCTGCCTGAGCAGGTCGTAGGCCTCGGCGATGAGCTGCATGTCGGCGTACTCGATGCCGTTGTGCACCATCTTGACGAAGTGACCGGCCCCGTCGGGACCGATGTGCGTACAGCACGGCACTCCGTCCACCTTCGCCGCGATGTCCTCGAACAACGGCCCGAGCGCCGCGTACGACTCCTTCGAACCGCCGGGCATGATGCTCGGCCCGAGCAGCGCGCCCTCCTCACCGCCCGAGACCCCGGCGCCGACGAAGTGGATGCCCCGTTCCCGAAGCGCCGCCTCACGCCTGCGGGTGTCGAGGAAGTGCGCGTTGCCGCCGTCGACGAGCATGTCACCCGGTTCGAGCAACGGGGCGAACTCCTCGATCACCGCGTCCGTCGGAGCCCCGGCCTTGACCATGATGAGGACACGGCGGGGACGTTCGAGCGCCGCGACGAACTCCTCCGGAGTCTCACAGGCGACGAAGGTTCCCTCGTCCCCGTGCTCCTCGACCAGCTTCGTGGTCCGTGACAGAGACCTGTTGTGCACCGCGACCACATGCCCGTGCCTGGCGAGGTTGCGGGCCAGATTCGCCCCCATCACCGCCAGGCCGGTCACACCTATCTGCGCCTGAGTCATGTTGTGACACCCCCTATTACGTTCAAGGATGCCCAGTCTGCACCGATCGCTCCCCACAGCGCGCGCCGAGCCGCGCCGACGCCCGGAGCCGGCTCAGGGCCGGGTCTCAGGGCCGGGTCTCAGGGCCGGAAGGACGACCCCGCCCGGTCGCCGCCGACAACGCTCCCGAGACAGCGGTAGGTCCGCACCCCCGAGGCGAACCGCTCCTTCGAGGGCGGCAACACCGCGATCTGCCAGTCCGAGGGAATGATCTTGACGGCGGCGCCGCGCCGGGAGCTGAGCATGACCGACGACGCGCACACCTTGCGCACCATCGGATCGCGCTCGGCGGCCCCCGCGTCGTAGGTGAGGCCGCCCGGCAGCGTGGCGATCGCGAACGTCTCCCACGCGTGCGGCTCCTCGCACCTGACGGGCCGCGCCGACGCGTCCCCCGCGATCACGACGAGTCCGCCCCAGCACTCGGCCTTCTGCACGCACGAGGCACGGCCACCGGGCACGGCCGCCGCGGGACAGTCCAGGGTGAACGTGGCGACCTCGGCGTTCGTCCCCTGAGCCCCCGTACCGGGGCCCCCGGCCTCGGAGGTGTCCGCGAGGCCGCCGACGGAGGCGCCCTGACCGAAGTTCTCCATGATCATCAGCCCGACCCCGGCCAGCAGCAGGATCACGAAGGCGGCCGCGACCGCGACGAACACCCGGGTGTTCGAGGCGCCGGCGGTGGGCGCCGCGTCCTTGGCCGGTGACTGGGTCACGCCGAGCTCCTGAAGACCGGGTGAGGTCAGGTGCGCGCGCATCACCTCTCTCCCCGGCCCCGGCCGCGCCCCCGGCACGCCGTACGACGCGTGCCCCCCGGTCTGAGGAGTGGGGCGGGGCCCGGAGGCGTACGGAGGCGGTACCGGGACGGACGGCGGTGGAACGGGAGAGGGACGCGGAGGCATCGGCCTGCCGTCCCGGGCCCCCCGTTCCAGGTGCAGATCGGTGAGGGCGTCCCGCAGGGCCGCGACCGAGGGGGTGCGTCGCGCGGGATCGCTGTCCATGGCCTGACGGAGCACGGCGGTCAGCTCCGGCGGCACACCGGGGATCTCCGGGATCGGCAGCCGGTGCAGGGCCATGATGACCGCGATGTTGGCCACCCCGCTCTCCGGAAACCGGGGAGGACGCCCGGACAGCAACGCGTAGAGAGTGGCGGAGAGGGAGTAGACGTCTCCCGCCGCGGAGGGCTCCGTCAGGTCGAACGCCTCGGGCGGCGCGTAGGCGGGGGTGAGCGACTCTCTGGTCACCGAGGCCTCGCCCCCCGCGGAGGGCATGGTCGCCAGCCCGAAGTCGGACAGCACCACGTTGCCGTACCGGTTGATCAGGATGTTGGCCGGCTTGATGTCCCGGTGCAGCACCCCCGCGGAGTGGGCGGCGGCCAGCGCGTCGGCGATCCGGACGCCGATGTCGGCGACCTCGGCGGGAGCCAGCGGCCCCTCCGCACGCAACCGGTCGAGCAGCGACCCTCCAGGACACAGCTCCAGCACCATGTACGGCCTGCCGTCGGCGAGCACTCCGGCGTCATAGACATGGGCCACGTGCGGATGCCCCGACAGGGCTCCCGCCGAGGTGACCTCCCGCATGAAGCGCCGCCGGTCACGCTCGGAGAGCAGAACGCGGTTGTCGACCTTGAGCGCGACCTCCCGGTCGACCGCCAGCTGCCGGGCCCGGTAGACGATCCCGAAACCGCCTTGGCCGAGTACGCCGGATATGTCATAGCCGGGTACTGAAAAGGCGCCCGCTTCAGCCATCTGCCACCTCCTGACGACGGGCAGATTATCGGAGTTCAGCGTCGTCCCGGCTGCGTGACCGGCCCTGATTTGACGACGTCCCTCGGGGGACATAGAGTCACCAGGCCCGAGGGCGCCGACGATGTCGGTGAGACCCCGGGAACCCCTTCTGACTCACTCTCGACCGAGACACGTGTGTCCCGGTCGCTTCGGTTCGACACGTTCCGGATGTCAGAGTAAATTGGAAGGGTTGCTCCGGAGACGGGGCGGTCTGAAATTCCTCGGAC
>NZ_JBHSBC010000017.1:0-3546 GCF_042650425.1 Streptosporangium jomthongense | reverse complement strand
CGGCCCAGATCGAGGCGGCCAAGGAGATGGCCAGGTCGAAGGGTGGCGCGGTCACCGACGTCTCCCGGCTGACGACGGGCCAGTTCTACCTGGCGGCCGAGGGAACCGCCTTCGCCAAAACCCTGGTCCCTCTCTGCCTGTCCCACCACCCCAAGGCCCCCCTGACCGCCGAAGAGGTGATAACCAGGGCCAACCCCACCCAGCCCTGAACACCCTCGGCGACCACACGAGGTGGCCTCGGGACGGCCGGTTGACTTATCGTTTTTCGATAACTTATCGTCCTGGTTATCGAAAAACGATAAGTGGGGGCGAGATGTCCGAGAGGAAACCTTCGTTGGAGCCCTTGGCCAGCGCGGCGCCGCTTGGGCTGTTGTGGTTCGTCGTCGTCACGGTGGTGGGCTTGGGGCTTCTCGCCTCCGGGAGAGGCAGTCTCTTCGGGCTGGACGGCGAGACCGCGTGCGCCGTCGATCTGGGCCTGCAGGCGGGAGAGGTTCTCGTCGACCGCGCCACTTCGGGTGTGTCGACGATGGCGACGGGAACGCGGTTCTGCACGGGCGACCCCAGCGGGGCGCAGATGATCTGGCAGGCGCTCACCACGTTCCCCGGCTTCGTGCTCGCCGTCGGCGCGCTCGTCATGGTGTGGCGTATGGTCCGCGTCGCGGACAGGCGGGGCGTCTACACACTCGATGTGGCGCGAGGGCTTCGTTCCCTGGGGTGGTGGCTGCTGGTCGGTGCCGTCCTGGCTCCCACCGTTCAGGACCTCGCCAACGCTCAGTTGCTCGGCACGCTCAGCGTCGGCTACTCCTACACGTTCCGGCTGCCTGACATCTCACCGGCGGTCGTTCTCACCGGGCTGGGTCTCATCACGCTCACCCGCGTCATGAGGAACGCCGTCCGGATGCGTGAGGACCTCGAAGGCCTGGTCTGATGTCACCCGCCGACATGGAAGAACACGGCATAGCCGTACACCTCGACCGCCTTCTCGCGGAGCGGGGGATGACCCTCACGGAGCTGTCGGAACGCGTCGGCGTGACCATCGTGAACCTGTCCATCCTCAAGAACGGCCGCGCCAGGGCGATCAGGTTCAGCACACTGACCAAGATCTGCGAGACGCTGGACTGTCAACCGGGAGATCTTCTCTCCTGGCGTGGAAAAGACTGAAGGCCAGGACTCGCCAACGACTCGAAGCGCTCCCTCCTCCCGCCGTTGAACGCCTCCGGTGGGCCGAATTTGGATGACCCCAGTTCTTTGAAGGTGAGGAAAATCCGGATGTCGTAGGTTCGGCGGTGGGGAGGGGCCGTCGTACTACGGCTACAACGCCCACACCGACGTCGAGAGCCTGACCTCGGAGACCGGCGACACCCGTGCCACCTACGGCTACACCGCCTACGGCAAGAACGACGACAAACTCTTCACCGGCGTTGACAGACCCGACCCGGCCGACCCCGGCAAGGACGAGTACAACCCCTACCGGTTCAACGCCAACTCCACCGGGGCCTACGAATTCGACGGCCACTTCAACGTGGCCTCCTCAGACGCCGGCGGCATCGCCCCGAAGAAGACCTCAAGTCCCACTCCGCCGCCTGCGGTGTCGCCGCCGAAGTCCGTGGGAAAGCAGGCCTTCACGACGAAGGCGACTCCCAGCCCCAAACCCGGTGAGGACATCAACGCCTACTTCCAGCAGTGTCAGAAGATCATGCACGAGAAGTGCAACTGGGGCAAGTCTGAAATAGCCGCGCTCTACGATCTTTTCGCTGCGGACTATGTTGACTGCGCCAAAGGCGACGGGAGCAGTTGCGTCTGGGCCGCCGTGGGCATCTTCGCCGGTCCTCTCGGTAGAGATGCGGAAGCGGCCGTAGGCGTCCTTCGGGTGTGCGCTCGGCAGGGGAGGCTGATATCGCAGGTTCTTCGGGAAGTGGATACTTCGGCCTGGGCATCAACAATCAAAGCGGCCAATCCCAGCCTTCACGGGGAAGCCTTCAGGCCGGGACCGGCGCATTATCCGCAGCGGGGATTAACTTCTAATGGGTGAGTTTGCAGCCCTCTTGGATCTCAATCTGCGACAGCTTTCAGCTGTGCTGTCGACAGGAAGACTATCTTTGGAAGAATTGGAACAAAACCAGTGCATAGGCCTCATCGAGTTGCTGACGATGCGGCTTATCGATGAATGCGAGGAATTATCCGCGGAGGACTGGGTGGTCTGTTCCGCAGCTATAGACTACGTGTTCTGTGTGGCAGAGAAAAGGAAGTCGATCGACCATGAGGAAGGGGCCATACGCCGGTTAAACATCTCCGCAGCCCTACTGAGACGTGTTGCTCCACGTTCTGAGGTCGATCTCCTTGCCCCAGGCCATGTTGTCGATCTTCTTCTTCGCGAGCTTCCGATGTCAGTGGACGAAGCTCGTGACATGGCAGCTCGATGGCAAAGTCTGGAGATCGACCAAATTCGCCGATTGAGGCTGATGAAGAATCTTCTCTCGCCCGTTTTCGGTATCAGCGATGTTATTCCGCGTCATATTTACGACTCGGGACTCAAGGCATGGATGGGTATCTTTTCGTCTTTGCCTTAGATGAAGGAAGGTCGCCTGACTTCCTGCCCGCGCCGGACAGTGTTGTCTGGCGCGGGTACCGCCGTGGATCGGCGGAAGTTGAGCCGACAGTTAGAGAGGAGATACGGAACGCGTTCAAGGCCATCATCATGACGCGGGGCGCCGTACCCGGGCGGAGTGACCCTTTCTTCCCTCCGTCTAACCGACGGTTGCCGACGAGTGCAGGCCCAACGACGTGGACGAGGCATGGATACCCGTGATCACCCTGGACGGCCCAGAAATACTGACATGACCGAACTCGGACTGACGGTTTCGACAGCTCGTATAGGCGTTCTTCTGTCAGGAGGGAAGGTGGAAGGCCGTGGAACGACCTTTGCGTGAATCCGGTGAGACAGCGCAAGAGCCGTCACCCCGCTGTCAGCATGGCCTGCCACTGTTACTCGAACGAAGGTTTCGTCCGTGGCGGTACGGCGTTGGCCATTCCGAGTTGTGTCTCCGGAGTGTGGACAAAGCCCCCACCTGTGACTTCGTGGAAGTCTTCTTCCGCGGGGTGCTCGGGGTGAAGCTCAAGTCGGTGTATAGGTCCCTGACGCTCGCCGAGGCCGACCGACGGTCGGCGGACGAGATGCTGAGGTTTGCCGGGGTGTCGGATGTGTGGGCATCGAGGGTGCACTGTCTGACGTTGGGACCGGACGGCGAAGGCGGTTTCGTCGTGTGTCTCGGCTTCAGCGTCTGGTCGCATCCGGAGGGTGCGGGACACGACCTGTCCGGAATACCAAGAACCGGCTCCAATCTGATCATCGGAGGATGATGAAAAGCCTCCAGGAAGGACGCTCATGGCGGATCATGAGCCTTCTGGGGCGGATTGGTGAAGTGGAGTGGGCGCGGGCCTCGGTGATCAGCTTCGTCGGCCTGCCGTCGGACGAACAGCGGCAGAGCTTCGTGAACCAGCTGCAGATGGCGCTGTTCGCCTGGATCAGGAGGAATCCGGCCGGTG
>NZ_JBHSBC010000016.1:0-39795 GCF_042650425.1 Streptosporangium jomthongense | reverse complement strand
CGCAACGCCCTGCCCCCACCCCACACCCTCACCCCCCTACCGACCAGCGACGTCGTCGAGCAGCGAACCAGTCCCCTGCACGACACCCTCGTCGGCATCTGGAAAGAGGTCCTGGGGGTTCCCGCCGTGGTCTCGGCGGACAACTTCTTCACGCTGGGCGGGCATTCGCTGGCAGCCGTACGGTTGCTGTTCCTGGTGCGTGACCGGTTGAAGGTCGAGCTGACGCTCCGCGACCTGTACGACGCCGAGGACTTCGCGGCCTTCGTCACCTGGGTCGGTGAGCGGCTCCCCGCAGGTACGGAACTCACGGCTCCCGACACGGCGGCGTCCCCCGATGAGCACTGAGCACAGGAGCGCGGCGGAGACCGGACGTCTTCCCCTGTCTCCCGCGCAGCACCGGCTCTGGTTCCTGCAGCAGTTCGACCCGGAATCGACGCAGTACAACGTGTGCCTGGGCTACGAGCTGCGCGGCGCCCTCGACGTCGAGGCCCTGCGGCGCGCGCTGACCGAGGTGGTCGCCAGGCACGACGCCCTGCGCACGAGTTTCCCCGCCGAGCGGGGCCGTCCCGGGGCGCGGATCAAACCCCCCGGTGAGGTGCCGCTGCCGTACGTCGATCTGGCCTCCCAGGGTGGGGACGCCGCCGAGTTCGCCGCCGCGCAGGTGGCGCGGCCCTTCAACCTGGCCGCCGCCGCCCCGGTGCGGGCGAACCTGCTGAGACTGGGCGAACAGCGGCACATCCTGCTGCTGGAGATGCACCACATCGTGATCGACGCGTGGTCGGTGCAGATCGTCACGGCCGAGATCGGGGAACTGTACGCGGCGTACGTGAAGGGCGAGGAGGTCGAGCTGCCCCTCCCGCAGGCCGGTTACGCCGACTACGCGGCCTGGCAGAGCGGCCTGCTGGGCGGTGAGTACCTGGAGCGGGAGTTCGCCCACTGGCGGGAACGGCTGCTCGGGGCGCCCGCCGTACTGCCTCTGCCGACGGACCGGCCGCGTTCGGTCTCGCAGACGCTCGCGGGCGGTGAGCTGCCGGACGCGGTGCCGCCGCCGCTGGCCGTACGGCTGCGCGGGCTGACCGGTGAACTGCGCAGCACGATGTTCGTCACCACCGTCACGGCCTTCATGATGCTGCTGGCCCGGTGGACCGGAGCGTACGATGTCGTCCTGGCCGTCCCCGTCGCGGGGCGGTCGCGGCCGGAGTTCCACGCGACCGTCGGGTTCTTCGTCAACACCGTCCCGTTGCGTGGCGACCTGTCGGGAGATCCGTCCTTCCGGCAGGCGGTGGCCCAGGTCGGATCGGCCACGCTCGACGCGCTCGAACACGACTCGCTCCCCTTCGACATGCTGGTCGACCACCTCGGCGTCCCGCGTGACCCCACGTGCAACCCACTGGTCCAGGTGGGGTTCCAGCTGCTGCGCACGCCGCACCGCGCACAGCCGGCCCGCTGGCACGACATCGAGGTCGAGGAGTGGGACGGGGTGCGTCAGCAGGTCACCAGACTCGACCTGGAGCTGCACGTGCTCGACACCGCGGCGGAGACCGTCGAGACGCTGCTGTGCTACCGCACCGATCTGTTCGACGGGAGTTCGGCCGAGAACCTCCTCGCCGGCTACCAGTCCTTGCTCGCCCAGGTCGTGGCCGATCCCGACCTGCCGCTTTCGAAGCTCGACGTCTCCCCGCGCCGCGTCACGAACGAGGGCACCCGGAGTGGAGCAGGCGCGGACACCACGGAGAACGGGGGAATGTGATGACGGCGCCGATGCTGGTGACCGACTGGTTCTGGGTGCCGGTGCCCAGGCCGAACGCGGAGACCCGGCTGTTCTGCTTCCCGCACGCCGGCGGGGACGCGCCCGCCTTCGCCGATCTCGCCAGGGAACTGCCCCCCGAGATCGAGGTGTGGGCCGTACGGATGCCCGGCAGGGGCGGGCGGTTCACCGCGCCGCACGCCGCGGACGTGAACGAGCTGGTCGCCTGGGTGAGCGCGGCGATGCGGCCGTTCGCCACCGGGAGGTACGCCCTGCTGGGCCAGAGCATGGGCGCGCTCGTCGCCTACAACGTGGCCAGGGAGCTGTCGCCGGAGAACCCGCCCGTCGCGTGCGTGCTGGCCGCGCTGCTGCCGCCCCACCTGTGGAACGGCCCACCCGGGCCGACGGGAACGCAGGACGTGGTGACCTTCCTGACCTCCATCGACGACACGGTGACCGAGGTGCTCAACCACCCTGACCTGCGGGATCTGGTCCTCTCTGTCGTGAGCGCCGACCTCAACCTGTGCCAGGACTACCTGCACCGGTGGGAGCCGCTGCTCGACTGCCCGGTGCTCGGGCTGGTCGGCACCGACGACCCGACCGTGAGCGGTGAGGAGATGACGGGCTGGGCGCGCAGCACGACCGGGCCGTACAGCATGCGGGTCCTCGAAGGAGGCCACCTGGTGGTCCAGGCGGCCGGAGCCGTGCTGGCGCGGACGGTCGCCGACTTCCTGAGCACCTCGGCGGGTGTGGCATGAACCGCGCCGACGCCCCCGCCGTCATCACCGAGTCGGGCACGCTGACCTACCGAGGACTTGAGCGGCGGGCCGCGCAGTACAGCGCGGCGCTGGTCCGCGCCGGGCTGCGGCCCGGTGACGTGCTGGTGATCACCGTTCCCGACGGCCCCGACGCGGTCGCGGCGCTGCTGGCCGCCCGCCGGGCGCGTACCCCGTTCGCCTGGCTGACGGCCGACCAGCCGCTTGAGCGGCAGATGGCGATCGTGGCCGACTCCTCCCCGGTCGCCGTGCTCGCCCCCGCGGGCGCCGACCCCTTCCCCACGGCGCTCGTGCAGGTGGAGGGGGACGAGGCCACGGTCGTACGGCGGGCGACGGGTGAGGCGAGGCGGACGTCCGTACCGCAGGACACCGAGTACGTCGTCTACACCTCGGGCTCCACCGGCACCCCCAAGGGCATCGTGCAGCGCACCGGCAACCTCGACCAGCTCACCCGCTGGCTCTCGACCGAACTCGACACGCGTCAGGGCGCGCGGATGCTCCAGTGGGCCAGGCTCGCCTACGACGCCGCCTACGTCGAGATCATGACGGCGGTGCACGGCGGGGCCGCGCTGGTCATCCCGCCGGGGGAGGTCAAGGGCGACCCGGCCAGGATCCACCGGTGGATCGTCGAACACGAGGTGACGCACCTGCAGACCGTGCCGAGCCTGTGCCGTCACCTGCTGGACGCCGCGGCGGGATCGGCGCCGGTCGGCAGCGTGCGGACGCTGAGCCTGTTCGGCGAGTCGCTGCACGCCGAGCTCGTGCTGGCCGCCCGCGACGCCTTCCCCAAGGCCGCCGTGCACAACTTCTACGGGCCGACCGAGTGCATCCTCGCCACCTCGCAGCAGGTGCCGCAGGACGCCGTCGATCCGATCCCGCTGGGCAGGCCCATCCCCGGACGGGAGATCCTGCTGACCGACGAGGACGGACGGCCGGTGCCGGACGGGGAGATCGGGGAGATCCGCGTCCGCAGCGGGTTCCTCGCCCACGGCTACCTCAACCGGCCCGAGGAGACACGACAGGTCTTCCTGCCCGAACAGACCTACCGCACCGGTGACCTGGCCCGCCGTACGGCCGACGGAGGGCTGGTCTTCTCGGGAAGGATCGACGACCAGGTCAAGATCAGGGGTGCGCGGGTCGAGCTGGGGGAGATCGAGGCGGCGCTCTACCGCGACCCGGCGGTCGCCCAGGCCGCCGTCAGGACCTACGGCGACAGCCCGGAGACGCTGCGCCCGGCCGCGTACGTCCAGCCGCGCCCCGACGCGGTGATCGACGTCGCCGCGCTGCACCGGCGGCTGACCAGGTCGCTGCCCACGTACATGATCCCGGCGGCGTACGTCGTGCTCGACGAGATGCCGCTGACCTCGACAGGCAAGATCGACCGGCTGCGGCTGCCCACCCCGGACGCCCCCGACGCCCGTGACCGGGGTGTCGAACCGGTCGCGTTCAGCACCGAGACGGAACGCGTGCTCGGGGAGATCTGGTGCCAGGTCATCGGCTGCGAGCAGGTGGGACCGGACGACGACTTCTTCACCGTCGGCGGTTACTCGCTGCTCGCGCCGCAGGTCACGGCGGAGGTGCTGGAGCGGTTCGAGGTCGGGCTGCCGGTACGGGCCGTGTTCGACCACCCGACCCTGCGGGAACTGGCCGCCCGCGTCGACCGTGAACTCGCCGGAAACCCGGCCGAGTCAGCAGAGCCGGACCAGACAGCGGAAAGGAATCCCAATGCTGCTGGACACCTATGACCTCACCGACGCCGGATTCTGGGCCAGGGACGACGCGTACACGATCCTCGACGAGATCCGGGGTGAAGGCGCGGTCCAGCGGCACGAGTCGGGCCAGGAGGGCCCCCTGTGGGCGGTGCTCACCCACCGGGAGTCGCTCGCGGTCCTCGGCGACGCCAAGACCTACAGCTCACAGGGCGGTTCGCTGCTGGGCACCGGGTACGGTCCCCCCGCCGGGGCCGGGCGGATGATGGCGCTGAGCGACCCGCCGAAGCACCGCGCCTACCGTGACCCGGTCATGCCGTTCTTCTCCGCCAGGCGCGCCAACGTCCTTGAGGAGCGCATCCGCGACCTGACCGAGGGCGTCATCGAACGGCTGCTGGTCAGGGAGAAGATCGACTTCGTCAAGGACATCGGGGCGGTCGTCCCGCTCACCGTGATGTGCGACCTCATGGGCATCCCGGACGAGGACCGCGACGAGATCGTGGCGATGTGCGACCAGGCGTTCCTCGGCCGCAACCCGGCGGAACGGCGTGCCGCGCACCAGCGGCTGCTGCCGTACCTGCTGCAGCTCGCGATGGAGCGCAAGGCCGCCCCGGGGGACGACGTCATCAGCGCGCTCGCCGCCGACCTCGAACTCGACGAGGTCGTGCTGAACTGCGACAACATCATCGTGGGCGGCATCCAGACCGTACGGCACACGGCCGCGATGGCGATGCTCTCCCTGGTGCGCAACACCGACGCCTGGCGGGAACTGGACGGCAAGGCCGACCCGAAGCTCGCCACCGAGGAGCTGCTGCGGTGGACCTCCGTCGGGCTGCACGTGCTGCGCACGGCCAAGACGGACACCGAGCTGGCCGGGCAGCGGATCAAGGCGGGCGACCGGGTCGTGGTGTGGACGCCGGGGGCCAACCGGGACACCGCCGTCTTCGACGAACCGCACCGCCTCGACCTCAACCGGCACCCCAATCGGCACATCGCCTTCGGCTGGGGCGAGCACTACTGCATCGGCGGGCCGCTGGCCAGGACCGAGCTGCGGGTGCTGTTCACGGAGCTGTCCAGGCTGGTGGCGGAGGTCGAACCGCTCGGCGAACCCGAGTACAACTCCTCCATCATCAACTTCGGGCTGGACTCCTTCCCGGTCCGCCTGCACCGCAGGTGACGTTGTGTGGCAACCGGGCGCCCAGGTGGCGCGGGCACGTGGCGTCCAGGCTCTGCGCTCCCTCGGCGGGGCGCTGCGCGAGGTGGGGTTCACCGAGGAGGCGACGGCCGCCGCCCTGTCCGCCGAGGACCCGACGGACCTGCTGAGCAACACGGCCTTCTACGCCGTCTGCTCCGCCGAGCGGGTCCCCGAGCTGCTGACGAGCCCGGCGGGCGTCATGGCGCAGCTCTTCGTGCGCAACGGCGAGGTGCCCGGGGACGTCTACACGAAGGTGGTGCCCACCGCGCTGCGCGGGCTGCTCGCGGGGCTCGAACTGGTCGCCGAGCGGGACGGGACGGTGACGTCGGAGGTCTCCGTCTCGCCCTGCCGTTCCATGTATCTGCTGTCCGACCAGCTGTTCAGGGGTGACGCCTCGGTCACCATGGCCGGCCGGTCCACGCTGGTCATGCCACCGCACGCGTCGAGTTTCGAACTGCTGGACAACCTCGGTCCCGTCGATGGCAGGCTCCTGGACGTCGGGAGCGGTTGCGGGATTCTGGCGCTGGCGCTGCGGGAGGGCTGCTCCTCGGTCGTCGGTGTCGATCTCAACCCGAGGGCGGTCGCGTACTCCCAGGTGAACGCCCTGGTCAACGGGCTCGACGTGGGCCCGGAGGAGAAGACCGACTTCCGGGTGGCGGACCTGCGTTCCGGGCTCGCGGTCGGGGACCTGGCCGACCACCTGGTGTTCAACAGCCCGACCGGTCCCAACCACCACGCCGAGGTCGAGGTCGGCTGGATGAGCGCCGAGCACGCCCTCGGTTTCGTGGCCGCCGCGATGCCCGGTGCGCTCCACCCCGAGGGTACGGCCCGCGTGCTGCTGATCGTCGAGGTGCCCGAGGACAGCCCCTCGGTGCCGGAGCTGGTGCGGGGCTGGCTGCCGGAGGAACAGGACGTCCAGGTGGCCGAGCTGCGCCGTTCTCCGCTGGCGATCTCCGCCGCCGCCGTCACCAGGGGCAGACTCGACCCCGGCTGTCTCATGGCCGACGGCGCCGCAGGGGCCGCCCGGCTGGTCGACCACCTCCGCGAACGCCGGATCCGCGAGGTGGTCCCTACCCTGGTGACGCTCACCCTGCCCGGCTGAGGGGGCTGTCCCTACCGTACGGCCACGTGCTGACAGGATTTTCCCGACAAAAGCGGATAAATAGCCTTATTCAGTATTAATTCCCACTGAAGGGCTGGCCCTTTTGTTTGGCATGCAATCATCCCGCCGGGTGGCGTCACGTCTCGCCATCGTCGTCGTCGCCGGTACGGCCTGCCTCGCCGCCACGGCCGGCAGCGCCGGAGCGATCATCAACGGCAAGGACTCCACCGAGTCCTACCCGTTCATGGCGTCCGTCCCGATCTCCGCCCCCGCCCAGGGCCTCAAGGACGGCCAGTGCGGAGCGGCGCTGATCCACCCGCGGTGGGTGGTGACCGCGGCCCACTGCCTCAACACGGAGATCGGCTCGATCCCGGTGGGAACCGTCCGGGTCGGCAGCGAGAACCGCACCTCGGGAGGCACCGTCCGCGCCATCTCGAAGAAGGTGGTCCACCCCGGGTTCCGGCAGAACCTCAAGGGCGGCCCCAACCGCGACGACATCGCCCTGATCCGCCTGGACCGCCCGGTCACCCAGGAACCCGTCAGGATCGCCGAACAGCCCGGCCGCCCCGGCACCCCGACCAGGATCATCGGCTTCGGCACCACCGTGTTCAGCAAGAACCCGGCCGAGTGGAAGATGGCCGAACGGCTCCAGGAACTCGACACCCGCAGGGGCGCCGTCTCCGAGTGCGGCCCCGGCTACGCCTCGGGCAGGCGCCTGTGCACGGTCAGCCGGGTGCGCGACGCCATGGCCTGCAACGGCGACTCCGGCTCACCGCAGATCCGGCGGGGCCGTACCGGCCGCTGGGAGCTCATCGGCGTCACCTCGGGGCCCGGCGCCGCCAGCCCGTCCTGCGCGGAGGGCCCCGGCCTCTACGTCAACGTCCCCGCCTACGCGGACTGGATCAGCAGGACCATCAAGAAGTACGGCTGACGCCCGGAGCCGTGGGGAAGGCCGTCCTCGGCCGGTCGTGGGAGTCCGGCCAGCGCCCGGTCAGGCGGTGACTCGTCAGGCAGTGATTCGTCAGGCGGCGACGAGCTTGGGGGCCCTGCGCAGGAGCACGGCCCCCGAAAGGGCCAGGACCGCGCAGCAGACGCCCAGCAGGACGCGGTAGTCGACCGACGCGATGAGCGCGGCGCCGAGCGCGATGGAGAGCGTCTGCGGCCCCACCGTGGCCAGGTCGGCCGCCGCGGCCACCCTGCCCAGAACCTGCTGCGGCGTCGAACGCTGCCACGCCGTCGTGTAGCCGACCACCAGCCAGGGCACCCCGCAGCCGATCATCGCGAACCCCGCGACGACCACCGGCAGGCTCGTCGTGGTCAGCAGCGCCGTACCGACGGCGACCGTCAGCAGGCCCGCGCCGACCGACCTGGCCTCGCCGTACCTGCGGATCAGCGCGGCGACGACCAGGCCGCCGCAGATCCCGCCCGCGCCCTGGACCGACATCAGCACGCCGAAGAACGAGGCGGGACGCCCCAGTCCGTACTCGATGACCGCGAAGTCGACCGTGTCCAGCAGGCCGATCACCGCGAAGCTGGCGGCGACGGCGACCGTGGTGAAGGCCACCAGGGGAGTGCTCGCGATCTGCCGGAAACCCGCCGTGATCTCCCGCCGGAACGGCTCGCGCTCCTGGGGCGGGGTCGGGGCGGACTCCTCGACGCGCAGGGTGAGCAGGATGACGACCGCGACGGCGAAGGTGATCGAGTCGATCACGGCGAGCATGGGGCCGCCGACCGCTGTGTAGACGGCGGCTCCGGCCAGCGGGCTGAACAGCCGGATGCCCTCGCCGACCGTCCGGATGGCGGCGTTCGCGCCCGCGAGGTCCTCCCCGGAGAGGATCTCCTTGACCAGTCCCACCTGGGCGGGGCGCAACAGGATGAAGGAGAGACCGTACCCGAGGGCGACCGCGTAGATGATCCACAGATCGGCCACCGTGTGCACCCGCAGCAGGGCCAGCACGCCGATGCCGGCGACGACGTTGACCCCGATGAGCAGCGGTTTACGGCGTAGTCGATCGACGATGTGGCCTGCGAACGGGGTGAGGACCACCGGCAGGGACAGGCAGAGGAAGACCATTCCCGCCGCCGCGTTCTGGCCGGTCAGGTCCTTGGCCCAGATGCCCAGCGACAGGTACAGCGCGCTGTCGCCGAAAGTGCTGAGCGACTGACCGGCCAGGAGCCTGCGAAAGCGTGAGTCGCCCAGCGCGCTCATGCCTGGGTCGCCGCGTCGTCGGCGGGTTCCGGGTAGTGCTCGGCGCTACTGGCCATGAACAGTCGCACCGGCCGGGCTCCCTCGGGCCGCAGTTCGGCCTTCTCGACCCGGTCGAGGTATCCCATGACCATCGCCCTGAGGAACTCCCTGAACTCCGACAACTCCGTCGGGGTCATCCAGAGAGTGGCGCCCAGGACCAGGCTCGCGTTCTTCCACTCCTCGGGCTCTGATTCCATGCGCCCACGCCAGGCACGCAGGCGCGCGAACTCTTTTTCGAGGAACACCTCCGCGAGTGCGTTTCCCGTCGGGGTGGTCCCGGCCGTGGACGCGATCGACTGGACGGGCTTGGCCAGCCGCCACGGCTTCTCCCTGGTATGGGAGGGTGCCCGTTCGATGAAGCCGTACTCGGCGAGGGTGCGCAGATGGAACGAGCAGCTCGCGACGCTCTCTCCGGTCACCTCCGCGCACCGTGTCGCGGTGGCCGTGCCCAGCACTCCGAGAGCTTCGAGCAACGCGAGCCTGATGGGATGCGCCAGAGCACGCAGTGCTCGCGGATCGGTGATGGCGGGGTGCTCGTCCATGGCGCCATTATGATGAGACAAGAACCCTTTCGCAAGAATTCTTTAGAATGAGTGAAAGGTTGACGCGCCGTCACTTGGCCGTCATGAGAGTGACTGTCGTGTGGCAGTCGGTCGACACGTCGTGACCTGCGGTCCAGTGCGGGACTCATGCCCGATCGGTCTGATGACGGATCGGGCGAACCATCCCAGGGGTCTCATACGTCTCACCTTCCATGAAGATCCTGACAACCTGCACCCTCGCTGTTGTCATGGCGACTGTCATGACCCCCGCCCTCGCGTTCGCGTCCTCATCCGCCTCCGCGGGGGCGATTCCGCCGGGGTTCCTGCTGTACGAGAAGGCCGCGGAGCAGAAGAGCGTGAACGGCATGTGGTCGGTCAGCCAGGCCAAGGACGCCAAGCTCGCGGTGAACCCCTGCTACGTCGGCTCTCCCGCCGCCGCGGGCAGGATCGCGGCCCGTACGGTCACCTACGTCGCGGTCTCCGACCAGCGTTCCGAGCAGGTCATCCTCTACCAGTCGGCGAAGGCCGCCTCCCAGGCCCTGGCCGACGTGCGCAAGGCCCTGGTCCGCTGCCCCGCCATCCAGACGTCACAGACGGCCTATCGGTACTCCGGCAGCCCCCTGGCCCTCGGCGACGAGGGGCTGGCCGTGACCGGACAGCTCTACCAGGGCAACAAGGCCAAGGTCGGCGGCGAACGGGTGGTCCTCACCCGCCGTGGCAACGCGCTGGTCGTCTACGCCCGATCCGGGGAGTGGGGAGCCCCCGACAAGACAGACTTCGCACACCAGACGAAGGACGCCCAGACAATGCTCGCCAAGATCTGCCAGGTGGCCAGGTGCTCATGACCCCGACCCCCTGAGGCCGAGGCGACCTCAGGGGCACGATCGCGCCGGGCGTCGCGGTGACGACGCCCGGCGCTTCACGTCAGACCTTCGCTCAGGACTCCGTGTGGGCCCCGACGTACGCCGCCAGGTGCTCCCCGGTGAGGGTGGAGCGGGCGGCGACCAGCTCGGCGGGCGTGCCCTGGAAGACGATCCGGCCGCCGTCGTGACCGGCACCGGGACCGAGGTCGATGATCCAGTCGGCGTGCGCCATCACGGCCTGGTGGTGCTCGATGACGATGACCGACTTGCCGGACTCGACGAGCCGGTCGAGCAGACCGAGCAACTGCTCCACGTCGGCGAGGTGCAGACCGGTCGTCGGCTCGTCGAGGACGTAGACGCCGCCCTTCTCCGCCATGTGGGTGGCCAGCTTGAGGCGCTGCCGTTCGCCGCCGGACAGCGTGGTGAGCGGCTGACCCAGGCTGATGTAGCCGAGCCCGACGTCGACGAGCCGCTTGAGGATGGCGTGCGCGGCGGGAGTGCGCGCCTCACCCGAGCCGAAGAACTTCTCGGCCTCGCTCACCGACATCGCGAGCACCTGGCTGATGTCCCGCCCGCCGAAGTGGTGGTCGAGCACCGACGCCTGGAAGCGCTTGCCCTCGCACTCCTCACAGACGGTCGCCACCCCGGCCACCATCGCCAGGTCGGTGTAGATGACACCGGCGCCGTTGCAGTTGGGGCAGGCGCCCTCGGAGTTGGCGCTGAACAGCGCGGGCTTGACGCCGTTGGCCTTGGCGAACGCCTTGCGGATCGGGTCGAGCAGCCCGGTGTAGGTGGCCGGGTTGCTCCGCCGCGACCCCCGGATCGCGCCCTGGTCGATCGAGACCACGCCCGCGCCCGCCGGGATCGACCCGTGCACCAGCGAACTCTTGCCCGACCCGGCGACACCGGTGACCACGACGAGCACCCCGAGCGGGATGTCCACGTCCACCTCGCGCAGGTTGTGCGAGGTGGCGCCCCGGATCTCCAGGGCACCCTTCGGCGTGCGCACCTTCTCCTTGAGGGCGGCGCGGTCGTCGAGGTGGCGGCCGGTGAGGGTGCCGCTGGCCCGCAGTTCCTCCACGGTGCCCTCGAAGCAGACGGTGCCGCCCGCCGTACCGGCGCCGGGGCCGAGGTCCACGACGTGGTCGGCGATCGCGATCGCCTCCGGCTTGTGCTCGACGACGAGCACGGTGTTGCCCTTGTCGCGCAGCCGCAGCAGCAGGCCGTTCATCCGCTGGATGTCGTGGGGGTGCAGACCGGTCGTCGGCTCGTCGAAGACGTAGGTGACGTCGGTCAGCGAGGAACCGAGGTGACGGATCATCTTGGTGCGCTGCGCCTCACCGCCCGACAGCGTGCCCGAGGGCCGGTCGAGGGAGAGGTAGCCGAGCCCGATCTCCACGAACGAGTCGAGGGTCTGCTGCAGCGTGGCCAGCAGCGGCGCGACCGAGGGCTCGTCGATGCCGCGTACCCACTTGGCCAGGTCGCTGATCTGCATCGCGCAGGCGTCGGCGATGTTGACGCCGTTGATCCGCGAGGAACGGGCGGCCTCGTTGAGCCGGGTGCCCCCGCACTCGGGGCAGGCGGTGAAGGTGACCGCCCGGTCGACGAACGCCCGGATGTGCGGCTGCAACGCCTCCTTGTCCTTGGCCAGGAACGACTTCTGGACCCTGAGGACCAGACCCTCGTAGGTGAGGTTCATGCTCTCGACCTTCACCTTGGTCTGCTCGCGGTACAGGAAGTCGTGCAGCTCGGTCTCGCTGTAGTCGCGGATGGGCTTGTCCGGGTCCATGAAGCCGGAGGAGGTGAAGACCCGCACCAGCCAGCCGTCCGGGGTGTAGCCGGGGATGGTGATCGCGCCCTCGTTGAGCGACTTGCTCGCGTCGAAGAGCTGGGTCAGGTCGATGTCGGTCACCTTGCCCATGCCCTCACAGCGAGGACAGGCCCCGGCGGGCAGGTTGAAGCTGTAGTGGAACGACGGCCCGGCGCTCGGCTCACCCAGCCTGCTGAAGACGATCCGCAGCATCGCGTTGGCGTCGGTCGCGGTGCCGACGGTGGAACGGGAGTTGGCGCCCATCCGCTCCTGGTCGACGATGATCGCCGTGGTCAGCCCTTCGAGGAGGTCGACCTCGGGCCGGGCCAGCGTGGGCATGAAGCCCTGAACGAAGGCGCTGTAGGTCTCGTTGATCAACCGCTGGGACTCCGCGGCGATCGTGCCGAACACCAGCGAGCTCTTGCCGGAGCCGGAGACTCCGGTGAAGACCGTCAGCCGCCGCTTGGGGATCTCGACGCTGACGTCCTTGAGGTTGTTCTCCCGCGCACCCTGCACGCGGATCAGGTCATGACTGTCGGCGGTGTGTGATGCGGGCGACTGCGTGTCCGTTCTGATGGCCTTGCTCAACTTCTCTCCATCCGTCTGGGAACCGCTTTCGCGGTCTTCCGTCGGCGTCGCCTGGGTTGTCGGGGATCTCCACCACAGCCGGAACCATCCGGATGGACACGCCACGAGACGAAGCTCACGGCGGTTGTTGGGCGCGTCCGCAGGATTCACGCGATGTTCGCGGTCCACGCGGTTCTTGCGGGGGTGAGGTGACAACGCCACAGGGCGCCGTCCGAACGATCATGGCAAGGGGGGAGAGACCCGGAAACAGACCCTAGCCCGATCTGGAGGGCTTCGAGCACAATGCGAGCTTCTTTCCCCGGGGTTTTCGCACAAATTTTCCCACGGCCCGGGGTCTCGTCCCCTCGATGGGCGTACTCGTGGTTACTGGCGGGCTGGGGGCGTTGCGGACCCTTCAGGGTGATGAGCGACAACACATCACCGACCTGCTGCTCCTGGCCAGCATGGTGTTGCGAACCCTTCAGGGTGATGAGCGACCTTGCCGTCCACCCTGCAGTCGGCCGGTGAGTCCCTGTTGCGAACCCTTCAGGGTGATGAGCGACCCGAGGGTAAAGTCCCAGGTCAGGCCGGGTGCTGTGGAAGCGGGACACGCTGGTTCTGCAGCAGTCCGGCGGTAATGCAGCGGTGCAGGTCAGAGCGTTGATCATCTTGAGGCCTGATCGGATCTACCAGGGCTTCCGTAGCGTACCTCCACGGAACGGGAAACAACGATCCTCCCCGCCCGGATCCGGTGGCGAAACTCAGTGCCAGGTTCCGTTGACGAGTTTCACGTCGGTGAAGCTGCCTTCTGCCACGCGGCGGGGTACCTCCTGCCATTCGCGAATCACCCGGCGTCTGCCGTCGGGGATGTGCGGCCAGTTGGTACGGGTGACGGGTTGCCCGGCGTAAACGGGGTCCCAGGTGATGACGTGAAAGGCGCCGATATCGGGGACGAAGGTTTTCAGGATGTGGATCGCGCGGCGGTGGTACCACTTGCAGATGGCCGTGACGGTCAGTTCGCGTTCCAGCGCCTCGCGGAGGAACGGCAGCGCGAATTCGATGTTCTGCCAGGTGTTGGCGGACCGGTCCTCGTAGCGGATGACGTCGTCGGGGACGCCGCGTTCGAGGAGGAAACGGTGGAACATGGCCGCCTCGACGATGCCGTTGTGGCGGTTGACGCCGCCCGTCACGATGATCATCGGGGCAAGCCCACGGTGGTACCGCTCGGCCGCGATCTCAGCCGGTCGGATCTGATTGGTGCCGAAGATGAGATGGGCGGTTGGTTCGTCGGATGGCGGGGTCGCGGTGTCGACGAACGCGGTGATGGCGGAGATTTGCTCGTGATCGATGTCGTCGGTCATACATGGTCCTCAGCCGGGCCGCCGGTCACTTCCAGATAGCGGGCATGATAATCCGCGGTCTGGCGTGCATCCTTGAAGTCGGTTCGCAGAGTCTTGTCGAGCTTTCCTGCCAACACCATCGTTGGCCATGCCGGGCGGCTGCTGGCCAGGGCGGTCTGGCCGGCGGCGACGGCCTCGTCCAGCCGCCCAAGGCCAGCGTGAGCGAGTCCCAGGATGAGCAGGGAACGCGCGTAGCCGGAGGGGTGTTCTCCGCGTTGCCGCACCTCTGACGGGTAGACGGTCTGGATCACCCTGTTGGTGGTCGTCACGGCTTCGCTGAAGCGGTCCACCAGTAGCAGTGACGTCGCGGTGTACGGAGGATCCTCCGTCAAGGCGATGGAGAACACCCCCATGGTCGGAGCATCAACGGGAAGTCTCGTTATCGCTTTGGCGCTATGGCGTCTGGCATGTGTCATGCGATTGGCATCGCCAGCCATCGCCGCCGCACGCATTTCCTGCGAGGCGAGCTTCGCGTGAACGACCGTACCAATGGACGTGGTTCTTTGCCCTTGTGCGGCCAGTGCCGCCGACTGATGCGGCTGCCCTTGGTAAAACGCGATCATGGCTTTCGTGAGAATGGCCCACCCCGCCAGCTCCGGATGTCCCACTTCCTGACTGCGGCGTTCGGCGTCGGAACACCAAACCCGAGCCGTGGCATGCTCTCCCATGTCGCATGCCGCCACAGCGAGCAGATGGGACAACCAGCCAACGGCGAGGGCGAGGTCGGCACGACGTGGCGCGGGGCCGGTACGGTCGAGAACGTCACTCGCGTATGACCGGACCATGAACAACTCGTCGTAGACGTCGGCCGGTGGAAGGGCGTAGAGCGTCAACGCGTAGTGTTCGACGAGGTCACCGATGCCCTCTGCGACACCACCGGGACGATCGTTGGCGATCACACCAAGTGCCTGTATGACGCGGTTGTTTTGGCCTTGGTGCAGGATCGGCAAGCCGGACAGCGTGATCCCCTGCCTCAGGAAAGTTCGGCGCAGCAACTCACTCTCCTGTCCCAAGTCGTTACTCGGGCCAGCATACGAAGCGGCCGAGCGTTTTTTGGAGGGCGCTCTCTCCAGGATGTCCAGATCTACGCCAAGGACTTCCGCGAGGGCGGGAAGCCATGCGTCCGGCCTGACGCGGCCTTGTTCCCATCTACCGACCTCGTGCCGGGTGAGGGTGCAGGTGCCGGTGTGCGCGCACAGCCTTTCCGCCTCCTCCGCCTGCGTCATTCTGGCGGCGTTTCGGAGGTATTTCAACAGGTCCGGAAGCGGCAGATCGGGTATTTCCACCAGGGGATCCTTTTCGGTCAGCGTGTGGGCACGCTGTGGGCACGCGCGAGTGCCCCTCCATAGTGCCGTCAAATGGCAGATGCTGCTTGAGCCCGGCAACAAGTGAACGCGAACGGCAGAAGTCTCAGAGCGTTCAGGCGCCAAATGACCCATTTGGCGTAGTAAAAGCCGGGTGGGCACTTCCTCAAAAAGAGTCCCAAAACGACCTTCCCAAGACCGCCCCGGCGGCCCTCAGGGAGGTCGCCGCGTCGAAAACGCCCCCTGGGGCCACCTCACCCAAGGAGTCCGCTGTGTTCCCCATCGGTACGCCCATGGCCGACGCTCTGCGTCGGAAGGTCAGTGAGGGTTTCTACGACCCCAAGGCGCCGCAGTTGCGTCGGCTTCAGGGGTTGCTCACCCGGTCGCGGGTGGAGGTGGTGTTCCGGTGTGACGACGGGGCTCCGTTGCTGGAGGTGCCCTCGATGGAGTTTGTGATCTGGACCGACCTTCGAGAGAAGGACTTCTTCTGGAAGTACCGGAACGAGCGGGCTCATCAGGTCCCGGTCGCGCAGGTGGAGGAGGCGGCCCGTCGGATCGTCGAGCACCTGGCCCGTCTCCCGGCCCCCAGCACGAAGGGCACCGCCCCGGCTGAGGAGGTGTCCTCGTGATCGGGCGGCATCGTGATGGGCGGCCGTACAGCCTGGTGTATCGGCGGGTGTGGGACGGCCCGGCCCGTGCGGAGGCCGAGGTGCTGGAGCGGGCCTGGCCGGGGTGGACGGTGCTCTACAGCCTGGGCATGCGCCGGTTCTACGGGTTGTGTTCGTGGCCTGCTCCGCAGCCGGTGATCGTCAGCGACGCCACCTCCGAGGGGTTGGAGCGGCGGATGCGTGAGGCCGAGGCGCTTCTGACCCTGCGGATGCCGACCGCTGACGGGCGGCGATCGGCCGGGAGGCGACGGTTGCGGTCGGCGAGAAGGGCGGCATGATGTCTCTCTCCGGATCGCCGTGTCAAGCCTCCGGTGTCGCACATCCCAGTTGCGACAGTCTGCAAACGGCTCACCCGGATTGGTTGGTCTTCCACAGTTCGCATTCCGGCCTGTGGAGCGCCTACCGGAGCGCCCTGCCTGGCAGGCCGTACGCCGGGGACGTGCTGTTGGTACGGGCCGGGTCCGCTGAAGAGCTGGACCGCAAGCTGGCCGCTCAGGTGTTCCCGGTGGTGCCGCCGAGCATCCAGGCCGTCGCCGTCGCTCGTGCTCTGCAGACCCGGGCCGCCCGGATCTCCCGGGCCGTTCACGCCGTCGCGCCGGGTCGGTCTACGGCGTTGCGCAGACTGTTGCGTTCCTAGAAGCCGGTACGGCGGGCGGTGGGACGTCATCCCACCCGCCGCTTCGCCGTACCCATGAACGTGCGGCTCAGGTAGGAGGGACCTGAGCCGCACCCCTCGCGAGACGGCTCCCACACACGCCGAGCGTGCTGGGGAAGGAGGGAGCCGTCTGGCGCACCGGCCCTGAGCGTGTGGGGCCGGTCCTCCTCCAGGGTGCCCGGTCCGTGCTCCCCGGCTCGGGGCCGGGCACCCGCTTCACGAAAGGCCCCGAACTCCGGGCTTCGTGGCCAGAACGAAGCCCTCGGAAACCCCCGGCCCGAGCGAAGCGTGTTCCCGCCCGCCCTCCGAACCAGGACGACCATGACCGAGTACGAACGCCGGTTCATCGGCCTGCTCGTCAGCACCCACCCCGCCTGGCAGTACGAACAACGGCACCTGCCCGGCCTCCCCAGGTGGTGGGCCATCCACTACGAGCCGCTCCGCCCCGACCAGCGCAGGGCCGGGGCCCGCGACGTGCTCGGCCGTACGACCCTCCACCGGCTGGCCCGCACGCTCGCCCGGCACGACGAGATCCTCCACCGCAGCCGCTACTGACCCCCTACGGAGCCTCCATGTCCCCACTCAAGGCCGTCGCCCCGGACGGCACCTTCACCACCGGTCCAGACACCACCGAACGGCTTCTCACGCCCGGCGAGGTCGCCCGGATCTTCGGCGTGGACCCCAAGACCGTCAACCGGTGGGCGTTGACCGGGCGCATCCCCTCGGTAAGAACCCCCAGCAAGCAACGCCGCTACCGCGAGAGCGACATCAATGCCCTGCTGAACCCCACCTGATCACCGAATCCGCCGCACATGCCCGTTCAAGACCCGATGCGAAAGGGATGTCAATGACCGTTCCACAGCACGCCAATGCGACCGGCCTGCGGTTCCTGTGGCTGGAGTTGACCGGAAAGTGCCAGCTGGAATGCGTCCAGTGTTACGCGTCCAGCTCGCCGACCGGGACGGATGGCACCATGACCATCCTCGACTGGAAGGGAGTCATCGACCAGGCCGCTGCTCTCGGTACCCGCCAGGTCCAGTTCATCGGGGGTGAGCCGACCCTCCACAAAGCGCTACCTGGCCTGATCGGTCACGCCTTGGCCGCCAAAATTGAGGTCGAGGTCTACAGCAACCTCGTGCACATACCGGAGTCTCTGTGGGACACGCTCTCCCAGCCGGGTGTCCGGCTCGCCACGTCCTTCTACAGCGACGATGCCCGTGAGCACATGCTGATCACCGGCCGTAACACGTTGGCCCGAACCCAGGACAACATCACCACGGCGTTGGACCGGGGGATCCCGTTGCGGGCCGGCATGGTTCGTGTGCTGGACGGCCAGCGCCTCGACGAGGGGCAGGAACTGCTACAGCGGTTGGGCGTGACGCAGATCGGGATCGACCGGATGCGGCTGCTGGGCCGCCCTTCCCGTGGTGCCCCGGACCTTACTGAGTTGTGCGGTGCATGCGGCCGTGGGTCGGCTGCGGTGCTGCCGGACGGCAGTCTCACCCCGTGCCCCATGGCGCGGAACATGCGCGGTGGAAACGTGCTGACCACGCCGCTGGTCGACATTCTGACCGGCGTCACCTGGGCGCAGGCTCTGACTCTGGTGCCCGATCCTCGAATGGGAGAGGAGTGCGAGCCGGAAAAGAACAGTTGCCGCCCCACCAAGCAGGACGGCAGGGACTGTCCGCCTTCGGAGAAACCGGCTTGCTCTCCACGCTTCTGCAACCCGGACTTCACCCCGCCCGGTAAGAAGTGACCATGAACTGGCAACCTCGTGCCGCCTGGCTCGCCGCCGCTGCCGTCCCTCGTGGGTCGCAGTGGCGGGTGCCGGTCGCCACCACGCCCCGGCATCTGTTCGTGCCGCGCTGGTGGGACACGCCCGCCGGAACCTACAGCCGCACTTGGGATCTGCACGACGGTCCGGGGGACGCAGAGACGTGGATGGACACGGTCTACGACGACCAGACGGTCGTCACCCAGGTCGCCGGGGTCCACGCCGACCACGCGGAAGCAGGGACGGTGATCAAGGGGCAGCCCACGTCGTCGTCCACGCTGCCAGGCCTGGTCGTGCGGATGTTCCACCATGCCGAGGTCTACGAGGGGGCGGACGTGCTCGATGTCGCCACCGGTTCGGGATACAGCGCCGCCCTGCTGGCCGGGCATCTCGGCGATGACCGGGTGACGAGCGTGGACGTGGACCCCTACCTTGTCGAGGCCGCCGCCGTACGGCTGGACACCGTCGGCCTGCGCCCGAAGGTTCTCGCCGTCGACGCGACCGGGCCGCTGCCGGGCGAGTACGACTGCATCGTCTCCATGGTGTCGGTACGGCCCATCCCGGCCTCCTGGCTGGCGGCGTTGCGGCCCGGTGGGCGGTTCGCCGCGGTCATCGCGAACACCTCGCTCATCATCACCGCGGGCAAAAGCGACGATGGCGGTGCCGAAGGCCGCATCGAGTGGGACCGCGCCATGTTCATGCCGACCCGCTCCGGCGGAGACTATCCGCCGGGGGCACGCGGCCTGTTCGACACCGTGTGGGACGCCGAGGGCGAGGAGGTCACCCGGGGCCGGTACCCGGTGCTGGACGTCGCCTACAACTGGGACCTGCCCACCATGCTGGAGGTCGTCTGTCCCGGTATCGAACACCACTACATGGAGGACGACGACGGGGTGCGCACGGCCCGGATGGTCCACGCCGACGGGTCATGGGCCCGAGCCGCCGCCCGGTCGGACGAGCCGCCCACCGTCCACCAGGGCGGCCCTCGCCGCCTGTGGGACAGGCTCGACGAGGTCCGGCACTACTGGCTACAGCACGGCGAACTACCGCTGCGCGGCGCCCACGCCCACATCACCCCGGACGGGACGATCCATCTGCGACGCGGCAGGTGGGCGGCCACCATCGGATGACCTCCGGGTACGGCCTCGCCGTACCCGGGTCAGGCCAGCCAGTGGCCGTCGCGCATCAGGTCGCGGTCTCGGAGTTCCTCGACCTCGCGCCAGGCCTGGATGTGGCGCGGTGAGACGCGGAACCAGCGGTACGGCCCGGCCGACTCGCGCGGGTCGAAGCCGGTGCGCTTGGCGAAGCGGTCTCCCTGTTCCGGGGACAGCGCGTCCATCTCAAGGACCTCGACCGTGCCCTCGATCATGGTCACGTCGCGGGTGTGGCCGAGCCCGAGCCTGACGGTTCGGGTGGCGGCCAGGTTCCTGCCGGTCGGGCTGTTGGCCGGGGTGGACAGCAGCAGCGCTTCGCCGTCCCAGTCGAAGGACAGCGGCACCATGTACGGCACTCCGTCCGCCGAGGCGCTGGCCACCCAGAGGTCGACGTCGTGGGCGAGCCGGTGCTCGGCGTCGTGACGTCGCTGGACACGGGAGCGGGGTGCGTCGTTCATAGCCGGTGTGTCGCTCACTTGTCCTGGAGGAGGCCGAGGACGTTGCCGTCGAGGTCGGTGAAGGTGGCCACCAGACGGCCGCCGCCGACGTCGTGCGCGGCCTCCTTCACGGTGGCTCCGGCGGCGGTCACCTCGGCCAGCTTCGCCTCGATGTCGGTCACGTGCCAGTAGGCCACCGGAGCGTCCGGGCTCTGCGGTCCGGAGGGCACCAGCCCGATGTGCTGGCCCTCGACGTCGAAGCCTACGTAGTAGGGGGAGTCGGCCTGCGGCTCCACTCCGAGCAGGGCGGTGTAGACGGCCTTGGCCGCCGCCAGGTCGGAGACGGGGTGCAGCACGGTCCTGATGCCCTGGTGGGAAGAGTCAGCCATGGTCGCTCCTGGATCAAATGCGTATATCTGGTGATGTGTCGGGGGTAAATCCCCGTTCACGATGACCACGCTATCTGTGTCCCACGCCCCGGCGCTTCTCCGATTCTGACCGGCCCCTGAAGCACCCCGGAATCAGCGGTGGCCCGCGTCCCTGACCAGTAGGGCGGCCTGGACGCGGTTGGAGCAGTTGAGCTTGGTCAGGATCCGGCTCACGTAGGTTTTGACGGACGCCTCGCTCATCGCCAGCCCACGGCCGATCTCGGCGTTCGACATGCCCTCGGCCAGCAGCCGCAGGACCTCGTCCTCGCGGGGGGTCAGCGCGCCGAGCAGTTCGGCGGCCTCCCTTCTGCGGTCCACCTCGGCGGGGGTGACCATGCCCAGGACCAGCCGGGTGACCGGGGGAGACAGGTAGGCGTCGCCGCCGTACGCGGCCCTGACGGCGCGGATCAGCTCGTCCGGCGCGCAGCTCTTGAGCACGAACCCGGCCGCGCCGCCCCGCAGCGCCCGCACCACGTTCGGCTCGGTGCCGAACGACGTCAGCACCAGCGTCCGCAGTGCGGGCACCAGCCCGCGCAGCTCCTCGATCGCGCTCAGGCCGTCGAGCACCGGCATGTTGACGTCGACCAACGCGACGTCCACGCGGTGCCCGAGCGCCGCCTCGACGGCGGCCCTGCCGTTCGCCGCCTCGGCCACGACCTCGATGTCGGGCGCGGACTCCAGCACCGTGCGGATGCCCGCCGTGATCAGCGGTTCGTCGTCGGCCACCAGGACCCTGATCACCGGACCACCCCCAGCAGCAGGCTCGCGGGCAGTGTCACGAACATCAGGACCGCGACGGCGGCGCCGAGGGCGACCGTACGGACCCGTCCCACGGCGGGCAGGTCGTCCACGACGGGATCCTCCTCCAGAGGCGTGACGGGGAGCATCGCGAAGAGCCGGAAGCCGTCGCCGGACAGCCGGTGGTCCAGGACCCCACCGGCGGGCCGTACCCGCTCGGCGAGCCCCGCGAGACCGTGGCCCCCGCTCCCAGAACCCGGGACATCTCCCCTACCGGCCTCGGCCCCGACCTCGGGACCCAAAGCTCCGAGATCCGAGGCCCCGGCCCCGGTCTCAGAACCCTCGCTCCCAAGACCCGAGACCCCGGGACCCGAGAGACCGTCCCACCCGGCCTCGACTCCGGCTCGCGTCTCATCCCCGGCCCCGGTCTCCGGCCGCTCCGGCAGGGGGTTGACGACCGTGAGCAGCAGGGCGTCCGACTCCCAGTCGACGTTCACGGTGACCGGCTGGCGCGGGGCGTGTTTGGCCGCGTTGGTCAGCCCCTCCTCGACCACCCGGTAGGCCGCCTGTCCCGCCGCGAAGGACAGGGGACGCGGCCGCCCCCGCTCCCGCAACGTCACCGGGACGCCCGCCCGGCGGAACTCCTCGGTCACGGTGCCGATCGCCTCGACCGCCGGAGACCTGGACGGCTCCTCCTCGCCGCGTAGCGCCCCGACCAGGTCGTGCAGCTCGTGCATGGCGGCCCGCGCGGACTCGGCCAGCTGCCCGACGGCCTGCCGGTGCCGTACGGGCAACGCGGAGACCTCAAGGGCGGCGGCCTGTACGGAGACCAGGCTGAGCCGGTGGCCGAGGGAGTCGTGCATGTCCCTGGCGATCCGCAGGCGTTCGCGCAGCCGTTCCTGTTCGGCCAGGAGGTCCCGCCGCAGCCGCAGTTGCCGGTTGCTCTGGTCGAGGGCCGCGACCAGCCTCCGGTGCTGCGCGAGATAGAGGCCGACGAGCAGCGGCAGCGCCACGAACACGAGGTAGGTGGACAGCAGGGTGCCGACCGCCTGCGGGGTCAACGGCCCCGCCGCGAGCCGTACGGCGAGGCCACCCGCGCCGGCACCGGCGACCACCGCCACGCCGGAGCGGGAGAGGACCTCCTGCCCGGCCTGGTAGGCGCTCCACAGCAGCAGGATGTAGGAGCCGCCGCTCAGCGAGGCGAGCGCCAGGGCCGCGACGAAGGCGGCGACCGGGCTCCGCGTGCGCAGCACGACCACCAGCACCGTCGCCAGGGCGTACGCCACGACGGGCCAGGACCGGTGCGCGGAGAGGAACAGCACGGTGTCCACGACGACCACGGCGGCGGCGATGAGGTGTCGGCCCATGCCCAGCAGGCTATGCGTGGTCGTGCGCGACTTTCGTCGTCGGGACCGGAGACTTTCGAGGACTGTGCGTGACCTGCCCCGTTCCTAGCCTGAACGGGTGATCGAAGTACGGAATCTCACGAAACGACACCGGGGCAGGGCGGTCGTCGACGACCTGTCCTTCACGGTCGAACCCGGTCACGTCACCGGATTCCTGGGCCGCAACGGCGCGGGCAAGAGCACCACGATGAGGCTGATGCTGGGCCTCGACCACCCCTGCGCGGGACGGGTCCTCTTCGACGGTGTGCCGTACCGGCGGCTTCCCGAGCCGCTGCGGCGGGTGGGGGTCATGCTGTCGCCGCCGGCCGTGCACCCGGGCCGCACCGCCTTCGACCACCTGCTGTGGCTGGCCAGGACCAACCGCGTCCCCCGGGGGCGGGTCGGGGAGGTCCTGGAGACGGTCGGGCTCACCGGCGCGGCGCGACAGCGGGCGGGCTCCCTCTCCCTCGGCATGACCCAGCGGCTCGGCATCGCCGCCGCCCTGCTCGGTGACCCTCCGGTGCTGCTGCTGGACGAACCGGTCAACGGGCTGGACCCCGAGGGGGTCCTGTGGATCAGGGGCATGCTGAGGACCCTGGCCGCGGAGGGCAGGACGGTCTTCTTCTCCAGCCACCTGATGGGGGAGACGGCCCTGACCGCCGAACGTCTGGTGGTCATCGGCGGGGGCCGGTTGCTCGCCGACACGACCGTGCGGCGGTTCGTCGAGGACAACGCCCGCTCCCACGTACGGCTGCGCACCCCGGAGCCGGGGCGGATGCGCGAGGCGCTGGCCATGTCCGGGATACAGGTGGGGGCGGCTGAGGACGGCTCCCTTGAGGTCCACGGCGTCGAGGCCGCCAGGCTCGGCGAGCTGGCCGCCGCCAACGGCGTGACGTTGCACGAGGTCAGCACGCAGTCGCCCTCCCTTGAGGAGGCCTTCATGAGGCTCACCGGTGCCGAGGCCGGTGCCCGAACCGAAGCCGGGCGGCGGTGAGCGCCATGACGGAGACGTCCCGGACGACGGCGATCCGGGCGGTCGTGGCCGCGGAATGGGCCAAGATCTGGTCGCTGCGTTCGACGGTCCTCGTCCTGCCGTTGACGCTCGTGCTCAGCGCCGTCCTCGCGTATCTCGTCGGGGCGAGCACCGCCAACGGCTTCACCCGTATGCCGAGCGAGATGCAGAGCAGGTTCGACCCGTTGTTCATCACCTTCTACGGCCTCACGCTGAGCCAGCTTCCCCTGGTGGTGTTCGGCGTGCTGGTGGTCGGCGGCGAGTACACCTCGGGGACGATCACGGCCTCGCTGACGGCGGTGCCGCGTCGCGGCCTGTTCTACACGGGCAAGGTGCTGGCCGTGCTGCTGACGGCCCTGGGCGTCTCGGCGCTCTCGGTGGTGGCGGCCTTCGTCGCCGCGCAGGCGGGGCTGGGGCCGTACCGCACCTCGTTCGGCGCGGCGGGGGTGCCGCAGGCGGTCGTCGGGGCCTGGCTGTACCTGGCGCTGATCTGCGTGTTCGCCATGGGGGTCGCGACGATGCTGCGTGGCTCGGCGGGGCCGCTCGCGATCCTGATGCCGCTGCTGTTCCTCGGTTCGCAGGGGCTCGGGAACGTCCCCGGCCTCAAGGCCGTGACCCAGTATCTCCCCGACCAGGCGGCTGCGGTGATCATGCACCTCACCGGCCCGCCGGGCGATCCGAGGTTCGGCCGCGACCTCGGTCCCTGGACGGGGATGGGCGTTCTCGTGCTGTGGGTCGTCCTCTCCCTCGGGGGCGGTTACCTCGTACTGCGCCGCCGCGACGTCCGCTGATCCTCAGTTCTCCTTTTCCAGGCGGCGGATCTGTTCGCCGCCCGATTGCTGGGTGACGTGCATCCGGGCGGCGGCCTTTCCGAAGTGCGGTTCCTCGGCGACCGCGATGGCGTATTCAAGCCGGCGGAGCTCCACGCCCTCATGATTTCAGCGCGTTGACAGGCGTGAACAGGATCGACAGGCACGGCCTGTCAGGCATACGCCGATCAGTCGTTGATCTCCGCTCCGTCCTGGGATGACATGTAGATCAATCAGGCGGATGCGTTCCGTGTCGCCCGATCGAAATCGTAATCAATTGGATGTGCCCGACCAGATTCCAGGAAAAGGAGAGGCCATGCCTACGGCAGGCAATTCATCCCGCGCGCGACAGGTCGCGATGCGCATCGGCCTGCGTCTCATTCCGGTGGGGGCGATTCTCGCATCGACCACCCTCATCGCCACACCGGTCCACGCGGCAAGCGTGACCATCATCCGCAGCTAGGAGACGGGGCTGTGCCTGGACAGCAACTTTGCCGGGGAGGTCTACACCTTGCCCTGCAACGTGCCCCAGAACAACAACCACCAGAAATGGCGCACGAACTATCCGAGTACGGGCAGGACCTGGATCCAGAACCTCGCCACGGGACTGTGCCTGGTAACTTCCGGGGGGAACACGGTCCGCACCGTGCCATGCGACACCGGGGGACTTTACCAGGAATGGGTCATCGAGCCATCGGGGCTCGATTCGAACCCGGACGCCTGGATGGCGGGAAATTACGCGACGAAGGATACGCTGAAAAGCGACCGGTCCGGCCGTGTCTTTACCTACTACACCTCCAATCTCTACCTCAGGAACTGGAAATTCGGTTACTGACGTTCCCTTTCGGCATTGCCGGCCGCCGGATAGCCTCCGGCGGCCGGCTGCCCAATGCGTGGTGAGGCCGCCGACCGACGGTTCGACGAACGGCTTCGGCGCCGGTCAGCGCGGCGTGAGTGCCGCGTAGCGGTGGAACAGCCGATTGTGAGGATTGATCAGGTCGGCTGGGTCGTGCGCCGCCTCGCGGATCGCCTCCTCGGCGATCCGTGAGGCCCAGGACGTGTCGTACACCACGCCCGACCGCTCGCGGACGAACGCGCGATATCGACCGGTCAAGAATCGTGGCGTCGAGGGCATCGGCATACGCCTGTGATTGGAGATCGCGTGCGTAGAACCGTTTCACTGTTCGCCGTCGTTCTGACGGCTCTTACGATGTTGTCCCCCCTTGTGTCCGCCGAGGCCACGCCTGCGGCTCCAACGGCTCCAGCGGCGCCTGCTGCGGCGATCACCTGGACACCGTGCCCGCGATACCCCTTTGGCGAGTGCGGCAAGCTCGCCGTACCGGTGGACTGGAACGACCCCGGCGGGCGGACGATCGACCTGGCCGTGGCCAGGCTCAAGGCCACCGACCCCGCGGCCAGGATCGGCTCGCTGCTGCTGCATCCCGGCGGTCCCGGTTCCTCCGGGGTCGGCTACGCGCTTTCCCTGAACAACTTCAGCCCGGAGCTCAAGCGCCGGTTCGACATCGTGGGGTTCGACCCCCGCGGTGTAGAGGGCAGCGGGCGCATCGCATGTTCGACCCAGCTGATGTCCCAGTTCCCCGATCCGCTCATCAAGAGTCAGGCGGAGTTCGACGCCTGGCTCGACTACGGCAAGCGGTTGCGCGCCGACTGCCGTGCCCGGACAGGGCCGGTCTTCGACCATGTCGACAGCGTGAGCGCGGCCCGCGACATCGACGCGATCCGCCAAGCGCTCGGCGAGGAGAAGGTCACCTACTACGGCCTCTCCTACGGCACGCTGGTCGGCCAGATGTACGCCGAACTGTTCCCCCACCGGATCCGCGCCCTCGCCCTGGACAGCAACCTGGACCACAGTCTGAGCACCGGCCCCTACCTCTACAGCTGGGCCACGTTCGCCCAGGACAGTTTCGACGAGTTCGTGAAGTGGTGCGGCAGGGAGACCCGATGCGCGCTGCACGGCACGAACGTGCGCGCGTTCTGGGCTCGCCTGCTGGAGCGTGCCGACCGCGGTGAGATCCGCGCCCCCGGCGCCCCTGCCAGGTCACTCACCAGACAGGACGTGATCCGCTACGCCTTCCGGGCGGGCTATGTACCCACGTGGTTCGAACTGGCCGAACTGCTCGTCGCCCTGGATGCGGGCGCGCAGGAGCCGCCCGCCTCCGCGGCCTGGCTGTTGGGTGAGACGACGAACTCGCGGCAGGCCCCTGCGGCCGCCGAGCTGGAAGTGTCCAACCCTCTCCAGATCTTCTGTGAGGATTTTCGCTGGCCGATCCGCGACTACCGCGAGTACACCAAACATCTCCGCCGCGCCAAGGCCATCGCACCGGACATGGGGATCGTCCCGACCAGTCTGACGCTCACCGCCCTGTGTCTGGGTGAACCGGATCCGATCCCGAACCCACAGCATCGCCTGCGGGTGAAGGGCGGCCCGCCGCTGCTGATCGTCAACGGGCTACACGACCCGGCCACCGGCTACGCCTGGGCGCGCAACGCCGCCGCCCAGATCGGGAAGAAGGCGCGGCTGCTCACCTACGAAGGGTGGGGGCACGGCGCCTATGGCCGTGGCGACTGCGTCACGGCCGCCGTCGACGCCTACCTGATCTCGCTGAGGCTGCCCGCGCGAGGAACCCGGTGCCCGGCCGTACCGGTGGCGCCACCCGACGCGGCCGACCGGCCCGCATAGATGGGAACATGTCCACGTAGATGATCGACATGAAGTTGTTGATGCTGACGTGCAGCAGCATGGCCAGCGGCAGGTGCCAGAGGCCCCACACCGGGCCGAGGATGGAAGATGCTGAAAGCCGGTCACCCGGCGAAGCGGAGCGATCGGAAAAGCCTGGGGCCACGGCTCTGAAGCGGACCGAAGCCGGCGCACGGTCACCACCAGCCAGGAACTCAACCGGCATGCCCACCCGCGACTCGCGATCACGCTGCGACCGTTGTTCCGAGAGCCCACAGCGGCGGATGATCCGCGCCCGGCAGAGGTCGCTCATCCTGAGGTTTCGCTGAGGGGGTCGAGCCCGTCCGGCGGTCCGCTCCGCAGGTCCGGGTAGCCGGGGACGAACGCCCCGGCCTCCCGGAGTTCACGGACGATCTGGACGAAGGCCAGGACGGAGGGATCGGTGGTGCCCCGCCGCCATACGATGCGCTGGTCGGCGAGCGGGCTCGGTTCGGTGAAGGGCCGGTACACCACGCCGGCGAACGGCCGGGCCGCGGCGGAGGCCGCGACCGTGATCCCGATCGCCGCGTCGGCGAGGACCAGTGGCAGCAGCCGGTCCAGGCTGGAGATCTCCCGGTGGATCGTCACCACGGTGCCGTGGTCGCGCAGGTGGCCGATGATGTGGTCGTACAGCCAGGGGCTGAGGTTCCGCTCGTGCACGATGATCGGCCGGTGGGAGAGCCGTACGGGATCGATGGCGGTCTCGGCGGCGAGGGGATGGGTGGCGGCCAGGGCCAGGACGAACGGTTCGCGGACCACCAGCAGCGAGTCCAGCCCCGGCCGGGCTTCGGTGTTCCAGCAGAAGCCGATGTCCAGGCGGCGGTCCTCCAGCGCGGCGAGCTGGTCGGCGGTGGTCATCGGGCACGGCGCCGGCCGTACCTCGGGCAGACGCGCACGTAGCGCGGGGATGACGAGCTGGAACAGGCGCAGGCCGAGGTCCGCGGCGTGACCGATGCGAAGTTCGTCGGCCGGGCCGGCGGCGGCGCGACGTCCGGCGTCGAGCGCGTGGCGGGCGGCGGCCACCGCCCGGCGGGCCTCGGGCAGGAACGCCTCACCCACCACGGTCACGGTGACCCGGCGGCTGGTGCGGACGAACAACGGGGCGCCGATCTCCTTTTCCAGCCGGCGAATCTGCTCGCTGATCGATTGCTGGGTGACGTGCATCCGGGCGGCGGCCTTTCCGAAGTGCAGTTCCTCGGCGACCGCGATGGCGTATTCAAGCTGGCGGAGCTCCACGCCTTCATGATTTCAGCGCGTTGACAGGCGTGAACAGGATCGACAGGCACGGCCTGTCAGACATACGCCGATCAGTCGTTGATCTCCGCTCGGTCCTGGGATGACATGTAGACCAATCAGGCCGATGCGCTTCGTGCCACCCGATCGAAATCGTGATCGACCCGCGCCCGGAAAGAACCGCCGAGTTGAGGTTTCGGATTTCTCCTCCGGGCCGTCAGGGCTGTTCCGCAATGCCCCCCGATTGGAGAAATTCATGAACCGACTCCGCACATTCACCATGGTGGCCGGGGCGATCGTCGCCGCCCTGGTGAGCGTCACCCCGAGTGGGACGGCGAGCGCCGCCCCGTCATCCTCCGGGCTCGCCCAATCCGGGAGCGGGGTCCAGGTGTCGGAGGTCTACCCCGGGTGCGAGGTGTTCTTCGAGGATCCCCACGTGGTGGACGGCAAGGTGCGTTTCAACGGCGGCGCGCGATGCTCCGAATCCGCTCCGGCCACCGTTGACTGGCTGCTCGTCTGGCTCTCCCCGCAGAACGACGCGCCCTACGACGAAGCGGTCGGCGAGGGAAACGGCCCCGAGAAGTCCCACTCCGCGAGCAGCACCGTGCCATGCGTCGACGGCACCTACCAGGGCACCGTCTTCGCTTCCGTGTTCGGGAACAAGGGCGTCGACCAGATGTGGGTGGACCGTGAGGTGACCGTCGACTGCTGACCGTTCGCCTTCCTCCGCGCCCGGATTACGGAAACCCGCAAATACCGCTGGCGTTTCTATGCGTGCCCTTTTTGGAGAGCGTTGTGAAACATCGTTCACCCCCTTTACTCAGCCTCGTCGCGGTCGCGGTCTCCGTCGTGCTGGTTTTCACCGGCATCGCCGTACCCGCGCAGGCCCTGTCCACGTGTGAAGGCGCGAACCGCGCCGCCGCCCGACTGGCGGCCGTTAGGGGAGGGGCGATACGCCTGATGTGCGCGGGTGCGGCTCCCGCGCACCTCGCCGCGTTGGCGGCGAACGCCGACGACGTGGTGATGAGCTTCGAAGTCCCGCAGGTCGACCGTGGCCCCCTCCAGGCCGAGGTGGACAAGATCCACAGGACGCAGGAGGCGGGCCGGTCGCCCCTGAGTGCTCCCTCGCCTCCAGGGAGTGCCAGGGTCCCATGACCGGCCGTTCGCCGGCGGGAACCCGTGTCGGCTGATGATCGCCGGGTCTGTCGGTCGGGACGGGAACGGCGGCGTTGGCCTCCAGGAAGATGGCCAGGTCTCACCGGCCGCCGACGAAGGCGGTGCGGCGCCGGGTGCCGGTGGACACGGTGTCCGATGTCGCTTGACGCGTCGCGTGGCGGTCAGCCCGCCGCCTTGCGCGTACCGCATGAGCGGGGGGTACCACCGGAACCGGACATCACGAGTTAAAGATCAGTGGGTCTGGACGGTCACCGTGTGGAGAAATTTGAAATCCGTTTGGTTCGCGGACCCGTGGCGGATTCCCGTGAATCGGCATGGCCGAAACGGGATGCGGCCGCGTTCATATGCTGTTTGTTTTTCACCGGATTCGACGCGGTCGTCGGGGCGACTTCCCTGCTCGGGGGTGTGCGGTGCCCCGCGCTCGTATACTTTTCACAGTCGGCGGGCCGGCCGGTTGGTTCATTGTGATGGACGCGGATTCCGCGGTGGCAGATGATTTCTTTCATGACTGATGTTTCCCCGGGCCGGTCTGATGCCGTGGTCTTACGTCCTCAGCGGCCGGGATGGCTGGTCGCCATGGCCGCGTCGATCCCGTTGCTGCTCATCGGGCTGGTGTTCCTGCTGCTACGGATGGTCAACGGTTCGTACGGCAGCGAGGGCCTCGGGCTGCTCGCCCTGCCCGCGTTCGTGATCCTGTTGGGCGTGCCCGCCGTCTGGGGCATCGTGTATCTGCTGCGGCGCGGGCGGACGATGCGCCTGGTCGTTGACGGCGACACGCTGCGGTACGTGGGATGGAACGGGAAAGGGTGGCAGCTCTCCCGCTCCACGATCACCAACGTGCACTACGTCAATGTCATGAACCCGATGGCCACGAAACCGACACCCTGGATCATCATCAGCACGAACGCCGACGACGTCGCGCGGGTGCTGTGGCAGAGCGACTGGCCCGACGGGCTGCTTCGGGTCTGGAAGCAGAACGGCGTCGTCGTGAACCGCGACGACCTGTCGTTCCGCGAGGTGATCAGCCGTTACCCGCGCCTGGAGCTGCCCTGGTGGCACCGGCGGCCCGCCCTCGCGGGCCTGCTGTACTCGGTGGTCTTCATCGTGTACGTGCTCCTGGTGGTCATGCCCTTCGTGTTCATGTCGTGATCACACGTCCCAGGTGACGGGGAGGCTCGTGACCCCGTGGATGTCGGCGGCCTCCGGGCGCAGGCCGACCTCCTCGGCCGGTACGGCCAGGCGGAGCGTGGGGAAGCGGTTGACGAGCGCGGGGAAGGCGACGCGCATCTCGACGCGGGCGAGTTGCTGACCGAGGCACTGGTGGACGCCGTGACCGAAGGCCAGGTGGCCGCCGTCGTCGCGGCGCAGGTCGAGCAGGTGGGGGTCGGCGAAGCGCTGGGGGTCGCGGTTGGCGGCGTGGTAGGCCAGGATGATCATGGTTCCGGCCGTGATGGTGTGGCCGCCGACCTCCACGTCCTCAAGGGCGACCCGGTAGAACTGCTTGGCGACCGACAGGTAGCGCAGGAGTTCCTCGACGGCCCGGTCGGTGAGGGCGGGGTCGGCGCGCAGCGCGGCCAGCTGCGCGGGGTTGCGCAGTAGCGCGAAGGTGCCCAGGGCCAGCATGTTGGCGGTGGTGTCGAGTCCGGCGGCCAGCAGGAGGAAGCCGATCCCCCGGAGCTCCTCGTCGGTGAAGTCGCCGTCGACGAGGTCGCTGAGCACGTCGTCGGTGGGGTCGGCGCGCTTGGCGGTCACCAGTTCGGCGAGATAGTGCTGGACCGAGGTGTAGGCGGTGAGCATCTCGTCGTCGCCGACCTGCCCGCTGATGAGCGACTCGACCTGCGACTGGAAGGAACCCCGGTCCTCGTACGGCACGCCGAGGAGTTCGCAGATCATCATGGCAGGGATGGGCTTGGCGAACGCGGTCACCAGGTCCGTCGGGGGACCGGCCTTCTCCATGGCGTCCAGGTGGTCGGCGGTGATCTGTTCGACGCGCTCGGTGAGTTGCCGCATCCGCCGTACGGTGAACTTGCCGACGAGCGGCTTGCGGTAGCGGCCGTGCAGGGGCTCGTCCATGAGAAGGAACTCGCCCGGTGCCGCCGGAGGGGTCTCGACGTCGCCGTAGTCGATCAGCGGGTGGTGGCGCATGAGTTCCCTGCGGGAGCTGAAGCGCGGGTCGGCCAGGATGGATCTGACCAGGTCGTAGCCGGTGACCAGCCAGCCCTGGTGCCCGTCGGCGAAGGTCAGACGGCTGATGGGGCTCTGCGCGCGGGCCTCGGTCAGTTCCTTGGGCGGGTCGAACGGACAGCCGGACTGACGCGCGGTCGGCAGTGCTGTGACGGTGTGTTCCATTGCCATTCCTCACCTCGCGATAGTACGTGTTCGATACATCTTGAAAGCTACGTTGCATCAGGAATGACTGTCAATCATTCGAAATGCATTTGCCCAGGTAAGTCGCGATAAATTGGTGCAATGACGCTGGGGTCGAATGCAATCGATCGTTGCAATGAATGGAGGCGAAGGCAATACTGACGGCATGCCAGGCGGACGGTTGACCCAGCAGGAACGCAGGCGCATCGCCACCGGACTCACCGACGGCCTCTCCTACGCCGAGATCGCCCGGCGGCTCGACCGGCCGACCTCGACGATCAGCCGGGAGATCGCCCGCAACGGCGGCCCCGGCGACTACCGGCCCCAGGAGGCGCACCTGGCGACGGTCCAGCGGGCGCGGCGCGGCACCCCGGCGCCCCCGCGCGCGACCGGGTCGCCGGGTGACGCCAGGGAGGAGGAGATCATCGAGATGGCGGTCAGGACGGGGCTGCCGAGAATGATGGCGCGCGTGCACCTCGACCTGATGATGTCCGAGGAGGGCAGGCGCACCGCCGCCGAACTGACCCGCAGGCTGAAGATCAGCCCGGCCTCCGTCTCCGTGGCCGTGAACTACCTGCTCCAGCACGGGTTCATCCGGCGCGAGCGCGATCCGCGGCGGCGTCGTGACGTCTACGTGGTCGACGACGACAGCTGGTACCACTCGATCGTGATCAGCGCGGGCCAGGCACTTGAGGCGGGACGGGCCACGATGGCGGCGGCGGAGGCGGTCGGCTTCGACGGGCCCGTCGGACGGCGGCTGGTCAGGGGAGGGGCGCTCCTGGAGCGGATCGGCCTGGACATCCTGAGGTCGGTCGAGCGCTGGCGCGTGTACGCCGACCGGCCGGAAAATCCCTCGCGCGAACCCCGGGCCCGGCGGCCGGTCGTGTTCCGCTGGCCTCGGGGGTAGTTCGGCCGGTCCCTGGAGCGGTTCCGCCGGCCTCGGGAGTAGGGGAATAACGCCGGACGGGAGACAATTAACCCTTCTATTCAAGTAGGAATAAAGGGTTATGGGGGGCCGGATGTCGAACGCGCCTTCGGGGTGGGACGCGGCCGGTGAGCCGCATCCCCTGGACGCCCCCGCCAGGTCGTCCCTGAACGGACCGCACGCCCACTTCGCCGAACGGCGCGGCAACGTGCTGCGCTACCCGGCCGACGTCGCCACGTTCACCGCGCTCCCCGAGGAGCCCGACGCCACCGACTGGGAGGACATCGCCACGCTGGTCGGCCCCGGTGAGGTGGTCCCCCTCAACGGGGTACGAACCCCACCACCCGACGGGTGGGAGGTCGTGATGCGGCTGGCCGGTGTCCAGCTGGTCGACGACGGGGTGCGCGCCGCGCCGTACGAGGAGGCGGTCCGCCTGGAGAGGAAGGACGTGCCGGAGATGCTCGAACTCGTCGAACGGACCAGGCCGGGGCCGTTCCTGCCCCGGACCATCGAGATGGGAACCTACCTCGGCGTCCGCAGGAACGGCGCGCTGGTCGCGATGGCGGGCGAACGGCTGCACCCACCGGGCTGGACGGAGATCAGCGCCGTCTGCACCGACGAGGCCTTCCGGGGGCAGGGGCTGGCGACCCGGCTCGTGCTCGCCGTGGCCCACGGCATCCGCGGCCGGGGCGAGACGCCGTTCATGCACGCCGCGGCGAGCAACACGAACGCGATCCGCCTCTACGAGTCGCTCGGGTTCAGGCTCCGCCGTACGACGACGTTCCTCGCCGTGCGCGTCCCCGGCCATATCCCCGTCGTCCCCGTCGCATGAGCGTCGAGGCGGCCGTCGCCGAGGTCGTGACCCTGGCCAGTGAACTCATCGCGATCGACACCACCAACACCGGCGACCCCACGGCGCCGGGCACAGAACGGGCGGCGGCCGAGTACGTCGCGGCCAAACTGTCCGAGGTCGGCTACGAGACCACCTACGTCGAGTCCGGCGCCCGGGGCAGGGGGAACGTCATCGCCAGGCTGCCGGGGGCCGACCCGGCGCGGGGCGCGCTGCTGGTCCACGGCCACCTCGACGTCGTGCCCGCAGACCCGGCCGAATGGTCGGTGCACCCGTTCTCCGGGGAGGTGCGCGACGGCTACGTGTGGGGACGCGGCGCGGTCGACATGAAGGACATGGTGGCCATGACGCTGGCCGTCGCGCGCTCCTTCAAACGCGACGGCGTCGTCCCGCCCCGGGACCTGATCTTCGCCTTCCTCGCCGACGAGGAGGCCGGCGGCTTCTACGGCGCCCGCTGGCTGGTCGACAACCGCCCCGAGCTGTTCGAGGGCGCGACCGAGGCGATCAGCGAGGTCGGCGGCTTCTCGGTCACCCTCGCCGACGACGTGCGCGCCTACCTCGTCGAGACGGCGGAGAAGGGCGTCATGTGGCTGCGGCTGACAGCCAGGGGTACGGCGGGGCACGGGTCGATGCTGCACAGGGACAACGCGGTGGCGAAGCTGGCCGCCGCGATCACCCGCCTCGAACAGCACCGCTTCCCGCTCGTGCTCACCGACCCGGTGCGTGAGCTGCTCACCGGCGTCGCCGAGGTGACCGGCGTCCCCTTCGACCCCGACGACCCCGAGGCCGCCGTCGCCCGCCTCGGGAACCTGTCCAGGATGATCGGCGCGACCCTCAGGGACACCGCGAACGTCACGATGTTCGAGGCCGGATACAAGGCCAACGTCGTCCCCTCGGTGGCCAGGGCGACCGTGGACGGCCGGATGCTCCCCGGGCGGGAGAAGGCCTTCGAGGCCGAACTCGCCGAGGTCCTCGGCCCGGACATCATCCGCGAGTGGGACAGCCTGCCCCCGGTGCGGACCACCTTCGACGGGGCGCTCGTCGAGGCGATGGCCACGGCCGTCACGGCGGAGGACCCGGGCGCCCGCCTCCTGCCCTACATGCTGTCGGCGGGCACGGACGCCAAGTCGTTCCAGCGACTCGGCGTGCGGCACTTCGGTTTCTCACCGCTGAAACTGCCGCCCGATCTCGACTTCACCGCGCTGTTCCACGGGGTGGACGAACGCGTGCCGGTCGATGCCCTGGAGTTCGGCACCAGGGTTCTCGACCGTTTCCTGCGCGCGTGCTGAACGCCGTACCGGACTCGTCGCCCCGAGTCCGGTACGGTCCCAACTAGCGCCTTAAGGGCATTTCCCGGGAAATCTATACACGGGTCCAGGCATTCCCCTATGGTCTTTTCCCTGGATCTTTCGCTCGTGCGGGTTGACGTACCATCAGGCCCGTTTCTTCGGGGCGTCCACCGTTTTCCCGGGGAACGACCACGACAGGCGGGAGATCCGGAAAAGACCCGGTCTCCACCGGGCTGAAACTCCGCGGCCCGGAGGAAACGACATGGTGCGATCGTGGAACGAGCCACCGGCGCGGCGGGTCGTCTGGATTCGCCGGGCTGATCCCACGGCCGCCACGAAGGTCACCTCGGCCCCGTCGTCCTCGGCCGATTTCACGACCACCACGGCGTCCGCGATGTTTCCCCACACCATGGGCGGAGGCCCGGCCGTACGGGAGACGGTCGCCGAGGTGCTCGACGCGCTGGAGAAGGCCGTCACCGGTCTCTACCCCGCCTGGCTCCCCGAGGCCGCGGACATCACCGGGCCGGGCGGGCTCGCGCTGCCCGCCGTACGCGAACTGGCCAGACGGAAGGTCCGGGGCCGTCGCGACCTCGCCGCCTTCCTGGGCGACCTCGCCGCGCGCTCCCTGGCGGGCGGGAGCCTGCGCCTTCCCCACCGGCCCGTCCCGCCGGAGACGCGGGCCGAGGGCCTGGCCATGGCGTTCGCCGCGAGCTTCGGCCGCCCGCACACCGTGGTCCTGGCCACGATCCCCGAGGGACTCTCGCCCGCCCGCGAGGAGGCGCTGGTGGCGGCGGCCGAATGGCTCACCCACCGCGGCCACCTGGGCGTCTGCCTCACCGGAGCCGCCCTGACCACGGTCGACCGAGTCCCGGTGCTGTCGTCTCTCCAGGAGTACGGCCCCGCCTCACCCCTGGGGCCTTCCCCGGCGGCCGGTTCTTCGGCTTCTCCGCTGGCCGGTTCCTCCATGAACGGTTCTACGGCGGTTGTGGAGTCCTCGGTGGCGGGGTCTTCGGCCGTGGCGGGGCGTCCGCATCCGGGGAGTTCCGTCGAGGCGGCCCTGGAGCGGGCGCTCAGTGCGCACACCTGGGCGGCGGGGCGCGCCTGGAACCAGACCTACCAGCCGCATCCGCTGGTCAACCCCATCAAGGTCGATCTGATCTGGCAGGCCGAACGCTGCGTCGTCGAACTCGACGGCCGGGAACACCGCAGTGCCGAAGGCCTCGCCAAGGACCATCTGCGCGACGAACGCCTCATTGAGGACGGTTACGCGGTCATCCGTTTTACCAATGAGCGCGTCTTGACCGATATGCCGTCCGTACTCCGAGAACTGAAGCGCTTTCTCCACACCCACCGCGCCACGCACGAAGGATAGAGATATGTCTGATTCAGGGCTTTCGTTCGCCGAAGTGTCTTTTTTGGTGATTTTGATGGTGGAGGGGAAGGAAGTCACCAACCCCTACCTGGAAGAACGATACGGGGTGACTCTTACTGGAGAGTCACGTCGGAAGTTGAACGATCTCAAGCTCGTCGAAAGCCGGAAGCAGGGTCGTTCGTTCAGCCATCTTCTGGATGATGATGGTTGGGTCAGGGTTGCCAAGGAGTTCGAGAACGGCATCCCTATGCCTCGGGGTGTGGCTGGGGCGATGAACCTTGCTTTGGTGTCCCTGACCCGCAGGCTTCTGGCACGAACCGGGCTGCAGCTCAACGAACTCCCCCTCTCGGAGGAGACTCCAACGGCTCCCGGGGTCGAAACCACTGAGCCGGTGGAGATCGAGAGTGGGGACATCACCACGCGCATCCGTGCCGCCTACGCCAAGCTGGCCGACACGCCCGGCGAATTGATCAGCCTGGCACGACTGCGACCCTTGCTTGACGGTGCTTCGAAGGAAGAAGTCGACATCGCGCTCAAGGGGATGATTCACATCTCAGGAGTGAGCATCGTGCCGGAGAGTAACAGGAAGGTTCTCACTCCGGAGGCCAGAGAGGCAGCGGTGACCTTCGGGGGCCAGGAGAAGCACCTCATCTCGATCGAGGCGCTGTGAGCGGCCCGGAGCTCGAAGTCCTCCAGAAGCTGAAGGGCAATTACGTCGAGGGTCCAGAGGATGTGTGGACTCCCTCCGCCTTCCATGTCGAGGGTCTGAATCGGACCGTGGAACGCGCCATCCTCAGTGGCCTCGACGATGTGGCGACCGGTGGTGCGACCAGCCCCATCGGTTTGATCCTGCGTGGGCAGCGAGGATCGGGCAAGACCCACCTGCTCGGCTGGGTTCGGGAGCGCATCCAGCAGGATGGTGGTTACTTCTTCCTCGTCGGACTGCTGGACACGCGGACCTTCTGGGAGAGCACGCTGTTTGCGATGCTCGACGGTTTGTCCAGGAACGGCGCCGAGGGGGAAACCCAGCTCAAAATCCTGCTGCGACGGCTTTCCGAACTCACCAACATGCCTCGCGGGGTATACCGCGAGGTGATCGGAAACCGCGCTGTGACACGGGAGAGCCTCGACGCCCTTGTGAACGGAGTGCGTACGCTCAATCCTCACGTGGGCAAGGACACCAAGGACACCCTGCGTGCTCTTGTGCTGAGCGCGTGCGCCGACTATGCCGTCCAGGACATCGGGGACGGCTTTCTGCACGCGCTGCCGGAGGAGGAATCAGGAGAACGCGCTGTCTGGGGCATTCGACAGCTGCCGAAGACGCCGCAGGAGATCATCAAGGACCTTTCCCGCCTGCTTGCGCTGACCGGACCGTCCGTCATCGCTGTCGATCAGCTCGACGTGCTAGTCGCCCACTCACCTCTGGCCACTGATGGTACGGCGGCGCACGACTGGCACGACCTGATCATGATCGATCAAGTGGCCGGTGGCCTGATGGCGCTGCGCGAGACCACCCGCAGGACCCTGACGATCGTCTCCTCCCTGCAGCAGACCTGGACTCTCATCGAGACGTACGCCGTCGACACCGCACGTGACCGGTTCAGGGTGATGCCCAACCTCAAGCCCCTGCCCGACGCCGACGCCGCCAAGGAGTTGGTGGAGAAGCGGTTCGCCCCCAGGTTCGCGGAGGCCGGTTTCGTTCCGCCGTACCCGACCTGGCCGATCCGGCCAACCGTCTTCGAAGGCGCCAGCGAGTACACTCCCCGGCAGCTTCTGATCACGATCGACAAGCACATCGAGGCCTGTCAAGAAGATCAGCAGGTCCGAGAGCTGGAGCGTCTCGACCAGGACATCGACCGGCGGCCCCCAGTGGTCACTCCGCCCTCCGCCTTCGCCGAGCTCGATGCCCGGTTCGCCGATCTCAAGAAGCTGACGCCCACGGACGACGCCCTGAACGCCACCGTTGAGGACGCCGTCATGCCCGCCCTGCTCGCGGCCGGGCTTTCGGCCTGGATCGACGGACTCGGTGAGGCCGGGGCCCAGTTCAGTGTGGACCCGCCGCCCAGCAGCAAGCCCCCGCTCCACGCGCGACTGCGGCGCACCCTGGACGAGGAGACCGAGGACGAGGAGCACTGGGCGTTCCGGGCCATCGCCGCCACGCACCACATCGCCGCCCTCAGCCGCCTGCGCGCCGCCTCCGTCACGGCCGGGTTGAACGCCGAGGTCTCCCGCAGGCGGCTGTTCGTGCTGCGCAACGTGGCCTGGACGCAGGGTCCCAAGACGATCGCCGCCGTCGCCGAGTTCGAGAAGGCGGGCGGCAGGGTGCTCACGGTCGACGAGGAGGACCTCAGGATCCTTGCCGCGCTGCGGCAGCTGTACGCGGACAACCCGCCGAACCTGCGGGCCTGGCTGGCCGTACGGCGTCCGGCACGGGACGTGAAACTGCTCCGCGAGGCCCTGGGGGACACCCTCCCCGAGGGAGAACCCGAGCATTCGGGCGGCACGCTCCCCGAGACCGGAACCGGGCGTTCGAACGGCGTCGCGGAGCCGTTTCCCAGGACCGAGCCGGAGCCCGCACCGATCCCCACCCCCACCGGCGCCGTGACCCCCGAACCCGTCAGGCCCGTGTCCCCTCAGCCCGTGTCCCCCAACCTCGCGCCCGTCAGGCCCGTGGACTCCCGGTCCGTGACCCCACAGATCACGGAGCAGCCGCCGTACGTGCCATTGGGCAACACCGTCATCGGCGGCCGGCCCGTCTCGGTCGAGCTTGAGGCGCTCAGGAAGCACACCGTGATCTTCGCCGGGTCGGGGTCGGGGAAGACCGTCCTCATCCGCAGGCTGGTCGAGGAGTGTGCCCTCCGAGGGGTCTCCGCGATCGTGCTCGACCCCAACAACGACCTCGCGCGACTCGGTGACGGCTGGCCGGAACCGCCGCAGGGCTGGGGGCCGGGTGACGCGGAGAAGGCGGCCGAGTACCTCGCGGCCACCGACGTCGTCGTCTGGACGCCACGGCGGAAGGCGGGACGGCCATTGAGCTTCCAGCCGCTGCCGGACTTCGCGAGCGTCGTGGCCGACCCGGACGAGTTCGGTGTCGCCGTGGACGCCGCGGTGGCCTCGCTCGCGCCGCGCGCCAAGCTCACCACCAGGACGGCGAAGACCGAGGTCGGGCTGGCCGTGCTCAGGGAGGCCCTCGTGCACTACGGGCGCGGGGGTGGAGTGGGCATGTCCGGCTTCGTCGACCTGCTCGCGGAGCTGCCGTACGGCGTGAGCGAACTCGCCAACGCCGGGAAGGTCGCGGCCGAGCTGGCGCAGACGTTGATGGCGGCCATGGTCAACGACCCGTTGTTCGCCGGGGAGGGGACGCCGGTCGATCCCGGCGTGCTGCTCACCCCGCCCCCGGGGAAGCGGGCGCGGATCTCGGTGATCAGCTTCGTCGGCCTGCCGTCGGATGAACAGCGGCAGAGTTTCGTGAACCAGCTGCAGATGGCGCTGTTCGCCTGGATCAGGAGGAATCCGGCCGGTG
>NZ_JBHSBC010000015.1:77332-78748 GCF_042650425.1 Streptosporangium jomthongense | reverse complement strand
AGCGCTTGGCCAGCGAGACCACCAGACGCAGGTTGGCCTCAAGCAGGTGGTTCTTGGCGCGGCGGCCGTCTTCGGCGATCCACTCCAGCTCGGCGCGTACGTCGACCGGCAACCGGTCACCGTCGGTGCCGAGCTGCTCCTCGGCGAACAGGCCGGCCTCGATGCGCTTGGCCAGCTCGACCTCCTGCTCGGCGTTGAGCAGGGGGACCTTGCCGATCTGCTTGAGGTAGTCCTTGACCGGGTCGGCGGTGGCGCCCGCCGCCGCGACCTGCGGCACGGGGGCGTCATCGTCGTCGTCGGACAGGATGAGGACCTCGTCCTCGTTCTGCCTGACGGCCTCGACCTTGGGCTCCTCCTCCGTCTCGGCCTCGGTTTCGGCCTCGGCTTCGATCTCCACGTCGACCTCGACCTCGACATCGAGGTCGAAGTCCTCGATCTCGACGTCCTCAAGGTCGATGACCTCGTCGTCGTCACCGGAGACCTGCTTGGGCTTCGGCTCGGCCTTGGGCGCGGGGGCGGCCGCCTCGGGGGCGGGCTTCCTCGGCGGGGCGGGAACCGGCTTCTTCGCCGACGGCGCGATCTTCCTGGCCGGGGGCGCGGGCTTCTTTGCCGCCGGAGCGGGCTCGGAGCCGCTGACGACCGCCGTGACGGTCTCGGGCTGCTCCTTGGCCGCCGCGGCGGTCTTCGTCTTCTTGACCGGGGCGGGAGCGGCGGGGGTACGACGCTTGGTCGAAGTCCGGGACTTCTTGGGAGCCGCGGAGTCCTCAGCAGTCAGCCGTACGGTGATGCCCTCTTTGCTGAGGCTGCGCAGAATCCCTGCGACCTGCGCCATCGGAATGTCCGCTTCCTCGACGGCCTTGCGGACATCCTCGGACTCGAGGAACCCCTGCGAGCGCCCCCGCTCCATCAGCTGCTGAATGACGGGCTCGTTCAGCTCGGATGGCTTCGAGCGAGTCGAACTTGCAGGCGACACGAACACCTCTCGAAGGAAAGCGTGACGAGAATGGACCAAGGTGCCCACTAGGGGCGGAACCTCTAGTTGTTGATGAACGAGGCCGCGCGAACCGCGACGCACCTGTCCAGCATTGTGACACGACACCGTGATCCATACGGCCGCCTCCTGGCGGTTGCCCTCCACCCTAGGCCGACCAAGAGAGTAGTGCGTACGGAAGCGAGGCACCGATACCCGAAAGCAACCGTTATGACTGTTTCATTCAGTCACTCTTCGTGGCCAGGGGGACATGAATCGCGAGCACCGTGACGTCATCATCCTGTTCATACCCAGACAGCATCCGGTCAACAAGGAAATCAAGCAACATATGCGGACTTCCAACAACTTCCGGCGGCGCTTCGGTCACAACAGAGCAAAGATCGGCGAGCCCGGCGTCCAGACCTCGCTTACGATTCTCCACGAGA
>NZ_JBHSBC010000015.1:0-77280 GCF_042650425.1 Streptosporangium jomthongense | reverse complement strand
TACGGCTCGTCGGCCAGCCGAGAGGCGTTCCCGGCTCGCCCTCACACAGCAGGGGCACGCCCTGCGGGGAGACCAGCAGGGGCGGTGGATGCCCCGCCAGGGCCAGAGTGCCCTCACCGGTCCCGGGTTCCACGACCATGTAGGCCAGGGTGGTGACCTGCTCTTCCTCCTCGGTCGCCTCGAAGACCCTGTCCAGACCCGTGAGAACCGCCGCGGGCGGTGGGTTGGTCAGCGCCAGCGCCCGCATGGCGTTGCGGATGCGGCCCATGCCCGCGGCCGCCTTGACGCCCTTGCCCATGACGTCGCCGACCACCGCGGCGACCCTGCCGTCCTGCAGGACGAACGCGTCGTACCAGTCGCCGCCGACCTGCACGTGACGGCTTCCCGAGCGGAAGCGCTGGGCCAGCACCAGGCCCCGGACCACCGGCAGGCGGTCGGGCAGCAGGCTGCGCTGCAGCGTCTCGGCGGTACGGTGCTCACGCTCGAAGAGCGTCGCCCGCTCGACGGCCAGGGCGCACTGCCCCGCGAGCGCCTCAAGGAAGACCCCGTCCTCCTGGGATATCTTCTGAGGCCTGGTGAACGAGAAACGCAGCGCGCCGAGGGCACGCCCCGCGGCCAGCAGCGGCAGGCCGACCCAGGCCCGCTCGTCACTGTGGGTCAGGAAGTCGCCGATGGCCTCCTCGTCGGCCCCGGCGTCGACGAGCTGGGCGCGCAGGCTCTCGGGCGACTCGGCGAAGACCGGGCGACGGCTGTTGACCGCCATGGTCATCACGCTGGAGTGCGCCAGCGGGATCTCCTCGCCCGGCGCGCCGGGGATGTCGGGGATGCCGCCGTTGTTGACCAGCTTCAGCGCGGCCCGCTCGACGTCGAGCAGCGCCACGGCCGAGCGATCGGCCGCCAGCGCCGTACGGCCCACGTCGATGATGACCTGGACGACCTGCTCGACGGTCAGCGCCTCGGCGAGTATGGCCGTGGCGCCCTGCAGCCTGGCCGTACGCAGCGCGGCGGCGCCGAGCTGGTCGGTGAGCCTGCCGCGCATCTCCTCGGCCTCGCGCTGCGGAGTGACGTCGGTGTTCGCGCCGACCCACTCGACCACCCGTCCGTGCCGGATAATCGGGACGGCGCGCACCTCGAAGTGACGGTAGCCGCTGGCCCTGGTGCGGGCCCGGTAGCTCCACTCGAACATGGTCCGGCCGCGGAGGGCCTCGTGCCACGCCTCCTCGGTGTACTGGCGGTCGTCGGGGTGGACGGCGTCGAGCCAGCCGTGGGCGAGGTACTCCTCAAGCCCCTGACCGGTGATGGCCCGCCACTGCGGGGCGTCCTCAAGCACGACCCCCGTCGGGGCGGTGATCCACACGAGCTGAGACTGCGCCTCGACGAGCGAGCGGTAGCGCTCCTCGCTGCGCCGCAGGTCCTCCTCGACCTGACGGCTCTCGGTGATGTTCACCCCGACCAGGCAGACCGCCCTGAGCGTCCCCTCGTCGTCATGGACGGGCGAGAACGTCAGAGACCAGTGGTGGGTCTCCCCGTCCGCCGTCCTGACCCGGATGCGCTGGTCCCCCTCGACCTCCGCGCCCTCCGCGATGGCCCGGACCGACCCCTCGATCAACGCGGTCAGGTCGGCGGAGAGCATCTCGCCGGGCGTCCGGCCGACCAGGCGCTCGGCGGGCAGGCCGACCACATCGGTGAAGACCTCGTCGACCCGGTGGAAACGCCCCTCGGGGTCAAAGAACGCGAAGGCGAACGGCGACTGCGACAGCAGGCCCTGCAGCAGGCCGGAGTCCGAGATGTCCACACCCGACTTCCGGGGACGGGGCACGGAGGTTTCGGCGCTCATGGTCGGCACCTCCGTCGCGTGCCAGGGTCTCCCACGAGGCACATCTCCAAACTTGCGAATTGGCGTAGCGCAGCTCCGGGGGACCGGATCCTGCAGTACATCATCGGCGATGGGCGGGGGCGGACGGAAGCCCCGCCCATGATGCGGTCGGCGCGTCCGGTGGGCCCTGCCCATGGACGGCCACGGACGAGACGGCCCGGGAGCGTTCCGCGCGCGGCGCGGTCACCCGCTCCGAAGGGCCGGCGTCGGCCGGGGCCCGATGTCGCTCCCACCGCCCTCCCGAAACACCGGGGCGGTCGCCTCCGGCGCGTTCAAACGTTTGCGGCCAGGACCCTAGCAGGATCAAGCCGGACCGTCCCGACAACTGCCCACCTCGTCTCCGCGAGCGTCCCAGGGAAGATCAGGCTACTGACTCATTCCCGATTTGGCTCCCCCTTCGGGGACAGTGGTTTACTCCCCAGTCGACAAATCCAGTCAAGACACGCCTCACCTCGCACCTCTTCCTCGCAAACATCGGCCAACACGGTCTCAGGAGGGTTGACACCCAGGCGATACGTTGTGGAATGGGAACGCACGTCCCCGTCGTCCACCTGGGGATCACCTTCCGGAGAAGCCGGAGGAAGGCGACGCCATGCCCGCTCTCGCCACAGGCCTTGACGGCCCGCGCGCGTCCCGCGACCGGGTGAGCGCGGGTCTCGCCGCCGAGTTCCCCACCGTCCCGCCGGGCACCGTGGACCGCCGCGTGGCCGACGCCCGAGCCCGCGCCGAGCACCTCGGCATCGAGGCCACACCCGAGGTGGTCGAACGCGTCGCCCGCGAGCATCTGCTCGCCCTCGTCAACTCAGCGCCGCCACCGCGGAGTCCCCGGTAACATCGGGATCATCGGGCCGTCTTCCACGCGCCGTTCGGCCCGGGGACGCGAGAAGGTTGGGACGTGAGCGAGCAGGGCGAGCGAGCCGGTCGGCACTGCACCGGTCCCATGCCGCCGACGGAGGGGGCGGCTTGAACCGGCGGCACCGGCGGCACCCGAGAGAGAACCAGTCCCCGGACGAGGTGTTCGCCGAGATGCTGCTCGCCTCCAGGGAGCTGCTGGCGGTGCGCAGTCCGCTGGACGCCGAGCTCATGGTCTCCGACATGGTCGGGGCCTGGTGGGGGCGTCGCCTGCGGGGCGGGGACGCCGAGCAGGTCCTCGGCGAAGGGCTGGTCGACTACGCCGCCAAGGCGGGCTCCCCCGCCGCGCTGACCCTGCTGATCGCTCTGGCCTACCTCGGCACCGCCCGTCAGGCCGCGAAGGCGGAGGGCGCCGCCCTGGCGCTCATCGAACGCGGCGTGGCCAAACCACGCTGGGCCGAGCGTCTCGGCGTCGTCAAACCGACCGGCTGCTACGTCTCCCGCGACGCCTACGGCGACCAGGACACGGTGGTGTGCACCTTCGGCTACCGGGGCGCGGACAACGACGAGGACCGCCACGCGCTGGTCATGGTCGTCGACTACAACATGCGGGGCATCGCCCGCGACGCCTGGGTCTCCTCCCACGTGGACAAACTGCTCGACCAGGCCAGGACCGAGGCCGGGGCCAACCCCATGCTGAGGTTCGAGGAGATCGAGCCGCAGCAGGCCAGGGCGCTGCTTGAATCGGCCATGAAGGCCACCGCCGAGTACGGCGACCGCAGGGCGAACCTCCCGGTCAGCGAAAGCTACAGCGCCTACCACGCCTTCGCCCGCGCCCGGATCAAGGCGCTGCCGCCAGGCCGTAAGCGGCCCGCCCCGCTGCACAGCGAGGCCCCCTACAGCCGCGACCGCAGGGCGATGCTGGCGGCGGAGTTCCTCTCCTCCGACGCCGCCGAGCACCTTTCCGACCCGTCGGCGGCCTCGCGATGCGCCGACCACATCATCGACTACGGCTGTGACCAGGACTTCGGCAGGCCGCTGCGGGTCAGTCCCACCAAGTGCCAGACGTTCCTGCTCGACTGGCTGCCGCGCAAGGTCCTGCTCACCCCGGCCGAGCAGGAGGCCGTGCCGTACGTGCTGGGGGCGTGGGCTCGGTTCGCGGCGCGGCGCAGCGGGCTGGCCGACCGGGGGCTGCGCGCCACGCTCGACGGCATCTGGGAGGCCACGGCCAGGTTCGCCGAGGCCTACCGTGACCCGACCACCTTCGGGCTCGACCGCGACCTGCTCGAACGGCTGCTGCCCGACGGCGACCTGTCCGCGCTGGCCCGCAGGGTCTTCGCCTTCCCGTTCCTGCAGGGCACGCACGGTGAGATCAAGCTCGACCTGCTCAACCCCTCCGACGAGGCGGACCGCAGGATCCTGCTGGGCATCGACCACGCGGGCGAACTCGACCGGCCCGACTACGACGAACACCTGGCCTGGCACGAGGAGATCGCAGGCAGGCTCTGGGAGGGCGATCCCCCGCAGCTGTGGGAGGCCGCCCAGCGGCTGCTCGACCTGGGTCACGACCGGCACGACGTGCTGCACGTGCTGATCGAGATCGCCGAGCGGATCGGCGACGACCCGGAGGAGCTCTCCATCGCCCTCGACGACATCGCTGACATTCCCGACGAGCCTCCGGTGTAGGTGAGCCATGGTGATCGACCTCAACGCCGACCTCGGAGAGGGTTTCGGTGTCTGGCGGCTCGGTGACGACACGGCCCTGCTCGACGTGGTGACCAGCGCGAACATCGCCTGCGGGTTCCACGCGGGCGACCCGCTGACCATCCGCCGCACCTGTGCCGCCGCGGTGGACCGGGGGGTGCTCATCGGCGCCCAGGTCTCCTACCGTGACCTGGCCGGGTTCGGGCGCCGCGAGATGGACGTGGAGCCCGAGGAGCTGTGCGCCGAGGTGCTCTACCAGCTTTCCGCGGTCGACGGCATCGCCAGGGCCATGGGCGGGCGGGTCTCCTACGTCAAGCCGCACGGCGCGCTCTACAACCGGATCTGCCGTGACCGCGAGCAGGCGGAGGCCGTCGTCGCGGCCGTCGCCGACCATGACGAACGGCTGCCCCTGCTCAGCCTGCCCGGTTCCGTGGTCCACGAGATCGCCGCCCGGGAGGGGGTGGTCACGGTCACCGAGGCCTTCGCCGACCGCGCCTACACCCCTGAGGGAACCCTGGTTTCCCGGCGTGCTCCCGGCGCGGTGCTGCACGATCCCGACGAGGTCGCGGCCAGGGCCGTGCGGATGGCCACCAGGGGGACGGTCACCGCCGTCGACGGTTCGGAGGTCGCGGTCGGCGCCAGGTCGATCTGCGTGCACGGCGACACCCCCGGCGCGGTGGCGCTGGCACGGGCCGTACGTGACGCCCTGGCCGCGGCGGGGGTCACCCTGCGGGCGTTCGGGTGAGCGGGCGGCCCGGGGTGATCCGCAGGGCCGGAGAGCACGCGCTGCTGGTCGAGACCGGGTCGCTTGAGGCCTCACACCGCCTCGACGCCCTGCTGCGGGCCCGGCGCCTGCCCGGCGTCGCCGAGATCGTTCCCGGCCCGGAGACCGTCCTGGTGAGCGCGCCCGGCGCCGATCCGTCCCGGCTGCTGCCCGAGCTGTCCCGCCTGCTCGGTACGGCCTCCGCCGGGCAGGCCGCCAGGGACCTCCCGGACGCGCGCGCCGTGACGGTCCCCGTGATCTACGACGGAGCCGATCTGGAGGAGGTCGCCGCCCTGGCCGGGCTCTCCCCCTCCGAGGTCGTCGAACGGCACACCGGGCGGGAGCTCGTCGTCGGCTGGCTGGGGTTCGCTCCCGGGTTCGCCTACCTCACCGGGCTCGACCCCGTGTTGCACGTGCCCAGGCTCACCACACCGCGGACCTCGGTGCCCGCCGGGTCCGTCGCGGTGGCGGGGCCGTACTCGGCGGTCTATCCCTCGGCCTCTCCGGGCGGCTGGCGGCTGCTCGGCCGTTCCGCCGTGGTGGTGTGGGACGTGAACGCCGACCCGCCCGCCCTGCTCACGCCGGGGACCCGGGTCAGGTTCGAGGCCGTCACCGCGTCATGATCGAGGTCATCGCGGCGGGGCCGTACGCCACCGTGCAGGATCTCGGCCGTCCGGGCCACGCTCATCTCGGTGTGCCGTGCTCAGGGGCGGCGGACGCGCCGAGCCTGCGTCTGGCCAACCGTCTGGTGGGCAATCCGGAGGGAGCGGCCGGGATCGAGCTGACCTTCGGCGGCGCCCGGCTTCGCTTCACCGCCGGGGCGTGGGTCTCGGTCGCCGGGGCCGACTGCCCGCTGGAGGTCGTCGTGGACGGCACGACGGTCAGGCCGGCGATGCTGGCGCCGTTCTGGGTTCCGCCGCTCGGTGAGCTGCGGGTGGCGTTTCCCCGGGCCGGGCTGCGGACCTACGTCGCGGTCCGGGGCGGGCTCGACACGCCCATGGTGCTGGGCAGCCGCTCGACGGACTCCCTGTCCGGTCTCGGCCCCGCCCCGCTCGGCGTCGGCGACAGGCTGCCGGTCGGGCCGGCCGGGCACCTGCCCGCCCTCACCGTGGACGCCGCACCCCCCGTCTCGTCCTCCGCCGCGTCCCGGGAGGTCCTGCGGGTCGTCGCCGGGCCCAGGGACGACTGGTTCGCCCCCGGCGCCCTGCGGGTGCTGTGCGCGCAGCCGTACGTGGTGAGCCAGGACAGCAACCGGGTCGGCGTACGGCTGGGCGGCGGCGCGCCGCTGCCGCGGGCCCGCCCCGGGGAGCTGCCCAGTGAAGGGGTGGTCACCGGGGCCGTCCAGGTGCCGCCGGACGGCCTGCCGATCGTCTTCCTGGCCGACCACCCCCCGACCGGGGGGTATCCGGTGATCGCCGTGCTCACCTCGGCCTGTCTGCCCGTCGCGGCCCAGCTCCGCCCCGGAGACCGGGTGCGCTTCCTCCTGGAGCGCCTGCCTCCCCTGTGAGGAGTCATCTCAGCAGGGCGGCGACCCGCTCGATCTCCTGGGCCAGGGCGGCGGCGGGGGCCTCCTCGAACAGGTCGAGATCGATGACGCCGTCCTTGGCCTGCCAGACCCCGGTGACCCTGCCCTGGTGAACCACAACCGGGGAGATCCACCCGGCGGCCCGGCTGACCTTGGCCTTCGCCTCCGCCGGCAGAAGGGGTTCGAGATCGCGGGGAGCACCGAGGATGTACTGGTCGAAGCCCGGCAGCAGGTGGACGCCGGTCGCGGGCGCGGTCGCCATCAGGTCGTCGAGGTGCTCGGCGAGCACGACCATGGGGCGACCGTCCACCTCGATCTCCGCCAGCTCCGGCGCGAGATCGCGGAACCAGCCCCGCAGCACGGTCTTCGGGGCGACGCCCCGGTAGAGCCAGACGTTGAAGGTTTCCGGGGTTCCCGGGCCGTGGGCGCCAAGGAAGGACCTGACCAGGCGGACACCGCCCTCGTCGCGGGAGAGCGGCGCCGAAGGCCCGCCGGGCACCCAGTCGCGGGGGCTGACGAAGGTCACGCGGCCCTCGCGCGGCGGACCGTAGCACAGCTCGCCGAGGAAGCTCAGCGGTTTGAGCAGCGCCCCCCAGCCCGAGGTGAGTGCCTGTCTCAGGTGGGCGTCGCCGGTGACCTCGATGACGGCCTCGACCAGCTCGTCGCGGGTCAGCACATGTCCTTCGAGCGCCTTGGGGACCGCCTCCAGGATGGCCGTGACCTCATCGGCGGTGACCCCGTGACCGCGCTGCCACGACGCCTTCTCCCAGTTGCGGAAGGAGCCGAGGACCGCGGTGTAGGCGGGCAGTTCGTCGGAGGGGACCAGGTGCAGGGTGCCGCGCGCCGTCCAGGTCTTGACCAGCGTGCGGTCCAGCCACAGGGCCTCGCCGACCTCACCGGGACGCGGGTCCGCGCGCCGTACGGCGACGGCGAGCTCGGCGGAGGAGGCCACCTGGGCCTGCACCCCCGCCAGGCGGCGGACGACGGACACCGCGTCCGGCCCCGAGGCCGGGTCGACGAACTGCCGTCTCAGCCGCCATGCGAGCACCTGGGGCCAGGTCGTGGAGAGAACCATGGAAAGACTTCTATCGTCTCCCCCCGACAGAATCCCGCCCGGGACCCCTATCTGACGAAACCGATGTCCTGGTACTTCAGATCGTAGAAGCCGCGAGCCCCGTAGTTGGCGATGTTCTTGTTGACCGCCACGTTCTGCGGGCGCTGGTAGAGCGTCACCACGTTGACCGCGTCCCAGATCAGTTTGTCCGCGGCGTTGGTGTCCGCGATGGCCTGGGCGTCCCCCAGGTCTCCGGTCGCCTTGTTCATCGCGGCGTCGATCTCCGCAGAGCCGATGCGGCCGAGGTTGGCGTTCCACTGGGGCTGGCCCTTCGCGTCGCGGACGGCGTTGACGTACTGGCCGTAGGCGCTGAAGACCGGGAACGGCGTGCCCATGTAGGCGAACGCGGTGATGTCGTAGTTGCCGGGGATGATGTACTTGGTGAAGTAGTCGTCGCTGGGCACCGCCTGAAGGGTGACCTTGACGCCGATCTGGGCCAGCATGCTCTGGGTGATCTCGGCCTCGGACTTGGTCACCTGCAGGCCGGAGGGCATGACGAAGCGCAGGTTCAGCTCGCGGCCGTCCTTCACGCGGGTCTGGCCCGACAGCCGCCAGCCCGCGGCGTCCAGCAGCCGCCTGGCCCGTTCGGGGTCGTAGACGCCGACCTCGCCCGCGTTGTCGCGGTAGCCCTCCTGGGTGTTCATGAAGAAGTGGTTGTTCAGCAGCACGATGGGCCAGTCGAGCCCCTGCAGGTCGGACTGGGCGATGGCCTGGCGGTTGATGCCCATCGCCACGGCCCTGCGGACGTTGACGTCGGACAGCACCGCGCTCTCGCCGTTCAGCGTGAAGTGCCGGAAGTCGGGCCCCGCCGCCTGACGGACGATGGCCCCCTGGCTGCTCTTGGCCCGCGCGTAGTCGGGCGCGGACGGCCCCATGTCGAAGGTGTCCAGCTCGCCGTTGCTGAAGGCGCCGATCAGGGCGTCGTTCTCCAGAGCCCGGTAGATGATCCTGTCGAGCTTGGCCCGCTGTCCCCACCAGCGCTCGTCCCTGGCGATCGTGATGGTCTTGGCCGTCTGGTCGAACGAGACGAACCTGAACGGCCCCGCGGTGACCGGGACGCGGTTCAGCCAGGCCGTGTTGAAGGTCTCCGCGGTCGCGTTCGTGCTCTTCGGGTAGAGCGGGCCGAACAGGGACTGCCAGTCGCCGAACGGCTTGGCGAAGGTGACGACCACCTCGTGGTCGTTCCTGCCCTTGGCCACGTCCTCGACGTCGCGGTAGCCGGTGGTGCTCGAAACCCGGTAGTCGAGGTTCGAGCCGTTCATCGCCCGCCACTGGGCCCGGTAGTCCTCCCAGGTGATGGGGGTTCCGTCCGACCACCTGGCGCGCGGGTTGAGGGTCAGCGTGACGACCTGCCTCGGCTTGGTCTCGGTGACCTTCCCGGCCAGCAGGTAGTCGGTGTTCGCCGAGATCTCGCCCTTCTCGTTGGAGCGGAACGCCGAGGGCATGAGCGCGTCGACGACCTTCTTGACCATGGCCAGGTTGCCGTCGACGTGGTTGAGGTTCCAGTTGGCCGGATACTCGTTGATGCCCACCCGGAGCAGGCCCCCGTCCCTGACCCTGTCGCGGGGAAGCGGGTTGATGTCGTAGGCCTTGATCGTGGTCCCGCGTTCGTCGCCGTCGCTGCTCGGACCGCCTCCCCTGGCTCCCCCCTGGCCCCCGCAGCCGGTGAGGGCCAGCGAGCCCGCCATGGTCAGCGCGGTGGCGCACACGCCCACACGCCGGATTGCTGTCACAGTTCCTCCAGGGTTATACGACTTCGACCTTCTCGGCGAAGTGACAGGAGACGCCGTGGTCCTCGCCGACCGGCCGGACCTGGGGCTCCTCGTTCACGCATCGGCTCTGGCCGGTCTCGTCGAGGGTCCTGAACAAGGGGCAGCGGGTACGGAAGCGGCACCCGGAGGGAGGTTCCGCCGGGCTCGGCAGGTCGCCCTCCAGCAGGACTCGCCTCCTGGAACGTTCCCTGCGCGGGTCGGGCAGCGGGACCGCCGAGAGCAGCGCCTGGGTGTAGGGGTGCATCGGGGCGTCGTAGACCGCGCCGACCCGGCCTATCTCGGCGATCCTGCCGAGATACATGACCGCGATCCGGTCGGCGATGTGCCGGACCACGGCCAGGTCGTGCGCGACGAACAGATAGGACAGCCCCAGGCGCCGCTTCAGGCTCTCCAGCAGGTTGACCACGCCCGCCTGGATGGAGACGTCGAGGGCGGAGACCGGCTCGTCCAACACCACCAGCCTGGGCTCCAGGGCGAGCGCCCTGGCGATGCCGATCCGCTGGCGCTGGCCGCCGGAGAAGTCCTGCGGGTAGCGCCCGGCGTGACCGGGGTCCAGCCCTACCAGGCCGAGGAGCTCCTGGATCCTCGGGCCGGGGTCTTTGACGCCGTGCGCCCGCAACGGCTCGGCGATGATGTCGTAGACGGTCATCCTGGGGTCGAGCGAGGCCAGCGGGTCCTGGAAGACGACCTGCATGTCGCGTCTGACGGCCATCCGCTCGCGGGCGCCGAGAGCCGAGGTGTCGTGTCCCAGCACCACGATCGCGCCGCGCTGCGGCCTGGCCAGCTCCAGGATCTCCATCAGGGTGGTCGTCTTGCCGCAACCCGACTCACCGACCAGGCCCAGCGTCTCGCCCTGCCTGATGTCGAAGCTGATGCCGTCGACGGCGTGCACCGTGCCGACCCTGCGCCGGAAGAGCGCCCCTCTCAGCAGGGGGTAGTTCCTGGTCAGCCCGTCGACCGCCAGCACCACCTCGCGTTCGCCGCGGGGCCGTACCGCGACGGCCGTTTCCTCGGGCCGGGCCTTGGGCTCCGCGACCCGGTAGACCTCGGCGGGCGACCAGCCCTCGGCCTCGATCTCTCCCGCGCGGACACAGGCCGCCAGGTGGTCCGGCGCGCCGGCCTCGCCGAGCGCGGGCTCCGCCTCGGCGCACACGGGCACCGCGATCGGGCAGCGTGGCTCGAACGGGCAGCCCGGCGGCAGCGCGGCGGGCGAGGGCGGACTGCCCGCGATGGGCACCAGGGGCTGGTCCCCGCCCTCGTCGAGCCGGGGAACCGACCCCAGCAGCCCCATGGTGTACGGCATGCGTGAGCTGTAGTAGACGTCGTCGACGGAGCCGACCTCGACGGGTCGCCCGGCGTACATGACCATGACCCTGTCGGCGAACCCGGCGACGACTCCGAGGTCGTGCGTGATCATGACGATCGCCGCCCCGGTCTCCCGCTGCGCCCGTTTGAGCACTTCGAGCACCTGGGCCTGGATGGTGACGTCGAGGGCGGTCGTCGGCTCGTCGCAGATGATCACGTCCGGGTCGTTCGCGATCGCCATCGCGATCACCGCGCGCTGGCGCATGCCCCCGGAGAACTCGTGCGGGAAGGCCCTGGCGCGCTGCGCGGCGTTGGGGATGCCGACCAGGTCGAGCAGTTCGACGGCCCGCCTGGCCGCCTGCTGCCTGGAGACCCGCTGGTGGATCCGTACGGCCTCGGCCACCTGGTCGCCCACACGGTAGACGGGCGTCAGGGCCGACAGCGGGTCCTGGAAGACCATGGAGATGGCCTTGCCGCGAAAGGCGGTGAGCGTCTTCTCCGTGGCGCCGAGTATCTCCCTGCCGAGCAGCCGTACCGAGCCGGTGACACGGGCCTGTGGCGGCAGCAGGCCCATCACGGCCAGCGAGGCGACAGACTTCCCCGACCCCGACTCGCCGACGATGCCGAGCACCTCCCCCGGGTTGACCGAGTAGCCGACCCCCCGTACGGCGTGCACCGCGCCCGCCCCCGTGCCGAAGGTGACGTCGAGGTCGGTCACCTCAAGAACCGGGCCGGTGGGCGCCGCGGGCACAGGAAGGGCGCGACGCCGGTGACGCCCCCCTCTCTCCTGCCTGGCCATGAGGCCGTGGAACTGCGAGAGGGGGAACCTTCCCACGGGGAAGACCCCCACCCGGCGCTCTTCGCGTTCGCTCACCGTGCTCCTTTTCCTGTCGCGGGTTTTCTGGTCGCGGGGTCGAAGGCGTCGCGCAGGGAGTCGCCGACCAGGTTCACCGCGAGCACGGTGACGATCAACAGCCCGGCGCAGAACCAGAACGTCCACGGGGCGTAGACGGCCGTCTGCGCGCCGTCGGCGATGAGGCCTCCCAGCGAGACGTCGGGGGGCTGGATGCCGAAGCCGAAGTAGGACAGGGAGGTCTCGGTGAGGATCGCGGTGCTGACGTTCAGCGTCGCGTCCACCACCAGCAGCGAGGACATGTTCGGGATGATGTGCCGGAAGATGATCCTCGCCGGCGGGACGCCCATGTACCTGGCGGCCTGGATGAACTCCCGCTCCTTGAGCGAGACGGTCATGCTCCGGACGATCTTCGAGGTGACCATCCAGAGGAACATCGCCAGCAGCAGCACGAACAGCGGCCACTGGCCTCCCGCGAACAGCGGCGACATGATCGCCAGGATCAGGAAGGCCGGAAGCACGAGCAGCAGGTCGGTCAGCCAGGTCAGCGCACGGTCGGCCCAGCCGGGGAAGTATCCGGCGAAGGCGCCGACCACGGCGGCCAGGGTCGTGCCGACCACGGCGGCCAGCAGCCCGACGATGAGCGACTTCTGCATGCCGCGCAGCGTGACCGCGTACACGTCGGCGCCGGTCTGCAGCGTGCCCCACCAGTGCTCGCCCGAGGGCGGCTGCAGGAAGGCCATGAAGTCCTTGTCGGTGTAACCCCACCGGCCGGCGTACGGCCCGGCGAAGGCCAGCAGGAACAGCAGCGCCAGAAGGGCGAACCCGACACGGCCCTGGAAGGAGCCGAAGAAACGTCCCGCGACCACCCGCAGCCTGGAGGGCGCCGTGATGCCCGCGACGCTCGCCTCCTGCTCGGCGAACCGCTCGTCCGTGATGGCCATCGCTTCCCCTCACCCCACCCGCACGCGCGGGTCGAGAACCGCGTGCAGAACGTCGGACGCCAGGGAGGCCACCAGCACCGCGAAGGCCGCGAAACAGCTGATCGCCGCGACGGTGTTGACGTCGTTGGTCGAGATGGAGTCGACCAGCCACTCGCCCATGCCGTGCCAGCCGAAGATCTTCTCGGTGAAGGTCGTGCCGACCAGCAGCGCGCCGAAGGTGAAGGCGAAGTAGGTGACCGCCGGGATCAGCGCGGTGCGCAACGCGTGCCGCACCAGCGCGGTACGGCGCCGCAGCCCCTTGGCCATGGCGGTGCGGACGAAGTCGGCGCCGAGCACGTCGAGCATCATGTTGCGCTGGTAACGGCTGTAGACGGCGATCAGCCCCAGGGACAGGGAGAGCGTGGGCAGGATCAGGTGCCGCAGGCGGTCGGTGAGGTGGGTCAGGAGATCGCCCTCAAGGCCGGGCGTCGTCTCACCGCTGACCAGGAAGACCTGGGTGCCGGTCAGGTCGTTGAACGAGACCGCGCCGATGATCAGGATGTTGGCGAGCACGACCGTCGGAACGGCCAGGACGGCGAAGGAGGCCCCGGTCGCGAGGCGGTCGAACACGCCGTACTGCCTGACCGCCGCGTACGCGCCGACGAGCACACCCGTGAGGCTGCCGAGGACCACCCCCACGGTGATCAGGCGCAGTGTGACGCCGACGCGCCGCCCGAGGTCGTCGTTGACCGGCCCGCCGGTGACCGTCTTGCCGAAGTCGCCGTGCGCGAGGCCGCCGACCCAGGTCAGGTAGCGCTCGACCAGCGGCGTCTGGTCGTTGAGGTTCAGCTCGGTGAGCCGCGCGTCGATGACCGCCTCCGGGATCGGCGGGTTGCGGCCCTCGTAGTTGGAGCGGGGGTCGAGCGCGAAGGCTGCGAGCATGTAGGCCAGGCTCGTGGCGACGACGATGAGCACCAGATAGTTGAGCAGCCTGCGGAGAAGAAACCCCGCCATAGCGCCCCCCTTAAGCGTCGTCCCTGTTGTCGATGGCCATCCTGCTACATCTTGCGGCCACTCAACTACAGGGAGTGCTCAATCGGGGGTTCGATCTCGGTCAAGGGCGGTGTTTACCACGCCATCTCTCTGGTTGTCGAACCATCCCTCTGGTTGTGGAACCGAAAAGCACATGTCGGCCATCGCACGCCGTACGGGACCGAGTGGGGAGAGGTCAGCGTCCGGCGAGCTCGTCCACCGCGGCGCGCAGGTCGGCGCTGGTGATGGTGGTCAGGTCCGCCGCGCTGGCCGTGCCGCCCATCTGGGCCGCCAGGCGCACGTCCCTGCGCATCGCGGCGCGCTCGAACAGCGAGCGCGCGAACCTGCCGTTGCCGAGGCTGTCGATGAGGCCGTCCGCGCAGACCCAGGTGAAGACCTCGTCCAGGTCGCGTGCCGCGGCCTCGTCGAAGCGGTCGCCCGCCTCGTGGGCGAGCAACGCGGCGATCTCGGCGAGTTCCCGGGGCGAGTAGGAGGGGAAGTGCACCCGCTGGCCGAACCTGCTGGCCAGGCCCGGGTTGGTCGCCAGGAAGGCGTCCATCTCCCGTTCGTATCCGGCCAGGATGATCACCAGCCGGTCGCGGTCGTCCTCGGCCCGTTTGAGCAGCGTCTGCACCGCCTCCGTGCCGAAGGCGTCACCCCCCGCGTAGCCGGGGTTGACCAGGCTGTAGGCCTCGTCGACGAACAGCACCCCGCCGAGCGCCCTGTCGACCAGCTCGTTGGTCTTGATCGCGGTCGCGCCGAGGTGCTGACCGACCAGGTCGGCCCGCTGTGCCTCGACCACGTCGGGCTGGGCGAGCAGGCCGAGGGCGGCGAAGATGCGGCCCAGGATGCGCGCCACGGTGGTCTTGCCGGTGCCCGGCGGCCCGGCGAAGACGAAGTGCCTGGTCTGCGGGGGTGTCGGCAGCCCCCGCTCCTGGCGCATCCTGGCCACCTTGAGCTGGGCGGTGATGGCGTGCACCTGCTGTTTGACCGGTTCGAGCCCGGCCATCCTGTCCAGGTCGGCCAGCGCCTCCTCCAGGGAGGGGATGGCCTGGTAACCCCGGTAGCGGGCGGTGAGCTCGTCGAAGGCCTTGGCGACGTCCCGCGCGGTCGTGGTCACCAGGTCCTGCGCCGTCGGTGAGCCGCCCGCGCCGACCACCCGCACGTCACGGGCCTGGGCCGCGGCCTCGACGAGGCTCCTGGCGAACCTGGCGTTCCCCAGCTCGTCGACGAGGGCGCGCCGGTGCACGTCCTCGAAGCGGTCGAGCAGCGCGGGCCCGGCGTCGTCGGCGAGCCGGTCGCCGCGCCGCCGCTGCAGCAGCTCGGTGATCTCCAGCAGTTCTCCCGGGGAGTAGCTGGGGAAGCGGACCCGGCTGGAGAAGCGGCTGGACAGGCCGGGGTTCGACGACAGGAAGGAGGCCATCTCCTTCTCGTATCCGGCCAGGATGATGATCAGCCGGTCGCGGTCGTCCTCGGCCCGTTTGAGCAGCGTCTGCACCGCCTCCGCGCCGAACCGGTCCGGCTGGCCGTCCCCCGAGTTGATCAGGCCGTACGCCTCGTCGACGAACAGCACCCCGCCGAGCGCCCTGTCGATCACCTCGTTGGTCTTGATCGCGGTAGCACCGAGGAACTCCCCGACGAGGTCGGCGCGCTGGACCTCGACCACGTAGGGGGTTTCGAGCAGGCCGAAGGCGTAGAAGATCTTCGCGACGGTCCTGGCGACGCTGGTCTTGCCGGTGCCGGGAGGACCGACGAAGACGAAGTGGCGCATCGGCGGCTCGGTGGAGTATCCCGCCTCCTTGCGCAGCCTGGCCGCCTCGATCGAGGCTGCGATGGAACGCACCTGCTCCTTCACCGGGGCCAGGCCGATCATGCCGTCCAGCTCGCCGAGCGCCTCCTCGACGGAGATCGGCGGCGGGGCCGCGGGTGTGCCCTGCGCGTGGGCGGGCTGCCCGCTCTCACGCGCCCTGATCCGCACCCGCTGGTCCCCGGCCCGCAGATCGGCCCTGGCCTGACGGGCCTGGACGAACCGGTAGACCAGCACGGCCGCGGCGACGCCGTAGGCGATCCACGGGGCGACGCCGGGGGCGAAGACGGAGATGGCGGCGGCCACGACGGCGGCGGGCACGAGCGCGGCGAGCGTGGTCAGCCACGGCGGCACCCAGCGGATGAGGTGGGCCGCTCCCGCGACGGGCAGCGCCAGGAGCGTCAACGGCATCGAGGCGGGCACCCCGACGCCGTACAGGCTCTGGAAGGGGGGCATGAGCAACACCCACCCGACCACCACGACCAGGGTCGCGGCGGCCCGGGGGAAGCGCAGGGTCAGTCCGGCGAAACCGAGCAGGACCAGGATCGCCAGGAAGGTGTCGCGCGACCACCCCATGCCCAGGGTCAGCCCGACGGCCAGGACCAGTGCGAGGAGGTAGATCAGCCGGCGTGTGCCGGGAGCGAGCTGGAAGTAGCGCAGCCGTACCCTTTCGAACGCATCCCGCACCGCCGCCCGCCCCGCGGGCCGGATCCTGTCGGGTTCCCGCATCACGCCTCCCCGGATTCGCCCCCGGTTATACCGCACCGGGCAGACGTTTGCGCGTGCGTGAGCGCCACGCCACGCCGCCACACTGACACGATCAGATAAACGGACGAGACCGGATGAACCCCACGATCCGGGTGCGGGGTTTCTGCCCCGCCTTCGGATGCCGAAACGATCCCTCCCGCCGCCTTCCCGCGTGCCCTCCCCGGGCCTTCCTGCGGGCGGTCCCCGGCACGGTTAACCCTCAGCGTGTCCGCGTGGTCCCGTGTCGCTCCCGGGCACGGCGGCGCCGGTGGCGGTCCCGGTGGCGGGCACCGCCGAGACCTGGGACTTCGGAGACGAGGACCCGCTTCGGGGTGATCCTGAGCGCGCCCGTCTCCACGTCGCCGACCGCGACGCCCCGCACCTCGGCCCAGAACCGGCTCTGCGCCGGGTCGGTGACGAACACCGTGACTCTCGGGTCCCGTCCGGCCGCCTCCCAGGCGTCGGCGGGGGCGGTCAGGAGCAGTTCGCCGTCCGCCTGGCCGGTGACCTCGGCGGCCAGGGTTCTGGGACCCTCCCGGTCCGTGAAGGCCAGGACGACTCCCCTGACCCGGGCCAGCGCCCGCCGCACGTCGCCACCGAGGAGGATCGGCGCCCGCGCGTCCGCCGGCGGGCGCACGTCATGCCCCTCCCGCATGGCCAGGCCCGAACGCCACGGTCCCGGCAGGTCGTGCCCGCGCGCCCGTGCCGCCCTGAGGGCCAGCGCCCCGGCGAGTACGGCCGGCGGCACACCGCAGGCCCACCAGATCCACCAGGTCCACCGCTCCAGGCCTGCCCCGGCCAGCAGGCCGGACGACGTCACGACCGCGACGCCCGCGAGCAGGACCGAGGTCAGGGTCAGCAGGTACCGGGTGGCCGTGAGCAGGCGGTCGGCGGCGAGCACCCGGTCGACGAGGTGCCCCGCCGTACCCCTCGGGCGGGCCAGGGCGAGCGCGACGGGGACGGCGGGGGCGGCCAGGGCCGGCCGGATCTCGCCGAGTGCCCCCGCGGCCAGCAGGAGCCCCATGAGCGCCGACCAGGCGCGGGCCGTGAGCATCCACAGCGTCGTCTCGGCGTTGCGCCGCGCCGTACGGTCTCCCGGGATGGCGGCGAACTCGGCCAGCGCCCTGACCGGGCGCCCGCGCCACGCCCGCACGGGCACCCGCAGGGCGGGCAGGGCGATGCCGTTGAACAGGACGAATCCCGCGAGCAGGGGCCACGCCACGCCCTGCGGGACGGGCGGGAGGATGGCGACCGCCACCGTGTAGGCCACGACGGCGAGCACGGTGGCCGAGACCGAGACGCCGAGCCAGGGGTCGCGCGCGAGCAGACGCGGCACATAGCGCCAGAGCCTGATCTCACGACCCCGCCTGAGGGTGATCGCCACCCCCGCCAGCACGGTCACGCCACCGGCCACGGCCGCCGCGGCGGGCCCGGTCCGCAGGACGAGCAGGGCGGCCACGGCGAGCGCGACGGCCAGCAGTGCGCGGATCTGCCGGGACCAGGCCTCCACGGCGTCCCTCGTGCGGGCGGTCTCCCGGGGGTCGACCGGCCAGGCGGGGTCGTGGTGGCCGTGCGGAGGCCGCCAGCGCAGCAGGGCGAGCCCGAGGTTGACCCGTGCGAGCGGGTGGTCGTCCGCCAGGCGCAGCGCGGCCCGGTAGGCGGCCTCGGCCCGGTGGTGTTCGCCGCGCAGCAGCGCGAGGTCGCCGGCGAGGACGTGGGGGTCCGGCTCCTCGGGGGCGTAGCGGACGGCCCTGTCCGCCTGGACGGCCGCCTCCCACCGGCGTCCCGGCACCCGGCGCAGGGCGGCGCCCAGTCGCAGCCGTGCCGTCCACGACCCGGGAGCGGTCCGTACGGCCTCCTCGGCGGCGGCCACGGCCTCGGCGTCTCGGCCGAGGCGTTCGAAGGAGAGACTCAGCAGCCGGTATGCCCAGTCCGCGACACCGGTGACCTGACCGTGCCCCATGGCGTCGAGCGCCTCCTGTGGCCGGTCGCGCTCCAGCAGGGCCGCGGCCGTGGCGCACCGTTCGCGGGGGTCACCGGTGTCACCGTCCGGTTCCGGCGGTTCATGGACCTCGTGCTGGCTCCCCACGACCGTCATCGTGCGCGCGAGATCACTGTTTGCCTAGATAAGAGATATATCCCTGTATCTCTCTAGAGAGGCAGGATATATGGGGACAATATCCACAATTAGCGGTAAGCCAATCTCCGATTCCTGGCTTTCCCACTACCCGGCTTCGCCTAAGCTGCCTGGCATGTCCGTCGAGGCCGACGTTCCCTTCAGCGGCCCCTCCAGCGGCTCATGATCGCCATGGGGGTCGTGGACAGTGCGGTCCGCACCGGGATCGACCCGCGAAGGCGAGGGACCGGCCGTTGGTCGGTCCTGATCCTGCTGTGCTTCAGCCTGCTGCTCATCGCGGTGGACGCGACGGTCCTGCACATCGCCGTCCCCGCGCTGACCGCCGCCCTCGAACCCACCTCGGTCCAACTGCTGTGGATCATCGACGTCTACTCCCTGGTGGTCGCGCCGCTGCTGCTGACCTTCGGCACGCTCGGCGACCACTACGGCAGGAAACGTCTGGTGCTGATGGGGTACGTGGTGTTCGGCGTCGCCTCGGCCGCCGCCGCGTTCGCGCCGAGCGCCGCCGCGCTGATCGGCGCGCGGGCCCTGCTGGGCGTCGGCGGCGCGATGATCATGCCCGCCACGCTCTCCATCATCAGGCAGGTCTTCACCGACCGGCGTGAGCGCGCCGTCGCCCTGGGGGTGTGGAGCGGGGTCGCCGCCGCCGGGGCAGCGGTCGGCCCGCTCATCGGCGGGTTGCTCGTGGAGCACCTGTGGTGGGGCGCCGTCTTCCTGATCAACGTCCCGATCCTGCTGGTGCTGTTGCCCGCGGCCGTCAGGCTTCTGCCCGACTCCTGCGCACGGGCGCTGCACCCGTGGGACGCCTTCAGCGCGCTGCTGTCGGTCGTGGGCATCCTCGCCCTGGCCTTCGGCCTCAAGGAGACGGGGACCGGCGGCACCGGTGGACCGGTGGTCTTCCTGGCCGGGATCGGACTGCTGGCCTGGTTCGTGCGCAGGCAGCGGCGCTCGCCCTCCCCGATGCTCGACCTCGGCCTGTTCCGGCAGCGGGCGTTCTCCATCGGGGTCGCCGCAGTGTTGCTCACGGTCTTCGCCCTGGTCGGGCTCGAACTGATGCTCGCCCAGTATCTCCAGCTCGTGCTCGGCGACAGCCCCTTCCAGGCGGCGGTCCGCCTGCTGCCGCTGATGGCCGCCGCGGTCGCCGGCGGCCTCGCCGGGGCGCGGCTGCTGCACCGCTTCGGGCTGCGCGCGACGATGGGCGGCGGCCTGGCGCTGACCGCGCTCAGCCTGCTGCCCACGCTGGCCTGGGGTACGGAGCCGCACTCCCTGACGCTCGCGCTCTGTTTCGTCGGCGTCGGTTTCGGCATCCAGGTCACCCTGCTCGCCGCCTCCGACACGATCATGTCCTCGGCGTCCGAGGCACGGGCCGGTGGTGCCGCCGCGATCGAGGAGACCGCCTACGAGCTGGGGGCCGGCCTGGGGGTCGCGGTCCTCGGCACGGTCACCACGGCCGTCTACGCGCCCTCGCTGGCACCGGTCGCCGGGGTTCCCTCCGGCCTGATGACCCTCGCGCGTCAGTCGCTCGCCGCCGCCGCGCACGCGGCGCAGGAGATCGGCGGCGAAACCGGGGCCGCGCTGCTGACCGCCGCCAGAGTCGCGTTCGTCGGCGGTCTGCACTCCACGATCGTGGTGAGCGCGCTGCTGCTGGGCGCGACCGCGGCGCTCGTCACCCTGCTGCTCCCCCGTGGCACCGTCCCCCCTGAGCACGGTCACCACTGACGGGTTCCAAGACCGCGGGCCGGTGATCACCCGTCCGTCCGGCGGACCGGTGACCGCCCCCCTTCCGGCCGGGCCCCTCCGGGAGGGGAACAGTCCGGCCTGACGGCCCGCGGTCTCGGCCGTCACCCGCGGCAGCACGGCCCGGGGCCGGCTACGGCGTCCGGCTACGACATCCGGTCCGAGGTGTGGCGGCGCTCACCCTCCAGATCGCACCGCCACACCCGGCATACGGGGTGTCGTGTGACGGCCTGACCGTCCAGATCACCCCTGCTCTGTCGGCGGGATCCGCCGGTTTCCGTCCGCCGCGGCGCCGTACGGGCGTCTCGTGGCGCGGGCCACCCCCACCCCCGGGGCGGCCATGTGACCATGTGACGGCGCTCCCGAGCCGTCCAGCGATGTGTATGGCAGACGGTCGGGTGGTCGGATTGGAAGCATTCATTGCTGTTTTCTCCTTTCGGCGCGGGAGGGGTGCGCGGTCGTTTCTCCTCAAGGGTGCCTGAGAAGGACTCTTTCGGCAGCCACATGATTGCGACGATCTGTTCGCACATTGAGTTTCGGTTTCTGTAGGACGCACACAGGTTTATGTAGGACCGTGAAGGATTCCTCGCCGACGGCGCGAATATATTTCACAAATCCCACATAACAGGCAGCCCGCACAAGCCCTGACCTGCACGGGACCCGATACCACGGCGCGACCCCGGTCGAGCTTCGTTGATCACGTGCCGGTTTGCGGATAGGTTCCCCCTGACCGCGAAGCGCGAGAGAAAAACAAAGATATCCGACAATTAGAACATTGCCCACAAATCATAATTTGTCATTTATGCCCTTTTTCTTGCGCCGTCTGCCGCCGCGAACCCACCAGCGGAAGGACTCGCCTTGCTGGATCGCCTCCTGCCCTCCCTCGTCACGCCGGCCGCATTTCTCACCGTCTCGGCGATCGCCTGCGCGGCCGTCTGGGCGGGGAGCGCCGCGGCCGGGGACACGGGTTCCGTCGGCGACTGCGGTCCCTCCCTGACCTTCTCCGGCTCCGCGTTCGGCTACCTCGACAACGGCACGCTCAGCGCCGGGTTCTGCGTCAAGGGGAGGTCCCTGCGCCGGATCAACGTCGCCTACGACAAGGCGCGGGGAGGGGCGACGAACGTCCGGCTCGGCTACCAGCAGACGAACAGCTCGGGCGTCGGGATCAAGAGGCCCGTCTACGGCCCGGCCGTGACGGCGCGGGCGGGCGGCACCACCTTCAGGAGTTTCTCCCTCTCCCTTCCCTCCGGGTGTTACCACGGGATCATGCTGAACACCGCGACCCGTTTCCAGTACGTCACGAAGGTCTGGGGCGACTGCTGATCCCCCTGCCCGTCGAGGTCTTCCTCGCCAACCGTGACCTCTGGCTGCCGGTCGTCTGCCTGCTGACGGTCCTCACCGGACTGTGCGTCCCGCTGAGCCGAAGAGCCTCGGCGGTGTTCCGCGTGCGGCGGCCGACGGCGTTCCTCTGGCTGTTCTCCCTGGCCGTGATCCCGGCCCTCACGATGCCGACGCGTCTGACCACGCACGGCCTGGCCTTCTGCGCGACCGGCGGCCCGGCCTCCCTCACGGAGGCCCAGAACCTCCTCAACCTCCTGCTCTACGCCGCGCCCGCCCTGCTGGGGGTCCTCGTGACCCGCCGCCCGCTGGCGGTCGTGACGGGGCTGGCGGCGGCCTCCCTCGCCCTGGAGATCACCCAGGCGTTCTCGGAGGGGCGTAGCTGCGACGCGGCGGACGTGCTCTTCAACGTCCTGGGCGCCCTCGCGGGAGCCGGGACGGCGCTGCCCGTCCTGCGAACGGCTCCCCGCTCCCCACGCGGAACGCCCGCGATCCCGGCCGAACGGCCGTCCCGGACGCCCGGGGGCACCGGGTAGCCGGGGACTTCAGCCGCGCGCGGCGGCCACGAACTCCCTGATGAGCCCGGCGTCCTTCACCCCGGGAGCGGTCTCGACACCGCTTGAGACGTCGACTCCCCACGGCTGGGCGGCGGCCACGGCCTCGGCGACGTTCGCCGGGCCGAGTCCTCCGGCCAGCATCCAGCGGCCCTGCGGGAGGCCGCGCACCGCCGCCCAGTCCCACGGCTCCCCCGAGCCCGGGCGGGGGGCGTCGACGATGAGCATGTCCTCGTCGAAGGCTCCGCAGCGCAGGTCGGCGCCCGCCGCCGCCCCGGCACGGACCAGTGTCAGGCCGAGGTCCTTGAGCGCGGTGAAGTCCTCGTGCGGATGGGCTCCGTGCAGCTGCACGGCCCGCACCCCCGACTCGGTCGCGGCCCGCCGTACCTCCTGCGGGGTCTCACCGGCGAAGACCGCGACGGTCAGCACATGGGCGGGCACCTCGGCGGCCAGCTCACGGGCGAGCTCCGGGGTGATCCGCCGAGGGCTACGGGTCAGGACGAAGCCGATCGCGTCGGCTCCCGCCTCGACGGCGGCCGTGACGTGGCCGGGCTCTCGCAGCCCGCAGATCTTCACATACACCCCTGCACCCTAGCGGTGCCCGAACGGTTCAGGCTCCCTGCTGCATCGGGATGCCGACCCGGTCGACGATCGCGTCCTCCCCCTCCTGACGGGCGCAGTGCGCGCAGCAGAACCAGCTCCTGCCCACCTGGACCCCGTGGCCGACGACCTTCACCCCGCAGTGCTCGCACACCGGGGCCATCCGGTGGACCGCGCACTCGAAGCTGTCGAAGACGTGCACGGCCCCCTGCGCGTGCACCTCGAAGCTCATGTCGTAGTCGTTGCCGCAGACCTCACATCGCGCCATGTCTTCCCCCCGAAAAACTCACGGCGTACTCCCGGCTATGCCTACCCGCCGGTGGAGGGCTCAGACAGGCCGGCCGCCGGTTCCGAGGGCGGCCACCAGGGCCGCGACCAGGGCGAGGGTCAGCAGTACCGTCAGCCCCAGCCAGTACAGGCGGTCGCGGGCCGTGCGGGCCCGCGCGTCACGGTCCGCCTCGATCCACCCGGCCAGCCTCGGCCAGGCGTACGGTAGCGCCGGATCGGCCAGGCGGGCCAGGTCCCCCGCACGGACGACCAGCGGCCCGAACGCCTCGGCGATCCGTTCCTCGGCCTCCCCCGCGCCACGCGGCCCGCCGCGCCCGTCCGCCAGCCTGAGGAACATCGCCGAGGCGAACGGCCGGTCGGCCGGGTCGAGCGTGACGTAGGCGTCCTCCGCGACCGCGCCCAGTCCCGGGTCGTCGTACGGGGTCCGCAGCCTGGCCGCCATGGCGTCGCCCGCCGCCAGCAGGAAGTCCAGGGTGAGCGGCACGCGGGCGGCCAGCAGGGCGTCGGCGAGACAGACCCGCCCGCCGAGGACCGTCCCCGTGGTGAGCGGCGCCTCCGCGGTGAACGTCTCCGCCGCCCATCCGGGGATGTCGCCGCCCGAGGGCACGAGACAGGCCGCCGGCAGGCAGGCCGCGGTGGGGGAGGCGTGTGTGAGGCAGTCGGGGGCGAGGCAGGGGGCCTTGAGCCGGACGGTCGCGTCCGCGGAGACCAGGGCCCGCAGCAGGTCCCGGGCCCCGGGCCTGCGCTCGGGGTCCTTGGCCAGGGAGTCGGCGACCAGGGCGCGCAACGGCTGCGGGATCGGGTCCAGGTCGGGATCGACCGACAGCACACGGTGCATGACCGTCCCCAGACTGGTGCCCTCGAACGCGTCCCTCCCCGTCGCGGCGTAGAACACGACCGCGCCCCAGGCGAACACGTCCGCGGCGGCGCCGGGCTCCCGTCCGGTGAACGCCTCCGGCGCGGTGTAGGCCGGGGCGTTCATGGCCAGCCTGGGCCAGGTCAGCGTCGTCTCCGTCGGGGAGAGCGGCCCGAACCCGACGACCCTGGGACCGTCGGGGCCCAGCAGCACGTTGTCCGGGGTGAGGTCACGGTGGACGACCCCGGCCTCGTGGAGGGCGGTCAGCGCGGTGGCCAGGGCCGCGGCCAGGTGGAGCAGGTCGGGCCCGGCCAGGATCCGCCCCGCCCCACGCAGGCTCGGCCCGGCCACGTACTCACTGACGACGTACGGCCGCGCCCCCACGCAGTCGGCGTCGATCACCTTGGCCGTGCAGGACGGCGCGGCGGCGCGGACCGCGGCCACCTCCCCGGCCAGTGGCCGCCACAGTTCGGGGTCTCCGTGCGGCACCTTCACCGCCACCCGCCGCCCTCCGGAGTCGTAGGCCTCGTAGACCACGCCCCGGCGGCCCGCCCCAAGACGGCCCGCCAGCCGGTAGTCCCCCAGACGGTGCGGGTCCCCCTCGATCAGCCTCGCCGCGACTCTCATACGGTGTTGGATGCGATCTCAGACCGGAAAGTTCTGGGTCATCGGGGGCATACATCACGGTACGGCGTCTCCCCCAGGTAGGTCCGCCACTCCTGCGCCGAGAGCGTACGGCCCGCCCTCGCGCAGACCGCGTTCGCCACGGCCTCCGGCTCCACCGGGTGCTCGGCCAGGACTCCCGAGGAGTCGGCGACGACCAGGCGCGTCCCGTCTCCGGTGAAGGCCAGCGCCTTCGGCTCTCCTGGCCCCGTCGCGATCGGCGCGCCGAGGCGGCGCCCGGTCTCGACGTCCCACAGCGCCACGGAGCCGCCGTCCACCCGGCCCGCGATCACGTCGCCGCGCGGCGAGTAGGTCAGCAGGGGGGTCTCGCCCGCCCCCGTCCTGACCGTCTCACCGACCTGCTTCCTCGACGAGGTCTCCCAGACCGACAGCCGTCCCGCCTGGTCGGCGATGGCGAAGCGGGAGCCGTCCCCGCCGAAGGCGAGCGAGAGGACGGGGACGCCGACGGTCGGCGAGCCGTACGAGGGGCCGAAGGGTTTGCCCGTGCGGGTGTCGAGCAGGCGCTGTTCACCGCCCGCGACCGCCAGGGCCCTGCCGTCCGGGGCGAAGCGGAGGCCGTCGGGGTAGCCCTGCTTCCTCGCCCAGCGGTGCCGGCCGCCCGGCACGTCCCACAGGTGGATCTCCCCGCCGTCCCCGGTCGGGGAGTCGGGGTAGGCGACGTATCCGGCGAGGGCGGTGCCGTCGGCGTTCACCGCGATGGCGGTCACGTTGCCCTGTCTCGGGGCGGTGACGGTCATGACCTTCTCGAACGTCCTGGCGTCCCAGATCTGCACCTCGCCCGCCATGTCGCCCGTGACGACCGCCAGCCGTCTCCCGTCGCCGCTGAAGGCCATCTCGAAGTAGCCACCGGGGTCCTGTGAGCCGACGTCCAGGGCCGCCGGGGACCTGCGTCCGCGCACGTCCCACAGGACGACCTTCCCCGGCCCCTCCCCCTTCGAGGCGAGCAGGCGGCCGTCGGGGCTGAGCGCCGCCCTGGCGAAGCCCGCCTTCCCCAGTGGCGCCGGGGCGGTCGCGAAGGCGATGTCGAGGCTGGTCACCGAGTCCTCCGACAGGTAGCGCAGGGTGCGCCCGTCGGGGTCGAAGGCGGCGACCGGCCTGAACGCGGCGACGGCGTGGGTGAACAACAGGGCACCGTCCGCGACGCGCCAGAGCCTGATGTTGCGCTCGCTCACCGACGCCAGGAACCGCCCGTCGGGGCTGAAGACCAGCGTGTCCGCGTCGCCCTCGTCGAACGAGCGCTGCACGTCGGCGTCGGTGAAGGAACGTTGCAGATCGGCGCCGGTCGAGGCGTCGTGGAGCCGGATGAGCGCTCCGGTGCGGACCGCGACGACCTTGCCGTCCGGGCTGTAGGCGACGCGCCGCACGCAGGTGCACCGCTGTCCGAGCGACACCTTGCGGCCGTCCGCGAGGGTCGTGGCCGTCGCGTTCCCTCCGAGGTCGGCGACGGCGAGCCCGGTGCCGTCCGGCGAGGTGTCGAAGCCCATGCCCGCGGTGAACGGGGCCGCCTCACCGCCCGTCCGCCGGTTCCAGACCATCAGCCCCTCGCCCCTGCTGACCAGGACCAGGTCCTCCGAGCGGCCGAAGGTCACCTGGGATATGCCGTCGACGCCCCTGCCCCGGACGGTGAGGGTCGCACCGGTCGGCTTGCCGGTCGTCATGTCCCAGATCGTGAGTTTCGTCCCGCTGACCACGGCGAGCAGCCTGCCGCTCGGGCTCAGCGCGATCCCGGTCAGCTCGTCGCCTATCCCGTCGAACCCGCCGGCGCGTCCGCCGGTCCGCACGTCCCAGACGCGCGCCTGTCCGTCCCCGGCGCTGACGAGGACGCGCCCGTCACGGCTCAGCGCCCGCAGCGTGTGCACCCCGGCCGCCGGGTCGTGGAAGGCGGCCGTCTCACGCTGGGCCAGCGAGCCGGTCAGGGCGGCTCTCGCCTCGACCACCGGGTTCAGCCGCCAGGCGGCCACGCTGAGCAGCATGGCCCTGACCGGCTCGGAGACGCGCAGCGATTCGGCGGTCGCGGCGAGCTGGCGGGCCTGCGCCTGGTCGCGCTGGTGCGCGATGGTGACGCTGCGCGCCTCGGCGACCCTGCCCTGCTGTACGGCCAGCACCCCGGCGGCCAGCGCGACCGCCAGCAGCCCGGCCAGCGTCACGGACAGCAGCCTGCCCCTGCGTGCGCGGCGCCTGGCCAGGGCGGCTCCCGCTTCCAGGAAGTCGCGTTCGACCGGGCTCAGTGTGATGTTGCGCCGTCCCGTCGCCGCCCAGTTCATGGCGTTCTCCAGGTTGCTGCCCTGGAACAGGTCGCCGTCCCTGCGGCCCTGGCTCTGCCAGCGCCAGGCCGCGGTGAGGATGTGCCGGTGCACGACCAGGCCGTCGCGGTTGGCCCCGACCCACTGACGCAGCCGGGGCCAGGCCTGGGTCAGGGCGGGCCGCGAGAGCCACAGCGCCTGCTCGTCGCGGCCGACCAGATAGGTGAAGGCCGCGAGCACCCGGTGGACGGCGGCGATCTCCTCCTCGCCCCTTCCCTGGAGGAGTTCGGCCAGTTGGGCGCGCCGTACGGTGAGCTCTCCGTCGTCGGTCACGGTGACGAGCCGGAGGAACACCTCGGGGGCGATTTCCCGTTCGGCCTGCCCGAGCGCGCCGAAGGCCTCCTCGGCGAGGTCGCCGAGCGCGGGGTCGTTCGAGCCGGTGTGCATCCGGCCGCCCGTCTCGCTGCCCGCCGCGAGCAGCCGCCGGGTGTCGAGCGAGCCGCCCCCGCTGATCAGGGCGAGCAGCAGTTCCCTGGCGGCGGGCCTGGCCGTGGGGTCCTTGGCCAGGGAGGCGGCCACCAGCGGACGGAGCTGCTCGGGCAGTACGTCCAGCTGCGGCTGCACGGAGAGCACCCGGTGCATGACACCGCCCAGGCTCTCCGCCCTGAACGGGTCGAGTCCTGTGGCGGCGAAGACCATGACCCCGCCCCAGGCGAAGACGTCGACGGCCTCGGTCGCGCGCTCCCCCATGAAGATCTCGGGGGCCATGTAGGTGGGGGTCCCCGCGACCATCCCGGTCGCGGTCAGCGACATGTCGGCCATCCGGGCGACACCGAAGTCGATCACCCGGGGGCCGTCGGGGCCGAGCAGCACGTTGTCGGGCTTGAGGTCTCGGTGGATGACCCCGGCCTCGTGGATCGCGGTCAGCGCGGTGGCGACGGCGGTGGCCAGGCGGTGCAGGTCACCGCCGGTGAAGCGGCGCCCGTCGACGACGGCCCTGCGCAGGCTCGGTCCCTCGACGTACTCGGAGACGATGTACGGCCTGGGCCCTTCGAGGTCGGCGTCCACCACGGCGGCCGTGCAGAAGGAGGCGATCCGCCTGGCGGAGGCCGCCTCGCGGCCGAACCGCTCGCGCAACTCGGGGTCGGCCGCCGCGTCGCCGTGCAACACCTTGACCGCGACCCGTTCGCCCCGTGCGTCGTAGGCCTCGTAGACCACTCCCTGCCCGCCCGCGCCCAACCGGCCCGCCAGCCAGTAGCCGCCGAGCCGTTGCGGATCTCCGTCGACCAGTCCGGTGCTCATTCCCGCCTCCGTTCACCGGCTTGTTGGACGCGCCGCTGGACACCATAGTTCGGCCGATGTCACGCACTCAGGCGTTCCCCAGGTCAGCGGCGTCGTCCGGCCGCGATCAAACCGGTTGATAGGGCTCACCGGGGAGAACTAGGTTGGCAAGCGTGGGCGGGCTCCCGCCGACCCCCGGCCGGCGAGCCCGAGCAAGAGGAGGGACGAGCCATGCGTCACGCGAAAGTCGCCCGTTCGCAGCACCGGCGTCGCCGTACCCGCGCCTTCGACCTGGACCTTCGCACCCCGTCAGGCCGCAGGCTTCCCTACTGACGATCAGTTCTTTACGACGGTTTTACGGGACGATCTGTAGACATTTCGTGTAACGAAAGCGTCACGCGGGGGGCTCAATGAAGAGACTTGTGCTTGTGCCGCCGTCCGTCGCGCGGCTCAAGATCAGAGACATCCGGTCGGTACGGCGCCGCGGCGGCGCGTCCGACACCAAGGTCGTCGATCTGCGCGCCTACACAGGACGCAACGTCCTGCGGTTTCCGGCCACGAGCGGCCCCACTCCCGCGGCCTGACCGACCGCCCGGCCGGCCGGGAGGACCCGCGACCCGCGGGTCCTCCCGCATTATCCGGACACAGTGTCCACCTATACCCTGGGGGCATGGAGAGAGCAGACGCCGCGCGTAACCGGGCGCGCATCCTGGAGGCCGCGGAGCGGCTGTTCGCCGCCAAAGGGGCGCCCAACGTCACCATGGAGGACATCGCCAGGGCGGCGGGAGTCGGCCGGGGCACCCTGTACCGCCGCTATCCCGACCGGGCCGCGATCGCGACCGCGATGCTCGACGAGCACGAGAAGGCCCTGCAGCGCGAACTGATCGGAGGCCGGCCGCCCCTCGGCCCCGGTGCCACGCCCGCGCGGCGGCTGGCCGCCTTCTACGCCGCGATGGTCGGCCTGCTCGAATCCCACTCCCACCTGGTGCTCGGCGCGGAGACGGGCCGCTCGCGCTTCGCCACCGGCGCCTACGGTTTCTGGCGGGCGCACGTGCGCTCGCTGCTGGTCGCCGCCGACGTGCCCGACCCGGACGCGCTCGTCGAGATCGCGCTCGCCCCGCTCGCCCCCGAGGTCTACACCTTCCAGCGTGAGGGTCGCGGGCTCGGACCCGAGCGGATCACAGCCGCGCTGGAAGAACTCGCCCTGCGGCTTCTCGCAGGACACGCGCCACCCGCCGGGGATGGGTGAGCTGGGGGTAGTGCCCCGCGCCCTCGATCACGACGTCGGCCTCACCCACCACGAGCGGGTCGGCCGCGCCCGTGACGATCGTCACCGGGACCTCGGCCCGGCCGAGCGCCCGCCGCAGTTCCTCCCTGGCCGCGTAGCCCGCGCGCATCGCCCCGATCACCCGCCGGGCGGCACCGGGGCGGCGCAGGTCGGCGAGCGCGCCCTCGGGCACGCCGAGTCTGCCCGCCAGCCGCGCCGGGGACGTCCCGCGCAGTACGGCGGCGCCGAAGGCCGAGCGGGCCGGCCACCCCGCCGGAGCCTGCAGGAAGGCCGGGGCCAGGAGCACGACCGCGGAGATCCGCTCAGGACGTGCGAGCGCGTAGCGCAGGACGGGCCCGCAGGCGAAGGAGTGCCCGACCAGCACCGGGCGCGTCCCCGCCGGTTCGAGCAACGCCTCGGTCCACTCCCCCAGTGAGCGGGCGGGCGAGGAGCGGCCGAGTCCCGGCAGGTCGGCGGCCAGGACGGGACCGTCGAGCGACTCGCTCACCTCCGCCCAGGAGCGGGCGTCGAGCGGCAGCCCGTGCAGCAGCACGTACCGGGGGCTCTCCCGCTCCCCCGCCACCCAGGTACGGCTGCCCGCCACGTCCCGGAACCCGTACGGCCCGCGTGGCGCCTCCCCCTCCCCGAACCCGGCGCCGACCAGCCCGTCCGCCCAGGTCCTGAGCATCTCCTCCACCGGGGGCATGCGCAGACCGGCCCGCTCGGCGAAGGCCAGGGCGGGGGCCGTCTCGTAGCGGTCGCCGGACATGAACGACAGCGTCTCCGGGTCGGCGCCGGTCAGGGCGCGGGGCAGCCGCCGTACGAGAGGGACCGGGATCGTCGCGCGCGGAGGGCGGACTCCCAGGTGGGCGGCCAGGAGCCCGGCCAGCTCCGGCAGGTTCGGCGTCCGGTCGTCGAGCACCCAGTAGGCCTCGCCCGCCGTCTCCTCGTGGCCGGGCACCTCCGCCATGAAGCGGGCCAGGTAGCCGATGTCCACGACCGGCAGGAAGGTCCTGCCGTCCCCGGGCAGCAGGGGCAGCCGGCCACGCCACAGGTCGCGCACCACCGAGGCGAGGCCGATGAACTGCCCCTCACCGGTGACCGAACTGGGGTTGACGACGGTCAGCGGGACGCCGAGTTCCGCGGCGCGGGCGCGCACCGCCGCGTCGCCCTCCCGTTTCGAGGCCTCGTAGGCCCCGTCACGGCGGTAGTCGGGAGGACCGCCGCTGACACGGTAGCCGCTGACGTGCACCAGGCGCCGCAGCCCCTGGCGGGTGGCCGCCCAGTCGGCCACGTTGACCGCCCCGGTCACGTTGGCCGCCCTCGCCTCGGCGACGCCCAGTCCGAAGGCGAAGCGTGCCGCGGTGTTGTAGACGTCGCGCACCCGCCCGAGGTCCGGCGCGGCGCCGAGCCCGAGCCCGGGGACGGCGATGTCGGCGGTCACGACGGTCAGCCGCGCGGTGTCCACGCCCTGCCCGGCGAGCCAGGAGGTCAGCCGGTCCGCCGGTCCGCGCAGGGCGGCGGCCACCACGCGCTCCCTGCGCAGGAGTTCGGCGACCAGGGAGCGGCCGATGAATCCCGCCGCGCCGAAGACGATGGAGTCGGGGGTCACGCGATCACCTCATAATAGATCGGTCTACATATTTCATGGACATACGAAGGGAGCCGGGGAGGGGTCCTGGCGTTACGGCCTCAGCAGCGTGGCGATCCCGCGCGCCACCCGGTCGAGCGGCTCCCGGCTGCGATGCGCCCTGGCCAGCAGCAGCGCGCCCTCGATCAAGGCCAGGACCGTGGCGGCCGTGTCGGCGGGCTCCGGGTGCCCGTCCACGGCCAGCCGGTGACGCAGCGCCTCCTCCCACGAGCCGTAGACCTCGGCGCAGACCTCCTGGAGCGGGTCGCTGACGGCCGCCATCTCCAGCGCCACCGTGGCCACCGGGCAGCCCTTGCGCCACCCGGAGGCCTCAAGCCGGTCGCCCAGCAGTGCGAGCACCCCGGTGACCAGGCTCACGGCGTCGGGCGCGGACTCGGCAAGCTCCCGCACGATCCGGCCGACCTCGTGGCCCGCCCGCCGTACGGACTCACCGACGAGCTGGTCCTTGCCGCCGGGGAAGTGGAAGTAGAGCGAGCCGCGCGGCGCTCCGCTGGCCGCCACCACCTGGTTCAGCCCGGCCCCGAAGTAGCCGCCGCTCTCGATCAGCTCCCGCGTCGCGTCGAGCAGCCGCGTCCTGGTCTCCTCACCCTTGCGTCCCATGGCCCAAAAAATAGACCGGTCTGCTTATTCTTGGCAACCCGGGGCGGTGAAGCGCGAGAGCTTGTCCGGATTCAGCACGGCCCGCACCGCCGTGATCCGCCCCTCCGTCACCTCGATCGCGAAGACCGCGACGACCACGTCCCCGGCCCACACCACGATCCCCTCCTCGCCGTTGACCTCGGTGTGGGCGAACCCGCCCCCGGGGCCGAACTTGGCGGCGATCCCGGCCAGGAAGCGGACGACCTTGTCCCGGCCCTCCACGGGGCGCAGCGCGGCGCCGACCCGGCCACCGCCGTCGGACCAGACGACCACGTCGACGGCGAGCAGCCGCTCAAGCTCGGCGAGGTCGCCGCCCCGCGCGGCGTCGAGGAACCGCTCGACGATCCTGCGCCGCTGCTCCCCGGGCACGTCGAACCTCCGGGGCTCGCCCATCCGCTTCCTCGCCCTGATCAGGAGCTGGCGGCAGTGGGTCTCCGAAAGGTCGAGCACCTCGGCGATCTCGCGGTAGCCGTACGAGAAGGCCTCGCGGAGCACGAAGACGGCGCGCTCCGGAGGGGTGAGGCGCTCAAGCAGCGTCAGGAACGCCATGGAGACCGCGTCACGTCGCTCGGCGGTCTCCAACGGGCCGAGTGCCGCCGACTCGACGGGCTCGGGAAGCCAGGGGCCGACGTAGCTCTCACGGGTGGCACGGGCGGCGGTCAGCCGGTTGAGACAGAGGTTGGTGACCACCTTGGCCAGCCACGCCCCCGGCGTCTCCACGTTCCGCCTGTCGGCGGTGTGCCAGCGCAGGTAGGCGTCCTGGACGACGTCCTCCGCCTCCGCGGCCGAACCGAGCATCCGGTAGGCCAGGCCGAACATCCGCCGCCGCAGTTCCTCGAACTCATCGACCATCCGTCCAGGGTCCCAGAGCTCAGCGGGCGCCCGGCTCACGGGGACTCCCTGAAGGCCCTGCGGTAGGCCGAGGGCGAGGTGCGCATCGTCCTGGCGAAGTGGTGCCTGAAGGTCACGGCGCTGTCGAAGCCCACCGCCGCCGCGACCTCCTCGATCGAGGCGGAGCCCGACTCCAGCGGCTCCAGGCTGGCCGCGATCCGCTGGGAGATCACCCAGCGCAGCGGGCTCGTCCCGGTCTGGCGGGCGAAGTGCCGCAGAAAGGTGCGTTGCGACATGCGGGCGGCCCCGGCCATCCCGGCGACCGTGATCGGCTCGGCCAGGTGCCCGAGCGCCCAGGCCATCGCGACGGCCACCGCGTCGTCCCCCTCCGCGGGCGCCACCGGGGCCTGGACGAACTGGGCCTGCCCGCCCTCCCGGTGCGGCGGGACGACCAGCCTGCGCGCGACCGAGTTGGCCACGCCGGGGCCGTGGTCGGTGCGGACCAGGTGCAGCAGCAGGTCGAGGCCCGCGGCGCTGCCCGCGCTGGTCAGCACGTCCCCGCCGTCCACGTACAGGACGTCGGGGTTGACCCTGACCAGCGGGAACCTCTCCCTCAGCAGGTCGGCGTACCTCCAGTGGGTGGTCGCCTCACGCCCGTCGAGCAGCCCCGCGGCGGCCAGCGCGAAGGCCCCCGAACAGATCGACACGATCCTGGCCCCACGCCCGTGCGCCGTCCGCAGCGCCCTGACCAGCTCCGCGGAGACCTCCCCCCGCACGTCCGCGACCGCGGGCACGATCACCGTGTCCGCCGCCGCGGCCACGTCGAGCCCGTGCCCGGCCCGCATGGTAAACCCTCCGACGACCCGCAGGTCGGCCGGGGTCTCGGCGCAGACCGTCAGCTCGTACCAGGGGACGTCGAGTTCGGGCCTGGGAATGCCGAAGATCTCCACCACGCAGCCGAGTTCGAAGGGGGCCATGCCGTCGAAGGCGACGGCGGACACGGTGTGCGCCCGCCGCGCCGGGAAGAGAAGCGACATGGCGGGATATTAGCGATAAGCGGCGTTCACGCCACTGGCCGGAGGGGCGCCGTGCGCGAAACCATGTCTCACGCACGGCACCGTTCTCCGAGAAAGGCATGTGATGTCCGCCCCCTCATCCGCCGTCACCGCGGTCCCCGCCGCCGAGAGCACCACGGCGATCGCCCACTTCGCCGCCCGGCTCGCCTTCGAGACCGACGTCTCCGACGTGGCCGCCGACCTGGCGGCCGGAGTCCCGGACGTCGTCGTGGTCGACACACGTGGCGTCCAGGCCTGGCTCCAGGGCCACGTCGCGGGAGCCGTACACCTGCCGACCGGCGAGATCGCCGCCCGCGCGGCCGAGGTGGTCCCCACGGGGGCGACCGTGGTGACCTACTGCTGGGGACCGGGCTGCAACGGCGCCACCAGGGCGGCCCTGGAGTTCGCCAGGCTCGGTCACCCCGTCAAGGAGATGATCGGCGGCTTCGAGTACTGGGCCCGGGAGGGCCTGCCCGTCGAGACCTCGGAGGGGGTCTCCCGGCGTGCGCCCGACCCGCTGACCGCCCCTGTCCTCGGCGTCTCCTGCGCCTGCTGACGCCCTCAGCCGTTCGCGGCGAGCAGATCGACGCCGTTGCCGTCGGGGTCGTGGACGATGGCGTACCGCTGCCCCCAGAGCGCGTCCCAGGGCTCCTTGTGGCCCTCGTAGCCCAGGGAGACGAGTTCGTCGTAGGCGGCGTCCACCTCGGCGGGGGTGTCGAACTCGAAGGCGAACGCCGTCCGGGAGCCTCCGGTGGGCGGCCGCCAGCCCGGGTCGAAACCGTGGAGCGTCTCGACCGTGTCCCAGACGAGCTTCAGCCCCCCGGGCAGTTCCGCCTCGACGTGCGGCTCCCCGTCCGCCTCCGGCGGCAGGTTCAGGCCCAGCCGGCGGTAGAACGCCAGCGACCTGGCCATGTCCTTGACGACGATTCCCACGAAACTCAGACGTGCCCGCATATCAATGTCTTTCCGGTTGAGGTGCCGTGCTCGGTGCGCGCGTCCCGGGGCCGCGCACGGCCCAACCTAACCGGAGGTCACATCCACGGTCTTGCAGGAATCAGACGACTCACGCCTCGGCGGACGCCCTGAGCGCGGCGGCCAGCCAGAGGAAGGCCGCCACGGCCGGAGGGAACGGCGGGCGCCCGTTGATGGCCCCCACCAGCTGCCAGTACCGCTCGACCCGCAGGTCGCTGAACAGCTCCACCTGCTCGGCCAGCCGTACCCGCTCCTGTGCCCGGGTCTCCGGCGCGACGATCAGGTCGAGTACGGCCCGCCCCTCGGCCGAGTCCGGCGCGACCCCCGCCGCCTGGGCCGGGACGGCGTGCTCCATGACGGCCTGGTGGTCCAGCGGGTCTGCGGGGCTGTCCGCGTTCTGGCCCGCCACCACCATCTCCCTGACCCGGCGCTGGAAGTCCTCGTCCTCGACGAGTTCCGCCAGCTCCATCCAGGCGTCCACCTGCTCCGGGCTCGGCTCGTCCGGCAGTTCGGTGTTCACCTGCCGCATGCCGTTCGCGATGCCCAGCGCCGGGCCCTCGCCGAGGTCGACCACGGCGAGGACGCGGTCCACGAAGTCATCGATGATCTGCTGCCGCTCCCGCGCGGACAGCCTGGCCAGTCTGTGCATCAGTGACGCCTCCTCGATCGTGCTGCCGCGCTTGGCGACCGTGCTCAGCACGGCGCGGCGCAGCCGCAGGGTACGGATCTCCGCCTCAAGCGCCGCGACATGCGTCTCGGCGACCTGGGCGACTGTCGTGGCCCGGCACAGGACCTCCTCGACCGCCTCAAGACCGAACCCGAGTTCGCGCAGGGTCCTGACGAGGTCGAGCCGGGCGACCGCCCGCGCGTCGTAGAGACGGTAGCCGCCCGCGGACCGCCCGGTCGGCGGCACCAGACCGCTGTCCGACCAGAAACGGATCGTCCGCACCGGCAGTCCCGTACGGCGGGCGAGCTGCCCGATCGTGAAAAGCTCCGTGCCTTCGCTCACGGCACCACTGTGCCGTCTCCACTCACTGGAGACTCAACTCCCTTTTCCCGCGATGCTCCCTTTCCCCGCGATCGGGAGAGACGACGGGGAGCCGGTGAGCCATGTGGCTCACCGGCTCCCCGGTTCAGGCCGTGTCAGCTGCAGCCGCTGGTCGAGCCGCAGCCCTCGCAGACGTAGCAGCTGCCCGCGGGACGCATCTTGGTGCCGCAGGTCATGCACAACGGCGCGTCGGCGGTGCGGCCCTGGTGCGACTCCAGGGAGCCCGCGGCGCGCTCGGGGGCGGCCACCTCGACGGTCTGGGCGCGGGTCTCGGAGCGGGGCTGGGGCCGCTCGATGGGCGCGGAGGTGGCCAGCTCGGCGATGACCTCGTCCGCGGCGATCGGGGCCGGGTCCTCGCCCCGCTGCTGGGCGGCGCGCTCGGAGGCCGAGAAGATCCCCAGGGCGGCCCGCTCGTCGTAGGGCAGGTGGTCGAGCGCCAGGCGGCGGAAGATGTAGTCCATCACCGAGGCGGCCATCCGGATGTCCGGATCGTCGGTCATGCCCGCCGGGTCGAAGCGCATGTTGACGAACTTGCCCACGTAGGTCTCCAGCGGCACGCCGTACTGCAGGCCGATGGAGATGGCCACGGAGAAGGCGTCCATGACGCCCGCCAGGGTGGAACCCTGCTTGGACATCTTCAGGAAGACCTCGCCGAGACCGTCGTCGGGGTAGGACGAGGCGGTCATGTAACCCTTGGCGCCGCCCACCGTGAAGCGGGTGGTGGTGCTGGGCCGCTGGTTCGGCATCCGGCGCCTGGTCGGACGGCTGACCTCGACGACCTGGACCTCGGGCTCGGCCGGTTCGGCCTTCTCCTCGGTCTTCTTGCCCGCCGCCGACAGCGGCTGGCCGACCTTGCAGTTGTCGCGGTAGACGGCCAGGGCCTTCAGGCCGAGCTTCCAGCCCTCCATGTAGACCTGCTCGATGTCCTCGACCGTCGCGGACTCGGGCAGGTTGACGGTCTTGGAGATGGCACCGGACAGGAACGGCTGGGCCGCCGCCATCATCCGCACGTGGCCCATCGGCGCGATGGCCCGCTCTCCCATGGCGCAGTCGAACACCTCGTAGTGCTCGGGCCGAAGACCGGGGGCGTCCACGACGTGGCCGTGCGCGGCGATGTACTCGACGATCGCCTCGACCTGCTCCTCCTGGTAGCCGAGCTGGCGCAGCGCCCGCGGGATCGTCTGGTTGACGATCTGCATGGAGCCGCCGCCCACAAGCTTCTTGAACTTGACCAGGGCGAGGTCGGGCTCGATGCCGGTGGTGTCGCAGTCCATCATCAGGCCGATGGTGCCGGTCGGCGCGAGCAGCGAGGCCTGGGCGTTGCGGTAGCCGTTCTTCTCGCCGAGCTTGAGGCAGTCGGCCCACTGGCGGGAGGCCTCGGTGTGGATGACCCGGTCCATCCCGCCCAGGGTGCGCAGGTCGTCGTTGGCCGCGGCGTGCTTGCGCATGACGCGCTTGTGCGCCTCGGCGTTGCGGGCGTAGCCCTCGTACGGCCCGACGACCGCGGCCAGCTCGGCGCTGCGGCGGTAGGAGGCGCCGGTCATCAGCGAGGTGATGGCCCCGGCGATGGCCCGGCCGCCCTCGGAGTCGTAGGCGTGGCCGGTGGCCATGAGCAGCGCGCCCAGGTTGGCGTAGCCGATGCCGAGCTGACGGTAGGCCCGGGTGGTCCGGTCGATCTTCTCGGTCGGGAAGTCGGCGAAGGTGATGGAGACGTCCATCGCGGTGATGATCAGCTCGGTGAGCTTCACGAAGGCCGCGACGTCGAAGGTGTCGTCGTCCCTGAGGAACTTCAGCAGGTTGATGCTGGCCAGGTTGCAGGAGGAGTTGTCCAGGTGGAGGTACTCGGAGCAGGGGTTGCTCGCCGTGATGCGGCCGGTCTCCGGGCTGGTGTGCCAGTCGTTGATCGTGTCGTCGTACTGGACGCCGGGGTCGGCGCACTCCCAGGCGGCCTGGGCCATCTTCCTGAACAGGGACTTGGCGTCGACCTTCTCGATCACCTCGCCGGTGAGGCGTGCGCGCAGCCCGAAGTCACCGCCGTTCTCGACGGCCCGCATGAACTCGTCGGAGACGCGCACGGAGTTGTTGGCGTTCTGGTACTGGACGGAGACGATGTCCTTGCCGCCCAGGTCCATGTCGAACCCGGCGTCGCGCAGCGCGCGGACCTTGTCCTCCTCGCGCGCCTTGGTCTCGATGAACTCCTCGATGTCGGGGTGGTCGACGTCCAGGACGACCATCTTGGCCGCGCGGCGGGTGGCGCCGCCGGACTTGATGGTGCCCGCCGAGGCGTCGGCGCCGCGCATGAAGGAGACGGGACCGCTGGCCGTACCGCCGCTGGAGAGCAGTTCCTTGGAGGAACGGATCCGGGAGAGGTTCACCCCCGAGCCCGAACCGCCCTTGAAGATCACACCCTCTTCCTTGTACCAGTCGAGGATGGACTCCATCTGGTCGTCGACGGCCAGGATGAAACAGGCGCTGACCTGCTGCGGGGAGGCGGTGCCGACGTTGAACCAGACCGGCGAGTTGAAGCTGAAGACCTGGTTGACCAGGGCGTGCTTGAGCTCGTGGTCGAAGATCTCGGCGTCCTCCTCGGTCGCAAAGTAGCCCTCCTCGACCGCGGTCCTGGTGTAGACGCCGACCACCCGGTCGACGAGCTGCTTCAGGCTCCACTCGCGCTGCGGGGTGCCGACGGCGCCCCGGAAGTACTTGGTGGTCACGATGTTGGCGGCGTTGACCGACCAGGAGTCGGGGAACTCGACGCCCCGCTGCTCGAAGTTGACCGAGCCGTCCCGCCAGTTGGTCATGACGACGTCACGGCGTTCCCAGGTCACCTGGTCGTACGGGTGCACCCCGGGCGTGGTGAAGATGCGCTTCATCTTCAGTCCCTTGCGTGGCCGCTTGCCCCCGCGCGCGACCGCGCCGTTGACCGTCTCCGTCATGACTTCCCCCTTCCGAGGCTCCATGGAGCCCCCAGTCGGACCAGTTCAACACGCCGCGTACTCCCCCGGCGCCCGGGGACTGACTCAGTCGCGCCGCGCGGAACGCTCGGCGCGCAGCTGTTCGATCTCGGCCTCGAAGTCGGCCAGGGTCTCGAAGCCCCGGTAGACGGAGGCGAAACGCAGGTACGCCACCTCGTCGAGCTCGCGGAGCGGGCCCAGGATCGCCAGCCCGACCTCGTGGGCCGCGATCTCCGCGGCCCCGGTCGCCCGGATGCTCTCCTCGACCCGCTGGCCGAGCTGGGCCAGCGAGTCCTCGCTCACCGGGCGCCCCTGACACGCACGCCGGACACCGGCGATCACCTTGTCCCGGAAGAACGGCTCGGTCACCCCGCTGCGTTTGCTCACCATGAGCAACACCGTCTCCTGCGTGGTGAACCTGCGCCCGCACTCCGGGCAGGTGCGCCTGCGCCGGATGGCGCTGCCGTCCTCGGTCGACCGGCTGTCGATGACCCGCGTGTCAGGATGACGACAGAACGGACAGTGCACGCGTGTCGCCTCCCTGACTTGCCCAGCGGCTCATCTTCCTCGCGTTGCTCCGCCGGCTCTGCGATCTCCGTGTGGAGACGCTCACGCACGCCCTCGAATGGTCGAGATGCGGTAATAGAAACACAATCTATGGTGGAGCGGAATGATGAAGCCACTAGATGTTGTGGTCCAACCGTAGGAGTGTCGGACCATGAACGCAAGTTAGGAAGGGCCTGCCGAGCGAAGTCGCCGATCAGCGCAGCTCAAGGGCGTCAGCCGGGCGTGTCGCCCTTCCGGTGCGGCCCCGCGGGCGCCGTCCGGACATGCGGCACCCCTCCCCGGGGCGTGCGAACGGGCCGATCGCCGAGATCCATTATCGGGTGAGCCCGGGGCGTGTCGTCACGCTCCGTCGTCGGCGCCCCCGCCCGCCCCTCCTCGGAGCGCCCAGGACCCCCACTGGCCACAGGGCCCGCAGAGGCCCGTCGAGGCGCCCCGGAAAGCCTTCTAGGAGGCGAGGGCCGCGTCCAGGAGGGCACCCGCCCAGAAGGCCGCCAGAACGAGGAGCACGAGCGCCAGGACCGCCACGACCCTCCCCCTGCGGGTCAGCCTGACCGGGGCGCGCCTCCGCCGGACGGTCGCGTGCGCCACCCTCCCCCCGGCGACGGCCCGCCTCCGCGAAACCGCCGGAACCGTACGGCCCGCACGCCCCGCGGCGGTCCCACGGGGACGCGCGACGGGCCGCCCGCCCCCCGCCGCCCCACGGCCCGCGTCCTTGGCGGCCGTCTCCCCGGCGCCCCTGACCAGCGTCAACGTGGGCCTGGTTGTCCTCGTGGCCGCCTTCACGGTGCCCCCCATCTCTTCGACCTGGCCGAACACATGTCGAAGAAAGATCGGCGAATCGAACACGATGTCGATCGAACTCCCGTACGATGTTGTACACCACGCCGCCACCGATTTCGAGGACCATTCGAACAAATGTTTGAGTATGATCTTCGGCGGAGGTACGGTCGCTGTGTGCGACGCAACCAATACAGACCGGGAGCGAGGAGATCATATGAGTGAGCGCGACGAGAGCGGCGCGGCCGTCAGTGACCTGGCGGTGCGCAGGCGTGACTCCCTCGGCCTCACCCCCAGGCAGCGCAAGATCCTTGAGGTGATCCGCGACTCGGTGCAGCAGCGCGGCTACCCGCCGTCGATGCGCGAGATCGGCGAGGCGGTGCAGCTGACCAGCACCTCCAGCGTGTCGCACCAGCTGACGGCCCTGCAGCGCAAGGGCTATCTGCGCCGCGACCCGCACCGCCCGCGTGCCCTGGAGGTGCGCCTGCCCGGCGAGCCGGTGCTGTGGGTCGACCCCGACACCAACGCCGAGGAGACCTCGGTCAACCGCCCGACCGCGGCCTACGTGCCGCTCGTCGGCCGGATCGCCGCCGGCGGCCCGATCCTCGCCGAAGAGAGCGTAGAGGACGTCTTCGCCCTGCCCAAGCAGCTCGTCGGCGAGGGCACCCTCTTCCTGCTCCAGGTCACGGGCGACTCCATGATCGACGCCGCGATCGCCAACGGCGACTGGGTGGTCGTCCGCCAGCAGCCCGTCGCCGACAACGGCGACGTGGTCGCCGCGATGATCGACGGCGAGGCCACGGTCAAGACCTTCAAGCGCAAGGACGGCCACGTCTGGCTGGTTCCGCACAACACGAACTACGACCCGATCCCCGGTGACGAGGCCACCGTCCTGGGCAAGGTCGTGGCGGTGCTGCGCAAGCTCTGAGGCGCCCCGGCGGCATCTCTCCCGGAACGCGAGGAGTGACCCTCAAACCGAGGGTCACTCCTTTCTGCGTTCACGATCAGGGAACGATGTTGACCAGCTTGGGGGCCCTGACGATGACCTTGCGGGGCGCGCCGGACAGGAAGGCCTGCACCTTCTCCGACGCCAGCGCCAGTGCCTCCAGGTCGGCATCGGAGATCTCCGGGGAGACCTCCAGACGGTCACGGACCTTGCCCGCGACCTGTACGACGCAGGTGACGGTCTCCTGCACCAGCAGCGCCGCCTCCGCGACCGGCCACCCGGCGGTCGCGACGGAGGCGGGGTGCCCCAGCCGCTCCCAGCCCTCCTCCGCCGCGTACGGCGCGACCAGGGACAGCATGACCGCCAGGGTCTCCGCGGCCTCGCGCACCGCCGGGTCGGCGGCACCGGGGCCCGAGTCGATGGCCCTCCTGGCGGCGGTCGTCAGCTCCATCATCCTGGCGATCGCGACGTTGAAGCGGTGCGAGTCGAGCAGCTTGGTGACCTCGTCCACGGTCCGGTGGACGACCTTGCGCAGCTCCAGATCACCGGTGGAGAAGTCGACGCCGGGTGCGGATCCCGCACCGGCCTCGGCCATGACGCGGAAGGCCCTGGCCAGGAACTTCTGCGACGCGGCCGGGGAGACGTCGGCCCAGTCGATGTCGTCCTCGGGCGGGCCGGCGAACAGCACGGTCAGCCTGACCGCGTCGACGCCGTAGGTGTCGATCTGCTGGCCCAGGTCGACCCCGTTGCCCAGCGACTTCGACATCGCCTTGCCCTGGTTGATGACCTGCCCCTGGTTCAGCAGGCGCAGGAAGGGCTCGGTGAAGTCGAGCATGCCCATGTCGTGCAGGACCTTGGTGAAGAAACGCGAGTACAGCAGGTGCAGCACCGCGTGCTCGACACCGCCGACGTACTGGTCGATCGGCCCCCACCTGCGGACCTTCTCCACGTCGAAGGGACCGTCCAGGTAGGTCGGATCCACGTAACGCAGGTAGTACCACGAGGAGTCGACGAAGGTGTCCATCGTGTCGGTGTCACGCTTGGCGGCTCCGCCGCACTTGGGGCAGGAGACGTTGACCCAGTCCTCGGCCGAGGCCAGCGGGGAGACACCCTTGGGCGCCAGCGCCTCACCACGCATGTCGGGCAGGGTGACGGGCAGCTGGTCGTCGGGAACCGGGACCTCGCCGCAGTCAGCGCAGTGGATGATCGGGATCGGGCAGCCCCAGAAACGCTGGCGGGACAGCAGCCAGTCACGCAGGCGGAAGTTGACCGCCGCCCTGCCGGTCCCGCGCCCGGCCAGCACCTCGATGATCCTGTGGATGGCCTCGGCCTTGGACAGGCCGTCCAGCGGCCCCGAGTTGACCAGGGTGCCCTCACCCGCGGTGGCGATCCCGGTCTCCCCCGGGTCGGCCATGCCGGTGTGGACGACGACCCGCACCGGCAGGTCGAAGGCGCGGGCGAAGTCGAGGTCGCGCTGGTCGTGGGCGGGAACCGCCATGATGGCGCCGTGGCCGTAGTCGGACAGCACGTAGTCGGCCGCCCAGACCGGCATGCGCTCACCGTTGACCGGGTTGATCGCGTAGCGGCCCAGGAAGACGCCGGTCTTCTCCTTCTCGGTGGACAGCCGGTCGATGTCGGACAGCTTGGCGACCTCGGCCCGGTAGGTCTCGAAGGCCTTCCGCTGCTCGTCGGAGACGATCTCCTCGGCCAGCGGGGCGTCCGGGGCGACGACGAAGAAGGTCGCGCCGTACAGCGTGTCGGGGCGGGTGGTGTAGACCGTGACCGGCTCGTCGCGGCCCTCGATCACGAAGTTGACGTCCGCGCCCTCGGACCTGCCGATCCAGTTGCGCTGCATGGTCAGCACGCGCTCGGGCCAGCCGCCCTCCAGCTGGGCCATGTCGTCCAGCAGCCGGTCGGCGTAGTCAGTGATCTTGAAGTACCACTGGGTCAGCTCCCTGCGGACGACCTCGGCGCCACAGCGCTCGCACCTGCCTCCGACGACCTGCTCGTTGGCCAGCACGGTCTGGTCGTTGGGGCACCAGTTGACCAGGCCGCCCTTGCGGTAGGCCAGGCCGCGTTCGAAGAAGCGCAGGAACAGCCACTGCGTCCACCGGTAGTAGGTGACGTCACTGGTGTGCAGACGACGGGACCAGTCGAAGGAGACCGCGTAACGCTTGTAGGAGGCCGCCTGGGTCTCGATGTTGGCGTAGGTCCACTCGGCCGGGTGCGCGTCACGCTTGATGGCGGCGTTCTCCGCGGGCAGGCCGAAGGAGTCCCAGCCGATCGGGTGCAGCACGTTGTAGCCGCGCTGGAACCAGTAGCGCGACACGATGTCACCGATGGCGAAGGCCTCGGCGTGACCCATGTGCAGGTCGCCCGAGGGGTAGGAGAACATGTCGAGCATGTAGCGACGCTCGCGCGGGTCCGCGGGGTCGTCGGAGGCGTGGAACGGGTCCAGTTCCTCCCACCGCCGCTGCCACTTGACCTGCAGTGCCTGCGGATCGTAGTGCTGCTCGTCGCTGTTCACGTCGGCTCGCTCGCTCACGTCAATCTTCCCTCGGTATACGTCTGCTGCGATGATCTGACCCGTCCGGCCCAATAGAAAAACCCTCCGCTCATGCGAAGGGCAGCCGCACCGGCGGGCGTCTAACGCCGAGAAGGCCGATGCGGCCCGGTAAGCAGCAGGGTCGCGGCACGCATACGGCAAGACTATCGCAGTCCGCAAGCCGTATTCGTGGCCTGGGGAAACGAATTGGATCACGGTAAACGGAGGACGCCCGTCCGGCGATCCAGCACAATAAGAGCAATCACGTGCCTGGAGCGGGCCGAGACCTGATGGGGACACATCCGTTGTGACCTCGCATGTCCCGTCAGTTTACTCTTCTCACCGTGGCACACTCAGTCGAGCCGGGGCAGGGCCCGGATCCCTTGGAGGCCGGCCTGCCGATGCAGGATCCACCGACCGACCCCACAGGACTCCAGTTCAGGGGGGCGTTCTCCGGTTTCCCTGCGAACATCCCTGCCTCCCGTGAGACCATGCCGAATACCCATAATTCGGGCACCCGTGCGGAAGGTAAGGAAGCCATGGCCCCGGAGCAGCCCAGCCAGCCCCACCTGCCTCCGGCGTGGCCGGAGGCGGCGGAGACGACGTCCGGCTGGGCGAACGACTCCTTCGGCGCCTCGTCGCCACGACTTCCCCTCCCCCATGAGGAGCCGGCCTCGCCCGCCGACGGCCAGGGACAGCCGGGCGCCGGTTGGGAGCAGGCGGGGGCGAGCACGCCCGAATACGGCTGGAGCCAGCCGACGCCGTCCCAGACCCCCAACGGGGCTCCCAGCGGGTCCTCCAACGGCTCCGCGACTCTCGGCGGCGGCTGGGACCAGGCGCTGGCCTCCCCTTCGGGGGGCGCGCCCGACGACATGGAGACCCCCCGGCAGGGCGTCCCCACTCAGCCTCCCGTCACCGGTCCGGCGTCCGGCTGGAACTCCCCGGCGGGGACCGGGTGGGACCAGGCAGCCCGTACGGCGCCCGCCGATCCGCGGGACCGCCCCGCCTCCAGCGCCACGACCAGCTGGAGCGACGCGTTCACCCCGCAGCCGAAGGACGCCCTCAGGCCGGACCCCGACCTGGCCGGCGGATACGGAGGCCAGCTTCCCGAGGCCGCTCCCGTGAGTGCCGAGCCCCGGTGGGACCCGCAGCCCCCGGCGGAGGCGGCACCCGCCGACAACCCGGTGTGGCCGCCCGCCACCGCCGAGAACACCGGATGGCCGTCCGCCACCACCCCACAGGACGACGCCGCGCAGCCGCCCGCCGCCGCAAACGCCTCCTGGCCGTCCGCCGCGCCGCAGGACAACGCCGTGTGGCCGCCGACGGCCCAGGCGAACGGCTCCGCCTGGCCGTCCGCCTCCGCCGAGAACACCGGGTGGCCACCCGCCGCTCCGGCCTCCGGTCCGGCCGCGGGACCCACCGCGCCCGCGGGAGACCCGGCGCCCGGGGCAACCGCGTGGCCGTCGGCCGTGCCCGGGGACAACCCCGTGTGGCCGCCCTCCGCGGCCGAGGGAACCGTGCGGGACCCGCTGTCGCACACGTGGTCGACCCCTCCTCAGGAGGAGCCGAGCCGTGACGGCGCGCCCTTCGGCGAGGACGCCGCCCGGGGCAGCTTCGGGGTGCCGAACAACCCCGCCGTCTGGGCCCTCGCCGCGACGACCGCGTCCGAACCCACCCCGCGCTCCGATCCGCTGAACGACCCGCTCAACGCCCCCCGCAACGCCCCGCCGGTCGACCCGTTGAGCGGCCCACTGAACAATCCCCTGAACGACCCGCTGACGGCGCCCGCCTACGACGCGTCCGCGACACGGCATCCGGCCGACCTTCCGCTCCCGCCGCAGGCTCAGCCCTTCGGGCAACCGGGACAACCGGCTCACCCGGGGCAGCCGGGACAACCAGGGCATCCGGGGCAGCATGAGTTCGGCCACCCCGGGCAGCCCGGTCACCACCTGAGCCAGGACCCGTCCGACCCCAACAGGCGTTTCGTCACCGCGGGCCAGATCAGCGGCCCGAAGACCCCTCCGCCCGAACGTCAGCAGGAGCTGTGGGACACGGTCTTCGGCGACAACTACCAGGCCATGGGGAACGAGGACGACTTCGACGAGCAGGGCAGGCCGGTCTGGGTCTTCGCGCTGGTCGGGTCGGTGGTGATCGCGCTGGTCGGCGCGCTGCTGTGGGCGTTCATGGCCGGTCCGCTCGCCGCGACGAACGAGGCGGACCCCGCTCCCAGCGCCAAGCCCTCCGCCACGTCCAAGAAGCCGCCGAAGTCCCAGACGCTCGGCCGTCTTCCGCGTTTCCCCGGCAAGGCGTCCCCGGTCTCGGGCACCCTGGCCGACCAGGCGGCGGCGATCAGCGTGACACGGCTGGGCGGAGAGTGGCGGGAGGACCAGCGCAGGACCGTGCCCACGGTCTACGGTTTCACCACCCGCCAGTACGTCGCCGCGGGCACCGACTCCGCCGGTAGGACACAGTTCGCCCAGCTGATGTCGGGGGTGCTCCCGTCCCGGCTGAAGGACAAGTACACCTCACCGGAGAATCTCTCCCCCGTGACCAACGCGGTCGCCGCCTCGGCGCGCAAGAAGTTCTTCCCCGAGGACAACACCGCCCGCAAGACCGCCCAGCAGTCCCTGACCGTCAACGGCCTGCCCGGACAGCTGTCCGCCTACGAGATCACCACGGGCGACACCAAGACCACCATGGTCGTGGCGGCCGTGAGCACCGGCGCCGACCTTCCCTCGATCGTCTACATGTCGGTGCCCGACAGCAAGAAGGAGCTGCTGCCGGACATCAACACCGTCTTCACCTCGATCAAGGCGCTCTCCTCTTAGGACCCGCGTCCGGTCTCAGAAGTCGCACTCAAGGTGCTTGATGCCGTTGATGAAGCTGGAGCGCAGCCGGACCGGTTCGCCGACGGAGCGAATGTGCGGAAGCCGGGTGAACAGCTCACGGAACATCACGGAGATCTCCCTGCGGGCCAGGTGCGCGCCCAGGCAGAAGTGCGGGCCCGGGCCGCCGAAGGCCACGTGGGGGCCGCCCGCGCGCCGGATGTCGAAGCGCAGCGGGTCGGCGAAGACGGCCTCGTCACGGTTGGCCGCCCAGTAGTAGAGCAGCACCTTGTCTCCCTCGCGGTAGAGGTGGCCGTTCATCTCGTGGTCGCGGGTGAGGGTGCGGCGCATCCAGGCCACCGGTGAGGCCAGCCGGAGGATCTCCTCGACCGCGCCGGGCAGGCGTCCTTCGAGGTCGTCGAGGAGCAGCGCGCGCTGCTCGGGGTTGTCGGTGAACAGCTTCAGGCCGTGGGAGATGGCGTTGCGGGTGGTCTCGTTGCCCGCCACGACCAGCAGGATGAAGAACGAGCCGAGTTCACGCACGGTGAGCTTCTCGCCGTCGATGTCGGCGCTGGTCAGCGAGGTGATCAGCGGGCCACCGCCCTCGGCCGCCAGGGAGACGACGAGGTCCTGCAGGCACTGTCCCGCGCTGAGGAGCAGCTCGGCGGCACGGCTGACGTCCTCGATGAACTCGGGGTCGCCGCCGGACAGGATGACGTTCGAGGCGTCGAACACCGTCTGGTAGTGCTCGGCGCCGATGCCCATCATGTCGCAGATGATCTTCAGGGGCAGCCTCGTCGCGACCTCGGTGACGAAGTCACAGCCCGGCCCCTTGGCGATCAGGTCGTCCACGATCCTGGTGGCCTCGGCGCGCACGTCGACCTCGAAGCCACCGATCATCCTGGGGGTGAAGGCCCGTGAGACGATCCGGCGGAGCCTGGCGTGCCGGGGATCGTCCATGTTGATCATCGATCCGAAGTACTCGCCGAACTCGGGGCTCAGGTCGTGGATGGCCGTCGCCCCGCGCGCCGAGGAGAAGATCTCGGGGTTGCGGCTGGCCTCGACGATGTCGGCGTGCCTCACCAGCGCGTAGTAGCCCGTCCCCGGCAGGGCGAAGCTGATGTCGGGTTCGGTGAACCTCATCGGGGCGGGCTGGGCGCGCAGCAACGCGAAGGCCTCCTCCCGCTCGGCCATCGGACGCTCCCAGAAGGAGATTTTCGAGAGGTCGATGTCCGACAGTGAGACGGTCACCCCAGCTCCCCATTTGCCGATCCTGTCATGTGACTTTCCGTTCGAAGAGTGCTGAACGGGACCGTACGGATCGTGAAGGCCGGATGCTTCGATCACGGAGAACACACGCGCGCACACCGGGAGTCACGACTCGATCCCATGGCGGAACCTAACACCTGCCCCATGGTGCGGGCCGGGATTCCCCGCAGAATCCCCCGTGAATCGAAAAGGACCTCCGGGGGGTCACGAACCTCCGGCGATCAGTTCGGCGGCCTTTTCCGCGATCATGACGGTGGGGGCGTGGGTGTGGCCCCGGTTGATCACCGGCATGACCGACGCGTCGGCCACGCGCAGCCCCTCGATCCCGCGAACCCGCAGGCTCGGGTCGACCACCGCGTCCGCGTCCTCGCCCATGCGGCAGGTCCCGACCGGGTGGTAGAGGGTCTCGCTGCGTTCACGGATCCAGCCGATGAGCTCCTCCTCGCTGTCGGCCCCCCGGTACGGGTCCATGGGAGCCCCCGCGAACGGCAGGAGCGCCGAGGTCGCGAACAGTTCCTTGGCCTTTCTCAGTCCGGCGACCTGTCTCCTGAGGTCGGCCTCCGCGGTGAGATAGGCGGGGTCGATGGCCACGTCACGCCCCTGGAGGAAGATCCGCCCCCTGCTCTCCGGCCGCAGGAGGATGGAGGCGATGGTCAGGCCGTGCGCGGGCGGCCGGGTGAGCCCGTGGTCGATGAAGGGCACGGGGGCGAAGATCAGCTCGATGTCGGGGGCCGGTTCGTCCGGCGAGGTCTTGATGAAGGCCACCGCCTCGCCGACGTTCGAGGTGAGCATGCCGTTCCTGCCGACCAGGAAGCGCAGCAGGTTGCCGACCGACTCGGCCTTGGCGAGCGTGACCGGTTCCGGGCAGTGCAGGATGACCCCGGAGGCGAGGTGGTCCTGGAGGTTGGCGCCGACCTGGGGAAGGTCGACGAGCGGCTCGATGCCCTGGGCGAGCAGGTCGTCGGCGGCTCCGACGCCCGACAGCATCAGCAGGTGCGGCGAGCCGATCGCCCCCGCCGACAGGACGACCTCCCTGCGTGCCCGCACGACCGTGCCGCCGTCCCTGCCGCCTCCCTCGTTCGCGGGGGCGCACTCGACGCCCGTCGCACGCCCCTCCTCGATCAGCACCCTGCGCACCTGGCGGGAGGTCAGCACGGTGAGGTTGGGCCTCCTTACGGCCGGCCTCAGGTAGGCGTCGGCGGAACTGCAACGGCGGCCCCTGTCCTGGGTGACGGGGGTCGGGGAGCAGCCCTCGTTCGAGGGGCCGTTCAGCTCGTCGAGGCGGGTGAGCCCGGCCTCCTCGCAGGCCTTCAGGAACACCGGGGTCAGCGGATTGGGGCTGCGCAGCTCAGAGATGCGGACCGGGCCCGCGGTGCCGTACACGTCGCCGCGGTTGGAGCCCACCCGGCCCTCGGCCCGGCGGAAGTACGGCAGGACCTCCTCGTAGGACCAGCCGGGCACGTCCCATCCGTCGTAGTCCGCCCGGTGCCCGCGCACCCACATCTGGGCGTTCATCGAGGAGGAGCCGCCGAGCATCCGGCCGCGCGGCCAGTAGAGCCGCCTGCCCGACAGGCCTGGCTGCTCGACGGTGGTGAAGTTCCAGTCGCAACCGGTCTTGAAGAGCCGGGCGAACCCGGCGGGCATCCTGACCTCCAGCTTGTCGGCCGGTCCGCCCGCCTCGATCAGCACCACCGTCGTCGCCGGGTCGGCGGACAGCCGGTTCGCCAGCACACACCCCGCCGACCCCGCCCCCACGATCACATAGTCGTACTCCACTGCGCACTGCCCCTTCGTCGCACGAACGGACGGCCCGCCTACCCTCGGTAAGCGGGCTCACATCTGCTTACCCTGAGGTGCTTTACGCGTCAATTCGTAACCATTGTTACCTACCGGTAGGTATCTCCGCCCTGAAAAGATGGCACGGGACAGATCCCGCCCTGGAGGAGGACGCCCATGCTCAATCTGTCGATCGTCCTGGAGGACAGTGCCCGCCAGCAGCCCGACCGCACCGCGATCGTCTTCGGCGACCTGCGGCTGCCGTACTCGCTGGTCGACACCATCGCCAACCAGGTCGCCAACCTGCTGGTCTCCAGAGGCGTCGGCAGAGGGGACCGGGTCGCGCTGGCCTGTCCGAATCTGCCCTACTTCCCCTTCGTGTACTACGGCATCCTCAAGACGGGCGCCACGGTCGTGCCGCTCAACGTGCTCCTGCAGCCCAGGGAGATCGCCTATCACCTGCGGGACGCCGAGGCCAAGGCCTTCTTCTGCTTCGAGGGCACGCCCGAACTGCCGCTGGGCGAGCGGGGCAGGGCGGGCTTCGAGGAGTCCGAGCCGACCGAGCACTTCATCGTCCTGCCCGCCACCGCCTTCGCCACCGAGTCCGAGCACGGCGAGACCCTGTGGGCGGCGCTTGACGGCGTTCCCGGGCAGTTCCAGACCGTGCAGACCGCACCGGACGACACCGCGGTGATCCTCTACACCAGCGGCACCACGGGACAGCCGAAGGGCGCGGAGCTGAGCCACCAGAACATGCTGCTCAACGCCATGGTCTCGGACGAGATGTTCCCGCGCTCCGAGGGCGGTGACGCCTTCCTGGCCGCGCTGCCGCTGTTCCACTCCTTCGGCCAGACCACGGTGCTGAACCTGGGGTTCCGGCGCCGGGCGACCATCGTGCTCATGCCGCGTTTCGAGCCGGGTCCGGCGCTCGAACTGATGCGCGCGGAGAACGTCACGCTGTTCGCGGGCGTGCCGACGATGTACTGGGCCATGCTGACCAGGGTTCACGACGGCGACGCGGTCCCCTCCTCGCTGAGGGTCGCGGTCTCCGGCGGCGCCTCCCTGCCCGGTGAGGTGCTCAGGGACTTCGAGGCCACCTTCGGGATCGGCATCCTGGAGGGCTACGGCCTGTCGGAGACCTCCCCGGTGGCCAGCTTCAACCAGCTCGGCAGGCCGACCAAGCCCGGCACGATCGGCACGCCGGTCTGGGGCGTGGAGATGAGGCTGATCGACGGAGACTGGAAGACGGTCGAGGGCGAGGGTCCCGGGGAGATCGCCGTCCGCGGCCACAACGTGATGAAGGGCTACTACAACCGCCCCGAGGCCACCGCGGAGGTCATGAACGACGGCTGGTTCCGCACCGGCGACATCGCCGTGCGTGACGCCGACGGCTACTACACGATCATCGACCGGGCCAAGGACATGATCATCCGGGGTGGCTTCAACGTCTACCCGCGTGAGGTCGAGGAGGTGCTGATGACCCACCCCGGCGTCTCCCTCGCCGCGGTGGTCGGAGTCCCCCACGACTCGCACGGCGAGGAGGTCAAGGCCTATGTCATCCGCACCCAGGGGGCGACGCTCACCGAGGACGAGCTGGCCGCCTGGGCCAGGGAGAACATGGCGGCCTACAAGTATCCCCGTTTCGTCGAGTTCCGTGAGACCCTCCCGATGACCGCGACCGGCAAGATCCTCAAGCGTGAGCTGAGGTAGGGGGCCCGGCCCTCCATCGCCTCCAGAGCCGTTCCGAACCCGGAAGGCCGCGGCCCGCACCCCGGTGGATGCGGGCCGTGGCCCCTGGTGATGAGTCCGGTACGAGGCCCCCGCGAAGAGACCGGTTGAGGTCAGGGCCAGTCGAGAGCCGGACGCAGCGGCACACCGGCCACGCCCTTGTCGTCGAGTTTCACGCCCAGGACCTGGTGGAGCTGGACCTTGTTGCGCTCGAAGCCGACCACGCACCCGGCCATGTAGAGCCGCCACACCCTGGCCGTCCCCTGTCCGACCTCCTCGACCGCCTCGTCCCAGTGGTCGTCGAGGTTGGCGCACCAGTGGCGCAGGGTCTGCGCGTAGTGCTCACGCAGGTTCTCCTCGTGGCGGATCTCGAAGCCGAGGTCCTCCATCTGGCGAATGAGGTGGCCGACCGACTCAAGCTCACCGTCGGGGAAGACGTAGCGGTTGATGAAGCCGCCCGCGTTGATGGTCTTCTCCACGCCGGTGGGCCTGGTGATGCAGTGGTTGAGGATGCGCCCGCCGGGCACCAGCTTGCCGTACAGGAACTTGAAGTAGAACGGCAGCTGGTCCTTGCCGATGTGCTCGGTCAGGCCGATCGAGCTCACGGCGTCGAAGCCGCTCTCCTGGACGTCCCGGTAGTCCATGTGACGGACCTCGGCCAGCTCGCTGAGCCCCGCCTCGGCGATGGCCTTCTGCGCCCATTCGGCCTGCTGACGCGAGAGGGTGACCCCCAGCGCCTTCACGCCGTACTCACGGGCGGCGTGCATGACCATGCCGCCCCAGCCGCAGCCCACGTCCAGCAGCCGCATGCCCGGCTTCAGGCCGAGCTTCTTGGCCACCAGGTCGAACTTGGCGTACTGCGCCTCCTCAAGTGAGGACTCCTCGGTCGGGTAGACCGCGCAGGTGTAGGCCATGGAGGGGCCGAGCACCCAGGAGTAGAACTTGTTGGAGACGTCGTAGTGGTGGTGGATCGCCTCGGCGTCACGCTGCTTGGCGTGCCTGCTGCCCATCTTCGCGAGCATGCTGCGCCGTACCTCCTGGGGGGGAGGCGGTACCCGCATCATCAGGGGCTTGACGCCGAGTGCGCGGATCGCGGCGACCTTCTGCGCCGTGGTGATGTCGTTGATGGTGAGTGACCACATGCGCGCCAGCAGGGAGTACATGTCCCCGTCGACGTCGAGGTGCCCCGAGACATACGCCCTGGCCAGACCCAGCTCACCCGGAGCCTGGGCTAGATAGGCCACAGCGATCGGAGACTTGACCTCGACACCGATGTCGGCGCTGTCCGGACCCGCCTTGCTGCCGTCGTACGCTCTGAAACGAATCCCCGCCTCCGAGCCGACGACCATCTCGAAGATCTCTGCGAGTTTCACAGATTCAACCTCCTAACGCCCCCGCACACACTTGTCGTAGAGGTCGAGCAACCGGCCACCCGCGTCGTATGCCCGCTTTACTGGCCAGTAGGCCGTTCCGTTATAGAACTGCCAGAACTCGTCCTCCCCGTAGAACGACGTCGAGTACAGCGACTTGTGCCCCTCCAGCTCGTGCACCCTGCGTTCGATGAGACGGTTGTAGTAGCCGTCGAACTGCCCTCTGGGCAACGGCACCGTACCCCAGAAGCCGAAGTTGACATACAGTCGCCCCGGCTCAAGGGGGTAGAGCGGCCACTGCCCGGTCGCCTTCAGGGGGCACATCCACACCGGCTCCATGCCGACCTTGTCGTGGAAGAACTCAAGGAACTCGGCGCCGCGCTCGACGGGCACCTCGATGTCCTGGATGACCGACTCCTGCAGCGGACGGCCACGCCAGCGGTCGATCCTGGCGATCACGCCGTACTTGCGGTCGAGGCCCACGAGCCTGCGGTAGACGTCCGAGCGCATCCACTTGCGCGGCATCAGCGAGCGCACCAGCGGCTCCTGCACGCCGAAGGCCCGCGAGCACCAGAACCAGTCGGTGTCCCAGCGCCAGATGTAGTCGCGGACGGTCAGCCAGTCACGGGTCCTGGTCTGGATCGACCGGTAGTAGATGCGCATGCCCGTGTAGTCGGACAGATAAGGCGCCTTCTCCGCGAAGCGCCCGACGGTGATGTAGAGCTCGCCGGGGCCGAAGAACGTGCCGTCCACGAAGTCGACCGGCTCGCCGTCGTGCTCGCCGCGCTCGCAGATCTCCTTCATGGCGATCATGCACTTGTCGGCGTCGGTGAAGGGGATGTGGGTCAGCCGGACGTACGGCTGCACACGCTTGAGCTTGATCCGGATCCGCAGCGCGTAGCCCAGCGTGCCGTAGGAGTTGGGGAAGGCGTGGAACAGGTCGCTGTGCTCGTTGTCGGCACGCGCGACGACGACACGGCCGTCACCGGTGAGGATCTCCAGCTCCTCGACCGACTCGTGCGGGAGCCCGTCGCGGAAGCTGGTCGACTCGATGCCCAGCCCCGTCACCGCCCCGCCCAGCGTGATCGTCTTGAGCTGCGGCACGACGTACGGCATGAGCCCGTGCGGGAGGGTGGCGTCCACCAGGTTCTCGTAGGTGGTCATGCCCTGCACCTCGGCGGTCATCGCCACCGGATCGACCTCGATGACCCGGTCGAGGTCACGTGCGGACAGGCGCGCCCCCTGCGAGCCCTCCCTGAAGCGGAACAGGTTCGTGGTCGCCTTCGCCAGCCGTGGCGCGGAGCCGCCGGGAATCGCGGCGTAGGAGTCCCTGATCTGCTCAACGGCACGCCGATGTGCCGACATCTGTGTCATCTGTTCCACAGGTCCTCACCCCCAGGGCTCCCACAGTAAAGATCGCCTCTAGCACGTTATATCTCTGATGTCCCGGGAGCCATGCGGGACACGTTAAACGCGTGGAAACTCTACGGGGGTCCCGTCCCCGGCGTCTCTCCGGCCACCGGCCCGCTCCGCCGTCACTCGCCTCCGCGCGGGTGGAAGCTGTCCATGACCTGGTTCATCAGGCCGGTTCCCGCCTTCCACTCGGAGGCCACGGTGGTCCAGCTCACCACCATGACCGTGTCACCGACGCCGATGAACCGGCTGATCTCGTGGTAGGTGGTCCCGGGGGTCGCCCACGGCACACCGCCGACGTCCCTGGCCGTCCAGGTGAACTCCCACTGCAGGCCCGCGCCGTACTTCAGGGGGATGCGCGCCGTACGGTCGGTGCCGATGTCGCTCCACTGCGCCGTGTTCTCCTTGACGGTCCGCTGGAGCGTCTCCAGGCTTCCCAGTTGCCCGGGAAGCACCTCGACCGCCATGTGGGCCCGGCCGTCCGAGCGCAGCCACTGGGTGTAGCCGGTCTCCGGGGCGTAGTCCCCCTTCCAGCCCGCCGGGTAGCCGATGGACCAGTTCTCCGGGGACCTGGCCCGCCAGGTGCGCAACCGGGAGGCCGGGGCGGCGGTCCTGGTCTTGACGGGGGTCGGGGCGGGAGTCGCGGACGGCGAGGTCGTCTCGGCGCTCACCTCGGCGACCGGCGAGGGGTCGCCGGAGCCCGCCGGCTCAGGGAACTGCGCCTTCACCGGTGAGACCGTGACGGTGTTCGCGTTCGCCATCGCCACCGCCACGGCGCTGCCTCCGGCGACGAGAACCACCGCGGCGGTGATCAGCGCGGTCTTGCCGCCGCCCACGCCGGCCTGCCGCCTGCGCCGCCGCCTCGCGGGGGGCTCGGGCGCTTCAGGGATCTCGGTGGTCGCCGAGGTCGTGTGCTCGGCTCGCACGGCGCGGCGCGGCATGGTCCCCGAGGGGTCGTTGATCGCCTCGGTCAGCAGCAGGTCGGCCTGCTCGGCGCTCAGCCTGCGCGCCGGATCGCGCTGGAGCAGCCCGGTCAGCACCTCGCGCATCGCCCGGGGCACCCGGTCGAAGTCGGGTTCCTCGGTGAGGAGCGCGCCGAGGGTGGCGATGGCGTCACGGCGTTCGAAGGGGCCGTGGCCGATCAGCGCGGCGTACAGGGTGGCGCCCAGCGCCCACAGGTCCGACCAGGGCCCGACGTCGCCGTTCGCGGCGCGTTCCGGGGGAAGGAAGCTCGGCGAGCCGGTCACCATGCCGGTCTGGGTGAGGGAGGTGTCACCCTCGACGGTGGCGATCCCGAAGTCGGTGAGTACGGCCCGGCCCTCGGCGTCCAGCAGGATGTTGCTCGGTTTGACGTCACGGTGCAGGATGCCCGCCTCGTGGGCCGCCCTGAGGGCGGACAGCACCTGACGACCGACCTCGGCGACCTGCCGGACCGGCAGGATGCCCGCCTCGTCGAGCCCCCGCGCCCTGACGAGTTCCATGACGATCCAGGGACGCCCGTCCTGCTCGGCGACGTCGTAGACCGCCACGATGTTGCGGTGGTTGAGCCTGGCGGCGGTCCTGGCCTCGCGAGAGGTGCGGGCGAGCTGGCGTTGGTGCTCCGCGGGGGCGAGATTGGGCGGCAGGAGAACCTCCTTGACCGCGACCGGGCGGTCCAGGAGGGTGTCGTGCCCCTCCCACACCACCCCCATGCCCCCGCGGCCGAGCTCTCTCAACAGCCGATAACGCCCAGCGACCACCCGTTCACTGTGCGGATATGTCATCGCACGACCCCTGTCCCATCCAGATAGGGCGCAAGTTTCCCATATCACTCGGACACCGCGTGGGCCACCGAGAGATGTCTTGCCAGCGAAAGCCGAACGTTGTTCTACTTGCCGGAAGGAGACTCTGGGACCTTACCAAGGGACCACCGGTTGCGACGGACCGAACATGAGGAGGACGCCCCGGTGGAGCACGTCACCAGGACCGGGCCGCTGACCGGAGTGCGTGTGCTGGAGCTGGCCGGGCTGGCTCCCGGGCCGTTCGCGGGGATGATGCTGGCCGACCACGGCGCGCGGGTGCTGCGGATCGAACGCGTCGCCGTGGTCACCGCCGAGGCGGACGCCCCCCGGCGCCAGGTCATGGACCGGGGCAAGCGGACGATCGGTCTCGACCTGAAGTCCCCCGAGGGCGTGGCGGCCTTCAGGCGCCTGGCCCGGGAAGCGGACGTGGTCATCGAGGTCTACCGGCCGGGGGTCGCCGAGCGGCTCGGCATCGGCCCCGCCGACCTGCACGCGGTCAACCCGCGCCTCGTCTACGGGCGGATGACCGGCTGGGGCCAGGAGGGGCCGCTGGCGCGGACCGCCGGGCACGACATCGACTATCTCGCGGCCTCCGGCGTGCTCTCGGCGCTCGGCCGCGAGGGGGAACGCCCCCTGCCGCCGGTCAACCTGCTCGGCGACTTCGCGGGCGGAGGCCTCATGCTCGCCTACGGCGTACTGCTCGCGCTGCTCGAACGCGAGCGCACAGGACGGGGACGGGTGGTCGACGCCGCCATGGTCGACGGGGCCGCGGCGCTGTTCGCGATGTTCTACGACCGGGTCCAGGACGGCTCGTGGGGTCCGCGCGGCACCAATCTGCTCGACACCGGCGCCCCCATGTACGACACCTACGAGACCGCCGACGGCGGGTTCGTCGCGGTCGGCGCGCTCGAACCGCGGTTCTGGGCGGAGCTTGTCTCCCTGATGGGCCTGACCGGCCTGCCCGACCGAAACGACCGGGCGAACTGGCCCGAGCTGCGGCGCAGGCTGACCGAGGCCTTCCTGTCCAGGACGCGCGCGCAGTGGCAGGAGGTGTTCGAGGGCTCCGACGCGTGTGTGTTCCCGGTGCTCGACACGGCCGAGGCGGCCCGGCATCCGCACAACAGGGCCCGCGGCACCTTCGTCGAGGCCGGGGGCGTCCTCCAGCCCGCTCCCGCGCCACGCCTGCTCGGTGTCCCCGAGCAGGATCTCTCGCCCGCGACCCGGCTCACCGACCTGTCGTCCTGGGGCCTGCCCCCGGCCGAGCAGGCCAGGCTTCGCGAGGCCGGGGTGCTCGCCTAACCCGCGGGGCGCATCGAGGGGAAGACCGCGACGTAGAGGTCTGCGCCCTCGGCGTGGTGGATCTCCAGGTCGGTGGTGAAGGCGCGGGCGGGCGAGCCGCCGGACTCGGTGTGCTTCCACACCTGCTGCCAGGCCTCAAGGAGAGCCCCCGGCATGGGGCCGCGCGCCTCGACCTTCAGCGCCTGGACGCCGGGCACCCGTACCGCGACCATGCCCTCGGGCAGCGCGGCGGCGCTGCGCACGGCCACCCCGACGACCTGCGTGTAGGAGCCGTGATGGTCGCTCTCGTAGTCGGTCAGCACGGCGTAGAGGTTCTCGTCGATCCGCCCCGGCACGTGCGCGAAGGCCCCGGGAACACTCGCCCGCGCCCACAACGCGCCAAGCCGTCCCCGCCCCTGCTCCAGTTCCTCCGCGTTGGAGGTCCGTACGGCATGGCCGACGACAAGCATTTCGGACCGATCGACAACGATCACAGCGCCTCCTTACGGCCATCCAGTGAACTCCGCTCAAACCGGATCTTAGTGCCCTCTCAGAGTGCCGGCTCCTCTTTGAGATCTTCAAAAGCGGGAAGGCCTATTCGTAACCATTCATCGGAGTATTTACCGGATCATTCACCGGAACAGGATGGAAGAACGTGAAATTTCTCAACGAGATGGTGCCTGCTCATGAGCTGACCTACAGCGATGTGTTCATGGTGCCGTCACGCTCCTCCGTCGGCTCCCGGCTGGCCGTCGACCTCTCGACCCACGACGGCACGGGAACGACGATTCCGGTCGTGGTGGCCAACATGACGGCCGTCGCGGGACGCAGGATGGCCGAGACCGTCGCCCGGCGCGGCGGGATCGCGGTGATCCCCCAGGACATCCCCAGCGAGGTCGTCGCCGACGTGGTCGACTGGGTCAAGAAGCGCGATCTGGTGCACGACACCCCGCTCACCCTCACCCCGCACGACACCGTCGGCAAGGCCCTGAGCCTGCTGCCCAAGCGGGCGCACGGCGCGATCATCATCGTCAACTGGGACAACCGCCCCGTCGGCGTGGTCACCGAGGGAGACTGCGCGGGCGTGGACATGTACACCCAGTTGTCCCAGGTGATGTCGGATCACCTGCTCACCCTGCCCGCCGGTCTCGACCCGCGCGAGGCCTTCGACCGTCTCCACGACGGACGGCACAGACTCGCCCCGATCGTGGACGAGGAGGGCCGCCTGGTCGGCATCCTGACCAGGACCGGCTCGCTGCGGGCCACGCTGTACCGGCCGGCGACCGACGCCGCGGGCAGGCTGCGCGTCGCCGCGGCGGTCGGCGTCAACGGGGACGTCGCGGCCAAGGCCAAGGAGCTGCTCGAAGCCGGGATCGACTGCCTGGTCGTGGACACCGCCCACGGGCACCAGGAGAAGATGATCGGCGCCCTGCGGGCGGTCCGCTCGCTCGGTCCCGGCGTGCCGGTCGCGGCGGGCAACGTCGTCACCGCGGAGGGGGTGCGCGACCTGGTCGAGGCCGGGGCGGACATCCTCAAGGTCGGGGTCGGGCCGGGGGCCATGTGCACGACCCGGATGATGACCGGGGTCGGGCGCCCGCAGTTCTCCGCCGTGCTCGAATGCGCCGCCGAGGCCCGCCGTCTCGGCCGGCACGTCTGGGCCGACGGCGGTGTCCGGCATCCCAGGGACGTCGCCCTGGCCCTGGCCGCGGGGGCGGCGAACGTGATGATCGGCTCCTGGTTCGCCGGCACCTACGAGTCTCCCGGCGACGCGAGGACCGACGCCGAGGGACGCAGGTACAAGGAGAACTTCGGCATGGCCTCCGCCCGCGCCGTGAAACTGCGAACCGCGGAGGACTCCCCGTTCGAGCGGGCCCGCAAGGCGCTCTTCGAGGAGGGGATCTCCACTTCGCGGATGTATCTCGATCCGGCCAGACCCAGCGTCGAGGACCAGATCGACGCCATCGTGGCGGGGTTGCGGTCTTCGTGCACCTACGCGGGCGCCTCGACCTTGGAGGAGTTCCACGAGCGCGCGGTGATCGGGGTCCAGAGTTCGTCGGGCTACACCGAGGGCATGCCCCTGCACCAGAGCTGGTGACCCGGCCGCCGCGCGCCGCTTTCGCGCCGGGGCGCCCTCGCCCCGGCGCGAAAGAACGTCACCTGCGGTAACGCGGCTGCAACACGTGCTCCGCCCGGTCCTCCAGCTGCATCCGCCTGGCCGGATAACGAGTGAGCCTGCACAGCGCCATCAGCCCCGCCAGGGCCAGCACTGCTTCGATCATCATGATGAATGCGATCATTTCGGGTTCCTTCGCGGACCTGGCGCCGACGATCCCTGCCCACCCGCCGTCTGCGCCACTCGTAAGAACCTTAACAGTGGATCAGGGGATTTGTCCCTCGATGTCCACTTTCGTGGGAAAAGTTTTCACTTGGAAGCTTTCTCGCAGACTACCAGGGGCTGACAAGCCATGACCAGGTCGAACGCATGTCCCCCTCCTCACGGGGTAGCCGACGGCCCGAATCCCCGACCACACAAGGGAAGGCGAACGGACATGGCACGGTTATCGACCACCCCGGACACCCCCGTCGTCGTCGACCGCAGGGTTCTCGTCGGCTACGACAACTATCCAGCGGCCCAGCGAGCCGTGGACGGGCTCTCCGACGCCGGGTTCCCCGTCGAGTACGTGACGATCTTCGGCAGCGACCTCCGTCTTGAGGAGACCGTCACCGGCAGGATGACGAACGGCAAGGCCGCCCTCACCGGGGCCGGCGGCGGCGCGGTCTTCGGCGCCGTCGTGGGAATGTTCCTCGGCGTCTTCACCTCGACGACGATGTCGTTCGTGGTCCTGGTGCTCTGGGCGGCGCTCTGGGGCACGGTGACGGGGGCGGCGTTCGGCTTCGTCAACCACTTCTTCACCGGCGGCAGGAGGGACTTCGCCTCACGCAGCGCGATCGTGGCGGGCCGCTACGACGTGCTGGTCGCCGCCTCCCACCTCGACCACGCCCGCGCCGTCCTCGACGGCGGCCCGCGGCCCGCGGACACGGTGGTCGTCGAGCCCGCTCCGTCGGCCGGGCCGTACGAGCCCGGCCTGCCCCGCCAGGAGGGCCCCTCCTCCCGGCAGCGGACCTGAGCCCGTTACGAGGACGACCTCACGACGAGCCTTGTCGGCATGACCAGCGGCTCGGCCGGGTCCCCCTGGATCAGGCCGAGCAGCAGCCGGACCATGGCGGCCGCCTGCTCGGCGTGCGGGCTGTGGACACTCGTCAGCGGTGGGTCGGTGTAACGCGCCGCCTCCACGTCGTCGTAGCCGACCACCGCGACGTCGTCGGGAACACCTCTGCCCGCCTCGCGCAGGGCCCGCATCGCGCCGATGGCCATCAGGTCGTTGGCGGCGAACACCGCGTCCAGGAGCGGGTCGTCGGCCAGCAGCTGGCGCATGGCGACCGCGCCCGACTCCCTGGTGAAGTCGCCGACCGCGATGATCGAACGACGGTCGGAGTCACGCAGCGTCTCGCGGTAGCCGGTGAGCCGGTCCTGCCCCGCGGTCATGTCCAGCGGCCCGGCGATGGTCGCGATCCGCCGTCTGCCCCGTTCCAGCAGGTGCCCGACCGCCTGTTTCGCGCCGCCCACGTTGTCACCGTCCACGTACGGCACGGCGACCGGCGCGGCGGGCCTGCCGTACGAGACGACCGGGACGCGCAGCCGGGTGAGCGCGCCGGGCAGCGGGTCCGCTCCCCGGCCGGACACGAGCATGACCCCGTCGACGTGGCCGCCCGCAACGTACTTCTCCACCCTCGCGTGGCTCTCCGGCGATCCGGCGGGCAGCAGCACGACCTGCTTGCCCGCGGTCTCCAGTTCCAGGCTCGCCGCCCGGATGACGGTGGAGAACATCGGGTCGTCGGAGAAGGCCCGGTCCGGGTGCTCGGAGACGACCAGCGCGACGGAGTTGGTCCGCTGGGTCACGAGGTTCCTGGCCGCGCCGTTGGGGACGTAACCCAGTTCGTCGACCGCCCGCATGACCACGTCGCGGATGTCGGGGGTGACGGTCGGCTGGCCGTTGACCACGCGGGAGACGGTCGAACGGGACACCCCGGCACGGGCGGCGACCGCCTCCAGGGTGGGTCTTCTCATCTGTTTTCCCCCGCTTGTCGACACCACGGCGTAATGCCCTCGGGTGGCGAGTCGGGCGCGCGAGGTCGCGCGGGTCCGCGCCGGTCTCCCGGCCTGCTCGGCATTATCCGGCATTATGCGTCAGCCGCCTGAACGGACGGCCCGGAGCGCCCGCCCCCACGCCGATCGCGGCGCGCACGGCACACCGTTGGCCGTCGCGGCACCTCCCGCCGAGGTCACGGCGATGATCGCGAGGTGTCCGTCCCCCCGCATCTCATATGTCGGCCGGACCCCGTAGAGTCGTTCGGCCGACCGGAAAGCGGCCGGCGTGCATCAACCGACGCGCACCCAACCAAGGAGACCAACGTGGCACTGGAGAAGCCTGAGATCGACTTCCCGGAGGGCGCGCCGCCCGCGGAACTGCAGATCGTCGATCTCATCGAAGGAGACGGTCCTGAGGCCAAGTCGGGCCACCAGGTCAGCGTGCACTATGTCGGCGTCGCCTTCTCCACCGGCGAGGAGTTCGACGCCTCCTGGAACCGTGGCGAAGCCTTCCAGTTCCCGCTCGGTGGCGGCCGGGTCATCGCCGGCTGGGACCAGGGCGTCGCGGGCATGAAGGTCGGCGGCCACCGCCGTCTCACCATCCCGCCGCACCTCGGCTACGGCAACCGCGGCGCGGGCGCCCGCATCAAGCCGGGCGAGACGCTCATCTTCGTCGTGGACCTGCTCGGCGTCAGCTGACCCCACACGAACCCGTGAACGGGCCGTCCCCTTCCGGGGCGGCCCGTTCCCATGCCGGCCCGGGCTCCGGTCGCGTGCGGAGAGGCCTCGGCGCGCCGAAAAGGCCGGACCCGCGTCGGTGAAATGTCACCGGTGGCTCATAGGCTGAACCCGTGCTGCTGATCGACCTTGTCCGCACCTCCGCGGCGGTGTCCGCCGACCCCGCCAGGCTCGCGAAGATCCGTCATCTGGCGGAGTTTCTCGGCAGGACCGGTCCCGGCGAGGCGGAGATCGCCATCGCCTACCTCTCGGGAGAACTGCCCCAGCGCAACGTCGGCGTCGGCTGGGCGAGCCTGCAGGATCCGCCCGACCCACGCCTGGCGGCGACCGCGACCCTGCGGCAGGTGGACGGCCTCCTCGACCGCATCAAGGCCCAGGCGGGCCCCGGCTCCCAGTCCGCGCGCAGGGCCCTGGTCACCGAGCTGTTCGGCGCCGCCACCCGCCAGGAGCAGGCGTTCCTGTCCCGGCTGCTCCGCGGTGAGCTGCGGCAGGGCGCGCTCGACGGGGTGATGGTCGAGGCGATCGCCAAGGCGGCCGAGGTCCCGGCCACGGAGGTCAGGCGGGCGCTGACGCTGCGCGGCTGGCTGCCCGCCGTCGGGGCCGCCGCCCTCGGCGGCGGGGTCGAGGCGCTGCGCGCCTTCCGCCTGGAGGTCGGCCGCCCGGTCGCACCGATGCTGGCGCAGAGCGCCACCTCCGTGGCCGCCGCCCTCGGCAGGGTCGGCGCCCCCGCCGCCGTCGAGTGGAAGCTGGACGGCATACGGATCCAGGCCCACCGTTCCGGCGACACGGTGTCCGTCTTCACCCGGACGCTCGACGACATCACCGCCCAGGTTCCCGAGGTGGCCGAGGCGGTCGGCGCTCTGCCCTCCCAGGACCTGGTGCTGGACGGCGAGGTCATCGCGCTGCGCCCCGACGGCCGTCCCGAGCCCTTCCAGATCACCTCGGGCCGCGTCTCCAGCCGCACCGACGTCGCCGCGGTGCGCGGCAGGACCCCGCTGAGCGTGTTCTTCTTCGACGCGCTGCGGGTCGACGGCGCCGACCTGCTCGACCAGCCCGGCCAGGTCAGGCACGCGGCCCTGGCCGGGGCCCTCCCCCCGGAGCTGGTGACCCCCCGGCTGGTCACCGAGGACGCAGAAAGCGCCGAGGAGTTCTACCAGGACGTGATCAGGGGAGGCCACGAGGGGGTGGTGGTCAAGTCTCTGCTGGCGCCGTACGCGGCGGGCAGACGTGGGGCGGGCTGGGTCAAGGTGAAGCCCCGGCACACCCTCGACCTGGTCGTCCTGGCCGCCGAGTGGGGGCACGGCCGCCGTGAGGGGCGGCTGTCCAACCTGCACCTGGGGGCCCGTGACCCCGTGACGGGCGGGTTCGTCATGCTCGGCAAGACCTTCAAGGGGCTGACCGACGAACTGCTCGCCTGGCAGACCGAGCGCCTCCTCTCACTCGCCGACGGCCCGGCGGACGGCTGGGTGGTCCCGGTCCGTCCCGAACTGGTCGTCGAGATCGCCTTCGACGGCGTCCAGCGGTCCAGCCGCTATCCCGGGGGGATGGCGCTGCGCTTCGCCCGGGTCCTGCGTTACCGCCCGGACAAGGGCGCCGCCCAGGCCGACACGGTGGAGACCGTGCGCACCCTCATGTTCTGAGACGACGTCCCGGCGCGTTCCGGTCTTCGGCGGCTTTCCGTCGTTGTGTTCGCGGTCGTCGCCGTGTGCCGTTTCCGGCCCGTGGGTCATTCGATCCGGGCCCCGTTGGGGCGTGACGGGGTTTCCGGGGCATCGGATCCGGGCCGCTCGTTCGGGCGTGGTGGGATTTCTGGGGCACCGGAAAACCTTTGTTGCGCAAGAGGCCGATGGAACGACCGCGTTTCCTGTGATTTCCCGGCCCGCACTTCTCGTACCGCCTGACATGGGCTCCCACCGGGGACGACGCGGTGATCAATTCTCTTTTCCCGGCCTGGGAAGGTCGTTCGAGAGATCACCGGGCCCGGAGACCGTCGTGGATCACGATTCCGCCCTGGCCCAGCCCCGCGCGCCCAGAAACGGCGATCATCAGCACTTTCATTATCATTTATCATAGAAAGTGACATAAATCACTTTATGTCCCATTAACGTGGCTTTACTTCCTCTTTGTCGCATATGGTCGGCCCACGTCACGGCGGGAAGCACCCCTGCACCCCGCCGACGGGACCGGCCGGTGCGCTCCCCGCCCCCTCCGCCCCCATACGGTCCCCTGCCCCGCTCCCTACCTTGGACCGTGGTTTCCCTTGGGCCTGCACTCACACACCCCCTCCCCCACTTCCCCGAAGAGCCCTCCTCACAACAGACGGCGGATCGCCGCCCTGGCGGCGGGCGTCACCGTGGTCGCCGTGATCTCCGCGACCGCATGGGCGGTCTCCAGCGGAGACGACGCCCGCCTGGCGACGACCGTCGCCCTCACCGGTGCCCGGCAGAGCGCCCCTCAGCCCCAGGACACCCCCCGACCCCCTGGAACCGCCGCCGGCACCGCCCCCTCCCCCGGCGCCCCCGGTGCCTCCCCGGCCGCCCCTGACGCGTCCCCCTCGGGCCCCGCCGTACCCCCCTCCGGCACAGCGACCGCCCCTCAGGGCTCGCCCTCCCCCGGCTCCCCCGCCGAGGGGACGAGCACGTCACCCTCCCCCTCCCCCACCGCCGCCCGGGTGACCGACAGCGCCCCGAGAAGAACCAAGAAGGCCGCGAAACCCAGGGCTCGTGTGATCTCAAGCGGATCCTGTGGCGCGTCCTACTACGCGGAGGGACAGATGACCGCCAGCGGTGAGCGGTTCAACCCGAACGCGATGACCGCCGCGCACAAAACCCTCCCCATGGGCAGCAGGGTCCGGGTCACCAACCCCGCCAACGGCGAGTCGGTCACGGTCAGGATCAACGACCGGGGTCCCTACATCGGCGGGCGCTGCCTCGACCTGTCAAGGGCCGCCTTCTCCGCGATCGGCAGCGTCAACGCCGGAGTCATGCGCGTCAGATACGAGGTGCTGGCCAGGTGAGCCCGGCCGTCTACCTCACCGGCCGCATCGTGAACGGATAGTGGAAACCGCCCTCACCCAGCGCCGCCATGCCTCCGATCACCGAGAGCGCCATGCCCCCGAGCCAGACCACCGGCAGCAGGACCGTGCCCACGACCGTGATGGCCAGCAGCACGGTCACGCCGAGCAGGGTGAGCTGGAAGTTGAGCGCCTCGACCGCGTGCCTGCGGACATAGGGCGAGGTCTTGCCCGCGGTCAGCATCATGATCAACGGGCCGATCGCGAGCAGGCCGGTCAACGGGAGCAGGTGCGCGGCCGCCGCCCCCAGCCGGTCTCCTCCCGTGAGCTCCCCTGCCCGGTGGTGGACCGGCGCCGCCTGCGTGAACGGGTACGGCGCGGGCATGGGCGGGCGTGAGCCGTACAGCTCGTGCATGATCGGCATGAGGTCGGCGTGGACGCGGGCCGTCATCGCCCGCCCGAGCCTGTCGTCGAACTCGATCTTGTCAAGACGTCCCTCGGCGTAGGCGGCCTTGAGGTGCTCGACCACCTGTTCCCGGTCCTGGTTGCTCACCCGGAGCCCGGCGTGCTCGAATCCGGGGCTGGAAAGGGGTGCGCCGCCGTGCCATGGGCCCGCCGCCGGTGTCACTGTGCCTGTCATAGAACCGACATACCTTTCGTTTCAGCCGTCGATCCAATATTCAGTGACAACTTTTGGCTGGTCCATCCGGGTGAACCCTTGGATGTCCCTTAGAGTCCACCCTGGGCTTTCACCATGAAAGGACCAGGGGATGTATACAAGGAGGCATGAGATGGCGTGATCGCTATGGTTTAAGGCGTCTGCGTGGGCCGAAGATCGCCAAGTTCGACCGAGAGGCAACCGACTCCGACGTCGAGGCGCTCATCGCCTTCGCGAAGTCACGCCAGGGTGTCGAGTTCTATGTCGAGCCCGAGACATTCGCGACCGACACCACCGCGATGGCGATCGCGGACGACGGCGAGTGGACACGCCGCCGGGTCGGCTCGCCCGCGGTGATCAAGAAGGTGGCCCGCGACCTCGCCCTCCCGGTCTACGACGTGCAACTGACCGGCTATCCCGCCCGGATGCGGGCCTACAACGAGCGGCGCAAGCGCGCCGAGGGTTGAGCGGGTCACTCCGCGGAGACCTCAGGCTCCTCCAGTAACGCGATCATCGGCAGCAGCCAGGCCATGCGGGGAGCCCCCATCTCTCTGTCGAGTTCCTGCGGGCCGGGCATCCTCTCTCTGAGCACCCGTGGTGGAAGCATGTGCCGTAACGCGCACATGAGCAGATTGGCCATCGAGTAACCCGGGTCGATCTCACACGCGCGGGAGAGTGCGATGCCCGCCAGAGCGGAGTCGCCCCGGCACCAGGCCGCGGCGCCCAGCAGGGACGCGACCGGAGGCACGAACCTCGGCTCCAGCCTGCGGGTGAGGTCACGCCACAGCCCGGCACAGGCGTCGGGGACGCTCATCGGGGCGCCCGGCGGGACGGCCGCGGCGTGGTCGGTGATCAGCGCCCACGCCTCGTCGCGGATCCGGACCACCGCGAGGGCGAAGCCCAGCCTGACCGCCTCCTCGTCGGACAGCCGCCCGCCGGAGGCGTGCAGGGCGATCGCCGAACGCACCCGCGCCACCCCGTCGGCGACGAACTCCGCGGCGAGCCCTCCGGGGTCGTCGCTCCCGGTGAGCGCGGCCCTCAGCTCCCGCGTGACGCGTGCGGTCGCGCGGCGTACGGCCAGGCGCGCCGCACCGTCCACGGGGTCGAGGGAACGCTCCAGGGTCTGCCTGTCGGGCAGCGCGACCAGGCCGTGCACGATCGCCTTGGTCGCCACGACACCCGTCTCGCGGTCGTACGGCGTGCCGTCGGCGGGACAGCAGCCGGCGCGGGAGCACGTGTAGGACCAGTAGCGGCCGTCCTCGGCCCGCAGCGCGTCGACCACCGTGACGCCCGACCGGCGAAACAGCCCGACGGCCAGGTCCACGGCCGGGGTCACCAGCGTGCCGGGGCCGTACCCGACGACGATGACCTGGGTGATGCCCTCCTCCGCCAGCAGCGGCAGGAGCCTGCCGGGACCGGGAGGGGCGAGGGGCAGGTCCCAGCGGACGGTGAGATGCAGCCTGCAGCGGGGAGGCCTGCCCTTCAGCCCGATGACGACCAGGCTGTCCGAGGGGTGGAAGCCCACGAGGTAGGGCACCGCGCCGAGGACGTCCTGCGTGGAGGCGAGCAGGAGGCCGGGCGTCGGGGAGGAGGGGGTGGGCGGAGCGGGAACGTCGGTTGTCATGGCGGAAAGCATCGTTCGCTTCCCGCCCCGCCAGGCGACCGAACGCGGTTCTGTGGACAACGAGAGGGTGGCCGCCGGTTGCCCACAGGCCCCGTTATCCCGTTTGAGCAGAAAGCCAGGGTTGCGCCGCCGCGGCCTCCGGCCGAGCGGGCTCAGACCCCGGGTTCAGGCCCTCTCGTGGATCTCCGGAGCGCCCGTGGCGGGCCCTGACACGCCCAGCCGTGACCTGACCATGACCGCCGCACCCGCCACCGCCGCGGGCATCGCCACGACGGAGGCCAGCGGGATGAGGAAGATCAGGAAGATCAGCACGCCGAACCCGAGGGCGCGCATCTTGTTCCGGCGCAGGACCGCGAAGCGCTCCTTACGCGCCATGCCCCTGCGCTCCATGGCCAGCGCGGTCAGTTCCACGGTCAGGAAGAAGCCCGAGACCAGGGCGCCGAGCACCGGCACGACCGTCTGCCCGACCACCGGGACGAAACCGAGGAAGAACAGCGGAACGGTGAACAGCAGCACGTACCACAGGGTGATGAGGCTGTCCCTGATCGACCTGGGGATCGTCTTCCACAGCGGAAGGTCGGGCCCGGCGGGCAGGTCGCCGTAGGACAGCTCGACCCGTTCGGAGAGCTTCTCGTAGAAGGGTTCACCGACGATCAGCGTCACCGCGGTGAAGGTCACCACGAACAGGACCAGCCCGGCGCCGAAGATCGCCAGGCCGACCAGGGTCCGCAGGGCCGTCTGCGCCGCGTGCGCCCATCCCGAGGCGAACGGCGTCGCCCATTCGGCGATGTCGGTGGCGTGGGTGCCGAGCCAGTAGAGCCCTGCCGCGTAGAGGATGAAGACGATCAGGGCGGGGATCAGCCCGAACAGCCACCAGCGGGGGTTCCTCGCGACCCAGCGCAGTCCCTGGAAGAAGAACCCGGCACCGTCCACGAAGGAGCGGAAATGACCCATGCCGGAAGATTAGCGGCATCGGCGGATCGCCGCGCGACGCTTCCGGCTCGGAGAGGGATCAGGACTGCCAGAGGGTGGGAACGGAGACGCCGAGTTCGCCGAGAAGGCGGCGCAGGAGGGGCAGGGAGATGCCCAGGACGTTGCCGTGGTCGCCGTCGATGCCCTCGACGAACCAGCCTCCCGGACCGTCCAGCGTGAAGGCGCCCGCCACCCGCAGAGGTTCGCCGGTGGCCACGTAGGCGGCGATCTCCTCGTCGCCGGGGTTCCCGAAGCGCACGACGGTCGCCCCCACCTCCGCGACCTGCCGGCCGTCGGAGGCGTCGATCACGCAGTGGCCGGTGAGCAGCCGCCCCTGACGGCCGCGCATGGACTTCCAGCGGGCGACGGCCTCCTGCGGCGAGGCCGGCTTGCCGTACGCCCGACCGTCCAGTTCGAGCACCGAGTCGCAGCCGACGACGAGGCCGGAGGTGAGGTCACGCGCGACGACCGACGCCTTGGCCACGGCCAGGGCCAGGCAGAGTTCGGCCGGACTGTCCGCGGTCACGGCCTCCTCGTCCACCCCGCTGACGATCACCTTGGGGTCGAGCCCGGCGCTGCGGAGCAGGGCGAGGCGGGCGGGAGAGGCGGAGGCGAGAACGATCCGGGTCACGCCGACCGAGCCTAGCGTCCCGCGGGACGTCCGTTACTTCGGCCTGATGGAGGAGACCGCGGTGTTGATGTCGCGCCAGTAGGCGCGCTGGGTGTCGGGGACGGTCACGAAGACCATGGCGGGCCGTGGGCCGGAACCCCGCGTCACGGCGACGGCGGCCACCGAGAAGCGGGCCTTGCCCTTGACCTTGTACTTCACCTTGTAGGCGAGCAGCCACCCCTTCTTGATCGGCTGCGAGGCGAACCAGGAGATCCTGGAGCCCTTGGGGTGGTGGTTGAGCGTCCATCGGGCGGCCAGCAGCGCGGTGTCCTTGGCGTGGCGCTGCGCCTGGATGGGCACCGGGCAGCTGACGAGCATCGCCCTGACGGGCGCCCCCTTGACCTTCGGCAGGACCTGCTTGGTCGAGAACGGCGCGGCCCCGAAGATCTTCCACGGCTTGCCCAGCCTGGCGAGCCAGACGCCCGCCCTGCGGTCCTTCAGCAGACGCTTGCCCTTGTGGGCCTTGCCGGGCAGCCGGGCGAGCTTCTTGTTGCGCGGCAGGTCGGGGACGCGGTGATCGGCGAGGGCCGCCACGACCGCGCTCCGGTCACGCGCGACCTCCTCCAACGCGGTCGGTGAGGACATCGGCGAGGACGAGGACAAGGGAGAGGGTGACGCCGTCGAGGTCTCCGCGGCCGAAGAAGAGGCGGAAGGAGAGGCCGAGGGAGAGGCGGAGGCGACGGTCCCCTCACCGGCCAGGACCGCCGGGGAGGCGACCGGCGAGGCCTGCGGGGAGCTGGAACCGGGCGAGGGCGTCGCGGCAGGTGGCGCGGCGACCTGCCCCGACCGCCCCTCGCCCGGTCGTTCGGAGGTGCCGGAGAGGACCAGGGCGGCCACGACGGCCACGACGGTGACGACCACCACCACGGCCACGGCCAGCATCCGGTAGACGACGCGCATCGACAGGTCGCCGATGCGGGAGCGCTTCGGCGGCCTCGGCGGGCCGGGGACGGACGTCCTCCGCGGCTCTGACGGGTCCGTCCCGTCGGTCGCACGCGTCGGTACGGCACCCGTTTCCCGGGTCACCTCAGTCCCACCCACCCCATCGAGCACGATCGGGAGCGTACGACAAATCCGGTTTTCTCGTGCACGATCCCCATCACACTTAGGGAACGAGTACCCTCCCGCTCTTCAGTCCGATATGCCCCTTCTTGCACCTTCCTGCCATGATGCCACCGTGCTTGCAGAACGCCGGGTAGAACTCCGTTTCCATGTCACCTCCCGTGACGCGAGGACCCACACGAACCTGTCCGCCGTCCGCTCCGACGGCACGGGCCTCTGGCTCGCGGGTGACGAGACCGCGACCCTGGAGTACCTGACCCTCCGTGAGGGCCGCTACGACGACCAGCGCACCTACGCCCTGGCCGACTTCGTCGACCTGCCCGCGGGTCCCGACGACGAGGCCGACATCGAGGGACTGGCCAGGGCCGACGGCTGGTTGTGGGCGATCGGCTCGCACAGCCTCAAGCGGAAGCGTGTCAAGCGGGACCACCCCGTCGGCAAGTCCCTGCGCAGGCTCGGCAGCCTCGTACGCGAGGAGAACCGCTACGTCCTCATGCGGTTGCCGCTCGTCGGTTCGCGGCCGGTCCGCGCGGACGGCGCCCGCACCGCGGCGATCCTGTCGGGACGCGGCAGGAACCTGGCCGACCTGATGGCCGACGACCCCTACCTCGCTCCCTTCCTGAAGATCCCCGGCAAGGACAACGGCCTGGACATCGAGGGCATCGCGGTGCTCGGCGAGCGCGTCTTCGTCGGCCTGCGCGGGCCCGTGCTGCGCGGCTGGGCCGTACTGCTCGAGATCCGTCCCGAGAGCGACCCGCGCCGCCCCGAACGGCTGCTGCCGGCCCCGATCGACGGCGAGCCGTACCGGATGCACTTCCTGAACCTCGGCGGTCTCGGCATCCGGGACCTGTGCCCGCACCAGGGGGACCTGATGATCCTGGCGGGGCCGACCATGGATCTCGACGGCCCGGTACGGCTGCTGCGCTGGACCCCGGGGGAGACGCCGTCCGTCGAGCACGATCCCCGGCTGGTGATGGACCTGCCCTACGGCGACGGCGACGACCACGCGGAGGGAATGACCATGCTCGACGACGAGCACCTGCTGGTGGTCTACGACAGCCCGGCGGCTTGGCGGCTGACCCCCGAGGGGGGTGTGCTCGCCGACGTCGTCAGGCTGACCTGAGAGGGCCGGAGGCGGCCGGGCGGAAGCCTTCCCCGCGTAGCCACGGCGCGTCCGCGACGACCGTGCACGAGCCGGGCGCGATCTCGGTGAACCCGGCGTCCCTGACCGTGGGCAGGCCGGAACCGGTCAGCCCGGCCCACCGCCCGGTCTCGGCGGTGCGCACCGCGCAGGTCAGGCCCCGTTCACGCCAGGACCGTCTGGCCGCCTCGTCGCTCCCCCACCAGGCGAGCTGGGCGGCGTGTCCCACCTGGGCCATGGTCTTGCCCGCCGACATCTCCAGGGTGGGATTGACCCAGAGCAGCGCGTCCCCGTCCGGCGCGGGGCCCGGCTCCTCGGGGTCGGTCAGGTCGGTGCCGGAGACCTGGAGCCTGGACAGGTCTCTGGGCCAGTCGTCGAGCGGGACCGGAGGGTGGACCCGGACCTCCGCGGTGCCCGAGGTGACGGTGATGCCGGGCAGGTCGAGCACCCGGCGCCACTCGGCGCCGCGGGCGCGCCGTACGACCTTCCTGATCCCGAGGGTCTCCCACGCCTTGACCTGTTCGGCCCACTCGCCGCCGTCCGCCGCGCGGGGGTCGTCGAGCAGCGTGAGCACGGCGAGCGCCGCCGCCTCAAGGGCGTCGGTGCGCCGTGGCGGGTCAGCCCGCTCGATCCGCACCACCAGCGGGAGCACCCTCTGACCGCTCACTTCCGTCTCACTCACCCTCCAAGCATGCCCTCTCCGCTCCCTAGACGGAGACGGTGTTCCTCTCGGAGGCCCTGGCGGCCACGACGGAGACCGACATGAGGGCGGCGACCAGGCACAGGGCGCCCGCGACGTACCAGGCGAGGTCGTAGGCGCCGAACAGGTCGCGGGTGAGTCCCGCGCCCACCGCGGCGATGGCCGCGCCCACCTGGTGGGAGGCGAAGACCCAGCCGAAGACCACCGGGGCGTCGGCCCCGTAGACCTGGCGGCACAGCGCGACCGTGGGCGGCACGGTCGCGACCCAGTCGAGGCCGTAGAAGATGATGAAGACGAGCATGCTGGGCTCGGCCGTCGCCGAGAACAGGCTGGGCAGCACCATCAGTGACAGTCCGCGCAGCGCGTAGTAGACGCCGAGCAGGACTCTGGAGTCCACCCGGTCACTCAGCCAGCCCGAGGCGATCGTCCCGACGACGTCGAAGATCCCGATGACCGCGAGCAGTCCGGCCGCGACCGGTTCCGACATGCCGTGGTCGTGGGCCGCGGGGATGAAGTGCGTGCCGACCAGGCCGTTCGTGCTCATCCCGCAGATCGCGAACCCTCCGGCGAGCAGCCAGAAGGACCGGGTGCGGGCCGCTCGCCCCAGTACGGCCAGGGCCCGTGCCGCGGCCCCACCCCTGGTCGTGGGACCGGGCACCGGAGCAGGGTCCCGGGGGTCGGCGCCCAGGGCGGTCGTGCCCGCCTCCGCCGGGTGGTCGCGCAACAGGAACCACACGAGGGGGACGACGACCAGGGCCGCCCCGGCCACCGTGGCCGAGGCCGTACGCCATCCCGAGGTCTGGGCCAGGGAGGCCAGGACGGGCAGGAAGACGAGCTGCCCGGTCGCGCCGCCCGCGGTGAGGACGCCGGTGACGAGACCCCGGTGACGGACGAACCAGCGGTCGGTGAGCGTGGCGGCGAAGACCAGGGCCATCGAGCCGGTGCCCAGCCCGACCAGCACGCCCCAGCACAGGACGAGCTGCCAGGGGGCGTTCATCAGGATGGTCAGGCCGCTGCCCGCCGCGACGAGCAGCAGCGCGCACGACACGACCCTGCGCATGCCGAAGCGGTCCATGAGGGCGGCGGCGAAGGGGGCGGTGAGGCCGTACAGCATGAGGTTGACCGAGACGGCCAGCGAGATCGTGCCGCGTGACCAGCCGAACTCCTCCTGCAGGGGGGTGATCAGCACGCCGGGGGTCGCTCGGAACCCGGCGGCGCCGAGGATCGCTACGAACGCGACTCCCGCCACGATCCAGGCGCGATGCACCCCACGCGTGCGCGTGCGAAGAGGGGTGGTTGTCATGTGGCCCATCATGGAGGGTGGTTTGTCGGGCCCACGAGTGGCCCAAGAGCCAATATCCGCAAGAATCAGGCCATAAGAGAGATGACCTGTCTCAGATGTACAACACCCGGCTCGTCCCACTTGTCGGAAATATGGGATGGTGTTCAGCTTTGCTCGACCGAGGTCGGCGAGCGAGCGCGCCGGGCTACTAAGGAGTTCTAGCGTGTTCCATGCGCGGAGGTCTGGCAGGTTCCTGTCAGCGCTGGTCGGGGGGATGCTCATGCTGGGCGCCTGCGGAGTCGGCGACTCCGGACCGGCCACCTCGGAGCCGGTCTCTTCGGGGGCCAGGAGCATCACCTATGCCTATGAGCAGGAGTTCCACTCCTACAACAACAACACCGCCGCCGAGAACGCCACACGCAACGCCGGACCGCTGCAACGCGTCCTGACCGGCTTCTGGTTCTACGGGGAGAACGGCGAGATCACCCCCGACAGGGACTTCGGCCGCTACGTCAAGACCTCGGACGACCCGCTGACGGTCGAGTACACGATCAGCGACAAGGCCGTCTGGTCCGACGGCACCCCGATCGACTGCGACGACGTGCTGCTGTGGTGGGGGTTCAAGTCCGGGAAGATCAAGGGCTTCTCCACCTCCGGCACGACCGGCGTCGAGGACACCAGGCTGCCCGCGTGCGAGAAGGGCGGCAGGAGTTTCTCCCTCGTCTACGACAAGCCCTTCGCCGACTGGATCGCGGGCGGGCCCGGCGCGACCGAACTGCTGCCCGCCCACGTCGTGGAGAGGCAGGGCGGCCTGTCCGAGGACGAGTTCATCGCGGCCGTCAAGGCGCGTGACGCGAAGAAGCTCGAAAAGGCCATCAAGTTCTTCAACGACGGCTGGGTCTCCGAGGTCTCGCTTCCCCCCGCCGAGCTGATCCCGTCCTCCGGCCCCTACAAGCTCTCCAAGATGGACACGGGACAGTCCCTGACCCTCGTCGCCAACGACAGGTGGTGGGGCACCCCGGCGGCGACCCCGACCATCATCGAGCGCTTCATCACCCTCGACGAGCAGGCCGAGGCCCTGCACGACCGGGAGGTCCAGATCATCGAGCCGCAGCCGGGACCCGGCGTGCTCAAGGAACTGAGGCAGATCAAGGGCGTCAAGGTCAACGTCGCCGACCAGTACACCTACGAACACCTGGACTTCAACGTCGACTCAAGCCCCTTCAAGGACAAGAGACTGCGCCAGGCCTTCGCCAAGTGCGTGCCCAGGCAACTCATCGTCGACAGCCTGATCAAGCCGGTGATCCCGAACGCCAAACCCCTGGAGATCCGCAACGTGGCGCCGTTCCAGGCCAACGCCGCGGCGGTCATCGCCGCCTCGGGCGGTGCGGGGGTCTACGGGAAGCAGGACATCGAAGGCGCCAGGGCCCTGGTGGCCGAGGCGGGCAAGACCGGGGTGGAGGTCAAGATCGGCTACCAGACCCCGAACCCGCGGCGCACGGTCGAGGTGCAACTGATCATCAACGCCTGTGACAAGGCGGGCTTCAAGGTCGTCGACAAGGGATCCGACGACTTCTTCGGCACCGTGATGCCCGCCAACGGCTACGACGTCGCGCTGTTCGCCTGGTCGGCTTCGGCCCTGGTCAGCGGCTGGGCCTCCACCTACACCACGCCCGTGAGGTGTGACGGGGAGAGCAAGGGCAACAACAACGGCTGTTATTCGAGCAGAAGGGTCGACCGGCTCATCAGGAAGCTGAACGCGACCGTCGACCTGAACGCGCAGATCCCCATCATCGGAGAGATCGAGAAGCAGTTGTGGGAGGACGTGGCCACCATTCCGCTCTTCCAGCACGCGAGCCTGAGCGCGTGGGACGAGAAGATCGGCAACGTCGTGCCGAACCCGGCCCAGTCGACCATCACCTGGAACATGGACCGGTGGAGCCTGTCCTGACCCACGGCGTCATAGCTGACAGAAGATGACAGGTACGGGCGGCACGATGGGGACCGTACCTCGGACGAGCAAGGAGATCCCCATGCCCCGCGCGGACGGCACATTCACTCTGGACAGCTGGGAGCCGGAGACCTACGACGAGGCCGAGGGCGCGACGCTCTCCCTCGTCCACGTGACCAAGACCTTCTCCGGAGACCTTGTGGGCACCAGCACCACCGACATCATCACGGCGGTGGCCCGGGTCGAGGACTCGGCGGCCTACGCGGGCTTCGAACGCTTCAGCGGAACCCTGCACGGCCGCAAGGGCACCTTCGTCCTGCACCACAACGCCACGGCGCACGCGGGAGAGTCCGCCCTGACCTGGGACGTCCTGCCCGATTCGGGCACCGGCGAACTGACGGGCGTCCGCGGCACAGGAGGCATCGTCAACAGGGACGGCGTCCACTCCTACCACCTCGACTACGAGCTCGGCTGAGGTCTCCGGTGAGACGAACTCACATGCGTGTGAGCCGTACGACCATGTGATCGTCTCACCGAAGACGGTGTGATGGTGTCATGAGCCAAGCACCGATTCTCGTCCTGGGCGGCCGCGGCAAGACCGGCCGCCGTGTGGTCGCCCGCCTGCGCGACCTGGAGATTCCCGTACGCGTCGCCTCCCGCACGACCGGCACCCTGTTCGACTACGGCGCTCCGGAGACCTGGGGTCCCGCGCTGGACGGCGTGCGGGCCGTCTACCTCGTCCCGATGGCCGAGTTCGTCGACCCGGCCGCCGTCACCGCCTTCGCCCACCGCGCGGCCGAGGCGGGCGTCCGGCGGATCGTCCTGCTGTCGGCGCGCGGGGAGGACGGCCGGGCGCACCCGGAGCAGGAGGCGTTCGAGAAATCGGTGCGCGACGCGGTCCCGGAGTGGACGATCCTGCGGGCGGCCTGGTTCGCGCAGAACTTCAGCGAGGACTTCCTGCTCGAACCGATCATGTCCGGTGAGCTCGCGCTGCCCGCCGGTGAGGGCCGTGAGGCGTTCGTCGACGTGGCCGACATCGCCGACGTCGCCGTCGCCGCGCTCACCGGTGACGGGCACGCCGGTCAGACCTATGAGCTGACCGGCCCCGAGGCGCTCTCCTTCGGCGACGTCGCCGCCACCGTCTCCCGCGTGTCGGGCCACCGGGCCCGCTATGTCCCGGTCAGCCGGGAGACCTACGCCGCCGCGCTGGCCGGGCAGGGATACCCCGAGGGGACCGTCGAGGCCGTCGCCGACCTGATGGAGGAGCTGGCCCGCGGGGCCGGCGAACGCGTCGCCGACGGCGTGTACCGCGCCCTGGGACGGGCACCGCGTTCCTTCGGTGACTTCGCCGAGGAGGCGGCCGCCGCCGGAGCGTGGAGGTCCTGAACGGGGTCAGGAACGGCGCGCCTCGGCCAGGAGGGCGCCGGGTGAACGGCCACGGACGCGCTTGAAGGCGTTGCTGAACGCGAACCCGTCGGAGTAGCCGACGCGGCGGGCGACCGACGCCACGCTCGCGCCGTTCTCGCGAAGCATGTCGGCGGCCAGGGTCATCCGCCACTCGGTCACGTACGCCATGGGCGGCGTCCCGACCAGTTCGGTGAACACCCGGGCGAACGCGGCCCGTGACAGCCCGGCCTCCCCCGCCATGCTCGCGACCGTCCAGGGACGGCCGGGATCGTCACGCAAGGCGCGCAGCACACGCCCGACGCGCGGATCGGCCAGCGCACGGTATCCGGCCGGGGGTTCGGCGTCGGGGCGGGCGAACCAGCAGCGCAACGCCTTGACCAGCAGCGTGTCGAGCAGCCGGTCGAGGACGATCTGCTGCCCCGGTTCCTCACTGACGATCTCGACGGCCAGCAGGCCGAGCAGCGGCGCCAGGTCCTGGCCGCCCTGGACGATCGCCAGGTCCGGCAGGGAGCGCAGCAGCCGGTCGCCGACGTCGCCCCGGATCGGATACCCGGCGACGACGAACGTGCCGGTCGCCTCGTCGCTGAGCCCGCAGGTCCGGGGACCGAGGACGAGGTCGTCGGCGTCCAGCACCGGCCCGTCGCCGACCGTGTGACAGGTGGTCTCGTCCTCGATGACGATCTGGGGTGGGGTGGCCGGGTCGTCGGCGACGGAGAACGGCCTGCCGCCCCGGACCAGCGCGACGTCTCCCCTGCGCAGCGGCTCCGGCGCCGAACCGTCCATGAGGATCCAGGCGTCCCCGGTGAGCACGGTGACCAGGCCGAGCGGGACCGGCCCGGTGAACCGGACGTTCCACGGCGGTTCGACCACCGAGCGGCAGAACACCGCTCCTCGCGCCCGCACACCCCCGAGATAGTCGTCAAGGAAGTCCATGACGAGACGATCTCACATGCGCATCGGTTCTACGGCCACGAACCGTCCAGAGTGCCATGGACATCGCACCGGCGAATTGACGAGGCCGATTCCGCCGTGAAAGACTGACCCCGGCAGAGAGGTTGACGCTCATAGTAAATGTGGTGTCCCGTTTGTCATTTGCGCTATTCTGCTGCCCTCGCGCTGTCCGCTCACGTCCCCGGATCCTTCCGGGGCGTTTGGCATGCGCGCAGTCGATTCCATCCGTGCCTCCCGGAAGGACATCTGTTGGCAGCCTCGCGCAACGCCTCCGCCGT
>NZ_JBHSBC010000014.1:380374-506971 GCF_042650425.1 Streptosporangium jomthongense | reverse complement strand
TGGACTGAGGAACGCAGGAGCGAAGCGACGCAGAGACGAGGGAAAGCACCGACTCAAAGGCGCCCGAGCCCGCGACGCCGCCAGGCGGAGCAAAGGGACAGGGACCCAACCCCGCGCGCAGCCTCCTTCCCGCTGGACATAAGCTGAACGATGTGACCGTTGCTCCTGAAGGCCGAAAGCTCCTCCGCCTGGAGGTGCGCAACAGCCAGACCCCCATCGAGCGTAAGCCCCCGTGGATCAAGACCCGGCTGAAGACCGGGCCGGAATACACCGAGCTCAAGTCACTGGTGAAACGCGAGGGGCTGCACACGGTTTGCGAGGAGGCAGGCTGTCCCAACATCTACGAGTGCTGGGAGGACCGGGAGGCCACCTTCCTGATCGGTGGCGACCAGTGCACCCGGCGCTGTGACTTCTGCCAGATCGACACCGGCAAACCCGCCGAGTACGACACCGACGAGCCTCGCAGGGTGGCCGAGTCGGTTCAGCAGATGGGCCTGCGGTACGCCACGGTGACCGGGGTGGCCCGTGACGACCTGCCGGACGGCGGTGCCTGGCTGTACGCCGAGACCGCGCGGCAGATCCACGCGCTGCTGCCGGGGTGCGGTGTCGAGCTGCTGGTGCCGGACTTCAACGGCGACCGGGGGCAGCTTGAGGAGGTCTTCTCCGCCAAGCCCGAGGTCTTCGCGCACAACATCGAGACCGTGCCGCGGATCTTCAAGCGGATCCGTCCCGCGTTCCGTTACGAGCGTTCCCTCGAAGTGATCACCAGGGGTCGTGAGGCCGGTCTGGTGACCAAGTCCAACCTGATCCTCGGCATGGGCGAGGAGCGGGAGGAGGTCGTGCAGGCCATGCGTGACCTGCACGAGGCCGGTTGTGACCTGCTGACCATCACCCAGTATCTCCGCCCGACCCCCCGCCACCACCCGGTGGACCGCTGGGTCAAGCCCCAGGAGTTCGTCGAGCTCCAGAAGGAGGCCGAGGAGATCGGCTTCGCCGGGGTCATGTCGGGTCCGCTGGTCCGCTCCTCCTACCGGGCGGGCCGTCTGTACCAGCAGGCCATCGAGGCCCGTAGGTACGCCTGACCGTCGTCGTCCGCGGGGCCCGGTGATCGTTCCCGGTCATCGGGACTCCCGTGGGACGGCAGGTCACGTTTTCATTTCTTGACCCCGGAATTTGTATCCTCAAGTCATGGCGAAGAAGCCCGAAGACCAAGAGCGCCCGGGGCGCATCAAGCAGCTCCGTATGATCGCGGGGATCATCAAGCAGGCGAACCCGAAGGGTATGCCGATCGTCTACGCGTCAGCGCTCGGCACGTTCGCGCTGTGCGTCGTGATCGGCCTGGTCACGGGCTCGATCTGGTATCTGATCTTCATCGGATTGATGCTGTCGCTGACCGTCGGCCTGGTGGTCTTCGGCCAGCTCGCCCAGCGCGCGCAGTACTCCATGTTGCACGGCCAGCCCGGCGCGGCCGCCGCGATCCTGCAGGGCATGCGTGGCACGTGGGAGGTCGCTCCCGCCGTCGCGGTCAACCGTGATCAGGACATCGTGCACCGCGTGGTCGGTTTTCCCGGTGTGATCCTCGTCTCCGAGGGGCCGGGTTCCCGGGTGCAGAAGATGCTGGTCGCGGAGAAGAAGCGTGTCCAGCGTGTCGCCCTGGACGTCCCCGTCTACGACATCCAGTCCGGTGACGGCGAGGGTCAGGTGCCCATCGCCAAGCTGCAGCGGCACCTGATGAAGCTGCCGAGGAACCTCAAGAAGCCCGCGGTCTACGAGGTCAACAACAGGCTCAAGGCCCTGCCGCAGACGCTGCCGATGCCCAAGGGCCCGCTGCCGCGCGGTGCGAAGATGCCCCGCCCCAAGATGCGCTGATGGACGTGGCGGGGATCGACCGGCGCCGGGTGGGCGCCGAGGAAACCTCGCGGGCCAACCGCGGCTGGTGGGACGGCGCCGCGGACGAGTACCAGGCCGAGCACGGCGGTTTCCTGCGTGACTGCGGGTTCGTCTGGTGCCCGGAGGGTCTGGACGAGGCCGACGCCCGGCTGCTGGGCGACGTCGCGGGCAGGGACGTGCTGGAGATCGGCTGTGGCGCGGGCCAGTGCGGGCGGTGGCTGACCGGGCAGGGGGCGCGGGTCGTCGCCTTCGACCTGTCGTTCCGGCAGCTTCAGCACTCTCACCGGATCGATCTGGACAGTGGTTCCGGGCTGCCGGTCGTCCAGGCCGACGCCGAGGCGCTGCCGTTCGCCGGTGAGTCGTTCGACCTCGCCTGTTCGGCCTTCGGCGCCCTGCCGTTCGTGGCCGATCCCGGTGCCGTCCTGTCCGAGGTCCGCCGGGTGCTGCGTCCGGGGGGCCTCCTGGTCTTCTCGGTGAGTCATCCGATCCGCTGGGCCTTCCCCGACGATCCGGGCCCCGCCGGACTGACCTCCGACCGGTCCTACTTCGACCGCTCGCCGTACGTGGAGGTCGGTGCGGACGGGAAGGCCTCCTACGTCGAGCATCACCGCACGATGGCCGACTGGGTGGGGCACATCGTCGCCTCCGGCCTGGTGCTGCGCGGGCTGACCGAGCCGGAGTGGCCGGTCGGTCACGAGCGTGAGTGGGGAGGCTGGAGCCCGCTGCGTGGCCGTCTGCTGCCGGGGACGGCCATCTTCACCTGCGTGCGGCCGTAACTCACATACGGACGACCACGGTCGCGGCGGCGCGGTCGTGCAGGCCCCGCTGGTCGCGGTCCCAGATCAGGGCGGGTACGGCCAGGCACAGCAGCACGGTTCGCACGAGGATCGAGGGGAACGGGGCGCGCCCGCCGTTGAGCGCGGCGATCCTGATGCCGGTCAGGCGCATGCCGAAGGTCATGCCCATGGTGCCCGCGAGCAGGAGGTATTCGGCGGCGAGCACCGCGACCGGAACCCAGCTCTGGTGGGTCGGGTCGATCCGCAGGAGTCCCTGGGTGATGGCCCAGGTGCAGATCAGCCAGTCGATCACCAGGGCGCCGATCCTGCGCCCGAATCCGGCGACCGATCCGCTGCCCTCCTGGGGCAGCCCGAGCCTTTCCCCCGGGTAGCCCAGGTCGACTCCGGCGGATCTGACGCCGCCGAGCCAGGTCTGGGTCCAACGGGGCTGCTGCCTGCTGTTCATGGTTCAACGGTATCCGCCCCCGTGGTCGCCCTCGAACTCCCCCAAACGACCGCATCGGCCATGCGATCGGTACATCATGGTCATGATCTTTTTCGCCCTCCCCTCCCGGAGCACCCCCAATGACTGACAACGACGACATCAACCGGCGCTTCGAGGCCCTGACCTCGCAGATCGAGCGCAAGGAGCGGCGGAGGATGGAGAAGGCGTGGTCTCACCTGCCGCGTTACAGGCGTCGCCGCGGGCGGCGGATCACCTTACTCGCGGCGTTCGTCCTCGTCGTGGCCGCCGGGCTGGTCACCGTCTACCGGCCCGGGTGGGTCGCCCCGGTGGGCGAGGCCCTCTCCGCCCGTTTCCTTCAGGCGCGGGAGGACCACGGTGGCCCGGTTCCCGAGGAGACCGAGCCCGTCCCCGTCACCCCCGAGCCGGTCTCCCCGTTCGAGGGGTCTCCCGCCAAGGACTACGCCGAGGGTGTCAAGGGACTGACGTCGCCGAAGGCCCGGGCGACGGGCGGCCTGAGCCGCAAGGACGTCGCCACCGCCTTGAAGAGCACCCGGGACATGCTCGCGGCGACCCATCTCGACCGTAAGACTCTCGCGGGTGGCAGGCCGACGGCGCTGGCGAGGCTCCTCCCTGCGGAGCAGCGCGAGTGGTTCCTGAAGGACCTGGACAACAGGAAGCCGAAGAAGGGTCACTTCAACACCAGATACTGGGTCACCAGCCTGGCTCCCAAGGCCGCCGAACTGGCCACCGACGTGATCAAGGTCAACGGGCGGACGAAGTACGCCTCGTTCCATGAGGATGGCCGCACCGGGGCGAAGATCACCGTGAACTACCTGTTCGTCTACGCCGTACGACGGCCGGGGGAGACCCGGCAGGGCGAGCGGATCATCGTGCACAGCGTCGGCGAGGTGATCGCCTACCGGGAGAACGGCCGGCTGGTGGTGTGGCCCGTCAAGTGGAACGGCGGGGCCGTCACGGGTGCCCGCTGCGACGTCGACGACGGCTTCGTCCACCCGTACTACGAGGACTCCGTCCCCGACAAGGAGCTCTCCAAGGCCACCGGCGCCCCGGTCGACCCCTACGAGCTCGACCGGGAACCGCGCGAGGAGGAGTGCACGCTCGCCTCCCGCACGTGAAAAGTCCGGCAAAGGAAGCGTTCATCCGCCCGGTACGGCCGCATTCCAGGACTAACGTGGGGCGATTCTCCTTAACACGGGTGAAACAAATGAGACACGGGGCGGTAACGGCTCAAGCCTACTTTCGAGCTGAAAGCTCGTCCCCCTTGGGAGGTTCGCGTGTTCAACTCCGCCGACGACGTCCTCAAGTTCATCAAGGACGAGGGGGTGCAGTTCGTCGATGTCAGGTTCACGGACCTGCCCGGGACGACTCACCACTTCACATTCCCCACGGAGAACTTCGGGGCGAACGTCTTCACCGACGGCCTCATGTTCGACGGCTCCTCGATCCGCGGCTTCCAGGCCATCCACGAGTCGGACATGCTGTTGCTGCCCGACCCCTCGACGGCCGTGCTCGACCCCTTCCGCCGGCACAAGACGCTCAACATCAACTTCTTCGTGCACGACCCGCTGACGGGTGAGGCCTACAGTCGCGACCCGCGCAACGTCGCCCGCAAGGCGGAGGAGTATCTCAAGGGGACCGGCATCGCCGACACGGTCTTCTTCGGCCCGGAGGCCGAGTTCTACATCTTCGACGACGTCCGCTTCGAGACCAGCGCGCACGCCAGCTACTACCACATCGACTCCATCGAGGGCGCCTGGAACACCGGCAAGGCCCAGGAGGGCGGCAACCTCGGCTACAAGCCGCGTTACAAGGGCGGCTACTTCCCGGTCCCCCCGATGGACCACTTCACCGACCTGCGTTCGGAGATGGTGCGCCGCCTCATCGAGGCGGGCATCCCGGTGGAGATGCAGCACCACGAGGTCGGCACCGCCGGGCAGGCCGAGATCGACTTCCGGTTCAACACGCTGCTCAAGGCCGCCGACACGATGATGCTCTACAAGTACATCGTCAAGAGCACGGCCATCGAGTACGGCCACACCGTCACCTTCATGCCCAAGCCGATCTTCGGCGACAACGGTTCCGGCATGCACTGCCACCAGTCGCTCTGGAAGGACGGCGCGCCGCTGTTCTACGACGAGGTCGGCTACGCGGGCCTGTCGGACACCGCCCGTTACTACATCGGCGGCCTGCTCAGGCACGCCCCGTCGCTGCTGGCCTTCACCAACCCGACGGTGAACTCCTACCACCGTCTGGTCCCCGGCTACGAGGCTCCGGTCAACCTGGTCTACTCCCAGCGCAACCGCTCGGCGTGCATCCGCATCCCGATCACGGGGTCCAACCCGAAGGCCAAGCGCATCGAGTTCCGGGTGCCCGACCCGTCCTGCAACCCGTACTTCGCCTTCGCCGCGCAGCTCATGGCCGGGATCGACGGCATCCGCAACAAGATCGAGCCGGTGGAGCCGGTGGACAAGGACCTCTATGAGCTTCCTCCGGAGGAGGCCCGCAGCATTCCGCAGGTTCCCGGTTCGCTCAGTGAGGTGCTCGACGCGCTGGAGGCCGACCACGACTACCTTCTCGAAGGCGGTGTGTTCACCCCGGACCTGATCGAGACCTGGATCTCCTACAAGCGTGAGAACGAGATCGACCCCATCCGCCTGCGTCCCCACCCCCACGAGTTCGAGCTTTACTACGATGTGTAGATAAGTGCCATGACCTGCGAAAACGCTGCTGTTTAAGGTCGCCGGGCGGCCTTTCACAGATGTTCCTCCCCGCACGGCGGGGAGGAACGTGTCATGCCCGCATGATCCGGGCGTGCAGGGCGTCGGGGTCGGGCACCAGGTCGCGGGCGGCCAGCCACGCGGCGGCGCACGCCGCGTCGCCCGCCGTCGTCACCGGGGCGTTCCAGCGCCGGGTCAGCCGGTCCCGTACGGCGTGGCCGAGCGGACCGTTTCCGGTCAGCAGGCTGCCCGCCAGGACGATCGGGCCGGTGTCCCCCGGCGCGCGTACCTTGGCGACGGTTTCGACCAGGTGGACGGCCGCCCGCGTGATCAGGTTCGTGGCGGTGGTGTCCCCGGCTTGCGCCGCGGCGGTGACGAGTGGCGCCAGCTCGGCGAGTGCCAGGGGCGCGCGGGCGTGGACCGCCCGTATCACCTCGTTCACCCGATCGGGGCCGGGTGGTGTCCCCACGGCTCCCAGCAGCCGTTCCACCACGGTCTCCGCCAGTGTTCCGTACGGGGGCACGCCGTGGCGCAGGGTGTCGAGCACGCTGCCGACCGCCTGCCGACCGAGCCAGAAGCCGGAGCCTGTGTCGCCGAGCAGCCAGCCGTAGCCGTCGGAGACGGCCGTGACCGACCGGTCCGCGAGGTGCGCGGCGATCGCCCCCGTCCCTGAGATCAGCACCGTTCCCGAGGGGGCCGCGGTTCCGGCGCTGAAGGCGATCTCGACGTCTCCCACCACGCGGGGTGAGACGCCGAGTCCCAGCGCGGCCCAGAGTTCGGTCAGGTCATCGGGAGAGGCGGAGGATCCGGCCACACCGGCGACCGCCGCGCGCACCGACGCCGGATCGTGGGCGCCCAGCGCCTGACGCACCGCCGAGGCGAGGTTCGAGCGGGCTACGGCCGCTCCGTGCGCGGTAGGGTTGCCGCCCCCGGAGCGGCCGTAGCCGACGGGGTCTCCATGGAGGGTGCGAACCGCACAGCGGGACGACGTGCCGCCCGCGTCGATGCCGAGAACCAGGTCCATGGCTCGACATCCTGGGGCTTGACGCGACCTTGGGGCGGTACCGACTCTCACCGACGTCCGCCCGAGGTGAAAGTCCGTCGGATCCAGGAGGAACCGAACCGCTCGCCCGAGGCGTTTCGCCGCTCCCGAAGGCCGTCGCGTCGAGAGAAACCGATCCCTTGCCGGGCGGCGGCCTGACCGTCCGAGCCTGATGCGCACGGCTCTCCACCGGCCAGGGCATCCGCCTCGCCCGGTTCGTCTGTTCCCGCGACGCCTCGCGGATTCCGCTGCCACATGCCGCCGGGTGTCGCGTAGAGTGCGATCTTGTCGTGCGCGCTTCGCCGTATTCGCGGCGGTTGCCGGGGTTCGCTCAATCAGGGGGACACGGTGTTCCGGTGGATGACCAGGACGGCCACGCCGGTGCCGTCCGATCCCGAGACCCGTGCGCGCGCGCACGGCAGCCGGATGCTCGCCGAGGCCCGTGAGGAGCTCAACCGGGCCGACGCCAAGGCACAGGTGCTGCTGGGTGTCGCGGGGGTGGGCATCGGCGCGGTCGCCGGTGGCCTGCTCGCGGGGAACTGGTCACCGCTGAGGCTGCACACGGCCCTGCAGTGGCTGTGGTGGGCGGGGGCGGGGTGCGCGTTGGCCGCCCTGTTCTGCCTGGCGAAAGCGGTGTACCCGCGCATCACCAGACGACCCCTCGGCATCACCTACTTCGGGGACGTCCGGCGCTACCGTTCCGCCGAGGAGATCGCCAAGGCGTTGCGCGACCGTACCGACGGCGACCTGATCGAACTGGCCGAGCAGATCAGGGCGGTCAGCGTGATCGTCCTGAGAAAGTATCTGCTCATCCGCTGGGGCTTCTGGCTGCTGCTGGCCTCCGTCGGGGCGACGGTCGGCTCCGCGGTGCTCCAGCTCGCCTTCTGACAGGTTCGTGCGACTGCCAAAGGAGCGCGTCCGACATACGCGTCGCGCCAACGGCTTCAACGGGTGGATCACTCGGACAGAAGTGGCGGTACCGTAACGGAATGCCCCGGAAGCAGCCTGACGACCGCGATGGGCGGGAACGCCGGAGGGCCTCTCCACGATGGCCGATGCTCGCGATCGTGCTCGTGGGGACCCTGCTGGTCTGCGGGGGGTCGGTGCCGGTTCTGCCCGCCCTGTTGAAGCGGGTGACCACCATCGCCTACGCGATCAAGGCCGGGCAGGAACAGCCCGGCTGGCGGGGTGGGCGGATCCCGTACTCCTGGGGCGGCGGCCACGACGAGGTTCCCGGGCCCTCCTTCGGCACCTGTACGGGCTACCGGGGATCGATCAGGCCGTGCCCGGCGACGACCACGCGGGGGCTCGACTGCTCGGGACTCGTCAGGTGGGTCTACTCGCTCGCCTACGGCGGGGACGTGCTCGGGCCCGGCAACACCGACGACCACATCCGGCGGCTGAGCAGGATTCCCGCTTCCGCGGCGCGCCCCGGTGACCTGGTGTTCTACGGCAGGCTCGGTGACCGGGTGAAGACCCACCACGTGGGCGTCTACGTCGGCGACGGCAAGATGATCAACGCGCTGCGAACCGGGACGAGGATCAGGATCGACCCGATCACCACCGTCAAGGATTTCGCCGGATATTTCCGCTATATGTAGAAATGCTCGCTCAAGCTCAAAGCTCCAGCAGGGCCGGGGCCAGCTCGCGCCACTGCCGGACGGGCAGGTCCTCCCCCGCCGACAGGACCTGGACGCAGACGTGGTCCGCGCCCGCGTCGAGATGCTCACGCACCCGTCCGGCGATGTCCCCGGCGTCCCCCCACGCCACCAGGGCCTCGACCAGCCGGTCACTGCCGCCCCCGGCCAGGTCGTCCTCCCCGAAGCCGAGCCGTTCGAGGTTCTCGACCTGGTGGCGCGCCTGGCCGTACCCGGCGACGAAGCCGCGGGCGATCTCGCGGGCGCGCTCGGGCCGGTCGAGGACGACCGTCTGCTCGACCGCGAGCAGCGCTCCCGGCCCCATGACCTGCCTGGCTCTGGCGGTGTGCTCGACCGGCACGAAGTAGGTGTGGGCACCTCGGGTGCGTTCGGCGGCGAGTTTGAGCATCCCGGGGCCGAGGGCGGCCAGGGCGCGGGGCGAGGGCTCGGCCGGCGCCGGGCTCTGCAGGGGCACCTGGTCCATCGCGTCCAGGTAGGCCCGCATGGTGGGCACGGGACGGCCGTGGTGCGGCAGGAGACCGGCGGGCTGGTCAACGGTGCGGTGCCCGCCGAGGCCCAGCAGGAAGCGGTCCGGGAAGGCCTCGGCGAGGGTGCGCTCCGCCGCGGCCATGGCGATCGGGTCCCGGAGGAAGACGTTGGCGATGCCGGTGGCGACGGCCAGCCGCCCGGTCGCCCCGAGCAGCAGCGCCGCCTGGGTGAGCGCCTCCCTGCCGAAGGCCTCACCGAACCAGATCGCGCCGTAGCCCAGCTCGTCCAGCTCGGCCGCGGCCTCCCGCACCTCGGTCGCGGGCCTGCCGTCGAAGGCGAAGGTCCACACGCCGATACGCCCGAGATCCACACTCATGGGTCGCGCTCCCCCGAAGGATTTTTACCGGAGGCACTCTCCGGTTCACCCAACCATACGGAGGCACCCTCCATTTATCAACTCGAACGGCTGCCGCGGATGCCGGTGAGCCTGCGCAGGATGTCCCACCAGAAGGAGGCTCCGAACAGCAGGGCGAACACCGTGATCAGATAACCGGGCCAGTGGCCGATCGTGGTCAGACGGCTCCACCAGGCGCCGGCGTCGAAGGTGAAGGAGGGACCGGAGTCGCCCGCGGGGATCGTCACGCTCATCACCGCGTGGTCGAAGATCTTGACCAGCGCCGGAGAGCTGAAGACCTCGGTCACACAGGAGTACGGCTCGACGGACCCCGCGACGGCGCACCTGTCCCTCAGGGAGTCCTTCAGCTCGGCCGTGCTCTCCCCACCGCCCGCGATGGCCGCGACCGCGGCCCGGTAGGCGTTGTCCCGCAGCAGGGTCTTGCCGTACTCCAGCGAGTCCATGCTGAACAGCAGGGTCAGCGCCACGGCCAGGGTGAAGACCACCCACTTGACGTAACGACGGTAGAGCCGCGACAGCCGCTGCATCTCCCCGTCGAACCAGTCCTCCACGCCCTTGCGGAACCTGCCCATGTCGCGCTGGGCACCCTCCCAGACGCCCCTCAGGTGTCCGGCGAGCGGGCTGCGTACGGCCTCCAGCTTGGCGATCAGCCCCTCGACGCCCTCCTTCTCCGCGGCGACCAGTTCGAGCAGCGCCCAGGCGAACCGCTCTGGCGGGATGTCGGCGATGCTGGTCCTGGCGCCCTCGGGACGGTCGATCTCCTGCAGGCGTTCGTAGAGCCGCTTGGTCATGTCGACCGCAGGCGCGGGCGCCTCCGTGGCGAGCACCACCTCGGGATCGACCGGCACGGGCTCCACCACCGGCGGTGCGGGCTCGGGATCGTGCACGGGCCTCGGATCGTGCCTGGAGAAGGGGAGCCGCGCGAAGACGTCGAGGACCTTCGACGGAATCCACGAGACGCCCTTGCCCCGCCCTCCGTCGAGCGTGTCACGAAGATAGGCCCACAGGAACTTGCTGCGGATGCCGAGCAGTCTCACGATGGCCTCGTTGACACCGCTCACCAGGAGCGACAGCAGCAGGAAGGCCAGCACCAGGCCGATGGCCAGGTCAACGTATACCGATATCACAGTAGATCACCCGCACCGTTGATACACGTCCGTCCCTGGAGGCGCAACAACATCACCGGAAACCGGTAAAACGCTCACTCGCCGTAGAACACGCGTTCCATGACCAGACGGGCGCGGCGGGTGACCCGGCGGTAGTCCTCGACGAGGTCCCCGCTGTCGTCGGGCGGATAGCCGAGGGTGCGGGAGATGAGGGCGCGTTCACGGACGTCGACCGGGATGGAGTCCGCGGCCCTGCCCCTGACCAGCATGATCGCGTCCCGGACGCGGGAGGCGAGCCGCCAGGCCCCGGCGAGCGCGGCCTCGTCCGCCTCGGAGAGCAGCCCTTCGGTGAGCGCGGCGCGCAGCGTCTCCAGGGTCCGGGTGGTCCGCAGCGACGGCAGCGGCCCCGCGTGGCGCAGCTGCAGCAGCTGCGCGACCCACTCGACGTCCGACAGGCCTCCCCTGCCCAGTTTGGTGTGCAGGGCGGGATCGGCTCCCCGGGGCAGCCGTTCCGCCTCCATCCTGGCCTTCAGTTTGCGGATCTGCAGCACCGCCGCGTCGGAGATGCCCCCGGCCGGATAGCGCACCGGGTCGGCCAGGGCGAGGAACTCCGCGCCGAGCGCGGCGTCCCCGGCGGAGAGGCGGGCGCGCAGCAGCGCCTGGGACTCCCAGGGGGACGACCAGCGCCCGTAGTAGGCGGCGTAGGAGGCCAGTGTGCGCACCAGCGGCCCCTGACGGCCCTCGGGGCGCAGGTCGGGGTCGATGAGCAGCGGCGGGTCGGGGGCGGGCAGCGCCAGCAGGCGGCGCAGCTCGTTGGCGACCGCGAAGGCCGCCTCCGTCGCCTCCCGCTCCGCCGCCCCCTCCAGGGGTGAGTGCACGAACATCACGTCGGCGTCGCTGCCGTAGGAACATTCGAGGCCGCCGAGACGGCCCATCGCGATCACCGCGAACCTGGTGGGGAGCGGGGTTCGCCGCTCCATCTCGACCTTGCCGATCGCGGCGTCGAGCGCGGCCTGGACGGTCACGTCGTTCAGCGCCGACAACGCCTGCCCCACCCGCTCCACGTCGAGGAGCCCCGACAGGTCGGCGGCGGCCGTACGGACGAGTTCCCTGCGCCGCAGCCCGCGGGCGGCGGCGACCGCGCTCTCCGCCTCACCCGGGTAGCGCCCGACGGTGGCCCGCGCCTCGGCCAGCAGCGCCTCCGGGGGCCGGGGGGCCAGGTCGGCGTCCGAGCCGAACATCGCGACCGCCTCCGGGGCGTGCAGCAGCAGGCCCGTCACGTAGCGGCTGGTGCCCAGCAGCCTGGCCAGGCGTGAGGCGACGGCGGTCTCGTCGCGCAGCAGCCGCAGGTACCACGGGGTCGCGCCGAGCCTGTCGGAGACCTGGCGGAAGCCGAGCAGGCCCGCGTCCGGGTCGGGGGCGTCGGCGAACCAGCCGAGCATGACCGGCAGCAGGGTCCGCTGGATCGCGGCCCGCCGGGAGACCCCGCTGGTCAGCGCGCTGATGTGGCGCAGCGCCCCGGCCGGGTCCGCGTAGCCGAGCGCCTCAAGACGGGCCTGCGCCGCGGAGGTCGAGAGCCGGTCCTCCGACTCGGGCAGCCGGGCCACGGCCTGCAGCAACGGCCGGTAGAACAGCTTCTCGTGCAGGCGCCTGACCTCCATCGCGTGCCGCCGCCACCGGACGGTGAACTCCCCGACCGGATCGACGGTCATGCCCAGCCCGCGCCCGAGCCGCCGCAGGTCGCCCTCCCCCTCCGGCACCACGTGGGTACGGCGCAGCCGGTAGAGCTGGATCAGGTGCTCGACCCGGCGCAGGAAGGTGTAGGCCTCGGCCAGCGCCCTGGCGTCGTCCCTGCCGACGTAGCCTCCCCTGGACAGCGCGGCCAGCGCGGGGAGCGTGGCGCGGCGGCGCAGCAGCGGGTCGAGGCGACCGTGGACGAGCTGCAGCAGCTGCACCGCGAACTCGATGTCGCGCAGCCCGCCGGGCCCGAGCTTGATCTGACGATCCGCCTCGTCACCGCGCACGTGGGCCTCGACCCTGCGGCGCATCGCCTGCACGTCCTCGACGAACCGGTCCCTGGTGGCCGCCTGCCAGACCATCTCGTTCGTCATCGAGACGTACTGCTCGCCCAGTTCGAGGTCTCCCGCGACGGGGCGGGCCTTCAGCAGCGCCTGGAACTCCCACGTCTTGGCCCAGCGGCGGTAGTAGGCGCGGTGGCTGGCGAGGGTGCGCACCAGCGGCCCGGACCTGCCCTCCGGACGCAGCGCGGCGTCCACCTCCCACAGCGCCCCCTCGGGGGTGCCCGCCGAGCAGACGTGCATCATGCCCTGGGCCAGGCGGGTGGCCAGCCGGATGGCCTCGGTCTCCTCCGCGCCCTGGCGGGGTTCGGCCACGAAGACGACGTCCACGTCGCTGATGTAGTTGAGCTCCCGCGCCCCGCACTTGCCCATGCCGATGACGGCGAGCCGTACGGTTCCCGGGTCGGCGTGTTCGGCCCGGGCCACGGCCAGCGCCGCCTCAAGCGCGGCTCCCGCCAGGTCGGACAGCTCGGCGGCGACCTCCGCGAGCGAGGCCTGGCCCAGGACGTCACGGGCGGCCAGGCACAGCAGGCGGGCCCGGTAGGCGACCCGCAGCGCGACCAGGGTCTCGGTGCCGGTGGCCGCCGCCCTGGGTTCGGGGTCCGCCGGGTCGGCGCCGACCGCCCGCAGCAGGCAGGCGCGGAGTTCGGGTGCGGCGGGACGCCTCAGGTCCTGCGCGCCGTCCAGCAGGTGCCGGTGTTCCGGGTGCCTGACCACGTGGTCGCCGAGCGCGGCGCTGACCCCGAAGACGCCCAGCAGGCGCGCCCGCAGGACGGGGTCGGCGGTGAGCGCCTCGACGGCCTCCTCGTCCCGTTCGGCCAGCCGGTTGAGCGAGGTCAGCGCCAGGTCGGGGTCGGCGGTCGCCACGAGGGAGTCGAGCAGCGGGTCGAGCAGGCCCGCCTCGCGCGCCGCCCGCGTGCCCAGTTCGCCGAACAGCCGGTCCGCCCTGGCCGCGTCGGCGAAACCGAGCCTGGCCATCCGTCCCGCGGTCGTCTCCATCCGGGGCACGGCGCTCACCCTCCCTCGTCCACGGTCACCGGGCACGGGTGTGGCCTTCCCCGATCACCGCCCCGTCATCCCCGCCCGGTACGGCCGCGCCGATCAGCCGGCGGCGTCCGTGCCTTCCCCGGCGGACTCCACGACGGCCGCGAAACGCCGGGCGAAGGTCCGCCAGGTCCGGGTCAGGTCCTCCTCGGCCGCCTTGACCCCCGCGTTGAGCTCCTCGACCGAGTGGCCGAGCCCGGTCAGGTGGTCGGCGGAGTGGCCGGTCCAGTCGGTGAAGACCTCGACATCCGCCTCCGGGTGGAACTGCACCCCCCAGGCCCTCTCGCCCAGGCGGTAGGCCTGGTTGGGGTAGGGATCGCCGACGGCGAGCGGCACGGCTCCCTCGGGCAGCCGGGTCACCGCGTCACCGTGGTACTGCACGGCGGGCACCGGGCCGAACCCGGTGAACAGGGGATCGTCGGCGGCGGCGGGGAGGGGGACGACCTCGGTGACGCCGACCTCAAGGCCGTGCTCACCGCGTTCGACGGAGCCGCCGCAGGCGAGCGCCATCAGCTGGGCGCCCAGGCAGACTCCCAGGGTCGGCACGCCGTTCTCGACGGAGGACCTGATCAGGGCGCGGGTCTCGGGCAGCCAGGGGAAGCGCTCGTCCTCCCAGGCCGCCGCCGTCCCGCCGAGCACGATCAGGCCGTCCCGCGCCCGCCGCGGGATCGGCTCTCCAAGGTGGGGGCGGACGACCTCGCACTCGGCGCCGCTGTCGGCCAGCCATCCGGCGAAGGCGCCCAGGCCCGCTCCGGCTTCGTTCTCGACGACGGTGATTCTCATGCCGCAATTATCGGCGAAAGCCGTACCAGACCCCATATCGGTCTTCAATGGGATACGGGGGGGTGCGGCCCCCGGTCCCGTACGACCTCAGGCGGAGGTGATCCAGACGGCCTTGGCGGCGGCGACCAGGGTGCCGTCGACCTCGTAGACGGCGCTCTCGCCGAAGAGCTTGCGGCCTTCGCGGCCCGTGGCGCGGGCGACGACGGAGTAGGTGCCGCCGGGGTAGACGCGCCGCTCGACCTTGGCGGTCAGCCTGCCGAGCAGGGCCGACTCACCGGGTCCGAAGTGGGCCCAGCCGGTAGCGCAGTCGAGGGCAGCCCAGACGAGCGCGTCGGGGACGACGCCGTCCTCGTCGGTGACGGTCATCGGCACCCGCCAGCCCGCGGCGACCAGCTCGCCGCCGGACACGGCGCCGGGGAAGATCCGCAGGCCGTCCCCCGGGTCGCGCAGACCGCAGACGAAGCAGCCGGGGAAGGGGTGGCCGGTGATCCCGGCGAAACCGCTCTCAGCGCGGGCGGCCTCGTTGAAGGGCACGAAGTCAGGGGCGTTGAGCCGCTCGGCGACCGGGATGGCCTCGACAAGCAGGGTCTCCCCGTCGGTGAGGGTCGCGCTGTTGGCCAGGTGCCGCAGGGAGAGCTCGGTCTCCAGCGGTGTGGGGGCATGCAGTGTGACCTCGACGGCCGAGTCGTGCCGGGCGCCGTGCGACGCCTGGGAGACCGTACCCGCGATCCATCCGCCGTTCGCTGAGCCCTCGGGCCCACGGAAACGCGCCGGGACGGTCACCACGGTCTGCAGCTCGGCAGCCGTTGTCATACGGCACCTCCTAATCGCCCTTTACGGCGATTTGTCCTCGAAAAATCCCTATAAATGGACCGACTGATTTTACCGGAGCCGCCACGGGACCGGCGAACCAGGTGACGGTGACGAGCGGATCAACGGCGCCTTGCCACCCGCCGTCCTGAGGGGAACCGCGGGGGGCGCGTCCTTGCCGACGAGTCTTTCGGGGACGGCCCGCCGGTCGTCGCCGCGAAACCTCGCCCGGCCCGCGCCCCGCGGACCGGCCGGTCGCGGGCACGCCGAAGCAGCCCGCATGATCGGGGGTCACAGGGTACGGGCGCCGGAACCGCCCGCGCGCTTGAACCCTACCGCGCCCGGGACGCCCCCGCGTGAGGCAGGTGGGGTACGGCCCCCTGCCGCACCCCGGAGACCGTCACAGCACCGGAAGGTAACGGCCGAGTTCGAACTCGGTGACCTGGCGGCGGTACTCGCTCCACTCGGCGCGCTTGTTGCGCAGGAAGTAGTCGAAGACGTGCTCGCCCAGGGTCTCGGCGACCAGTTCGCTGCGCTCCATCACAGCGATGGCCTCGTCGAGCGACTGCGGCAGCGGCTGGATGCCCAGCGCCCGGCGCTCGGCCGAGGTCAGCGCCCAGACGTCGTCCTCGGCGCCGGGAGGCATCTCGTATCCCTGCTCGATGCCCTTCAGGCCCGCCGCGAGGATCACCGCGAAGGCGAGGTAGGGGTTGCAGGCCGAGTCGAGCGAGCGGAACTCGATGCGGGTCGAGCCGCTCTTGTGGGGCTTGTACATCGGCACCCTGACCAGGGCGGAGCGGTTGTTGTGCCCCCAGGAGATGTAGCTCGGCGCCTCGCCGCCCGCCCCGGCGATGGCCTCGGCTCCGCCCCACAGCCGCTTGTAGGAGTTGACCCACTGGTTGCAGACGGCGGTGATCTCGGCGGCGTGCGCGAGCAGCCCGCCGATGAAGGACCGGCCGACCTTGGAGAGCTGGTAGTCGGCCCCCGGCTCGTAGAAGGCGTTGCGGTCTCCCTCGAACAGCGACATGTGGGTGTGCATGCCGGAGCCGGGGTGCTCGGTGAACGGCTTGGGCATGAAGCTCGCCCAGATGCCCTGCTCCAGCGCGACCTCCTTCATGACCAGCCGGAAGGTCATGATGTTGTCGGCCGTGGTGAGCGCGTCGGCGTAGCGCAGGTCGATCTCCTGCTGACCGGGGGCGCCCTCGTGGTGGCTGTACTCGACCGAGATGCCCATCGACTCCAGCATCATGATCGCGCTGCGCCGGAAGTCGTGTCCCGAACTGTGCGGGGTGTGGTCGAAGTAACCGCCGTCGTCGATCGGCTCGGGCCGCCTGCCCGCCTCCGGCCTGTCCTTCAGCAGGAAGAACTCGACCTCGGGGTGGGTGTAGAAGCTGAAGCCCATGTCGGAGGCCTTCGCCAGGGTCCGCTTGAGCACCCAGCGCGGGTCGGCGTGCGACGGTGAGCCGTCCGGCATGAGGATGTCGCAGAACATCCTGGCCACACCGGGTGTCTCGCTGCGCCAGGGCAGGATCTGGAAGGTCGAGGGGTCGGGCTTGGCGAGCATGTCCGACTCGTAGACGCGGGCGAAGCCCTCGATCGCCGAACCGTCGAAGCCGATGCCCTCCGCGAAGGCCCCCTCAAGCTCGGCGGGGGCGATGGCGACCGACTTCAGGAACCCGAGCACGTCGGTGAACCACAACCGGATGAACCGGATGTCGCGCTCCTCAAGGGTACGGAGAACGAACTCCTGCTGGCGGTCCAAAGCCTCTCTCCTCCACTGCCGAGGCCGACACGGTGCACGTCTGCGGGCACACGCCTGGCCTTCTACCAGTCTGCCCGCTCAGTGTTTCGGACACGTTACGGAGAAGGCGGCGAGACGCCGTTTCGCCCCTTTCCTGCCCTTCCTGTGTCACCCGTTGTGTCCCTTCGTGTCCCCGCCCCCGCCGTACGGCCCCGCAGAGGCGGCGAGAGGTCGCCGCGAGAGCGGGACACGCCCGGCGCGAGAGGTACTGGAACCTGCGGTGACCAGGCGAAACAATGCGGGCCACCGGCCCGCGCGCACCGGCGGGCCGGGATCGGGGACACCGTACGGCCGATCATCCGAACGGCCGTCCCGATGGCCCGCGGCGGCCGCGCCACGGCGAGGTGGGACACCCCGGGCCGTGACGGGCTCCCGGCTCCGCCCTCCGGCGGCCCTGCCCTCGCACACCACGTCCCGCCGACGTCCTTCTGGGGGAGAACGATGCGTACCCGGCTCAACGCGCCACGGGGGGCGGTCCCGCCCGGAGTCCCGCTCAGAGAACGGCTGGCGGCGCTGTCCGCGCCCTGCCCCATGCACCCGTCCGCGCACCGGATCGAGGCGGCGGTCATCGACTGGGCGCGCAGGACCGGCCTGGACGCCGACCCCGCGGAGGAGGTCCACCGGCTGGCCGGGCGGGCGTTCGCCCGGCACGACACCGGCACGGCCACGCTGTTCGCCCGCTGGCTGACCCTGCTGACCCGGCTGCGCCGCCAACCCGCGGCTCTTCCCGGGGTGCTCGCGGTCGCCGGGGGCGGCGAGCCGGGGCACGCTCCGGTCGAACGGGCCTTCGCCGACCTGTGGGGGTCCTGCGCTCCCGGGATGAGCCGGAGGTGGCGCGAGCGGTTCGTCTCGGGGCTCGCCGTACCGGCCGGGGCGGGGTTCGGGCGGCAGCTGCTGGACCTGGCCGAACCGTGTCTCGGGGTCGAGGTGCCCGCCACGCTCCAGGAGAGCCGCCGATGGCGCGCGGCGACCGAGGCGGGCGGTGACGTGGTGACCTGGTGTGACGCCCTGCTGACTGGCCGCCTGCCGGTCGTGGCCGCCCCGCCCTCCCCGCCCGTTCCTCCGGTTCCCGCCGCGCGGGCGGAGGCCTTCCCGCAGGGCGCCCAGGCCCGGGCGGTCGACCGCGTGGTCGAGCGCATGGAGGAGTTGTGGGCCGCCGCCCGCGTCCTGCCCCCGCTCGTCGGACGCCACGGCCTCGGCCTGGACGCCTCCCGTGAGGTGATCCAGGTGGCCTGTGCCTTCTTGACGATTCCAAGGGCTTACCTGGAGGGACTTCTGGAATCCCGTCGCTATCGTCACCTAGAGTAACCGCCTGTGTCCCACAAGTAACGTGGAGGTGTAGGATGAGCACAGAGCTTCTCAAGAGCAGGTTGGATCATGCCTTCGGGCAACTGGACGCCGATGGCAACGGGCGGGTCGAGCGTGACGACCTACTCGGCCTGGGTGCCCTGATCCTGGTCGGTTTCGGCGAGTCGCCGACCTCGGCCGCGGGCAGCAAACTGGTCGACGGGTTCGAGTCGGTCTGGCGAGCCCTCTCCGGTGAGGTCGGCGACGGCGCCATCTCCCCGGAGGAGTTCAGAACCGGCATGTCCTCGGTCCTCTCCGAGGACGCGCGGTTCGACGCGGTGCTCCGCCCCGCCGCGGAGGCGGTCGCGGAGATGTGCGACACCGACGGCGACGGTGTCGTCGAGGCAGCCGAGCTCCGGCTTCTGCTGAGCGCGTTCGGCGCCCCGTGCGGTGAGGCGGAAACCGCCTTCGAGCGGCTGGAGCACGAGCGCGGGGTCTCGGTCGGCGAGCTGGTCGAGGCGACCAGGGCCTACTACACGCTCCCCTCCCGGCCCGGCGGTTCGCTGTAGTGTCCGTCATCGACACGGCGACCAGGACCGGTGGACGGGCCTCCTCGGTCGCCGCGGCTCTGCTGCTGCCCCTCGTCGACCGGGTTCCGGTCATGGCCGCCCCGTGCCGCATGCACGCCTCGATCGACCGGATCACGGCCTCACTGGCGGACTGGACCCGCGAGATCGGGCTTGAGACTCCCGTGCTCGCGCGCTTCGACCGGATGGCGGGCCGCGCCTTCGCCGGGTTCGGCACCGATTCGACACTCCTGTTCGCCAAATGGCTGACCTGGCTGTTCCACTTCGACGACGAGTGGGACGAGAAACCCGCCGGGCGGGCGGCCGGGATCGTGGAGGCCACCTTCTCCCGTCTGGTCCGCCACACCGCGGAGGCCGTTCACGGTGAGACGCAGGCGGCCAGAACGGCCATGACGGCGTCGCTCACCGCCGCACGGCCGAGGCCTTCGGCACCGGTCATGACGCGGATCCCGTCCCCGCTCCCGGTCAGGACGCCGAGGCCGGAGGGGGTCTCCCCGGTCGAGGCGGCCTTCCGCGACCTGTGGGGGGCGACCGCCCCCAGGATGAGCCGCCGCTGGCGGGAACGTTTCGCCCACGGGCTGGCGGCCCAGGGAGTGGCGTGCCGTACCGAGGCGGAGAACCGGTGCGCGGGGCGGGTGCCCTCGATCACGGAGTACCCCGTGCTGCGCAGGGGAACGGTCGGCCCCTACCTGTTCGACCTGGTCGAACCGTGCCTGGGGGTCGAGGTCCCGGCCGAGCTGCGGGAGTGCCGGACCTGGCGGACGCTGGTCGACGCCTGCAACGACGTCACCGCCTGGTGCAACGACGTCGCCTCGCACCACAAGGAGCGGGCCAACGGTGACGTGCACAACTACGTGATGGTCGCCGCGCACGCCTTCGGCCTGTCCGACGCCGAGGCCGTGGCCTGGGTGAACGACCGGATCGCCGAGCGCTCCGAGGACCTGCGGGCCGCCGCGCGCCGGCTGCCCGGACTGTTCGACGAGTTCGGGCTCACACCCGTCGAGGCGAGGAACGCCAGCAAGGTCGCCTGCGCCTTCCTCACCGCGCCCAGGGCCCAGCTCGAATGGCTCCTTGAGTCAGAGAGATACGACGTCACGGCGTGAGGTTCGCGCCGCCCTCGCCCGCGTCCGCACCCGCGTGGCGAAAGGCGGCCTTCCCCTCACCCGGCGCGCCGGGGCGTGAAGGTGAGGTTCTCACGTTGATCATTGGTTGATTCTTTTGTGGTTCGTGCCGGTTAAGGTCCTTTTGAGCACGACATGGAAGGGCCGAGGCGATGCGCGGGCTGAGCCGGGTTTTCCCGACGGTGACGCCCGTCAGGGCGCGGATCTCGGCGGTACTGATCGCCGCCGTCTCCGTGGCCATGGAATGGGGCAACATCTGGGTGACGGCGCAACTGCCGCAGCCCTCCTACACGCCACTGCCGTTCGCGCCCGAGGACGTCACGGGCAGTGCCTTCCCGATCTTCGGGGCGCTGCTGGTGTTCCAGCGGCCCCGGCTGATGATCGGCTGGCTGCTGTGCCTGGGCGGGCTGTGCTCGGCGCTGAACAGCCTGACGACGAACCTCGCGCTGCTGAACGCGGTCGGGCACCTCGGCCTTCCCGAGCAGATCTGGACGGTCGCCGGTGTGAGCGGGAAGCTCACGATCCTGCAGCTGGGTGTGCTGCTGCCGCTGCTGTACCCGGACGGGCGTCTGCCCTCCCGCCGCTGGCGGCCGCTGATCTGGTTCACCGTCGTCGTGCTGACCGTCGACACGCTGCGCGCCGAGTTCCTGATCCCTCAGACACGGGACCGTTCCACCTTCCCCTGGCAGGCCCATCTGCTGATGGAGTACCTCGGCAACGTGGCGATGGTCCTGGCCTTCGTCTCGCTGGCCGTACGGTTCCGGCGGGCGGGGCTGGAGGAGCGCAGGCAGATCCTGTGGCCGCTGCTGGCGATGGCCACCGTGATCATCCCCTGGGTGGTCGGCAACCCCCTGTGGTGGCTGACCTCGTTCACGGTCCTGCTCATCCCCGCCGCGATCACCTTCTCCGTGCTGCGCCACCGGCTCTACGGCATCGACACACTGGTCACCCGGACGCTGGTCGGCGCGGGACTGGTCGGTGTGATCGGCGGCGTCTACATGGCGGCGGGCGCGGCCTCCAGCCTGTTCCTGTCCGACGTCTACCCGGTCGGCGGACTGCTCGCCGCGCTCTGCGCCGGGGCGTTCTTCCATCCGCTGCGCCGTCTGCTGCAACGCGGCGCGGACAACCTGCTCTACGGCAGCAGGGGCGACCCGGTGGCGCTGGCCGAGGGGCTACGGCGGCGCCTGCAGCGTGTCGATCCCGCCGGCGGGCTGGTCGCCGCGCTGGAGGTGCTCCGGGAGGGCCTGGCGGTGACCGGGGTCGCGGTGCGCTTCCCGGGCGGCGGGCCCGCGGAGGTGACGGTCGGCGAGCTGCGGGAGGTGGTGCGCGACGTCGAGCTGGTCTGGCACGGCGGGCACGTCGGCGACCTGCTGATCGGACCGCCCGGGGCCAGGCGGCTGCCCGCCGCGCACAACGGACGGGTGATCGCCGCGCTCACGCCGTACGTGGCCGACGCCGCCCACGCGGTCAGGCTGGTCGGCGCGCTGCGGCGCTCCCGCGAGCGGATCGTCGCCACCCGGGAGGAGGAGCGCCGCCGCCTGCGGCGGGACCTGCACGACGGGCTCGGCCAGTCGCTCAGCGGGATGGCCATGTCCATCACCATGGCCAGGCATTCGCTGCGCACCTCCCCCGAGGCCGCCGAACGCGTGCTCAGCGACCTTCGCTCCGGCATGGACGCGGTGACCAGCGACATCAGGCACCTGGTCTACGGCCTGCGCCCGCCCGCCCTGGACGACCTCGGGCTCGCCGGGGCCGTCAGGCAGATGGCGGGCCCCGGGGTCGAGGTGAGCGGGGAACCGGCCGGGCTGCCCGCCGCGGTCGAGGTCGCCGCCTACCGGATCGTCCAGGAGGCGCTCACCAACGTCCGCAAGCACGCCGGGGCCCAGGTGGTGCGGGTCGTCCTCGAACGGGTCGCACCGGACCGGGACGGGCAAGAGCACCTGAACGTCAGGGTGAGCGACGACGGCATCGGCCTGCCCGCGAGCAGGCGCTCCGGGGTCGGACTCTCGTCGATGCGGGAGAGGGCCGCCGAACTCGGCGGCACCTGCGTGATCACCTCACCACCGGAGGGCGGGACGGTGGTCGAGGCGGTGCTCCCGTTGAACGCGAACGCGGAGACCTGATCTTTGGTGATTTCTCACAGGATGCGAACGATGGTGGGTATTACCGTATGACGTTAGCCCTGCTAGCCCTACGCTTACCCTGCGATGCTGATATTTCGTGCTCTCGGACCGTTCCAGGCTCGCCACGGCGACACGGTGATCGATCTAGGCGGCCAACGCCAGATGGCCGTGCTGGCCCGCCTCCTCGTCGCGGGCGGTCGCGCCGTGCCCGTAAGCATGCTCATCGACGAGCTCTGGCCGGGCGAACCCCCCACTCAGGCCCTGTCAACCGTACAGGGATACGTCTCGCGGCTGCGGCGCGCCCTCGAACCGGGCCGCGCCCCCAGGGAGGAGGCGGAGGTGCTGGTCTCGGCGCCGCCGGGGTACGCGCTGCGCGCCGACGCCCAGCAGGTGGACGCCTGGATGTTCGAGGACGCCGTCAAGACCGAGGGCGACCCCGCGACGGTGTGGAAACGGCTGGGAGAGGCCCTGTCGCTGTGGCGGGGACCGGCGCTGGCCGAGTTCTCCGACCTGCCCTGGGCGATGACCGAGGCGGGCCGCCTTGAGGAACTGCGGCTGATCGCGTTCGAACGCCGCGCGGACGCGGGGCTGGCGCTCGGCCGCTCCGGCGCGCTGGTCGCCGACCTGGAGGCGCACGTCTCGGCGCACCCGCTGCGGGAGGAGGCCTGGCGGCTGCTGGCGCTCGCGCTCTACCGGGGCGGCAGGCAGGGCGACGCCCTGGGAGCGCTCCGGCGCGCCAGGACGACGCTCCGCGAGGAGCTCGGCCTCGATCTCGGCGCGACCCTGCAACGGCTCGAATCGGACATGCTCTCGCAGGCCGCCCACCTGGATCCGCACGGGGACGCGCCGTCCGTCAGGGAGACCGTCACCGTACGGCCCGCCGCCCCCGTCCTTCCCGCCGCCCCCACGCTGCGCGTGGTCGTGGCCGACGACCAGGCCCTGGTCCGCACGGGTCTGCGCGTCGTGCTCGACAGCGAGCCCGGTTTCCACCTCGTCGGTGAGGCGGAGAACGGCGAACAGGCCATCACGGTCGTCCGTGAGACCCACCCGGACCTGGTGCTGATGGACATCCAGATGCCCCGTCTCGACGGCCTGACCGCCGCGCGGCGCATCCTGTCCGACGAGGCCCCGCCGAAGGTGATCATGATGACCACGTTCGGCACGGACGACAACCTCTACGCGGCGCTACGGGCCGGGGTGAGCGGGTTCGTGCTCAAGACCTCCGCGCCGGAGCAGCTCATCAGCGCGATGCGCGCCGCGCAGGCCGGTGACGCGCTGATCGACCCCGCCGTCACGACCCGCCTGATCGCGGGCTTCGCCGGGCGGGCCAACCCCTCGGCTCCTCCCGGCCTCGCCGGTCTCGGCGACGCCGACCTCGACCTGATGAAGCTGATCGCCAGGGGGCTCACCAACCGGCAGATCGCGGCGACCCTGGCCGTCCAGGAACGGTCGGTCGCCCAGTCGGTGGCCAGGCTCCTCGACCACCTGGGACTGTTCGACCGCGCCCAGCTCGTCGTCGCCGCATACGAGTCGGGCCTGGTCAACCCGGGTGACGTGGGCAGGTGACGATGCCGGTCGAGACACCTCCCGGCCGCCCCCCCGACGTCCCCGGAACGGCCCCCGCCGTGGACGTGCCCGGGCGGGCGGCGCGGGGGCGGCGGGCCATCTCCCGGCCGCGCCTGGTGGTCATCGCGCTCTCGGCCGCCGCCTCCGCGCTGACGGTGGCCGCGCTGGTGGTCACCTGGGACCTGCCGTCCGAGTGGGGCGTCGGGCTGCTCGTCTCCCCCGACCTGTCGTGTGCCCTGACCTTCCCGCTGGTCGGCGCCTTCCTGCTGGCCCACCGGTCCCGCCCGCCCGCGGCGTGGCTGATGTGCGTAGGCGGGATCGCCTGCGCCGTCAACGTCCTGGGCACCGCCCTGATGCTGCGCTCGGGGGCCCAGGGCGACCTGATGGCGGCCGGGACATACCGCTACGCCGCCGGGATCGGCTGGGCCGTCGGCGGGCTGACGCTGGCGGTCCTGCTGCCGCTCTACTCCCCCGACGGCAGGCTGCCCTCCCGGCGCTGGCGTCCTGTCGTGGTCCTGACGGGCGTGGTGATGGCCGTCGAGGCGTTCCGCCTGGTCGTACGGCCCACACCGCCCCTGGACGGCTACCCGCTGCCCGCCCGGCTGCCCAACCCGCTGGCGATCGAGGCGCTGAGGCCGTACAACGCGGCGCTGCAGAACGTCATGCTGGGGATGATCATGGGCATGGCGGTGCTGGCGATGCTCTCCCTGGTGCTGCGCCTGCGCCGGGCCGACCCGGTGATGCGCCGCCAGATCGCCTGGCCGCTGGGCGCGTTCGCCGTCTACATCGTCTGCATGCTCGCCGGGAAGGACTGGGTCCTGACGGCCACCGTGTGGACCGGGCTGATCCCGATCGCCATCACCTTCTCCGTATTGCGTCACCGCCTGTACGGCATCGACACCGTGATCAGCCGTGCCTTCGTGGCCGCCGGGCTGATCGCCGCGGTCAGCGTGGTCTACTTCGGGGCCGGGGCCATCGCCGGGTTCGCCCTGTCCGGCTACGACCGGATCGGCGGCCTGGCCGCCGCCCTGCTCGCCGGGGTGTTCTTCCACCCGCTGCGCGGGATGCTCAGGCGCTGGGCCGACCGTCTCATGTACGGCACGCACGGAGATCCGGCGGCCCTGGCCGCCCGGCTGACCAGGGAGGTCGGCCAGGCCGAGCCCGCCAACGCGCTGGCCGCCGTGGCCGCGGCCGTCAAGGACGGCCTGAGCGTCACCGGTGTGGCGGTCGAGGCGCGGGCCCCGGGAAGCAGGAGGGTCGAGATCGGCCTGCTGGGACCCGCCCCCCGCGTGGTACCGCTGGTCTGGCACGGCGAGCCCGTCGGACGGCTGCTGCTGGGCGCGCCCGGCCCCCGCAGGTTCGCCGCGGCCCACAACGACCGGCTGATCGCCGTGGTCACGCCGTACGTGGCGGACGTGGTGCACGCCGTGACGATGACCGCCGACCTGCGGCGCTCCCGCGAGCGCATCCTCACCGCCCGTGAGGAGGAGCGCAGGCGCCTGCGGCGGGACCTGCACGACGGGCTCGGCCACGCGCTGACCGACATGGCGATGTCGATCAACATGGCCAGGATCAGCCTGCGCTCCGCCCCGGCCTCGGCCGACCGGCTCCTGGCCGAGTTGCGCGAGGGCATGGACACGGTCGGTCAGGAGATCAGGGAGCTGGTCTACGGCCTGCGCCCGCCGACCCTCGACGAGCTCGGCCTGGCCGGGGCCGTACGGGCGCTGGCCGCCGACGGCGGGCCCGAGGTGGCCGTGGAGACCGAGGGCGACCTGTCCGACCTGCCCGCGGCCACCGAGGTCGCCGCCTACCGGATCGCGCAGGAGGGGCTCACCAACGTCCGCAAGCACGCGGGCGCCAGCTCCGCCGTGGTCTCGCTGCGCCGGGGCGAGTCGCTGGTCGTCCGCGTCCAGGACGACGGAGGCGGGCTGCCCGAGGGGCGCCGTGCGGGCGTCGGCCTGCTGTCGATGCGTGAGCGCGCCGCGGAGCTGGGCGGGACGTGCGTGATCGGCGCCGCGCCGGGAGGCGGTACGGTCGTCGAGGCCGTGCTGCCGATCTCCGCCGCCTGAGTGTGAACTTTCCGGTGCTCCCGCGTGTCTGACATGGCGTTGCTGAAATTATCCGAGGAGTTTCGCGTGAAGCACCTGGCCCTGGCCGTCGGCGCCGTACTCGCCGCGTCCACCGTCGTGTCCGTCGCCGCCGTCCCCGCCCCCGCCCGGGCCGCCACCACTCCGGGGGCCGTCTTCTTCGGCTACAAGGGCGCGGGGGTCGAGGTGGTCACCCAGCAGGGGGGCCTGAGCAAGCTGGCCGTCGGCGGCTCCTCCTTCGCCGGGCAGTTCGCCGCGGCGCCCGGCGGCGGGAAGGTCGCCTGGATCGACGGCAAGGGGCGCCTGCACGTCAAGAGCGCGGCCGGCGACAAGGTGGTCGCCACGAACGCCGCCTACGTGGGGCCGTGCCTGACCCCCGCCTGGAGCGCGGACGGCAAGCGGATCGCCTACGTGACCAGGGGCGGTTCGGACAAGGCGACCGTCGCGCTGGTCGGCGCCGGCGGCGGCAGGCCGGTGATCGCGGGCAAGACCGCGGGCGTGTGCCACCTGGCCTGGTCGGCCGACGGCAGGACGCTCGCCGGATACGCCGGGAACACCGACGGCGTCTACCTGCTGAACACCGTCTCGCACGTCTCGACCAGGGTCCCCGGGATCCGGCTCGCCAACCACGTCGACGGTCTGTCCCCCAACGGCGACCGGGTCGTGGTGAACACGATCGGCAAGAACGCCCCCGGCGGGGACGGCTCCTGGCCGCTGTCCTACACCCCGTCGCTCTACGACACCAGGACCGGCAGGAAGATCCCCATCCCGGTGCGGGGCACACTGATCGGCGCCAGGTTCCTGACCGACGGCACCCTCGTGGTCCGGGTCAAGGGCAAGAGCGCCAACACCTGGGTCGTGCTCGACCCCGACACCTACAAGGTGAGCCAGCGCGTGGGCGAGATCCCGCAGGCCAAGAACCTCGGCCTGCTCAGCGTCATCGGCTGACCCACCCGTACGGCCCCCGCCGCGCCGGAGGGCGGGGCCCCAATAGGGTGGGACACGTGGCTCAACTGCGCATCGCCCTTGCCCAGACCAACCCCGAGGTCGGCGACCTGGCGGCCAACGCCGACAGGATCGTCGAGTGGACCAGGCGCGCCACCGAGCGTGGCGCGCATCTGACGGTCTTCACCGAGATGTCCCTGGTCGGATACCCGGTCGAGGACCTGGTGCTGCGGGCGTCCTTCGTCGACGCCTCGCTCGCCGCCGTCGAGGCCCTCGCGACGCGGCTGGCCGAGGAGGGGCTCGGCGAGATGCCGGTCGTGGTCGGCTACGTGGACCGGGCGAACCTCTCCCCGAGGCTCGGCCTGCCGAAGGGGGCCCCGCTGGACGCCGCGGCCCTCATCCACCGGGGCCGGGTCGTGGTCAGGACCGCCAAGCACCACCTGCCCAACTACGGGGTCTTCGACGAGTACCGCTACTTCGTGCGCGGTGACCGGCTGCCGATCTTCCGGCTGCACGGGGTGGACGTGGCCATCGCCGTCTGTGAGGACCTGTGGCAGGAGGGCGGGCCGGTCGCCGTGGTCGCCGAGGCGGGCGCCGGGCTGCTGATCACGCCGAACGCCTCGCCGTACGAGCGGGAGAAGGACGACGTGCGGCTTGAGCTCGTCGCACGGCGGGCCAGGGAGGCGGGCTGCGCCCTCCTCTACGTCAACCAGGTCGGCGGCCAGGACGAGCTGGTCTTCGACGGTGACTCGCTGGTCGTCTCGGCCTCGGGTGAGCTGGTCGCGCGGGGCGCGAAGTTCGCCGAGGAGCTGCTGGTCGTCGATCTCGACCTGCCCGAGGCGCGGTTCGGCGGCCTGGGGACCTTCGAGACCGAGGCGGGCGACGGGACGGTCATCACGGTCGAGCGGATCGAGCTGTCCGCCCGCTCGCTCGAACCGTACGAGCCGCTGGCGCCCTCGGTCGCCGAGCCCATGGAGGACACCGCGGAGGTCTACTCGGCACTGGTTCTCGCGGTGCGCGACTACGTGCGCAAGAACGGCTTCCAGTCGGTCATCCTCGGCCTGTCCGGGGGGATCGACTCGGCGCTGACCGCGACGATCGCCTCAGACGCGATCGGCCCCGAGCGGGTGCACGCGGTGCTGATGCCCTCCCGCTACTCCTCGGACCACTCCCTGAGCGACGCCAGGGAGCTGGTCGAACGGCAGGGCATCAACTCCAGGGTCGTCCCGATCTCCGGTGTGGTCGACGCCTTCGAGAAGGAGATCGAGCTGTCCGGGCTGGCCGCGGAGAACCTCCAGGCCAGGGTACGCGGCATGATCCTGATGGGCCTGTCCAACCAGCACGGTCACCTGGTGCTGACGACCGGCAACAAGAGCGAGCTCGCGGTCGGATACTCCACCCTCTACGGCGACTCCGCCGGTGGCTTCGCGCCCATCAAGGACGTGCTCAAGACCCTGGTCTGGGAGCTGTCGCGCTGGCGGAACGCCCAGGCGGGCAGGTCGGGCGAGTTCCTGTACGGCTTCGCGCGCCCGCCCATCCCGGAGAACTCCATCGAGAAGGAGCCGAGCGCGGAGCTGCGCCCCGGCCAGCGTGACACCGACTCCCTGCCCGAGTACGACGTGCTCGACCCCCTCCTGCACGACTACGTCGAGGAGGACATGGGATCGGCCGAGCTGGTCGCCGCCGGTCACGACCCCGCTCTGGTCGCCAGGATCATCCGCCTGGTCGACCTGGCCGAGTACAAGCGCCGCCAGTATCCCCCGGGTCCCAAGATCACGGCCAAGAACTTCGGCCGCGACCGTCGTCTGCCGATCACCAACCGCTGGCGCGAGACTCCCCTCTGACCTGCCTGAACGACTCCGGTGGGGCCGTGCATGAGCTTTGCGGGGTGGGTATCACCGCAGGGAGGGTCACCGGCGGCCGGGGAGGGGGCTGAGATCGGCCGCGGTGGTCCGGCGGGCGGCGAGCGGGCGCCGTCGACTCCCCTCCACCCGTCCGCCCGCGCTCGGCGGCCCGCCGGAATCCAGGAGACAGGGGGAGATCAGATGAAGGCAAAGGTAGGTGACAGGCTCGTCGTCGAGGGCACCCGGCACGGGGAGACCCGGCGGATCGGTGTGGTCGTGGGGCTTGTCCACGAGGACGGCTCCCCGCCCTACATGGTGCACTGGGAGCACGACGAGCACGAGACCATGGTGTTCCCCGGCCCGGACGCCCACGTGGTCTCCGAGGACCGGAAGGAGACCCCGCTCACCACCTCGTGACGTGAGGGGGGTCGTTCGCCGTCGTCCCGGCCCGGGGCGGCGGCGAACTCGTCTCCGCATCCCGGGCAGCAACTCTTTACGGCATAAGCTATTCTTGCGCCCATCAACTCCTTACGGCGTACGGAATTCCCGCGCCGCTGGAAGAACCGGAGAGACGCCCATGCCCACGGTGACCCTGCACGACGCGAGTCCCATCGAGGTGGAGGTCCACGGCGAGGGACCCGTCCTGCTGCTGCCCGTCAACCCCCTCCCCGCCGAGGGGCCCCAGGCCGAGGCGATGCGCGCCTGGGGCACGGACCCCGCGCTCGGCCGCTCCCTCGTCGAGGGCCTGCGCGACGCCTTCACGGTGGTCGCCTTCGACTACGAGAACCATGTCCTGGCCAACCCCAAGCCCGGCACCCTGACCCCCGCCAACATCGCCCGCGACCTGCTCGCCGTCGCCGACGCCGCGGGGGCCGACCGCTTCGCCTACTACGGCTACTCCTGGCTCGCGTTGAGCGGACTCCAGCTCGCGCTCAGGACCGACCGGCTGTCCGCCCTGGTCATGGGTGGTTTCCCGCCACTCGGCGGGCCGTACGCGGAGATGCTGCGGGTGACCATGGCGACCCATGAGATGGCGCTCGCCGGGGCCTCGAAAAAAGCCGTGGAAAAAGCCACCGGAGAGGCCGCCGAGAAGCCCTCCGGGCCGCCGGAGAAGGACGACTGGTCGTCGGTCGAGGTGACGTTGTCGCCGGACCAGACCAGGCAGTTCGTCACGCTGTACGAGGAACTGCGGGGGTTCGACGACCTGGCCGCCCAGGCCCGGATCACCTGCCCCAGGCTCTGTTTCGTCGGATCGGCCGACGACATCGAGTACGGCGAGCGCTGGGGCGGGGTGCGTGTGGGCATCGCGAGCGCGGTCGTCGGGCGGCGGGCCGAGATCGAGGCCCTCGGCTGGGACGTGACGGTCCTGGACGGCCTCGACCACATGGGGGCCATGCAGCCTCCCACGGTCCTGCCCCTGGTGCGCCCGTGGCTGCGGGCACGGATCGGCGCCCTGCCCGCCGGGTGAGGCCTGAGCGGTGAGGCGGGGATCAGCGAGGGGACATGCCGACGAGCAGATGGTCGATGACCCGCTCGGCGGTCCCCTCGGGAAGATCCTCCTGATCGGGGCCGAAACCCCTGACGTACCAGACCACGGTCCCGATCAGCGAGGCGATGGAGACCGGCACGTCGAGGTCGGCCCTCAGCTCGCCGGTCGCGATGCCACGCTGCAGCAGCGCGGTCAGCACGGCCCTGCGCGGCGCGATGGTCGCCTGGTGGATGCGCTGCACGAGGCGGGGATGCCGTTCGGTCTCGTTCATCGCGATGTTCATCACGCACCGCGACCGCGCGTTGCGCGCCTCCTGCAGGAAGACCTCGGCGCAGGCGACCAGGTCCTCGCGCAGCGACCTGCCCGCCAGCGCGGGCAGTGGCGCCTTGAGGGCGGCGAGGGCGTCAACGAGCAGATCTTCCTTGTTGGACCATCGGCGGTAGATCGTCGTCTTGCCGACGCCCGCGCGGGCGGCGATCGCCTCGATCGACAGCTCACCGAGGCCGCTGCTCTCGCTGATCAGATCGAGGGTCGCCTCAATGATCGCCTTCTCTGCCCTGGCGCTGCGGGGGCGGCCCGCGGGACGGGCCGCCTGAGTCTCATCCGTCGTGGTCATCGTATGTCCACATTACCTACACGCCGGCCGGTTCCTTATCGAGATCGTGCTGTTCCGCGACCGTCACCGGGGCGTTCTTTCCCGGCAGCCACCTGAGCACCACCAGAGCGCCGAGGAGCGCGATGGCGGCGGAGACCAGCGAGGTGACGTGCATGCCGTCGAGGAAGGCGTGCTTGGCGGGCTCTATCAGCGCGGCACCGCGCTCGCCGAGGGCCTTGGCCGCGCCGATCGTGGCCGTCAGGGACTCACCCGCCACGTGCTGGAGCTCGGCGGGCAGACCGGTCAGGCTGGGGGCGATCTCGTCGCGGTAGGTCGCCGAGAGCAGCGAGCCGAGCAGGGCGACGCCGAGCGCGCCCGCGACCTGGCGGATGGTGTTGCTCATGGCCGAGCCGACGCCCGCCTTCTCCCTGGGCAGCGCCTCCATGATCGTGGTGGTCGCGGGCGGCATGATGTTGGCCATCGCCGCGCCCTGGACGAAGAAGACGATCTCGATCAGCAGGACGGGGGTGTTCTGGTCCATCAGCGCGTACGAACCGAGGGCCGCGGCCACCACGACCATGCTCACGGTCGCGCTCACCTTGCTGCCGAAGCGCCTGACCATCTGCTGGCTGAGCGGGGCGAAGATGATCTGCGCCGCGGCGAACGGGATCATCAGCGCGCCCGACTCCATCGGGGTGAAGCCGAGGACGATCTGCAGGTAGAAGATCAAGAAGAACATCGCGCCCATCATCGCGAAGAACACGATGCCGATCATGCCGACCGCGGTGGAGAAACGGACGTTGGAGAAGTAGCGGACGTCGAAGGCCGGGTGGTCGATGCGGCGCTCGTACCAGACGAAGGCCGCGAGCACGGCCACACCGAGGATCGTCGGGACCAGCACCTCGGCGCTGGCGACCGTGGCCAGCTCACCGCCCCTGATGATGCCGTAGGTGATCGCCACGAGGCCGATGATGGACAGCAGCACGCCGACCGGGTCGAGCCTGGAGGGCTTGGGGTCACGCGACTCGGGCACGACGAGGGCGATGAGCACCATGCTGACCAGCACGATCGGCAGGTTGACCAGGAAGACCGAACCCCACCAGAAGTGCTCGATGAGCAGGCCACCGGTGATCGGGCCGATCGCCACGGCGATGCCGACGCCTCCCGCCCAGACGCCGATCGCCTTGCCGCGTTCCTGCGGGGGGAAGACGTTGGAGATGATCGCGAGGGTGGCCGGCATGATCGCGGCGCCCCCGACGCCCATGAAGGCGCGCGCGACGATCAGCTGGGTCGGGTCCTGGGCGTAGGCGCTGGCCAGCGACGCCAGGCCGAAGAGCACCATGCCGATGAACAGCATGCGCTTACGGCCGGTACGGTCGCCGATCACACCGAAGGTGAACAGCAGACCGGCGAAGACGAGCGTGTAGGAGTTGATCGCCCACTCAAGCTGGCTCTGCGTGGCCCCCAGACCCTCCTGAGGGTCGGCGATCGTCTTCAGCGCGACGTTGAGGATCGTGTTGTCCAGCACGACCGCCAGGAGGCTGAAGACCAGCACCCCCAGGATCTGCCACCGTCTCGGGTGGCCGGTTTGGTGTTCCATGGATGCCCCGTTTCGATACACAAAAGTTTCGAAACAGTACCGTATCGGTAGATCATACGATACGCAACCGTTGCGTTTCGTATTTGCCGGATATTTCCGGCAGATTCACGCGGAAACCGGCACAGATTCCTCAACCTGGACACCGGTTCGTCGCCAGAACGGCAGGGCGAGCAGCACCATCGCCACCCCCACGAGGCCCGCTACGGCGAAGGCCCAGCCCGGCCCCCAGGAGTCGATGAGCGCCCCGCCCATCGGCGCCGACACGGCGCCGCCGATCAGCAGTGCCGTACCGTGCAGGCCCATCGCCTCACCGCGTGCCCCCGCGGGAACCCAGCGGCTCAAGGTATCGACCGTGGCCGACAATCCCGGCGCGCACAGCACCCCGGCCGGGACGAGCGCCACCATCAGCCAGCGCCAGTCGTCGCCGACCAGCCCGACGGGGATGGTGAGCGCGCCCATGGCGCCGATCAGCAGCAGCGGGGAGAAGCCCCGCGGCAGGCCACCGTACACGAAGCCACCGAGCAGGGAGTAAGCGCACCAGACGCCGATCGCCAGGCCCGTCCAGGCGGTGTCGCCCGCCTGCTTCATGACCGCGACCAGCGAGAGCTCGGTCGTGGTGAGCACGAAGGTCGCGGCGCACACGGTGCCGAGCAGGCCGACGAACGCCGGGGTCAGCCAGGCTCGCCTGGACACCCGCTCCCCGGCCTCCGCCATCTCCCGCGCCTCCTCCGCCGAGCGCACGGGCGGGTTCAGCGCGAACAACGTCGCACCCGCCCCGACGAGCCCGACACCGACCACGCACATCGTCCACGTGCTGCCCATCAGGGTGACGCCGAGGACGCCGAGCGCGGGACCCGTCATGTAGGACAGTTCGATGATCATCGAGTCGAGGGAGAAGCCGAGCCTGCGCTGTTCGAGAGGGACCATCGCCGCGACGCACTGCCTGATCACGCTGAACAGCGGCAGGCTGAGCAGCCCGGCCAGCACCGTCGCGGCCAGCAGCGCGGGGAACGGCAGCGCCCAGGCCGTCGCCCAGAACGCCAGCTGCGCCAGCGAGGTCACCAGGATCACGGGCCGCAGCCCCCTGCGGTCGACGAACCGTCCCGCGAGCGGTGAGCCGACGGCCGTGCCGACGGCGCTCGCCATCGCGGCCAGTCCCGCCTGGGCGAATCCGAGTCCCAGCCCGTTGACCACGTGCAGGGTCAGAGTGATCCCGGTCGCGGTCGCCGGAATCCGGGCGACCATCCCCACCAGCAACAACGACCGCACACCGGGAACGGACAGCAGACGACGGTAAGGCTCCAATGCCATTTGATTGCTTACCTCCCCACGTATTGTGTCGTATGGCACTGACACGCTCCGCACCGGATTACGGTCGGGGCCGGGGGTGTTTATCAAGACGTCCGCGTGCAATCATCGGAAGCAGTCCGGGGACGTCACAGGGACGCCTCGAGACTTCACTGGAGGCTTTCCATGCCCTCTTCTGTGTCTTCGTCCATGCCCTCCTCCGGGCCCTCCTCCGCGCCCTCCACGGCCGGCCAGCCGACCGCCCTCTACGGCGGCAAGGCCGGGCGAAGGGTCACCGTCCGCGACATCGCCGCGGCCAAGGAACGGGGCGAGAGGTGGCCGATGGTCACCGCCTACGACGCCATGACGGCGAGGGTCTTCGACGAGGCAGGCATCCCGGTGCTGCTCGTCGGCGACTCAGCCGCCATGGTCGTCTACGGCCACGACTCCACGTTGCCGGTCTCGGTCGACGAGCTCCTCCCGCTCACCTCGGCCGTGGTGCGCGGCTCCTCCCGCGCGATGGTGGTCGCCGACCTGCCGTTCGGCTCCTACCAGGCCTCTCCCCAGCAGGCGCTGGAGACGGCCGCCCGCTTCATGAAGGAGGCCGGCGCCCACGCGATCAAGCTCGAAGGCGGGCGCCGGGTCCTCCCCCAGGTCGAGACCCTGGTCTCGGCGGGCATCCCGGTGATGGCCCACCTGGGCCTGACCCCGCAGTCGGTCAACGCCTTCGGCGGCTACCGGGTGCAGGGGCGCGGCCAGTCGGGTGACGAGCTGATGGCCGACGCCAAGGACCTGGAGTACGCCGGGGCCTTCGCCGTGGTCCTGGAGTGCGTCCCCGGCGACCTCGCCGAGCGGGTCACCGCCTCCCTGTCGATCCCGACGGTCGGCATCGGCGCCGGTCCCGCGACCGACGCCCAGGTCCTCGTCTGGCAGGACCTGATGGGGCTGACCCCCAACCCGCCGAAGTTCGTCAAGCGGTACGCCGACCTCGCGGGCGAGATGGACCGGGCGGTACGCGCCTTCGCCGACGAGGTGACCGGCGGCGCCTTCCCCACCGTCGAGCACAGCTACCGCTGACCCGCTGCTAGTCCACCGCTGACCCACTGTGTACGGCCCGGTGTTCGCCGGGCCGTACACCCCTCAGCGGATCGTCATGAGAGCGCCTGGGAGAAGTCGTCCCACAGGTCCTCGATGTGCTCGATGCCGACCGCGACCCGGACCGTGCCCTCGCCGATCCCGTGCCGGGCCAGTTCCTCCGGCGTCAGCGACCGGTGCGAGGTGGTCGCCGGGTGCAGGACGAGGGTCTCGACGCCGCCGAGTGACGGGGCCAGCAGCGCCAGCCGTACCGAGCTCATGAACTTCTCGCCCGCCGCCCGCCCGCCGACGAGGTCGAAGGAGAAGACCCCGCCGAAGTCGGGCAGCAGCTTCCTGGCCAGGGCGTGCGAGGGGTGGGAGGGCAGGCCGGGCCAGTGCACCGCGACGACCGCGGGGTGGTTGTCCAGGCGCAGGGCCAGCTCCCGGGTGTTGGCGCAGTGGCGTTCCATGCGCAGCGGCAGCGTCTGCATGCCGCGCAGGGTGAGCCAGGCCGCGAACGGGTCGGCGGTTGCGCCCAGTTCGACCGCGAAGTGCCACACCTTGCGGTACAGCTCCTCCGAGGCGAAGACCGCGACGCCGCCGAGCACGTCGGTGTGCCCGCTCAGGTACTTGGTCGTCGAGTGGACCACGATGTCGGCCCCGTGCTCGATCGGACGGCACAGCACCGGTGAGGCGAAGGTGTTGTCCACCACGGAGACCAGCCCCGCCTCACGGGCGGCGGCGCACATCCCCGGCAGGTCGGCCACCTGGGTCACCGGGTTGGCGATGGTCTCCAGATAGACCAGCCTGCTCTGCGGCCGTACGGCGGCGCGCAACGCCTGCGGGTCGTCCTCCGAGACGTAGGAGACCTCGATGCCGAAGCGCGAGGCCAGGTCGTTGAGCATCGCCGCGGTGCCGCCGTACAGGGGCTTCTGCGCGATCAGGTGGTCGCCGGGCTTGAGCAGCCCGAGCAGCACCGAGTTGATCGCCCCCATGCCCGAGGCGGTCGCGACCGCCCCGACGCCGCCTTCCAGCCCGGCGACGGCCTCCTCTAGGGAGCGGACGGTCGGGTTGGACAGCCTGCCGTACACGAAGGCCCCGTCGGGACGGTTCATCCCGTCGGCGAAGACGGCCGGGTCCTCGAAGGAGAAGCCCGAGGTCTGGTAGATCGGCACGGCGATGGGGCGGCTGCCGTTCAGCGACGGCCTGGGCAGGTGGACGGTGCGCGTCTCCGGGCGAAGTTCAGTCATGTGTCAAGGATGTCCACCACGCCGTGGACCTAGTCGAGGAGGGTCCGAGGACTTTGCCCTGATGCGCCAGACATGTGAATTCCTCACTGCCGCGGCGGCAGCCGGAACCGCATGCTTTGAGCTGTGACAGCGATTCAGGTGGACGGGCTCAGGAAGAGCTACGGGGAATTCACGGCCGTCAGGGACGTCTCGTTCGAGGTGGCGCAGGGAGAGATCTTCGCCCTGCTCGGGCGCAACGGCGCCGGGAAGACCACCACGGTCGAGGTGCTGGCCGGGTTCCAGGAGGCCGACGAGGGCACGGTCCGGGTGCTCGGCCTCGACCCGGTCAAGGACCGGGTCAAGATGCGCCGCAGCAGCGGCATCATGCTCCAGGAGGCGGGGTTCTTCCCCGACCTGACCGTGGCGCAGACGGTGGACGCCTGGCGGGACTTCGTGGCCGCCCCGAGGCCCAGGGACGAGGCGCTCGGGCTGGCGGGGCTCGACGCGAAGGCGGGCACCAGGGTGCGCCAGCTCTCCGGCGGGGAGAAGCGCCGTCTCGACCTCGCTCTGGCCATTCTGAGCAGGCCGGACGTGCTCTTCCTCGACGAGCCGACCACCGGGATGGATCCGAGGGCCCGCCGGGACACCTGGGAGATCATCCTGGAGCTGGCCGGGCAGGGCACGACCATCCTGCTCACCACGCACTACCTGGAGGAGGCGCAGCGCCTGGCCTCCAGCATGGTGATCATGGACCGTGGGACGGTCGTCGCGGGCGGCGGGATGGCCGAGACCCTGGCCGCCCAGACGGGCCGGGTCGCCTTCGAGCTGCCCCCCTCGACCCGCCTGGAGGACCTGCCCGTCCCCGGCGCGACGGCGGAGGGCGACCTCGCCGTCTACCGCGTCCCCGACCCCGACCTCACCGCCCACGCCCTGCTGAACTGGGCGGCCGGTCACGGCCTGCGCCTGCGCGGCTTCGAGGTCCGTACGGCGACGCTCGAAGACCTGTTCCTCGACCTCGCGACCGGCGAGAAGACCGACGAGACGAAGAAGAAGGAGGTGGTGTGACCGTGTCCGCACGCGACCTGGCGGTCGTCGCCCGCTTCAACGGCCGCCTGTTCTGGCGGGACCGTACGGCGCTGAGCACGTCCGTGGCGTTGTTCCTCCTGCTCGGCACCGGGATGCCGCTGCTGATGGACCGGCTGGGGGCCGGCAGCCAGGAGCTCCTGGTCAACATGCACCTGGGGATGCTGACCACGGTCCTCGTCATCTCGACGTTCCAGCAGACCACGGTCACCCTGTGCGTCCGGCGCGACCAGCTCCTGCTCAAGCGCCTGCGGGCCACCGGCCTCAGCGACCGCGACATCCTCGGCGGGGAGATCGCCAACCTCGTCCTGCAGAGCACGGCGCTGACCGTGCTGGTCTCGGTCGCGCTGTACGGGCTGACGAGCCTGCCGGTGCCACGTGATCCGCTGCTGTACCTGTTCGCCGTGGTCGCGGGCGCCCTCGTACTGTGCCTGCTGGGCGCGGCCTTCACCGTGGCCGTGCCGCGCAGCGAGCTGGCCGCCCCGATGGCGATGCCGTTCTTCCTGCTGGCGGGACTCGGCGCGGGCGGCTTCGGCCCCATCATGCAGGTGCTGCCCGGCTGGGTGGGCACGGTCCTCGGCCTGTTGCCGACCGACGCCATCGTGGACATGGCCCGCACCGCCTACGCGGCGCGCGGCAGCCTGGGCGGAGACCTGCGGGCGGCCGCCGTACCGACGCTGAAGCTGGCGGTCTGGGCGGCGATCGGGGCGCTCGTCATCGTCCGCAGGTTCCGCTGGGAGAGCAGGAAATCGTAGGTTGGTAGGTTCCTGACATGCGGATCACCCCCCAGCACGTGGCCGTGGGCACCGTCTACGTCATAGCCGTCGGCTTCACCCTGGTCATCTTCTCTCTGGTCACGACCCCCCTGGAGGCCGTGATCCTGACGGTGGCCGCCCTCGCCTTCCTGGTTCCGCATCACCTGGTGGTACGGCGGGCACTGCGGGGGCGGGAGCCGCGCGGCGTGCCGGTCGCCCTGATCGTCGAGATCGCCGTCACCTACGGGACGATCCCCGTGCTGTTCTCGCTCTCGCCCTTCCTCGGCTACAACTGGGCGTCGAGCATGCAGACGATCCTGGCCTCCGCGGTGCTCCTCAGGCTGCGGCTCGGAGCGGCGATCCCCGTGATGGCCGTGATCGGGGTGATCGACCTGGGGATGGGGTTCGTCGTCTCCGGCGGCAGCGTGCCGCTCGCCCTGTACAACCTGGTCACCGTCGTCGTGACGAGCGGGGTGACCTACGGGGCGGTGCGGCTGGCCGTCGTCAGCGAGCAGCTCGCCAAGGCCAGGACGGAGCTGGCCGAGGCCGCGGTGCTGCGGGAACGGCTGCGGATCTCCCGTGACCTGCACGACGGCCTGGGCAGCAGCCTGACCGCCATCGCCCTCAAGGGCGACCTCGCCCACCGGCTCGTGGACGCCGACCCCGGGGCGGCCAAGACGGAGCTGGCCGAGCTGGCGGCCGTGGCCAGGGACGCCGCGCAGGAGGTGCGGCAGGTGGCCAGGGGATACCGGGAGATGTCACTGGCGCAGGAGGTCCACCGGGCGGTCGCGCTGCTTGAGGCCTCCGGCGTGAGCTGCCGGACCGACCTGGCCGAACTGGCGGTCCCCCGCCCGGTGGACGAGGCCCTCGCCTGGGCCGTGCGCGAGGGGGTCACCAACGTCGTACGGCACAGCCAGGCCACGACCTGTTCGATCAGCACCTCGGCGGACGAGGGCGCGGTGCGCCTTGAACTGGTCAACGACCGCGCCCGCAGAGGGGCCGGGCGCGGCAACGGGCTGACCGGCCTGCGGGAGCGGGCGGAGGGACTCGGCGGCTCGGTCAGCGCAGGCCGGACCGAGGGCGGCGGGTTCCGGCTCGCGATGGAGGTGCCCGCGTGATCAGGGTGCTGCTGGCCGAGGACATGCACATGATCAGGGCGGCGCTGGTCGCGCTGCTGCGGCTCGAACCGGACATCGAGGTGGTCGCCGAGGTCACCGGGGGCGACGAGATCGTGCCCGCCGCGCTGCGGACCCGTCCTGACGTCGCGGTGCTGGACATCGAGCTTCCCGTCGTCGACGGCATCACCGCCTCCGTCGAGTTGCGGGAACGGCTGCCCGGCTGCCGGGTGCTCGTCCTCACCGCGATGGGTCAGCCGGGGCAGGTGCGCAGGGCGCTGGCCGAGGGCATCGAGGCGTTCCTGGTCAAGGACGCCCCCGGCGACCGGCTGGCGGACGCGATCCGCCGGACCGCCCAGGGCCTGCGGGTACTCGACCCCGAACTGGTCGCCACCGCCCTCGCCTACGGCGCCAGCCCGCTGACCCCGCGGGAGACGACCGTGCTGAGGGAGGCCGCGCTCGGCGCCCCCGCCGAGGAGATCGCCGCGAGGCTGCACCTGTCGGCGGGGACGGTCCGCAACTATCTGACCGGGGCGATCGCCAAGACCGGCGCCAGGAACAAGGTCGAGGCCATCAGGATCGCCCAGGACGTCGGCTGGATCTGAAGCCTGTCCGTGGATCTCCACGCCTGCCGCGGTCGCCCGGGGGCGCCCCCGGGCGACAGGACCCGGCCGGTGACGAGACTCAGACGTCGGTGACGCGCAACCCGGCGTGGGCCTTGTAGCGGCGGTTGATCGAGATGAGGTTGGCGGTCAGCGCCTCGATCTGGTGCGCGTTGCGCAGGCGGCCGCCGTACACGCCGCGCACACCGTTGATCCGGGAGGCCAGCGCCTGCACGGTGTCGGTCGCCTCGCGGTCGTCACCCAGGACGAGCACGTCCAGGTCGATCTCCTCGACCTCCGGGTCGAGCAGCAGGACGGCGGAGACGTGGTGGAAGGCGGCGACGACCCGGCTGTCGGGGAGCACGGCGGCGGCCTGCTGGGCGGCGCTGCCCTCCTCCACGGGCAGCGCGTAGGCCCCCTGCTTGTCGAAGCCGAGCGGGTTGACGCAGTCGACGACGATCTTCCCCGCCAGCTCGGCGCGCAGGGACTCAAGGGTGGAACGGTGGCCGTCCCAGGGGATGGCCACGATCACCACGTCGGCCTGGGCCGCCACGGTCGCGTTGTCCGCGCCGCTCACCTGGCCGCCGAGACCCGCCGCGGCCTCCTGGGCGCGTTCGGCGCTGCGCGAGCCGATCAGCACCGGATTGCCCGCCAGGGCGAACCGCCTGGCCAGTCCCTTGCCCTGGTCACCGGTGCCGCCAAGGATTCCGATGGAGATGCCGCTCACGTCTGGAAGATCGGTGCTCACTGGTCGCTCCCCGCTCACTGTCTGCCCTCACGGCAGCCCTGCCCGGCGTTGTCTGTCCAGATCATGCCAGGGTCGTGTTCCTCGGGCCGTACCGGGGCGACGGGGGGCACCATGGAGGGATGGACTCTCGGTCAGCGGAAATCCTACGTGAGATCCTTTCCTCCTCCGGCTGGGTCGAGCGCACCCGCGAGTTCGGTCTCACGCTGCGCGCGACGCGCTCACCCGGCGGACTGCTGGTCGTCGGCACGCCCGGCGAGGAGCCCTGGCACCTGGCCGCGCACCTGGGTGACGAGGCCAGGCTCGCCGGGCTTCCCCAGCTCGCTCCGACCCTGGTGCGCTGGGCCCCCGCCCCCGACGCCCCCGAGCACCTGCGTGTGGGGCTCGACCGGATCGAGCGGGCGAGGCGGGGCGAGACGCTGTTCGTCGTGGCCGAGGAGCGGGCCCCGGCGCCCCTGCTCGAACGGGTCAGCGACGCCCGGCGTGTCGGGGCGACCGTCCTGGCGCTCGACGGCGGCGACCCCGAGCTTGAGGGCCTCGCCCACGACGCGCTGGCCGTCACCGAGCGGGCACCGCTCTCCTTCGACGGCGCCCAGCACCTCATCAGCCTGGCCGCGGGTGAGACCGGGAGGCGGCCCGGCCTGCGCGACAGGCTGGCCAGGCTGCTCGAACGGGTCAGCGGCCCCCGGGTCCCCTCCTACTGACCGCCCCTGCCCCTCCACCGACCGCGCCCCAGGTGAAGCGCCGTCGTCGCGGCGTCCCGTAGCGCTTGCCGACCCGGGCGCCGAGAGCCTGCGCCGCCTCCCTGAGCGCGGCGATGACCACCGCCTGCACCGGTCCCGGCTCTCCCGAGCGGGCGCGGCTGATCCGGGTCACGACGCTGAGACTGCGGGCTCCCACGTTGGAGATGCCGGTCACCACGACCTCCCCCGCGGGGACCTCCAGCAGGGCCAGCGAGGGGACGATCGCCACCCCGTGCCCCGCCGCGACCATGGAGAGGGTGGGCGGGAACTCCTCGATGACGTGCGCCCTGCGCGGGGTGAACCCGTGCAGGGCGGCCAGCCGTTCGAGCGCCTGCCCGCAGGCCTGGTCGGCCGGTCCGGCGATCCACGGCATCCCGCCCAGGTCCGTGACGGCACGGGGGATCTCCGCCCAGCCGGGAGGCGCCACGATGCGGTACTCATCCACGTAGAGCGGGTGCGAGACGAGCGCGGAGTGCGTGGGGACGGGCTCGTCGGCGTCCTGCTCGGTGATGGCCAGGTCGATCCCGCCGAGCCTGAGCTCCCGCAGGGCGGGCGCGCCGTACAGCTCGTGGACGCGGGGGGCGACCTGGGGGTGGCGCTCGGCGAGGGTGACCAGGGCGGGCAGCACCAGGTGCCGGATGACCGTGGGGAAGGCGGCGATCGAGACGGGACCGGCCAGCAGTTCGGTGAAGCGGGTCAGCTCCCGCCTGGCCTCGCTGAGCTCCTCCTCGATCCGCCCGGCGTATCCGGCCAGCACCCGGCCCGCCGGGGTGAGGGCGACCCGGCGCTGCGAACGGTCGATGAGCGCGAGACCGACCTCCCGTTCGAGCTGGGCGAGTTGCTGGGAGACCGCGGAGGCGGTCAGGTGCAGCGCCTCGGCCGCCCGCATGACACCGCCGCGGACCGCCACCTCGTGGAGCACCAGCAGCCGCCGCGGATCGATTTCCATGCAGCTCAGCTTACGCTCCTGTTTAGAAGACTTTATTTGCGCTTCAACAAGGGAGGCCGGGACCATGGAGGCATGAGCACCCTCCCCACCGGGGCGTGATCCGGTGCCCCTCCTCGTCGACGTCCTCGGCTGGTCCGGCGCCGCCGTCATGCTGTACGGCTACGCCATGGTGTCCTCGTCCCGGATGGCCGGGGACGGCCTGCCGTACCAGGTGATCAACCTCGCCGGGTCGGCCGCCCTGATGGTCAACGCGGCCTGGCACTCCGCGTGGCCCTCGGCGATCCTCAACGTCGTCTGGGCCGCGATCGGGCTGACCGCCGTGCTCAGAAACGCCCGAAACGACAGAAAGACGATGAGTCTCCCATGACACGGCTGATCGAGCTGAGCCACCGCATCACCGACGGCATGCTCACCTACCCGGGCGTCCCCGGACCCCGGCTCGGTGTGCACCTGAGCAGGGAGGCCTCACGCGAGGTCTACGCCCCGGGCACCGAGTTCCACATCGGCACCGTCGAGCTGGCCGCCAACACCGGCACCTACCTCGACACCCCCCACCACCGTTACCCGGACGGCCCCGACCTGTCGGGGGTGCCGCTGGAGGCGGTCGCCGACCTTCCCGGACTGGTCGTCAGGGCCGAGGGGGAACGGTCCGTCGGAGCCGACCGGTTCACCGGTCTTGAGGTGCGCGGCAGGGCCGTGCTCGTCCACACCGGCTGGGACCGGCACTTCGGCACCGAGGCCTACTTCCACGGCCACCCCTACCTCGAACCGGAGGCGGCGCGGTGGCTGCAGGAGCAGGGGGCGGCCCTCGTCGGGATCGACTCGCTGAACATCGACGACACCCCGCCGAGGGGCGAGCGCCCGGCTCACACGCTTCTGCTCGGCGCGGGCGTCCCGATCGTCGAGCACATGACCGGCCTGTCCGCGCTTCCCGACACCGGGTTCCGCCTCCACGCCGCTCCCCCGATGGTCGTGGGCCTGGGCACCTTCCCGGTCCGCGCCTACGCCGTCGTCGAGGAGCGGTAGCGTCCGCTCAGTCGTCGTCCCAGGCCTTGTCCTGCGCACGCCAGGACTCGTTGCGCTCGGCCGCGGTCTTCAGGGCGTTGGCCGCGGCCTCCCGGGTCTCGTAGGGACCCATGCGGTCCTTGTTCGGGCAGCCCTCGTCGGGCTCGACCGCCATGTGCGTGAGACAGAACCACCATCGATCGCTCATACGATCAATCCTGCCCAGTGAGAACCGCAACTAGACTGGGGGACCATGACGACACTGCTCCAGCCCGGGCGGATCTCGCCCACCCGAAAGGTTCCCGCCCACATCGAACGGCCGGAGTACGTAGGGAAGAAATCCCCCAAGACCGGGGAGCCCGACGTCAAGACCCCCGAGATCATCGAGCGGATGCGGGTCGCGGGCAAGCTGGCCGCCCAGGCGCTCGAAGAGGTCGGCAGGCACGTGGCGCCCGGCGTCACGACCGACGAGCTCGACCGGATCGGCCACGAGTTCCTCTGCGACCACGGCGCCTACCCCAGCACTCTCGGCTACCGCGGCTACCCCAAGTCGCTGTGCACCTCGATCAACGAGGTGATCTGTCACGGCATCCCCGACGACACCGTGCTGCGCGACGGCGACATCGTCAACGTCGACATCACCGCGTTCATCGGCGGCGTGCACGGCGACACCGACGCGACCTTCCTGGTCGGCGAGGTCGACGAGGAGTCCCGGCTGCTGGTCGAGCGCACCCGCGAGGCGACCAACCGGGCCATCAAGGCCGTCGCCCCCGGACGCCAGCTCAACGTGGCGGGCCGTGTGATCGAGGCCTACGCCAAGCGGTTCGGCTACGGCGTGGTGCGCGACTTCACCGGGCACGGCATCGGCACGACCTTCCACTCCGGGCTGATCGTCCCGCACTACGACGACCCGTCGCTGGCGGTCACCCTCGAACCCGGCATGACGTTCACCATCGAGCCCATGCTGACGCTCGGCACGATCGACTACGAGATCTGGCCCGACGGGTGGACCGCGGTGACCCGGGACCGTAAGCGGACCGCCCAATTCGAGCACACCATCCTGGTCACCGAGAGCGGCCACGAGATCCTCACGCTTCCCTGACGGCCGCGCCCGGCGTCTCCCGGGCGGCCCGCTCAGCGTCCCAGGCGTCCGATGGGAACGGTCCCGGTGACGGTGGTTCCCCCGCCCGGGACGCCCTTGACGCTGAGCGTCCCGCCGACGCCGGCGAAGTGCCCGCGCATGGCGGCGACCCCCCTGCCGACGGCGGAGCCGTACAATCCGGCCCCGTTGTCGCTGACCGTCATGCGCAGGCCCGCCTGCCCCAGGGTCACCGCGACGGAGACGACGTCGGCCCCGCTGTGCCGCAGGACGTTGGACAGCGCCTCCTCAAGGGTGGCCAGGAGGGCGCCGGTGACCTCGGCCGGCACGTCGCGGGCGGGCAGCGCCCAGATCTCGACGGTGACGTCGTTGTCGCGCGCCCACCCGGTCAGGTGTTCCTCAAGGACCCGGGCAAGGGTTCGGTCCGCGTGCATGCTCAGTTCCTTGGCCACTGCTCACCCCTTCCGCCGCGTACGGCGGTCACCGGCCTCCCTGTCGGACACGTGGACCCCCGTATGTGTCCGGGTACGGCGCGTGGCGATCGGTGTGCCGTCGCGGTGGTGCTGATCCCCGTTTCCTCCAGGTTACTTGCCGGAGCCGCCAATGGCCTTGGTGGACAGGATCACCTGACGTCCGGGCGACCGGACTCGGCCGCCGTGAGGCATACCGCGGAGCGGGCCGTGGAGACGGCCGCGGTTCACTGGGAGCTGTCGCGCTGGTTGAGCTTGGCCAGATAGTCGTTGTAGGCGTCGAGTTGCGCGTCGCCGGTGCCCCCGGTGCGGGCCGCGGCCGCGTCGGCCCTGCGGTCGGCTCTGCGGGCCTTGCGGTCGTCGTCGCGCCACCACTGGAAGGCCAGCGCGATCAGCACGATCAGCGTCGGGATCTCCCCGAAGCCCCAGGCGATGGCGCCGCCGGTCTGCTGGTCGGCCACCGAGGAGGCGCCCCACGTACGGCCGAGCTGGTCGTACCACTCGGCGGCGATGACCGTCCCCATGCTCATCAGCGCGATACCGAAGAACGCGTGGAACGGCATCGTGACGAACAGGACGATCAGCCGGGCCACGTGGGGCAGCGTGTGGGGTGAGGGATCGATCCCGATGATCACCCAGAAGAACAGGCAGCCGCTCAGCAGGAAGTGCGCCGTCATGGCCATGTGGCCGAGGTGCTCCTCCATCGCGGCGGTGAACAGCGGGGTGAAGTACAGCGCGTAGGTCGAGACCACGAAGATCGCGGTGGCGATCGCCGGATGGGTGACGAACCGGACGAACCTACTGTGCAGGATCGTGGTCAGCCACTCGCGGGGACCCCGGTCGCCCCTGCGGGCGGCGGGCTTGAGGGCGCGCAGCGCCAGCGTGACGGGAGCCCCGAGGACGAGGAAGATCGGCACCAGCATGGCCAGCGTCATGTGCTCGGCCATGTGCGCGCTGAACAGCACCTTGGCGTAGCGGGCGACCCCGGTCTGGGTGGCCAGGACCAGGATCAGCAGGCCGACGAACCAGGCGGCCGTACGGCCCGCGGGCCAGTGGTCGCCGCGCCTGGACAGCCGTACGACCCCGGCGAGGTAGAAGCCGCCGAGCAGGGCGATCATGGTGCCGGTGAACAGGTCGAACCACCACAGCGACGCCAGGTTCGCCACCGAGATCTCCGGCGGCAGGGGGTAGCCGAGCAGGTCGACGACCGGGTCGGTCCGCAGGACCTCCTCGGGCGGGGCGGTGCGGGCGAGCACGACGGCCACGCCGACGGTCGCGAACATGATGAGCAGTTCGACGGAGGCGAACCGGGCGAACACCCTGGGCGTCCCCGCGGAGAGCTGCGGCAGCGTGTGCTTCCTGTGCCACCAGCCGAACACGCCGAGCACCGCGAACGCCGCGGTCTTGGCCAGCAGCATCAGGCCGTAGGCGGAGGTGAACAGCTCCTCGACCGAGGTGAGCCTGGCCACCGTGCTGAACAGGCCGGACAGGCCGACGGCGACGAAGCACCACAGTGCCAGCGTGGAGAAGCGCGTGGCCGCGGTCTCCAGGAGCGGCTGCCGCCGCAGCGCGTGCAAGCACAGCACCGCCAGGCCGCCGACCCACAGGGCCAGGGCGAGCAGGTGCGCGGCCACCCCGGTGGTCGCGAGGTCGTGGTTGGGGGCCGAGGAGGAGTGCCCGGTCAGCGCCGGGGGCAGCAGCGTGGCCATGGCCAGCACCAGCAGCCCTCCGCAGGCCCCCACGGTGATCGTCCCCCGGGCGAACAGCGCGATCGCTATCGAGAACAGCACCACGAGGGTGAGCGCGATGCCCTGGGAGATCTGGCTGGCGTAGCTGGTCAGCTCGTCGCCGCCGAGCACGTCGGCGACGGGGACCCTGAGCGCCTCGGACAGGCTGAAGATCATCGTCGCGGCGGCCGAGGCCGCCCAGGCGAGCGCGAGCCACGAGGCGCCCTTGACGTAGGCGAGGGCCGGCTTGCCGAGCAGTCCCTTGTCGCTGGGCAGGAAGACCGTCGCGGCCAGCAGCACGCCGACGGTGAGCACCCCCGACACGTCCATCAGCATCTTCGACAGCGGCAGGCCCCAGCGGGTGAACGCGCCCTCGTCCGGCAGACCGGGGATGACGCGCGGGGTCGCGGCGCCTCCGGCGATCATGGCGATCACCAGTGCGACGACGGCGACACCCGCGCTCGCGAGGGCGATCCTGACGACCTTCCCGTTGTCCGCCGTCTCCTCCACGGCGGGCACGGCCCGCTCCCGCCTGCTCATGACCGCCTCTTCCCGCGCAGGCTGAACATCAGCCCGATGCCGATTCCGACGAGACCGCCGACGACGATCCACACCCAGCCGGGGATGCCCCTCGAAGGCTCCTGCGCCGCCTGGGCGACGGGGGCGGCCTCCTGTGACGAGGGAGCGGCCTCGGCGGCCGGCGCGGCACTCGGCTCGGTGCCGGGGTCGGCGGCCGGGGCGCTCCGCGAGGGCGACGGATCACCGGAGCCGCTCAGCGTGAAGGGGATCTCCCCGTCGATCGGGTGCCCGTCCGAGGAGACCACCTGGTAGGCGATGACGTACTCCCCGGGCGGCAGGCCCGGCTTGAGCCGCTGGGTGACGACCGGCCCGTCGATGACGGGCTTGCCCTCCTGGTAGGCGGCGCCTTCCTTGGCGTGCACCACGACGATCGGGAAGTTGACCTTGGAGGTGAAGGTCAGCTTCACCCGGTCCAGGCCGTCCACCGTGGCGCCCTTGGCGGGGTCGCTGCTCTTCAGCGAGTCGTGCGCCAGGGCGGGTGAGGCGAGAGCCGTACCGAGGAGGAGAGCGGCCAGGAGCGTGAGGGCTGCCGCGGCAGGGGAAGTCTTCATGGCACCCCCAAGGCTACCGACGCCCTCATGCGGTCCCTACCTCCGTGTCTGCACGCGCCGGCGACCCGCCTCTGCGGCCGTCCGTAAAACGTCCGAGGCCATGCCCGGCAATCCCCGGGCATGGCCTTTCGGATGTCACCTTTTCCATTCCGCTCCGCCGAACCCGTGAGCCCGGCGGAACGGAGCGGTTCCTACAGCCCCACGCAGGCCAGCGCCCTCTTGTAGGCGTCCACGCTGCGGACGGGCTCGTCGATGCGCTCCAGGACCCGCGCCGCCGTCAGCCAGGCGTGGGCGGTGTAGCGGGTCGCGGGCAGCTTGTCGAGCGCCTCGGCCGCGGCCTGCAGCTCGTGCAGGGCCCGCTGCTGACCGTCCAGCTCGGCGGAGGTCTGGCCGTGCAGCAGGCGTGCCTCCATCTGCAGCGGCCTGGGCATCCCGTCGAGCATGTCGCAGACGGCCTTGATGTGCTCTCCGGCCCGCTGGGGGTTAGCGAGCAGCAGCTCGGCGCGGGCGAGGTTCATCGCGCAGCGCATCTTGTCCATGGGGTTGGCCGAGCTCTCCGAGAGCTCCTTCTCGACCTTGGCCAGCAGCTCACGCCAGGCGCCCGCCTGCATGGGCCGTACGGTCAGCATGACCTGGGCGTAGTCGTTGCGGAGACGGGCCAGTCTGCGGGGGTCGCCGTACTCGGACTGGATGGCCAGGGCGCGCTCGACGTGGGTGACGGCCTCGTCGCCGCGCCCGCTCTCGACCGCGACGATGGCCGCGCCCCAGTGCGCCAGGGTGAGCGCCTGCGGGGTGCCGAGGACCTCGGCCGCGGCGAGCACCTCGGCGGAGAACTGCCTGGCCCGCAGCAGGTCGCCCCGCTCGACGTAGGCGGCCAGCAGCTGGCCGCCCAGTCTCATCAGGCCGTCGGTCCAGGCGGGCCTGACCGCGCCGCCGAGGATCTCCTCGACGACGTTCACCGCCTGGGCCAGGTCTCCCTGCTCGCGGTAGCAGCGCGACAGGGCGACGGCCACGGCGATGTGGCGTTCGGGGCTCATCGTGGCGGGGTCGTTCTCGCGCAGGCCGTTGAGCAGGGCGATCGCGCCGTCGAGGTCGCCGCAGGCCTCCGTGGCCAGGGCCAGGCCGTACTCGGCGTCCTGTCTGTGCTGGGGCAGGCCCGCCAGGCCGCTGTCGGCGAGAAGCTCGGCGTAACGCGTGCGCGCCTCGCCGACCTCGCCGTTCTCCATGGCCAGCCGGGCGTAGCCGAGGCCCAGCTCGATCTCCTGCATCTGCTCGGCGGTCACGCCGTTGATCAGGTAGGTGAGGGAGCAGTCGAGCTTCTCGGCCAGCAGCTCAAGGACCGCCGGAGTGGGCGTACGCTTGCCGCTCTCGATCAGCGACACATAACTGTCGGATAGTTCCGGATGGGCGAGTTGCGCCTGGGAAAGACCACGTTGACGTCGGACGGTCTTGATGCGTTGCCCCACCAAGTCTTGACCAGCCACGTTACCCCTTGAAAGATATCGTTCGAGCAGCAGAACCCACGACAGGAGCCTCCCCCGTGCGCCGACGCCTCGCTTTGTCTGCCCTCGCCGTCCTATTTACGGCCACATTTGCAGCCATGAGCAATGCTACGACTGCAAGTGCTGATTCGTCTTCCCCCTCGCAGAGCACCAGTCAGTATTCTTTGCAGCTCAACCAGGAGAACAAGACGAGCTGGAGCTATCCCGACTAGCAGCGGGTCAGCCCGCCTGTAAAGCCGGTACCAGACCGGCACGGCCCGTCACCGTGGAGAGATCCCGACCGGTGAGCATCGCGATCCGGCGGATACGGCGGCGGGCCGTTCCGGTTCCCGGAAGAGGAACGCCCGGCCGAGGCCCCGTCGTATGTCGCACGGCGAAGGAACGCTCCAGCGCCTGGAATCGGTGCGCCGATCCTAACCCACCCGAACCCCCCTGCACAGGGCGAATCATCTCCGCACGTCACCTTCCGTCCATCCCCGCTTCCCGCCCGGACCGTACGGCTCCGCGATGAAATGGAACGGTCCAGGCCGTGGCCCATGACATCGCGCCGGAACCGCGGGGGTAGGAACCCGATCGTCCTTCAGGGCGATGGGAGGCTCATGGACCGGTTCTTCGAACTGTCGGCGCGTGGTTCGACGGTCGGCCGCGAGGTCAGGGGTGGGATCACCACCTTCATGGCCATGGCCTACATCATCCTGCTCAACCCGATCATCCTGGGCGGGGCGACGGACGTCACCGGCGCGAAGCTGACGATCACGCAGCTGACCACCTCGACGGTCCTCGCGGCGGCGGTGAGCACGCTGCTGATGGGAGTGGTCGGCAACGCCCCCTTCGGCCTGGCTGCCGGGCTCGGGCTGAACGCCGTCGTCGCCTACCAGGCCGCCCCGCACATGACCTGGGCCCAGGCGATGGGTCTGGTCGTGCTGGAGGGCCTGGTCATCGTGCTCCTCGCGGTCTCCGGGTTGCGCAGGCTCATCATGAACTCCATCCCGCTGGCCCTGAAGCACGCGATCAGCGTGGGCATCGGAATGTTCATCGCGCTGATCGGGCTGGTCGACGCCGGGTTCGTGGCACGCGGCACGGGAACGCCGGTGCAGCTGGGCAGGACGGGACACCTGACGGGCTGGCCGGTCACGGTCTTCTGCTTCGGCCTGCTGCTGATGATCGTGCTCTACGTGCGCAGGACCAGGGGCGCCATCCTGATCGGCATCGCGATCACCGCCGTGCTGGCGATCGTCGTCAACTCCGTCGCCAGGATCGACCCGGCGAGCTGGGGCGTCGTGGTGCCCCGGGTGCCCGAGGGCGTGGTCGCGGCGCCGGACTTCGGACTGGTCGGGCAGTTCGACCTCTTCGGTGGCTTCTCCCAGGCGGGGCCGGTGACCGCGACGGTCGTGCTGTTCACGTTGGTCCTGTCCGGGTTCTTCGACGCGATGGGCACGATCATCGGGGTGAGCGACGAGGCGGGACTGGTCGACGAGCAGGGCCGGGTGCCCCGCCTCGGCGCGATCCTGACCGTGGACGGCGTGGCCGGGGCCGTCGGCGGCCTGTCCAGCGCCTCGGCCAACACGGTGTTCGTCGAGTCGGCGGCCGGGGTCGGCGAGGGCGCGAAGACCGGCCTGGCGGCGCTGGTGACCGGTGCCCTGTTCACGCTGAGCCTGTTCTTCACCCCGATCGCCTCCGTCGTGCCCGCCGCGGCGGCGGCCCCGGCGCTGGTGCTCGTCGGCGCGCTGATGATGACCCAGGCCAGGAACATCCCCTGGGAGGACCTGACGCTGGCCGTACCGGCGTTCCTGACGATCGCGCTGATGCCCTTCACCTACAGCATCACCAACGGCGTGGGCGCCGGGGTGATCTCCTACACGGTCGTCCAGGCGGCCGTCGGGCGGGCCGGGCGGATTCCGTGGCTGCTGTGGGCGGTCACCCTGGTCTTCGCCCTCTACTTCGCGATAGAGGCCGTCCAGGGATTGCTCTAGCGGGCCTGGAGGTATCCCTCCTCACAGGCCACGCCGTCGCCGTCCTTGTCGGGGTACCAGTGGTACTCCTTGTGGGTCTCCTTGAAGTAGGGGCCGCGTCCCGCCCTGGCCACGCTCGCGCAGTCCGGATAGCGGGGATCGGTCCCCCGCGCCCCGGCGGCGGGCGCCGCGGCTCCCGTCGTGGGCCCCGTCGTGGGCCCGGTGGTGGTTCCCGTGGTGGCGGCCGGGGTCTGTGGTGCCTGACCGGTGGGCGCGTTCGTGGCCGGTGGGGTGATGGGCGCCGTCGTGGGAGGCGTCGTGGTTCCCGGGGTCGCCGAGGGCTGCGCGTTCGCGGCACCGAGCAGCCGGGCGACCATGGCGTCGGCCTGCTCCTTGGTGAAGGAGCCCGCGATGCTCAGACTGTCCTCGGTGATCACCTGGGCGACCCTGGGGGCCGCGACCACCCGTTCCCCGACGACGATCGCCATCTGCTGCGTGACCGTCTCCTGGGTCAGGTCGTTGATCTGGTCGCGGAAGGTGGGCGCGAACACGATCTTCACCGAGTAGGAGCCGCCCCGGTCCTGGACCGCCTCGATCCTGCGCACCGCGTCCACGCTGACCCCGGCGGCCAGTGTGTAGCAGACCTGCCCGAGGTCGTCGGGCCTGGCGTCGGGGTCGGTGCACGGCCCCTGCTGGGCGCCCGTCACCGGCGCGAAGTGGATGGGTACGGCCAGCCGCCGGGGCGGCGTCGCGCCCAGCGGCAGGTCGGGGTTGCGGGTCATCAGCACCGCGAGGGTACCGAGCACGCCCGCGGTCAGCACGACGATGACCAGGGCGACGACCAGGGCGATCGTGGTGATCCTGGTGGCGCGGGGCGGCTGCGGGGCGTATCCGGCCGCTCGGGGGTCGCGGGGCCCTCCGGGGGGCGTGGGACGGCCTCGGCCGCCCGGCGGGCCGGACCTGGCCCCGTTCCCGCGCCCCGGTCCCGTCGGGTCAGGCCGGACGCCCTGGTGACGGCCCTGGTGATGGCCGTGACGGGCGGGTGGAGGCCCCTGCGGCACCGGCGGGTCGCCCGTGCCGCCAGGACCGGTGCGCATCTCCATCGTCTTCGTCCCCGTATCGTCGCGTCCCTCGCGAACGAGCCTACCGATCACTCAAAATCCCCGGTAATCGGACGGTCAATCGGGCATCCAGAAAGATGACGACTTCCGCAGTTTGACAGCGTGTTATCAACGATGAGCGATTCATTGCACCTTGCGCGTAGTGCCCTCTTTCTCGGGAACGCAGAGTGAAGGTGACATAGGTGCACGAATCTGGAGGAGCCGTGAAGATCGCTGTTCCCCGCGAGGTCAAGAACCACGAGTACCGTGTGGCCCTGACCCCAGCCGGCGCCCAGGAGCTGGTCCGGCATGGTCATCAGGTGTTCATCGAGAAGGACGCCGGAGCGGGGTCGTCGATTCCCGACTCCGACTTCCAGAGCGTCGGCGCCGTCATCATCGACTCGGCCGACGACGTGTGGGCCGAGGGGGACCTCGTCCTGAAGGTCAAGGAGCCCGTCGCCGAGGAGTACCACCGGATGAGCAAGGGGCAGGTGCTCTTCACCTACCTGCACCTGGCCGCCTCCGAGGCCTGCACCCGGGCCATGCTGGAGTCCGGGGTCACCGGCATCGCCTACGAGACCGTGCAGAACGCCAACGGCTCCCTGCCACTGCTCGCCCCGATGTCCGAGGTCGCCGGGCGCCTCGCCCCCCAGGTCGGGGCCTACCACCTGATGCGGCCCGAGGGCGGCCGCGGGGTGCTGATGGGCGGCGTCTCCGGCGTGCACGCCGCGAGCGTGGTCGTGATCGGTGCCGGGGTCTCCGGCATGAACGCCGCGGTGATCGCGCTCGGCATGCAGGCCGAGGTGGTCCTGCTGGACAAGAACATCGACAGGCTCCGCCAGGCCGACGTCATCTACCAGGGCCACTGCCAGACGGTCGCCTCCAACAGCTTCGAGGTCGAGCGCGCGGTCCTCAACGCCGACCTGGTCATCGGCGCGGTGCTGGTGCCGGGCGCCAAGGCCCCGAAACTGGTCAGCAACGAACTGGTCTCACGGATGAGGCCGGGCTCGGTCCTGGTGGACATCGCCATCGACCAGGGCGGCTGCTTCGAGGACTCCCGGCCGACGACCCACGCCGACCCGACCTACCGGGTGCACGACTCGATCTTCTACTGCGTGGCCAACATGCCGGGCGCCGTCCCGCACACCTCGACCTACGCGCTGACCAACGTGACCCTGCCCTACGTCCTGGCCATCGCCGACCTCGGCTGGCGCCAGGCGCTGCGCGAGGACCCCGTACTGGCTCCCGGCCTCAACACACACGCGGGGCACCTGACCAACCAGCCGGTGGCCGAGGCCCACGGCCTGGAGGCGGTTCCGCTGGAGCGGGTACTCCGATAGTCCGGTGGTTCAGGACCACCCCCGGCACGCCGTGCGGGGCTGTTCGGCGCCCTGTCAGCCCCGCCGTCCCGGAAACCGGCACCGCGTTACCCCCTCCCAAAGCGGTCAATCTGTGAACCATTTCACATTGCACAAATGCTTGACCGACCCGCCCATTCATCGGACAATGCGCTCACATAAAGTAATGATTTCCATACGGAAATGCTTTCCAAGCTATTCACAGAAACGTCACAGAAATGGCACGTCCGGTGACACTCCGCCCATCCGTCAAACGGGCAGAGAAAACAGCAGGAAGTGATGCCCCAAAAGGGCGGAACAGTCCGAATCGGCGGGCCGAAAAGCTGGAAAAACGCGACCGGTTCGGACGGCCGGGTCACACCCCGGGGAGGGCGGGAGCCCGTCATGACACGGAAAGGCCACGGAAAGGCCGTGCTCGCCACGCGGGGCACCCCGGGAGGCGAGCGAATGTTCGCAGCTCACGACCCCCGGCCAGGCCGGACGAAGGCCTCCTGCGGGGCCCCCCGCGGCCCCGAGGCTCACGTCCGCCCAGGTTACCCGACAGGAGAGTCGGGAATTCGAAACCATACCCTTCCAAATCAATGAATAACCGGCCTCCCGGAATTGCAATTGCCATTCTTCGGCAAGAATCTATTGTTTTGCCGATAAGCGGCGGTTAGCGTGAACAACGTGCCGCCCCGGAGACCACTCCGGCCGCATATTAATCTCTCACGCGCGGAACCGGCGGCCGGAGGAAGGGTCTGCGACATGCTTAACAAATTGGGAATCCTTGGGGACCGGCTGCTGAGCCGGTTCGTGCCCGCGTCGAGCGCGGCCGCGAGCTGCCCCTGTGGCTCCTACCCCTACACGGGGCCGTGTCTCTATGAGATTCCCTGCGGAGGTGGCCTGACCAAGCTGTGCCTCTGCGAGGACAGCGCCCGCCGTATCACGTGCAGCGTCTGCTCCTAGTCCCCGCCTAAACGACCAATGGCACTCGTCACCCTGGGCTGCCAGGTGCTCGTGGCGAGCACTTTCGCCGTAGCGGCGATCAGCAAACGGCCCGGTAAGGCGTTTGCCGAATTCACGAGATCGACCGGCCGGCTGTTGCCTCCCCGCGTGGGCAGGTGGCGGCGGCCGGTCGCCCTCGGAGTGTTCGCCGCCGAACTGGCCGTCGTCGTCCTGACCCTCCTTCCCGCGACCGCCGCGGCGGGATTCGCCCTCGCCACCGTGACGACCACCGGGTTCACGATCGCGATCGCCGCGGCGCTGCGCCGGGGTGAACGTGCCCCGTGCCGCTGTTTCGGGGCCGGAGGCACACCGCTGGGACCGGTGCACCTGGCGCGCAACCTCGTCCTGATCGTGGTGGCGGTGGCCGGCCTGCTGACGGCCCTGCTCTCCCCCGCCGGGCCGATGGAGCCGGCCCTCGCCGTGGTCACGGTGATCGCCGCCCTCACCGTCGCGTCCCTGGTGATCCGCCTGGACGATCTGGTCGCCCTGTTCGCCTCGTCTCCGTACCACCCGAACAAATCGAAGTGAAGAAAGCAGTGGACATGTTTGTTGCCGCAGCCGTGATTCTCTGTGTCGTCGTCACCGTCTTGAATCTGGTCCTCACGCTGGGCGTGATCCGCCGGCTACGGGACCACACAGAACGTCTCGACGGCCTGACCCACCCGAAGTCCATGATCGAGCCGATCACCGGTCCCGGGACCCGCCCCGGTCCCTTCACCGCCCGCACCGTGGACGCCGAGGCGGTCACCGGGGCACAGCTGGCCGGTGGGCTGGTGGGGTTCTTCTCCCCGACCTGCGACGCGTGCCACGAGTGGCTTCCCAGGTTCGCCGCGGCGGCGCGGGCGCTGCCCGAGGGCCGTCGGCAGGCGCTGGCCGTGATCGTGGCGCCGACGGACGAGGTCGCCGCCGACATGGTGTCGCAGCTCCGGGAGAACGTCATGGTCGTCATCGAACGGGATCGCGGGCCGCTGGCCGCCGCCTTCAAGACCTCCGCCTACCCCGCCATGTGCCGTCTCGGCGCGGACGGCGCGGTGACCCACACCGGGCGAGGTGCCGTGGCCGTACCGGCGGAGATGTGAGGCAGGCCGGAGCGACGGCCGGGCTCACCCCCAAAGCGGCGTTCGGCCACACCCTCATGGCGGCGCGGCTGACGCTGGCGGCCGCTCCGGCGGCGCTGGGCGTGCTGGTGCTGCTCTCGGCCGCCGCAGGGCTCGCGCCGGTGGCGGTCGCCTGGCTCACCCGGCTGACGTTGGACGGCCTGGTCGGCGGCGTCTCCGGAACGGCCCTGGTCTGGGCCGCCGTGGCGCTCGCCCTCGCGGGGGTCTGCGCCGTGGTCGTGCCACGGCTGTCCCAGTACACCGAGGCCGAGGTGGGGAGGCGGGTGCGGACGGTCGCGGTCGACCGGCTCTACACCGCGATGAACGACCGGTTGCGGGGGCTGGCGACCCTGGAGAACCCGGACTTCCACAATCGGATCAGCCTGGCGCAGCAGGCGGGCAGCACCGGCCCCGTGCACCTGCTGAACAGCGCCACCGGCATCGGAAGAAGTCTGCTGACCCTGACCGGTTTCCTGGTCACCCTGCTGTTGATCAACCCCTGGCTGGTGCTGGCCGTCTCGGTCACCGCGATCCCCACCACGCGGGCGGAGGTCCTGCTGGGCCGGCGCCGGGTGGGGGCGATGTGGCGGACCGGCTACGCCGAGCGGCGGCAGTACTTCTACGCGAACCTGCTCAGCGCCCCGCGGGAGGCCAAGGAGGTCCGTCTCTTCGGACTGGGGGACTTCTTCAGGAACCGGATGCTCTCCGAGCTGCGCTCGACCAACGCCGTCAACCGCGCCCTGGACCGGCGCGAGCTGGGAGTGCAGATCCTCCTGGCCATCCTGGGGGCCGGAGTCGCGGGCGGCGGGCTGATCTGGGCCGTCCTGGCCTCCCGGGCCGGACGACTCACCGTGGGCGACGTGACGGTGCTCGTGGCCGCGGTCGCCGGGGTCCAGAGCTCCCTGTCCGCGATCATCAGTCAGCTGGGAGCCTCCTACCAGGCGCTGCTCATGCTGGACCACTACCACGTGGCGACCACGGTCGAACCCGACCTGCCGGTCCCGGCCTCTCCCCGCCCGGTACCGGCGCTGACGGGAGGGGTCGAGTTCCGGGACGTCTGGTTCCGCTACGGTCCCGACCAGCCGTGGGTGCTGCGTGGTGTGAACCTCACCATTCCCGCGGGCCGGGCCACCGCGCTGGTCGGGCTGAACGGCGCGGGCAAGAGCACACTGGTGAAGCTGCTCTGCAGGCTCTACGACCCCACCCGCGGCCAGGTCCGCTGGGACGGAGTCGACCTGCGGGACACCGACCCCGCCCAGCTGCGGGAACGGATCGGCACGGTGTTCCAGGACTACGTGGAGTACGAGCTCTCCGCGGCGGAGAACATCGGCCTCGGTGACCTCGCCCGGCTGGAGGACCGAGATCGGATCGAGGCCGCCGCGCGGCGCGCCGGGGTGCACGAGGTGCTGGCCGCGCTGCCGAACGGCTACGACACCATGCTGACCCGGATGTTCCTGGCCGGGATCGACGAGGAGCACCCCGAGATGGGCATGCTGCTGTCCGGCGGGCAGGGGCAGCGGCTGGCGCTGGCGAGGGCGCTGCTTCGGGACGACCGGGACATGCTCGTCCTCGACGAGCCCAGCTCCGGTCTCGACGCGGAGGCCGAGGCCGAGGTTCACGCCCGGCTCCGCGAGCACCGCGGCGGCCGTACCAGCCTGCTGATCTCCCATCGCCTCAACACGGTCCGCGACGCGGACCAGATCGCGGTCCTCTCCGACGGGGAGATCATCGAGTGCGGCGACCACGCCCGGCTCGTCGCCGAGGGCGGCGTCTACTCCCGGCTCTTCTCCCTGCAGGCCCGCGGCTACGAGACGACGCTCACATGATCCGGACCGCGCTGGCCCTTGTCGCGCTGGCCTGCCTCGCGGGCTGGCTGAACCGGCTTCGCCGGGGATACCTGGTGGTCACGGTGCGGGGCCCCAGCATGACGCCCACCTACCGTCACGGCGACCGGCTACTGGTACGGCGCCGCCGGGGAGGCCGGATCCGGGCGGGTGAGGTGGCCGTCGTCGACCTGCCTGAGTGGATACGGCCCGTTCCCGGAGAGCTGGGTCCCCGGGAGGCACTGCGCGCCCGGCGGGTCATCAAACGGGTCGCGGCGATCCCCGGAGATCCGGTGCCCTTTCCCTTCGAAGGGGCCGGGGCGGTGGTCCCCCCGGCCAGTCTGGTGCTCCTGGGAGACAATCCCGACGGCAGCGGAGACTCGCGACAGTACGGTTACGTACCCGCCGACGCCGTGGTGGGAGTGGTCCTGCGCCCCCTGAGAGACCACTCGTGACCCTCGGCGCCCGCGTGGCGGGAGGGCGGCGAGGTCGCCGCCCTCCCTGTCGTCAGGAGGCGCTTGAGGAGGGAGCGGGCGTGGCGTCGGGAATGGGGTTCTGCGACGCGGGCTTGTCGACGCTGTTCGGACCCTCGCAGGAGGCGCCGAGCTCGGGGGTCTCAGGACTGTTCTTGTACTTCGCGACGAACTTGGCCAGTCGCGGATCGTCCGCGCTGTCGAGCTGCAGCTGCTTGTTCCAGGAGCTCAGCACGACGGGCTTGGGGAGACCCGGGTAGGGGCTGAGAAGCATGTAGTCGCTCGATGCGGCCTTCTTCAACGTCTCGACCTGGTCCTTGGGAAGGTCGGGCCGATAGGTGATCCACACCGCGCCGTGCTCCAGGGAGTGCACGGCGTTCTCGTTGTTCACGGGCTCGTCGTAGATGCCACAGCGCTGCCATACGGAGTTGTGCTCCCCGCCCATCGGGGGGTTCTCCGCATATTTGATCTTGGTTTCCTTGTGCGATCCGCCCGCGTATTTGGCGCTTGTCACCGAATCCAGTGAGGTCTGCGCCCGCTCGTTGACGAGGTAGAAGCCGACCACTCCGACGAGCAGCAGAACGACCAGGCCTCCGGCCCCCCACATGATGATCCCGGCACGGCGCTCACGGCGCTTCTGCTGTTCACGCATCTGGTTGAGACGCTCACGTCTCGACCGTGCCTCTTCCTTGATCATCAATCCTCCAGGGGGCAAACCATGTCCGAGTCACCTTATGCGCTACCTACGTATAGCGGGAATAAGTACCGCACTCCCTCCCCACAGCTGGTAACCGGTAGGCTGACTAGGCGATGGAGACCCCCGTAGAACGCCCCAGATCACGTCGACCGTGGACGATCCTTGCGATAGTCATCGTTTTCGCGCTCGTCGGCTCCGTGCTGTTCCTGGGGGGTAGGCAGTCCCCCACCGACTCCTCTGCCGAAGCCGGCTATGCCCGTGACATGGCCACGCACCACTCGCAGGCCGTCGAGATGGCCTTCATCATGCGGGACGACACGACGAACGATCCCCTGCGGGTGCTCACCTACGACATCATCGTCACGCAGACCGCCCAGCGCGGGATGTTCGGCGGCTGGCTCCAGCAGTGGGGGCTCAACCAGTCGACCGAGCGCCCGCCGATGGCCTGGATGTCCGGTCACGGCCACGGCGTAACGGCGGCGGCCCCGGGTGCGATGCCCGGTATGGCCAGCCAGGAGGAGCTCAAGAGGCTCCGCGAGGCCACGGGCAAGGAGCAGGAGATCCTCTTCCTTCAGCTCATGATCCGCCACCACGAGGGCGGCGTGCAGATGAGCGAGGGGCTGCTGAAACTGTCGGACCGCGACGAGGTGGCCACCCTGGCGCGGCACATCGTCGCGGGCCAGACGGGAGAGATCAAGCTGATGACCGACATGCTGGCCCAGCGCGGGGCCAGGCCACTGCCCTCGATCCTCTAGCTCTCCCCGGTCGTTCCCGGGCCCACCCCCTGTACGGCGTCCGCCTCGACGAGGTCGGCGCGCCCCTGCGCCGCCCGTTCCCCCGGCCAGGGCAGCATTGAGCAACCTGGCCGGAGGAGATAGAACAGAAATGGTGAACGACGAACCGGAGAACCGCCTGGAGGTGAGCATCTCCGCCGAGGTCGAGGCCGGGCAGTACGCCAACTTCGCATCGGTGTGGCACACCGAGGATGGCTTCGTCCTGGACTTCGCGGTGATCACCAGGCCGCCCCAGCTCGCCAACGACCCCTCGTCGGGCCAGCACTTCGTCAGTGTGCCGACCAGGATCGTCAGCCGGATCCGCATCCCCCCGAGCCAGGTGTTCGAACTCATGAAGGCTCTGGAACAGCAGCTGACCGCATACGAGAAGGAGACGGGCAGGAAGTCCTGACCCGTCCCCGCGCGGCTCTCCCCCCGGCGTCAGCCGTACGGGACCGGGCCGCGTGTCCTCACGCCTGCGCGCTCATCTCCTCGGCCACGGCGGCGGCGAAGGCGTCCACATCCGCCTCCGTGGTGTCGAAGGCGGTCATCCAGCGGACCTCCCCGGCGGCCTCGTTCCAGGTGTAGAAGCGGAAACGCTTCTGCAGCCGCTGCGTCACCTCGGCGGGCAGGACCGCGAAGACGGCGTTGGCCTGCACGGGCCTGGGCACCTCGACCCCGGGGATCTCCCGTACGGCGTCGGCCAGTCTGCGGGCCATGGCGTTGGCGTTGCGCGCGTTGCGCAGCCACAGGTCACCGGCGAGCAGCGCCTCGAACTGCACCGAGACGAATCTCATCTTGGAGGCGAGCTGCATCGCGCTCTTGCGCAGGTAGCGCAGCCCCCTGACGGCGTCGGGGTTGAGAACCACGATCGCCTCGCCGAACATCAGCCCGGCCTTGGTGCCGCCGAAGGACAGCACGTCCACCCCGGCGTCCGTGGTGAAGGCGCGCAGCGGCACCCCGAGCGCGGCGGCCGCGTTGGCCGCGCGGGCGCCGTCGAGGTGGACGAGCATGCCGAGCTGGTGGGCGTGCTCGCAGATCGCCCTGACCTCGTCGGGGGTGTAGAGGGTGCCCAGCTCCGTCGCCTGGGTGATCGAGACGACTCTGGGCTGGGCGCGGTGCTCGTCGCCGAAACCCCAGGCCTGGGTGTCGACCAGCTCGGGGGTGAGCTTGCCGTCCGGGGTGGCGACGGTGAGCAGCTTGAGGCCGGCCGACCGTTCCGGGGCCCCGCCCTCGTCGGTGTGGATGTGCGCGGACTCCGCGCAGACGACCGCCTCCCAGGGGGCGGTCATCGCGCGCAGCGCGACCACGTTGGCCCCGGTGCCGTTGAAGACCGGCCACGCCTGCGCCAGGGGGCCGAAGTGGCCGCGGAAGACCTCCTGGAGGGCCTCGGTGTAGACGTCCTCGCCGTAGGAGATCTGGTGCCCCTCGTTGGCCAGGGCGAGGGCCTGGAGGATCTCCGGGTGCACTCCGGCGTAGTTGTCGCTGGCGAATCCCTTGACCAGCGGGTCGTGTCTGCGGATGGCGTCTGTCACTTCTTCCCCTTGGTCGGGCGGCCGCCTTTCGGTGTCCGGCCGCCCGCGTCGTTCTCGCCGTCCCGCCTCACGGGGCCAGGACGATCCTTTCGCCGTTCCTGTCGGTGTCCCACAGGCCGTCGATCGCCTCGGCGAGGTCGTCGACGTCGGTGAACCCGGGGAAGGTCCGCTCGGGGGCGGCCTCCCGCATGGCCTGGTTCACCAGGGCCTTGACGACCAGGACGTTCGCCGTCGAGCCCGAGCCCTCAAGGGCGTCGGCGAAGGCCAGGGTCCAGGCCTCGGCCGCGGCCTTGGCGGCGCCGTAGGCGGCGTTGCCCTGGGTCGGCCGTTCGGCGGCCAGCGCGGAGACGATGGCGAACCTGCCCCGTCCGCTCGCCCTCAGCAGCGGCTCGAAGGCGAGGGTGACGTGCTGCAGGGTGCGGACCAGCAGGTCGTGCAGCAGGTCCCAGTCCTCAAGCCTGGTCTCGGCGAAAGTCTTCGAGCCGCGCCAGCCGCCGACCAGGTGCACGACGCCGTCCAGCCGGCCGTGCTCGGCCTGGACGTCGGCGGCCAGCCGCCTGACCGCCTCGGCGTCGAGCAGGTCGACCGGGAGGGTGCCCTCCGCGCCTGACCTGTCGACACCGATGACGGTGTGTCCCTTGTCCGTGAAGCGGCGTACGACCGCCCTGCCCGCGGGCCCGGCCGCGCCCGTCACCAGAATGATCATGCCCGGATTCCCCTCGTGGACTCGACGACATCGCCGAGCTTACGGCGCAGGGCCTCGTAGAACATGCTCAGGGGGAACTCGTCGGGCAGCACCGCGTCCACCACGGCCTTGGGGAAGCCCTCGACCGGCAGCGCGTCCACCCCCCGGTGCCAGACGGAGGCCGGGTGCGGCTCCACGTAGGCGGCGACGAGCTGGTGGGCGGCCAGCCAGTGGGCGAGCTTGGAGCGGTCGATTCCGTCCCGGTAGAGCTTCTCCACCTCGCCCCGCAGGTCGGCGACGCCGTCGGCGACCCGGTCCCAGGCGACGCTGAGCCGGTTGTCCGTCCACCTGACGATGTCGTTGCGGTGCAGGTAGGCGAAGAGCAGCTGCCCGCCGAGACCGTCGTAGTTGCGGACCCGGTCACCGGTGATCGGGAAGCGGAACAGCCGGTCGAACAGGATGGCGATCTGGACGTAGCGGGCGTGCGGGACGCCCTCCCGCTCCAGTTTCACGGCCTCGCCGAACGCGGTCAGGTCGCAGCGCAGCTCCTCAAGGGAGTAGAGCCAGTACGGCATGCGCTGCTTGATCATGAACGGGTCGAACGGCAGGTCGCCGTGGCTGTGCGTGCGGTCGTGGATCAGGTCCCAGAGCACGAAGGTGTCCTGGGCCAGTTCCTGCGAGGCGACCAGCCGCGCCGCGTCCGGCGGCAGCGCGAGTTTGAGCGTCTCGGCGGCGGCCCCGCTGACCGCGCGGAAGCGGGCGGCCTCCCGGTCGCAGAAGATGCCGCCCCAGGTGAAACGGGCCGGGGTCTGGCGCACCGCGACGGTCTCGGGGAACAGGACGGCGGAGTTGGTGTCGTAGCCGGAGGTGAAGTCCTCGAAGGCGATCGGCACGAAGAGCGGGTTGTCGTAGCGCTCGTTCTCCAGGTTCGCCAGCCACTCGGGCCAGACCGTGCGGATCAGCACGGCCTCCAGGTGGCGGCGGACGCTTCCGTTCTGGGTGTACATCGGGAAGACGACCAGGTGTTCGAGGCCGTCGATCCGCTGGGTGTCAGGGTGGAAGGCGTCGAGGGAGTCCAGGAAGTCGGGGACGCCCAGGCCCTGCTCGACCCACTTGCGCAGGTCGGCGACCACCGCGGTGAGGTAGGCCTCGTCGTGGGGGAAGCACGGGGCGAGCCGTGCGACGTGTTCGACGATCTCGGCGATCAGCTCGACCGCCCTGTCCCGGTCGCCCTCGACGGAGCCGTCCTTGGCCTGCAGCGGCTGGAGCGCCTCGACGGCCGCCTTGAGTGCCTGGAAGGACTCGCGGACCACGGAGACCTCCTGGACCTCCTGGATCTCCCGGCGCCCGGCGGGGACGGGCACCCGGGCGGCCCAGGTGACGAGGTTGCCCCAGAGCACGGCGTGGTCGTAGTCGCCGATCGAGTCGTCACCGAACAGGTCGGAGTCGGCGACGACCACGACCCTGCCCTCGCCGTGCCGTACGGCCAGCGCCAGGGGCGCGTCGGCGGGGTCGGCGGTCCGCGAGGTCCGGAACAGCACGTTCGCGTGCTCGGGGCCGGTCAGGGCACCCGCCCGGTAGAAGCACGCCCTGCGCGCCCCGGCCAGCGGGTCCTCCCGCTGCGAGGGGTCGCCGGGGACGCCGAGGACCCAGGAGGCCACGCCGTTGTGGGAGTTCCCGGGGTCCTGGACGGTGGTGTGCTCGACGGTGACGCCGAAGCGGCCGAGCAGTTCGGCGAGGTTGCTGCCGTACTTCTCCTGCTCGCACTCGGCGAGCACGACCAGGCCGCCTCCGGCCGTGACGTGGTCCTCGATCGCGTCGAGTTCCTCGACCGGCAGGACGGGGCTGCCCAGGCCCGTGGTGCGCTCCCAGCGGTCGGCGGAGGGGTGGGCGATCACGAGGACGTCCTGCCCGGCGAGGAGGGCCGGGGTGATCGGTCCGCCGGTGTGCGCGGCCACGGTGTGCCCGAGGCGGCGCAGCGTCTCGGCGGCGCGGGCGTAGCTGTTGTCGTCGGGATGCCCCGGATTCATCGTTTCGGCCACGTCCCTGCGGATGGTCCATGACTCGTTGTGCGCCTCGTCGAAGAGCACCCGTGGGAACGCTCGCACGATAAATCCTCCCTCAGATGTGAGCCAATGACGGAAAATATACACAAGATGCCCGAATATTGACACACCTCTTACGGCAGGAGCGGTGTGGATCACCCGGGCAAGGGCACGGCGAGGCCCCCGGGGAGGAGGTTTCGGACGGACCAATACACGTGGCCGTACGGGATGGGGGGCGGGCCCGACGCGGCGGGCCCGCCCCGGGAGGTCACCTAGCGGCGAAGTAGTCCGCCACGACCCTGGTGTGCAGCGGGAAGGCCAGCTCGCGTGGCCCGTCGATCGTCAGCCACTCCGTCGTCTCATCGGTCGGCACGACCGGCGGGAGCGCGGCGGAGGAGGTCTCCGGCCCCATGGCGAAGATCAGCACGGTGCCGTCGGGGGCGCTGAGCACGTCGAGGAGCCGGACGTCGTCCGCGCCGACGACGACCCCCGTCTCCTCGCGGAGCTCCCTGACCGCCGCCTGCTGCCAGGACTCCCCCACGTCGACGAAGCCGCCCGGCAGGGCGAGGCCGCCCCGGTGCGGTTCGACGCCGCGGCGGATCACCAGCACACCGTCGTCGACGGGCAACAGCATCACGGCGACCGGCAGCGGGTTGAGGTAGGCGGTGTTGCCGCAGAAGGAGCAGGTGCGCGGCCACGCCTGGTCGAGGGCGTATGCACTGCCGCAGAAGGAGCAGTGCGAGTTCCTGGTCATCACGCCGCGAGACTACGGCTCACAACCGCTTCAGCGGCCCGTGCCTTTCCAGCCAGTTCCGGTAGGCGGGAGCCCGTTGCGACTCCGTCCAGTAGGTGGTGGTCAGCGCCCGCACCAGGGCGTCGGCGTGCGCGGTGATCGGCCCGGGAGCGGTCCATCCGATGAGGTGCCGGAAGCGCAGGGGCGAGCCGGCCAGCGGGCGGATCGCGATGCCCTCCCTGGCCGGGACGGTCGCCTGGAACAGGCTGACGCAGCGTCCCTCCGCGACCAGGTCGACCCCGACCTCCAGGTTGACGCCGTAGGCCACGCGCGGGGCGAAGCCGTGCGCGGCACAGGTGTTCCAGAAGTACTCCCTGGGCCCCGACTCAAGCGGGGTCGGCAGCGCCCAGTCCTCCTCGGCGAGGTCGCGCAGCTCGACCTCCTCGTGCTCGGCCAGCGGGTGGCCCGCGGGCAGGCCGACGAAGAGCGGCTCCACCGCGATGGCGGTGTACACCGCGCCGGGCGGCGCGCAGAGCCGGTGGTCCGGATAGTCGTCGAGGGTCGCCAGCTCGATCCGCTCCGATTCGAGCAGGCCGGGCAACGTGTCGATCGTCTGCTCGGTGAGCAGCCTGATCTCCGCGCCGGGCAGCAGCCTGCGGAGGGTCTTGGCCAGGTAGATCCGCAGCCGGGTCGGGGCGCAGCCGACCCGGATCGGCGCCGTCTCCACCTGCGGGGGCGCGTAACGCCTGGCCGTCCGCTCCAACTCGTCGACGGCCGAGACCAGGGAGCGGGAGCGGACGAGCAGCCACTCGCCGAGCATGGTCGGGCGGGCGCCCTCGGGGCCCCTGTCGAACAGGGGGTCGCCGAACATCTGCTCGATACGGCGCAGCTGAGCGGTGAGCGCGGGCTGGGACATCTTCAGGGTCACGGCCGCCCTGGAGATGCTCCCGCTGTCCGCGATCGCACACAGCACCCTCAGATGACGAACCTGGAGATCCACGCATCGAGAGTAAAAGCAAAGAAGCTTTCCAGTAAGACCTAATCGGCGAAGAGCCCGGGGCACGTGCGGTTGACACCCTCCCGCTCCGCGCCCCATCATGAACGAACGTTCATGAACGTTCGTTCATATCAGTTCGGGAGGAAGCATGGGCTCCGTCGTCAACGTCCGCCAGTCCGAGGCCTGGAACGGCTACGAGGGCAACCACTGGGCCGACCACCAGGACCGCTACGACGCCGTGAACGACGCCTTCAACGAACCCCTGCTCGCGGCGGCGGCCGTCGGGGAGCGGGACACGGTGCTGGACGTCGGCTGCGGCAACGGGCGGGTGACCAGGCTGGCCGCCCGGCTGGCCCGGCACGGCCACGCGACCGGCCTCGACCTGTCGGCCCCCATGCTCGCGCGGGCCCGCGCGAGCGCGGACGCCGAGGGCGTCGCCAACGTGACCTTCGAGCGGGGCGACGCCCAGGTCCACCCGCTGCCCTCCGGCCGGTTCGACGTGGCGACGAGCCGGTTCGGGATCATGTTCTTCGCCGACCCTGTCGCCGCGTTCGCCAACATCGGCCGCGCGCTGCGCCCCGGCGGGCGCCTGGCCATGCTGTCGCTGCGGAACCTGGACGACCAGGACCTGGGCCGCGTCCTCGCCGCGATGACCCCGCACCTGCCGCGTCGCCCCGCCACGACAGAACCCGGCGGGCCCGGCCCCGAGTCACTGGCCGACCCCGTCCGCGTCCACGAGGTGCTCACCGCCGCGGGCTTCGAGAACGTGGCCGCGACCCCCGTGGACGCTCCCCAGACATGGGGGGCGGACACCGAGGACGCGGCGGCCTTCCTGGGAGCCTGGGGTCCCGTCCGTTTCATGCTCGGCCAGGTCGATCAGGAGTCGGCCTCCCGCGCCCTCGACGCCCTCACCGAGGCGATGCGCCCCTTCGAACGGGCCGGTGCCGTACGGCTGCGCGGCGCCGCCTGGCTGATCACCGCCACCCGGCCGTGACCCACCCGGCTCACTAGGATGCGGGGTGATGTCACCGAGAAAAGCGGCCGCCCTGCGTGACGGCACCGACGGCCTGAGCCTGCGCGAACACCTCGTCGCCACCGCCGGACGGCTCATCGCCGAACGCGGCACCACCGGACTCACCGTCCGCGACATCGCCCGTGCGGCACGGGTCGCGGACGGCGTGCTGTACAACCACTTCGAGGGCAAGGAGGAGTTGCTGGCGCTGGCGCTGCACGCCCACGTCCGCTCGGTCGAGCGCGACCTCGGCCCGCTGCCCGCCAGGCCGGGTGAGGGCACCGTCGCCGGCAACCTGCGCGCCTGCCTCACCTACGGTCTCGCCCTGCACAGGGCCTTCCTGCCCGCCTTCGCGGGCCTGCTCCCCCAGCCCGAGGTGCTCGCCCGCTTCGACGCGCTGCCCAACCCCCTCGGCGAGGGCAGGGGGCTGCAGGCGATGCTCGCCGGCTATCTGCGCGCGGAACGCGACCTCGGCCGCCTGACCCCCTCGGCCGACCCCGAGGCCGCCGCCACGCTACTCGTCGGCGTCTGCCACGAACTGGTCCTCCCCCGCCTCCTGCGCGGCGCCCCCGTCCCCGCCGACGTTCCCCCCGCCACGGCCGACGCCCTGATAGCCACCCTGATGAACGGCCTCGCCCCCTCCGGGGTGGCATGCACGTCGTGAACGAGGCCAGGAGCGGCGCCCCGGCCCTTCCTCCGCTCCCTCCGGCCGGCGACACCGGCTCGGGCAACGCGGGATACGTCATCCGGGCACGTTCCGGACAGGTGAGCGACGGAGGCGGGAACCAGGGCCCCTGTCTGCCGGGCAGCGCTCCGACCTGTTTCTAAGGAACGGCGTCGCGGGATGATACGCCGCCGGGTGGAGAGTGGGTCCCTCCCCCGGCGGACGACCCGGCGCCGGGGACGGGCCTACCTTCCTTGCATTGGTTCCGCACAGCAAGGCACAGCAAGGAATTCCCGATGTTCAAGGACTCAGCCGACTTCAGGCGTATCGCGTCCGGCACACTGCTGATCGTCGCGCCCCTCCTGCAGACGATCGCCGTCATCATCGACCCCGGCACCTGGGGCGACGACCGGGAGGCCGTCAGCTACGGCGACAACCCGGCCCTGGCCCAGGCCCAGTCGGCTCTGTACCACTGGTCCTACCTGCTCATGGCCCTGGCCGCCATCGCCCTGTTGCATGTGATGCGCCGCAGGGCCGTGGTCTTCGGCCACATCGTGGGCCCACTCACCGCGCTCGGCTACATCAACCTGTCGGGCATGCTCATGATCGATCCGGTGGAGTGGTGGCTGGGGCAGCGCAACACCCCCGAACAGGCCGCCAAGATCCTCGACGAGATGCTGAACCTGCCCGGCGTCGTCTTCGGCTTCCAGATGCCCTGGCTCTTCTTCGCCATCTTCGGCATGCCGGTCCTGCTGGCCGGCGTGTGGCGGGCCGGGTTCGCGCACTGGTGGGTGCCGCTCGTCGTCGCGATCGGCTACGGCACCTCCCTGGTCGTTCCGTACGGCCCCGCCTCGGTCGCGCTGTGGGGCGCCAGCGCGGTCGCGATCGGCTCGCTCGGCGTCAAGATGCTCAGGATGAGCCGCACGGAGTGGGTCTCCCACTACCCCACGGACGCGCCCGGCCGTACCACGCCCGACTCGTACGCGAACACCACGGCCTGAGCCCGATCCCGCAGATGAAGCTTCATGAGCACCCGCGCGACGTGCGTCTTGACCGTGGCCTCACCGACGAAGAGCTCCCCGGCGATCTCGGCGTTGGTCATGCCTCTGGCCAGGAAGCGCAGCACCTCAAGTTCGCGCGGGGTCAGCTCGGCCAGCTGCGGCGGGGGCGCCGGGTCGTGGCGGCCCGCGAAGGAGGCGATGACCCGGGTGGTGACCGCCGGATCGAGCAGCGCGTCACCGCCGACGACGACCCGGATGGCCTCGACGAGCTGCTCGGGGGGCGAGACCTTCAGCAGGAACCCGCTGGTCCCGGCGCGCAGCGCGGCGTAGAGGTTCTCGTCGGTGTCGAAGGTGGTCAGCATCACCACCTTCGGCGGGGCGGGCTGGCCGAGGAGCTGCCTGGCCGCGGTGAGGCCGTCCATGCGCGGCATGGAGATGTCCATCAGCACGATGTCAGGCCGGGTACGGCGGGCGACGGAGACGGCTTCGAGCCCGTCCGCCGCCTCCCCGACGACCTCCATGCCCGCCTCGCTCTCCACGACGAGCTTCAGCCCGGCGCGGACCATGGCCTGGTCGTCGGCGATCACGACACGAATGCTCGTCTCAGTTGATCCGTTCATCGGCGAACACCTCCTGGTGGGAGATAGGCAGGGATGCGTGGACACGGAAACCGCCCTCCGGGCGGGGGCCCGCTTCGAAGCGGCCGCCGAAGAGCGCGGCGCGCTCGCGCATGCCGACGAGGCCGTTGCCCGTCGACAGCTCGGACGGGGCTCCGCCGCCGCCGTCCAGGACCTCAAGTTCGATGTGGTCACCGTGGTAGGTGATGGTGATCGTGATCTCGGACTCGCCGCCGTGCTTGACCGCGTTGGTCAGGGCCTCCTGCGCGATGCGGTAGGCCGACAGGTCGAGGCCGGGGGGCAGCCGTACCGGATCGCCGACCACGTCGAGGCTGATCCGCAGCCCGGAGGAGGCCAGCGAGGTGACCGTGCCGGCCAGCAGGTCGAGTCCCGGCTGCGGGATGGCCTCGTCGAGCGGCATGCGCAGCGCGCCGAGCATGACGCGCAGTTCGTCCACCGCCTCCCGGCCCATCCGCTCGATGCCGAGCAGCATGTCCTCGTGCGGGCTTCCCATCCGGCGCATCACCCCGGCCTGCATGACCATCATGCTGACGCTGTGGGCGACCACGTCGTGCAGCTCGCGGGCGATGCGGGTGCGTTCCTGGGCGACGGCCTCGGCGGCCTGGCGTTCCCTGTCACGTTCCAGTTGTACGGCGTGGGCGGCCAGACGGTGCGCCCTGGTGGCGTAGGCGCGCACGGCCAGGCCGGTGAGGTAGGCGGCACCGAAGACGACGGTGAGGAAGATGACCTCGTCGAAGGGCAGCAGGCGGTGGTCGACGGCACCGGAGTCGAAGACCAGGATGCCGGTCACGGCCCAGGCCAGGCCCGGCTTGACGGGCAGCTCGGCGGCGACCGTGTGGAAGACGATCAGCAGGGAGGCCAGCTGCCAGGTCTGGCAGCCTTCGTAGCCCTGCCGGTGCCAGGCGTACTGGGCGAGGATCATCAGGATGAAGACCGCGACCGGCGCCTTGCGCCGGAACCACACCAGTACCCCGGTGACGAGCGCCTGACCGATCCACCACAGTTCGGGGGTCTGCGCCGCGCCGTGGTCGGCGGCGACGGTGAAGGCCTCCAGCGTGCCGAGTGCGATGACGGCCAGGCCGATCAGCAGATCAGCCCTGGGCACCGTGCGGAGGTGCCGGGCGAGGAAAGCGGCGCCGGAGCGTCGCAGGAGGGGAGAGGGAACCGCCATGCGGGGAGACTAATCCCTTCCGCCCTCCGTGCATACAGGACAAAACGCCCAGGCAAGTGGCTTACAAGTGGGCCACAAGTCAGGAGGTCCCGAAGGACACGCTCCGCACGAACCGATTGGCCAGCGAGCTGTCACAGGTGCCCGGCGCGCAGAAGTAAATCATGAGGGCGGGTTTGCCCGGTCGTTCCACGGCCCATCCGGTGAAGTCCAGTCTGCCGCCGCGCTGCGGGTCGGTGATCGAGCCTTCGAGCCGTACGGCCGGCTTGCCGCCCACCAGCACCTGGACGACCTCGGAGGAGACGTTGACCGTGCCCGGCAGCGAGGACTGCAGGGTCTCCTGGAGCTGCTGGGCCCCGCTCCGCGGGTCGAGGGTGTCGAGGGTCTGCGCGTAGATCCCGGTCGCCTCCGCCGGGGAGGCCTTGATGATCTCGTTGACCGCCGCCCAGTCGGCGGTGACCGGCGTGCCGAACAGCGCGTCGAACTCCCCGGCCTTCGGGGAGGTGACCACGAAGACGTCGGCGTGCGCGCGGGGGGTCCAGCTCGGCGGATGCTCAAAGGCGACCGGCACCGCGGACGATCCCGCGTACGGCGTCCACTCGCCGCCGCCCCTCAGGACGGTGGCGAGCACCGCGACCAGCGCGACGACGGCCGCCACGGCGACGCCCGCGCCGACGACGATCCCCCGCCCCTTCCCGCGTTTGCGCGGGGAGGCCTTCCGCGAGGCTTCCGGCGCGGGCCTCCTCGTGGGTGCCTCCGGCTCGGCCTGGGAGGTCCGGGAGGCCTGAAGGTCCTGGGGGGCCGCCTCCGCGAGCCGGTAGGACTGGCCGCTGATCGCGTCCCGCAGCTCGGTGACGAACTGCGTGCAGGTGTCGTAGCGCTGCTCGGGTGACTTGGCCAGCGCCCGCGCCATGACGCCGTCCACCTCCATCGGCAGCTCGGGCCGCAGCGAGCTGAGCGGGGTCGGCGTCTCGGCCAGGTGTGCCCACAGCAGCGCGATCTCGTTGTCCCGCCGGAACGGCAGCCGCCCGGCCAGCGCCTCGTAGACCACGCACGCCAGGCCGTACTGGTCGCAGCGGCCGTCGACGCGCTCCTTGTTGATCTGCTCGGGGGACATGTAGCGGGGCGTGCCGATGAACTGGTCGGTCTGGGTCAGCCCGGAGAGCGAGGTGAGGTGCTTGGTGATGCCGAAGTCGGTGAGGTAGGCGTGGTCGCCCTCGGTGTGGCCCGCGATCAGGATGTTGGCCGGTTTGACGTCGCGGTGGATGAGGTCGTGCGCGTGCGCGGTGTCCAGCGCCGCCGCCACCTGGGCGAAGATCCTGTTGGCCTGGCCGACCGGCATCAGCCCCCGGTCGTAGAACAGGCGCCGCAGGTCGGGGCCGTCCACGTAGCGCATCGCGATGTAGAGCGTGCCGTCCTCGGCCGCGTCGGCCTCGTAGACCGGGATGATGTTGGGGTGGTCGATGCTCGCGACCGTCCGCGACTCCAGCACGAAGCGCTGGCGGAAGCGCTCGTCCTCGCCCAGCAGCGGGTTGAGGACCTTCAGCGCCACCTTGCGGTTCAGCCGGGAGTCGATGGCGAGGTAGACCACCGCCATGCCGCCCTTGCCGATCAGGTCCTCGACGCGGTATCCGGCCACCTCCTGGCCGATCAGGGCTCTGTCGTTCTGGGCCATCACGCCTCCGTGGGGTGGCCGCAGTAGCCACAGAAGCGGTGCGCGGGCCCCAGCCGCATCCCGCAGGCGGTGCAGTACTTCTGTTTGACGGGGACGGTGTCCGGCCTGGTCGCGGTCTCCCTGGTGCCGGGCCCGCCGCCCGGGTCCCGCGCGACCAGCACGGGAGTGCCCGGCGCGGTGGTCGTCCTGGGCAGCGCGGGGAAGGAACGGCCGACCACGACGGTGGCGTCGGCCGTCTCGTCCGGTGCCCCGTGCCTGTCCGCCTGTGCCCCGGGGCGAGGCTCAGGGCGGGGTGCGGGCCGCGGTCCGGGGGGCGGCGGCGTGTTCCGTACCGGCTCCTCCTCGGCCTCCTCCTCTTCGTTCCCCCTCCGGCGCCACAGCAGGAAGGCCCCGGCCAGCACGGCCAGCACCAGCACGCCTCCCACGACGAGGAAGGGCCACAGGGGAGGTCCGGCGGCGCTGTCACCGGCGGCGGCCGCGGCCCGTCTGGCCCCCTCGTCCTCGGCGGTCCCGCGTTTCTGCTGGGACGTCTTCAGGTGCGCCGCCGCCAGGACGTGCCCCGGGTAGAGGTCGAGGACACGCTGGAAGGCGGGGACCGCGTCACCGTAGTAGTGGGTGTGGAAGCGGGTCAGCGCCTGCTCGAAGGCCGCGTCGATCGGCCCTCTCCTGGGAATGACCCTGGCCTCGGCCAGGGCCTTGGTGACCTCCCGGACCCCGATCATGCGGCCGTCCTCGCCTCCTCCGACGAGCAGGCCGACGACCTCCCCCTTCTTGTCCTCGATCACCGGGCCGCCGCGCAGGCCCCGGTCGACGAGCGCCCCCAGTTTGCGTGGCTCGTCCACCTTGTTCTCCGGGTCCCGGAACCCTCTGCCGCCCTCGCCCGCGCCTCCGGCGCTCAGGTGGGCGATGTCCACGGTCTCCGGCAGGCCCGCCGCGGGCCGTCTGGTGAATCCGGCGACCGCGACCGGCCAGGAGTCCTTGTCCGGCACCTGGGCCGCCAGCGGCGCCGTCGGCAGGCCCGCGCTGGCGTCCGCGCGTCCGACCGGCACGAGCACGGCGGGACTGTCCGGCTTGTCCCCCACACGGGTGATCTCAGCCTTGAAGCCCTCGTCGTCCGGCCTGGAGATGTTGGGGAAGACACGGATCTCGGTGGTGACGTCGACGATGCAGGTGGCCGTCGGCAGCTTCGGCGGGTAGCACTCCTGCAGGTGGTGGTTGAGCAGTTTGTCCTTCAGGGTGTGCCGCTTGAAGTCGTCAGGGATCTTGACCTTGTGGTGCTCGGCGAAGATCTTGTTGGCGGCGTGGACCGCCACGTCCTTGTCCGTCCTGACCACCCTGGTGAGGGTGACGACGGCGCCCTCGGGGTTGACCACGGTGCCGGTGCCCTCACCGATCGGCACGTCGTAGGAGCGTTCGACGTGGACCAGTTCGCCGATGTGGTCGAGCAGGGTGATGTCGACGCGTGCCTTGGCCTCGACCCTGACGACCGCCGGGGTCACCAGGTCGGTGATGCCACTCGGATGTTCGTGCGCGAACGCGGGGACCGTCGCGGCGGCCACGGGGACGACGACGCCGAGGAGCGCGAGAGCCAAGACGAATCGCCGCATAGCCACTCCATAGGGGGGATTAGGACAAGCGTGGCAACCGTAGTGCAGAAGTCAATAGAACATCACCCGGATAAGTATTCAGTAGACAAACAATCACCGTTCGACCAGGACACATCCCGCCAGACCCCCGAAAACAGCGCCTAGATCAACTACCAATCCCTACATTTCGGACAGCCCTGAAGATGGTTCCCGAGCCGCCTGGCCGTTCCTGCCCATCCAGTCACGGGCGCCCTGCCGTACGGCGGCGTGCACCGCGCGGGCGACGCGGGCGCCCCAGGTCGAGCGCGGGCCGCCGAACAGCTCGGCCCGCCCCTCTTCCCGTACGGCGACGCAGACCGCGTCCGAGGCGGTGCCCGTGCCCGGGAAGCCCTCCTCGGCCAGCGCCTGGGACTTGGCCTCGGTGACCGTCATGACGGCGTTGACCAGGGCGGCGTCGGTCATCGCCACCGGGACGGCGACGACGATGTTGATCGTCCCCGGCAGGTACATCGGCGCCAGCTCGGGGTCGGGGGTTCCCTCGGGGGCCGCCGCCCAGGTCGGCACGCGCAGGCCGACGGTCGCCGCGACCTCGACTCCCCCGTCTGCGGCCGTGGTGAACCGGTCCACGGCCGCCGCGGTCAGCATGCCGACCCCGGGCCCCGGCGGGGCCATCTCCAGCAGGTGCGCCACCGGGTCCATCCGCGAGTAGCCCCCGGCCACCTGGGCGTTGAGCACCCACCCGACCGGCCCGATGCCGCCGCCCAGCATCGCCGAGGAGATCGCCCGCCAGCCGGGGCCGCACTCCCACAGCAGCGAGGCCAGCCTGGCCCCGTCCTCCTCACGACGGCTCAGTCCGAGTCTCACGGGCGCTCCAGGTGGACCTGTGGTCTGCCGCCCGCGTCGGCCACCACACGGACCCGGGCGTCGAAGTGCTCACCGATCAGCTCCTCGGTGAGGACGTGCGCGGGAGTGCCCGCCGCTGCGGCCCCACCGCCGGCGACCAGCGTCATCGTGTCGGCGTACTGCCCGGCGACGCTCAGGTCGTGCAGCGTCGTGACCACGGTCAGGCCGTCGGCCAGCCTGAGCCGGTCGAGGAGTTCGAGGACCTGCTGCTGGTGTCCCAGGTCCAGGGCCGTGGTCGGCTCGTCGAGCAGCAGCACCGACGCCCGCTGGGTCAGCGCCCTGGCGAGCACGACCCGCTGGCGCTCCCCGCCCGACAGGTGGCCGAGCGCGCGGGCGGCCAGCGGGGACAGGTCGAGCCGGTCGAGCACCGAGGCGGTCACCTCCCGGTCCTCCCGGCTCTCCCTGCCCAGGTGCGGGATGTACGGCGTGCGGCCGAGCATCGCGTAGTCGAAGACCGTCATGTCCCCGGGGAGCGCCGGGGTCTGCGGGGCGTAGGCCAGCAGTCGCGCCCGTTCCCTCGGCTTGAGCCCGCGCACCGGCGCGCCGTCCACGAGCACCTCACCCGAGTGGGGCAGCAGCCCGGCCAACGCCCTGAGCAGGGTGGACTTGCCCGCGCCGTTGGCCCCGATGACGGCGAGCCACTCCCCCGCGCCCGCCCGCAGGTCCACACCGGACAGCACGGCCCGCCCGCCGAGGACGACGCCGAGCCCCCTGGCCTCGACGCGGCTCATGTCTCCACCCGCCGGGTGAGGCGGAGCACGGCCACGAAGAACGGCGCCCCCGCGAAGGCGGTGACCACCCCGATGGGCAGCTCGGCCGGGGCGATCACGGTCCTGGCGGCCAGGTCGGCCAGGACCAGGAAGACGGCCCCGCCGACCAGGGACAACGGCAGCACCACCCGGTAGGACCCCCCGGCCAGGCGACGGACCACATGTGGGACGACGATGCCGACGAAGCCGATGAGCCCGCTGACCGCCACGGCGGAGGCGGTGGCCAGCGAGGCGGCCAGCAGCACCACGAGCCTGACCCTGGCGACGTTCACGCCGAGGCTGGCCGCCTCGTCGTCGCCGACCGACAGTACGTCGAGCAGCCTGCCGTACAGCAGCATGACCACGACGGAGACCGCCGCGTACGGCAGGATCAGCCTGACCTGCTCCCAGCCGCCGCCGACGTTGCCGAGGATCCAGCCGTAGACGCGCTGGAGCTCCTCCACGTCGAGCTGCTGGAGGAACGTCTGGACCGCGGTGAGGAAGGAGGTCACGGCGACCCCGGCCAGGACCAGCGTCGCGGTGCCGCCGCCCCTCCCCGCGACGTTGCCCAGCGCGTAGGCGAGCAGGACACCGCCGATCGCCCCGGCGAACGCCGCGCCGGGCACCAGGAGCGTGTCCCCCTCGCCGGTCGTGAACACGATCACCGCCGTCGTCGTCAGGCCCGCCCCGGCGGCGGCCCCCAGCAGGTAGGGGTCGGCCAGTGGATTGCGGAACACGCCCTGGTATCCGGCGCCCGCACAGGCCAGCAGTCCGCCGACGATCGCGGCGAGCAGGACCCTGGGCAGCCTGAGTTCCAGCAGCAACGCCCGCTCGACCGGCGCGAGCCCGGAGTCGGCGGAGACGAACGGCAGCCAGTCGAGCAACTGCAGCGCGGCGCCGCGCGGCGCGATGTCCGCCGCGCCGACCAGCAGGGCGGCGAGCATGCTCGCCAGCAGCAGCAGGCAGGCCGCCAGTGTGACGAACGGGCGCGGTCCCGCGGTCCGGTGGGGAAGCCGCTTGCCCGCCGTCCGGAGAAGGCCGGGGGCCACCTCGGGCGAGGACGAGCCCGTTGAGGGACGGGAGAGATCGGTCACCTAACTGGTCGCGGTCTTCCGGACGGCCTCGCCGACCTGCTTGACGAGGTCGACGACGCGGGGACCCCAGCGGGAGGCGAGGTCGTCGTCGAGGGCGACGACCCGGTCCTTCTTGATCGCCGAGAGCCCGGACCAGCCGGGACGCTTGGCGAGGGTCTCCCGCGACTGGCCGCAGCACTTGGTGTCGGCGAGGAAGACGATGTCCGGGTCGGCCTTGACGACGAACTCGGCGGAGAGCTTGGGGTAGCCGCCCGCCGCGTCGGGGGCCTTGTCCGCGATGTTGGTCAGCCCGAACAGCCCGTAGATCTGGCCGATGAAGGTGGTCGAGGTCGCCGAGTACGGCGTGCTGTCCAGTTCGTGGTAGTAGGTCAGTTTCTTGTCCTTGGGAGCCTCGGCGGCGAGGGCCTCGATCTGCTTCCTCATGCCGTCGGCGACCTCCTCGGCCCGGTCCACGTTGCCGGTGGCCAGGCCCAGGTCGGTGATCTGGTCGTAGGCGTCGTCGAGTTTGGCCGCCGCGGGCTCGACCAGCACGGGGACGCCGAGCGCGCCCAGCTTGCCGACGACGCCGTCGATGTCGTTGGCGAGCACGACCAGGTCGGGCTTCTTGGCGACGATCGCCTCGACGTTCGGCTTGAACCCGGACAAGGTGGTCTTCGGCGCCTGCGCGGGGTGGTTCGACTGGTCGTCCACCGCGACGACCTGGGGGCCGGCGCCGACGGCGAAGAGGTTCTCGGTCGCGGTCGGCGACAGCGAGACGATGCGCTCCGGGCGCTTCTGGACGACGACCGGGCCGTTGCCCGCCTGAACGGTGACGGGGAAGGCCGCCCCCTGCGGCGACTGCGCCGTCGTCGCGGACGGGTCGGCCGTGCTCCCGGTGTTTCCGGCGCCTTCGGTGTTCCCGGCGCATCCGGACAGGGCAAGCACACCGGACAGCGCGCCGACGAGGGCGATACGTACGGGCCTCACTCGGGGGGATCCTTTCGGTCATCGGAACAGGAGAGACCCGTGAAGGGACGGGGTCACCCTTTCCACGAGGGCAGACAGCGTCGGCACAGCGGAAGGCGACCTGGCTCGATCAGGGAGAACGCTCCCCTGACCATGACAGTTGCGGGACAGCGCCGGGCTCGCACCGGACTTCGCTACACGCTGTGCAACAAACCAACGCTATCAATCCCCCCGATCCTCTCCTCCGTCAAGCCCGCCCTCCCAACCTCCGCGAACCCGGTGCCGTGCGTGAGGGGTGTCGGCTTGGGCGCGTCGGTGTCTGGACTGAGGAACGCAGGAGCGAAGCGACGGAGTGACGAGGGAAGACGCCGACCCGAAGCGCCCAAGCCCGCGACGCCGCCAGGCGGAGCAAAGAGACACAGCCTGGACGCGTCGGTGCTTGGACCGAGGAGCGAAGGAGCGCAGCGGATGAGTGACGAGGGAAAGCACCGACCCGAAGCGCCCAAGCCCGCGACGCCGCCAGGCGGAGCAAAGAGACACAGTCAAGCCTGGTCCTCCAGCTCCCGTTCGGCCTCGGCGATCACCTCCTGGAGGCGTAGGCCGTGTGCCGCGTCAAGGGGATGGCCGCCGCCGCGGGCGACGGTCTCGGCGAACTCGGAGAGCATGACGGCGAACGAGTCGGAGCCGAGGCGGTTCCCGTCGAGGTGCTCGCTGCCGAGCCTGCCGTACACGTCGACCCTGGAGGGCGACGTCTCGCCGGGGACGCTCATGCACAGCGACGCCTCGCTGACCGCGCCCGTCTCGTGTTCGAGCAGCAGGCCGACCCAGCCGCGCGGGTTGCCGTGGGCGCGCACGCCGGTGATCCGGCCGAGCGCGGCGTCCAACATGTCGATCATGTGCGGGCCGATGTCGAGGATCGCGCCTCGTTCGAGTCGCCAGGGGGTGGCGAAGTCGCCGCCCAGCATGGAGCCGGAGACGCTGACCGCGTTGCCGCCGAAGGGCTCGATGGCCGAGACCCTGGCCAGGAAGGCCCTGGTCGCCGCGGAGTAACGCCAGGTCAGGACCATCTGGGAGGGCACGCCTGCCTCGGCGACCGCCTCGGCGAGCCGTCTGGCACCGTCGAGGTCGGCGGCGAGTGGCTTCTCCAGCAGCAGCGCCTTGCCCGCCCGCGCAGCGAGCACCCCCAGTTCGGCCTGTACGGCGGGCGGCACGGAGAAGGCGACCGCCTCGCAGTTGTCGAACAGTTCCTCGATCCGCTCGTAGACCGGGACCCCGAACCGGGCCGCGGCCTCGGGGCGCCGCGCCCACACACCGACCAGGCGCGTGTCCGGTCCGGCCGCGAGAACCGGTGCGTGCACCATCTCCGCCCACGGCCCCGCGCCCACCAAACCCACAGATATCGTCACGGCCCCAGCTTCTCACGACCCCTTCCGCCGGTCGCGCGCTCATCAGGGACCCACCCCACCAGAACCAGGAGGCCGTACCGGCATGATGGATCACATATGGACGAGATGATTCTGCTGCGGCACGGTGAGACCGAGTGGAGCAGGGACGGGCGTCACACGGGACGTACCGACCTGCCGCTGACCCCCAAAGGTGAGGAGCAGGCGCGGGCGCTCGCGCCGCTGGTCGGGGGCAGGTCCTTCGGGCTGGCCCTGGTCAGCCCCGCGTCGCGGGCCCGCCGTACGGCGGAGCTGGCCGGACTGACGGATTACGAGGTCGACCCGGACCTGTGGGAGTGGGACTACGGCGGCTACGAGGGCATCACGACCGTGGACATCCGGCGCACGCGCCCCGGCTGGTACCTGTGGCGCGACGGGGTCGTCCCCGGGGACGCCGAGCATCCCGGTGAGAGCGCGCAGGAGGTCGCGGAGCGCGCCGACCGGGTGATCTCCCGGGCCCGTGCCGCGGACGGCACGGTCGCCGTGGTGGCGCACGGTCACCTGCTGCGGGTGCTGTGCGCCCGCTGGCTGGGACTTCCCGCGCGGGACGGCCGCCTGTTCCGCCTGGACACCGGGACCTACTCCCGGCTGGGCTTCGAACACGGCGAACCGGTGGCGCTCACCTGGAACGCCCCCGTCTGAGAGCCGGGCCGCGGTCCACGGCCCGTCAACCACATCAGCACTTCCTGGTGGCCCGCGCGGGCCTCCTCGCAGTGCCTCCATCTCCAGTGGCAGGGCTGGTCGCGTACTCCGGTGACCCATGTGCGGTAGGACACCGGAGTGGTCGCACCGTCGCCTGTGGCCTGCGAGGCGACACCATATGTGCGGATCACGACGCGACCGCCTGGTGCGAACAGCACGTCGTCGGCCACGGGATACAGGGTCATCCGGTCGAGCATGGCTTGAGCCCCCATTCGCTGTTGGCTCACACTCTTCCCCGCCGACCCGCTCCCCGGGTTACGTCATCGACACGGCGAGGTTAACCACTCGCCCCGATGTGAAAACGGCGTTACACCGTAAGGCTGTCGAACTCCCCGTCTTTCACCCCGAGCACCAGCGCACGGATCTCGTCGCGGGTGTAAATCAGTGCCGGACCCCCGGGAAAGCGGGAGTTCCGGACCGCGATACTGCCGTCGGGCAGTTCCGCCAGCTCGACGCAGTTGCCCGTCGAGTTGCTGTGACGACTCTTACGCCAACTCGCCCCGGCCAGGTCCGTGGCGGGCATGCCGTTGTAGGTGTGGTTCATTTAGATCTCTCTGAGAAGGTCGCCGAGGATCTCGGCGGTGCCCCCAGGCGTGGTGCTTTCCACGCACAGCTGCTCCATGGCCGTGAGGTATGGATCAATGTCCTCACGTTTGTCCAGGTAGAGGGCACCCCAGAGCTGCTCGACATAAACGACGTCCGACAGGTCGGACTCGGGAAACCGCAAGATGCTGAACGCACCACCCTCGGCCGCGTGCATGCCGAAGCGGAAGGGCATCACCTGGATGGTGATGTTGGTCAGCGCGGCCACCTCCAGCAGGTGCTGGAGCTGTTCGCGCATGATCTCCCGTCCTCCGATAGGGCGCTTCAGGGCCGCCTCGTCGATGACGGCCCACAGGCGGGGGCCGTCCTTCTTCGTCAGGCGCTCCTGACGCTGCATGCGCATATGCACACGACGCTCGATCTCCGCCTCCGGCACGTCCGGGTAGCCCAACCGGATCACGGTGCGCGCGTAGGCCGCCGTCTGCAGCAGGCCGGGAACGAACTGCACCTCGTAGGTGCGGATCACGTTCGCCGCCTCCTCCAGCCCCACGTAGGTGGTGAACCAGTTCGGCAGGAGATCGCCGTACTTGTGCCACCAGCCGGGGGTGTTCGCCTCGCGGACCATCTCCAGCAGGCCGCGCCGTTCTGCGTCGTCGAGCACGCCGTACAGGGTGAGCAGGTCTTCCACGTCTCGTGTCTTGAAACCGACGCGACCCAGTTCCATCCGGCTGATCTTGGACTCCGAGGCCCGGATGTGGAATCCGGCCACCTCACGGGGAAGCCCCTTCTCCTCACGCAGGCGACGCAGGCTTGCGCCGAGCATGATGCGCCGAACGGTGGAACCGGTACCGGGCGGGTCCATGGACACGTGGTTGCTCCTCGCTCGCTTTCCTGATCGACAGTCTGTCACTTCGCGGCCCAAGATTTCCCAGCCGCGGACAAGATCCCCTTTCTGTCCGATTGCCGATTTCATGGGTAACCGTAGCGGTTGCACGCACCTTATGCACGTGCATTCGCTCTTGCACCTGCACGGGAGTTTGCACCATGATGATCGCTGTGCAGTCCGCCCACACCGCGCTCTCCCGGACCTCCTGGACGGCGCTCGACTGGTGGCCCCCCGTCGGCTGGTGGCCCGATACGGCACGCGATCTGCTCTCCGGATCAGCGGCCATGGCGAGCGCCACCTTCGTGCTTCCCCCGCAGGCGGAGTCGGTGCACTCCGCCCGCAGCTTCGCCACGGGGACACTCACCGGCTGGAAGCTCACCGACCTGGTCGAGAACATGGAGCTCATCGTCTCCGAGCTGGCCACCAACGCCTTCAGACACGGCCTGCGCCTGGCCGAGTCACGCGCCAAGGAACCCATCAGGCTCTCGTTGCTACGCCGGGGAGGCCTGGTCACCTGCGCGCTCAACGACCCGGGATCGGGTTTTCCCGCGCTGCGCGATCCGTCACCCCTGGACATCGGCGGGCTCGGACTGCACATCGTCGAGTCGCTGAGCGTGCGCTGGGGCTGGGCTCCCCTGGCCCCCTACGGCAAGATCGTCTGGGCCGTCCTCGGCTGACGCCCCCGTAGTACCCCCGCCAAGACCATCCCGGACGGCGCCGCCTCTTCCCTCATTGGCGCCGGCCGGTCCCGGGCCCGTGACGCACCCCCGCGAGCGGCCCCGGGACCGGCCAAACCCGTGCCGATCCCGGCCTCCCGCCCGTCGCCGATCCACCGCCGATCCACCGCCGGCCCGACGGTGACCTGGCGGTGACCATGTGCTGACCTGGCGGTGACACGGTGAACATCCTGTGAACCTGTCGCATTCTGCGCGGTGCGTCCCCTGGCGACGCCCTCTGCATTACCGTGGATGTTCATGGCTCACGGAGAGTCCCCGTGTGAGATTCCTGCAGAGAGCTGCGAGATGGACGATCACCTGCTCGGCTGGTTGAAGACCCTCGACGAAGAACGGCTCACCCGAATCCTGGCCAACCGGCCGGACGCCATCGCCGCACCGTGGCCGCGGCGCCTCGACACCCTGGCGCAGCGGCTGGGCAACGGATCCGCGATCTCCGCGGTCATGCGCGCTCTTCCACTGCCCTCCTTCGAGGTCGCGCAGGCGGCCCTGGCCCTGGGCGACCGCGTCGACCTTGAGACACTGGCCGGGTTCATGGGCGTCTCGGAGGCCGAGACCGCCCCCTGGATCGACCTGCTGTCCGACCACGCCCTGGCCTGGCCCGACGACGAGGGACGCATCCGGCTCGCCGGGGGCCTGGCCCGCTGCTGGACGGCCCCGTGCGGCCTCGGCGAATCGCTGGCCCACTACCTGAACTCGTGGACCGTCAGCGCCGACGCCCTGCGCGCGCTGGCCAGGGCCCTCGGCCTGCCCAACGGCCAGAAGCGCCAGACGGTCAGCAAGATCATCGAGGTGCTCTCCGACCCGGGCCGCCTCGCCGCCCTGCTGGAACGGGCTCCCGAGGGAGCCAGGAGACTGCTCGACGAGTTCGCCTGGGACGGCCCGTCCCGTGGCGTCGACGGCGGCCGGTTCGTGGTCCCCGGCTCCCCGGAGAAGTGGGCGGGCGACCACGGCCTGCTCTTCCGGCCGAGCTGGAACACCGCCGAGATGCCCAGGGAGGTGGCGCTCGCGCTGCGCGGGGCCGACTACCACCCCCCGTTCACCCCCGTCCCGCCCGACCTGGCGACCGTCCCCGTCGACCCCGAGGCCGTCGACCACCTGATGACCCTGGCGGCACCCCACGTGGTCGAACGCTGCGCCGCGATGCTGGAGAACACCGCGAAGATCCCGTTGCCGCTGCTGAAGGCGGGCGGGGTCGGCGTACGCGAGGTGCGCAGGCTGGCCAAGGACATCGGCTGCGACGAGGACGAGACCCGGCTGCTGCTGGAGATCTGCGCGGTCGCCCGGCTGCTGGCCTGGGACGACACGGCGGGCGGCCTGGTGCCGACCGAGAAGTTCGACCGCTGGCGGCTGGACGACGCGGCGGCCAGGCTCCGGGTGCTGCTCGCCGCCTGGTGGCGCATGGAACGCTCGTCGCTGCGCCGGATCGACGGCAGATACGGCACGGTGCTCGGCGACGACCCCGCGGGGATCATGGTCGCCCGCGCCAGACGGGCGGTGCTGGGCGTGCTGGCCCGCCTGCCCGCCAGTACGGCGTGCGCCGACCAGGCCGGGCTCGTCGAGGCGGCCCACTGGCACGCCCCGCTGCTCGAACGCCCGCTGCTGGGCGAGTGCGCCCCCGCCGCACTTGAGGAGGCCAGGATGCTCGGCCTGGTCGCCTACGACACGATCACCGACCTGGGGCGCGCGCTGGCCGCGTTGCAGACGGCCGGTGACGAGAACGACGACTCGGTGCCGCTCGTCGAGAACGACCCGCTCCTGGTCGAGTGCTCGATCAGGGCCCTGGCCAGCGTACGGCGCAGCGCGCTGTTCGGCGCCGACCTGACCGCCGTGGTGACGGGTCCCCCCTCCGCCGAACTGGCCGAACTGCTCGACCGGACCGCCGACCGCGAGTCCAGGGGCGCCGCCTCCGTGTGGCGCTTCAGCCCGGCGAGCATACGGCGGGCGATGGACGCCGGATGTTCCGCCGACGACCTGCTGGCCGATCTCGCCGAGGTCGGCACGGTGCCGCAGCCGCTCGACTATCTCGTGCGCGACATCGCCAGGCGGCACGGCGAGGTCACCGTGACCACGGTCGCCTGCATCGTCCAGGCCTCCGACCCGGTGCTGCTGGCCGAGATCGCCGGTCACCGGCGGCTGGGCAGGCTGGGGCTCAGGCTGCTCGCGCCGACCGTGCTCGCCAGCTCCGTGCCCGCGGCCAAGACCCTGGCCGCGCTGCGGGAGAACGGTTACGCCCCGGTCCCGGTCGAGGACACCGGGGAGATCACCGTCCGCCGTGCCCGGATCGAGGAGCCCCAGGGCGGGCGGCTGATCCTGCTGCCCGGGGGGCGGGTGGCCGAGTTCGAGCAACCGCCCTACCCGGTCCTCGACACCCCGCCGGACCCGGGTGAGCACGCCAGACGGCTGCTGGCCACCGGGGACGGCGCCCGGGGCAACGGCAGGACGTGGGCGGTGATCGGCCGCATGGCCTCCCGCCTGCCCACCGCCCAGCAGTCGCTGCTCGGTTTCGTGGTCGACCGGGGCGTGCGGGCCGCGATCACGCTGGCCGACGGACTGACCGCGACCATCAGCCACGGTGAGCTGCGCGGCGGGACACTGGACGCCTGGTGCGAGGAGGCCGGCGACTATCTGGAGTTCCCGCTCGCCGACATCGTCGAGGTCCGCGGCACCTACGTCTGACACCGCTTCTCCGACAGTCCAGGGCGAATCGGGCATCTGCACGTTCGCCTGCACGTTCGGCTGCACGATTCTCACCCTGTGACGAGCGCGCGCACGGCCTTTCTGGCGCGCGCCGGACCGTACTCGGCGACCAGGGCCGTCATGTGCTCGGCGGCCAGCGGCGCGAGCAGGGCGTGGGCCAGGGGGTCGGCGTCGCAGCCGGGACGGGCCTCGGCGAGCAGGATCGCCACGTGCCGGTGCCAGAACCGGTAGGCGCCGATGCGGTAGCGGGCGCCGGGACTCGCGGTCTCCGACATCCTGACCAGGTCGAGGTGGGCCAGCAGATAGTCGAGGTAGGCCTCGACGAACGCGGTCAGCCGTTCGGCGGCCCGCGCGCCGGGCCCGAGGGGTGCGGGACCGGCCAGGATCGCCTCCTGCAGTTCGCGTTCCCGTTCGTCGAGGAGCGCGACGGCCAGGCCCGACCTGTCGCCGAACCTGCGGAACAGCGTCCCCTTGCCCACGCCCGCCTCGGCCGCGACCGCGTCCATCGAGACGCCGTCCACACCTCGTTCGCGGAACAGCCGCGCCGCGGCGGCCAGCACCTTCGTACGGTTGCGCGCGGCGTCGGCGCGTTCCCTGGGCGGCTCGCCCATCAGCACGCGCAGCGGCTCGTTTGACGAAGCGGACTGCGGTCCGCTAATTTCTCTCCTGTTCACACAAACGGACTATAGTCCATTTATCCTTCGGGAGGCCGTTCATGACCCAGTTGATCACCCGCGACGAGCTGAGGACCGCGATCGAGGCGGGCTCCGTAATCGTTCTGGACACCCTCGGCGGCGAGTACTACGCGCAGCAGCACCTGCCGGGGGCGATCGCCCTGGTCGAGAGCGAGGTCGCCGAGCGCGCCGCCGGGCTGCTCCCCGACAAGGACGCCGCCATCGTCACCTACTGCTCCAACCCCTCCTGCGGCAACAGCGAGGCGGTGGCCAGGCGACTGGCCGCGCTCGGCTACACCCACGTCCGCAAGTACCGCGAGGGCATCCAGGACTGGGCCGAGGCGGGCCTGCCCATCGAGTCCGGCCTGCCCGCCTGACACCCACGTCGGCCGGATCCCCTGCCTCGCCGAGGACCCGGCCGACGTCCTACCCCTCCAGGGCGACCCTGCGGGCCAGGCCGAGGGGGAGGCCGCCGGAACCCGCCAGCCTGTCGTGGAAGGCGCGCAGGTCACCCCGTCCCGCGGCCAGGTAGTCGTCCCGGATGCGGTCGATCTCCAGGGCGCCCGTCAGGTAGGACGGCGCCTGGGTGGGCCAGGCGCAGTAGCGGTCCACCTCGCCCTTGGCGGTCCCCGGGGTGAGCGTGGACCTCGTCGTCATGAACTCCTCGGCCTCCTCGACGGTCATGTCACCGCAGTGCAGCGAGGTGTCCACGATGATGCGGGCCGCCCTGAAGAGCCGGAAGTCCAGATGGGCGAGCTCCTGGGCCGCCGTGGTGAAGTAGCCCTGCTCCCGCATGACCTTCTCCACGTACAGGCCCCAGCCCTCGACGAAGTACGGCGTGCGGAACAGCTTGCGGACCCGGCGGGGGCTGCCTGCCACCCAGGACAGGTGCCAGTGGTGACCGGGGTAGGCCTCGTGGACGGCGATGGAGGGCATCTGCGCCCTGGCGTTCGTGCGCAGCCGCTGGCGGACCTGCTCCCCGGTGAAGGAGTCGGGGGTGAAGGGCACGAAGAAGTGCCCGATCCGGGAGGCGGACAGCGGCGGAGGCTGCAGATAGGAGGCGACGGCGAGGATGGGCCGCTGGAACTCCGGAGAGGGCACGACGCGGCACTCCTCCCCCTCCGCGAACGTCACCAGGCCGCGTTCGCGCACGAACCGCCTGGCCCGCTCGGTCTCGGCCTCGTACTCGGCCCGCATGTCCTCAAGGGTCGGCGCGTGGTCGTCCTGGAGCGCGGTGACGGCCGCGTGCCAGTCTTCGGTGCCGCCGGGCAGCCGAAGCGCGACCTCCCGCATCTGCGCGTCCAGTTCCTCGTAGGCCTCCTGGCCGCGCTTGAGCAGTTCGGCCGCGCCGTACCCCAGTGTCTCCCGCTCGTACAGCAGCCTGGAGTACAGCTCCTCCCCCATCCGCCAGGTGCCGCCCGCCCGGAAGTCCTCAAGGAAGACGACCAGGTCGTCGAAGGCCGCGGCGGCGGGCTCCGCCGCCTCGGCCAGGCGGGCGCGCAGCCGTTCGTCCTCGACCAGGCCGGGGACCGTCACGGTGAGGAAGTTACGCGCGGTGCGCGCCTGACCGAGCCCCCGCCTGACCAGCAGCTCGGAGGCCAGCGCCGGGTCGAGGTTGGCCCGGCAGGCGGCCAGGACGCCGGGGACCTCGGCCAGCCGGGCCACCGCCGCCTCGACCAGCTCGGCCTCGGGCGCCAGGCGCTGCAGGAACGGGCTGAACATCGAGCCGAAGACCGTGCCCACGTAGACCGCGGGGTCACGCCGCCAGGTCGGCCAGTCCTCGTACGCCAGGGCGCCCCGCAGCGTCGAGACGACGAGTTCGCGGTCGATCTCCTCCTCGAACCCCTCCTCCTGGGGGGCCCGGGCGAGGCGTTCGAGCCAGCGCCGGGACTCGCCCTCCCTGGCCAGGAAGCCCGCCTCGGAGAGGTCGCCGAGGGTCCGGTCGTAGCCCTCGGCCCCCAGCAGGGTGGCCTGGACGGGGTTGCTCTCCAGGTGCCAGGCGACGAAGTCGTTCACGAGCTCAGAGGACGTCATAGCGGAAAATCCTACTTTCGGCCCCTCGGGGAACTTCAAGGCTCGCCTGGGCCCTGCGCCTGACGGGTCCGCCGGATCACCGGTGGCCCGGGGGCGCCGTTCCCATAAGCTTCTACTGTGGGTGACCCGAAATTCGAGATTCAGATGCTCCACGACCGTGTCATGGTCAAGATCGAGCAGGAGTCAGAGGAGCGCCGCAGCACCGCGGGCATCGTCATTCCCGCGACGGTGAAGATGGCCAACCGGCTGGTCTGGGGTGAGGTCTGCGGCGCGGGGGCGAACGCCCGTTCCGTCAAGGTCGGCGACAAGGTCCTGTTCAACCCCGAGGAGCAGTACGAGGTCGAGGTGCACGGGCAGCTCTATCTCGTCATGCGCGAGCGTGACCTGCACGCCATCGCCACTCCGCAGACCGACAACGGCACCGGCCTGTACCTCTGAGCCATCAGGCGCGCCGCGCCGCCAGGACTCGCCGGACGGCGCCCATGCGTCCCGGGACGGTCCCGTACGGCCGGGCACCGCGAGGCGGCGCCCGGCGGAGCGGTCAGCTACGGGTGTAGCTCAGATAGATCTTCCTGTTCCAGTCGCGCGCCGAGACGTCGGCCAGGACCCGCAGGCCCTTGCCCTTGACGTCCACGACCACGACCTTGTAGACGCCGGAGCCGGGCAGGACGGCCACGAAGCTGCGCTCGTCCCACCAGCCGAGCAGGGCCTTCGGCTTGACGCCCTTCACCTTGACCGCGATCTTGCCCGAGCTGCGGTCCCAGACGCAGACGTCCTCGGCGTAGCTCGCCGGGCACCAGGTCATCAGCCCCTTGCCTGAGGGGGAGAAGACGTCCTCTCCTCCGCCCGGGGCGCCGGTCTTGGCCAGGGTGCGCCTGGCCGTACCGTCCTGGCCGTAGAAGCGGACGCCACCCTGGTGGGCGGCGACCAGCTGGGCGTTGTCCGGGGTCCAGCGGAACGTGGCGGCGGGGTCGACCCCGGAGACGGTCACGGTGCGGGCGGTCTTCGCGGCCACGTCGACGATCACGAACCCCGTCGTCGTCCAGCCTCCGGCCGCCTTGCGCTGGACGGTCAGGACCACCTTGCGGCCGTCGCGGGACCAGTGGGCGAAGTGGGCGACGAACGGCTTCTGCACCGTCTGGATCTTGACGGCCTTCTCCGAGACCAGGTCGGCCAGCAGCACCGAGTCGTGCCCCGAGCTGTAGGAGCTGGGCACCGCGAGCGCCTTGGTCCCGCCCGGCGCCACCGTGATCTCCTGGTACCCCTTCTGCTTGGCGAACGCCTCACCTCTGCGCAGGTAGGCGAGATTGCCGAGGGTGTAGGAGGAAACCGTTAGCGGGTCCGCGGAGCTCTCCCTGACGGTCACCCCGGTGTCGGGCAGGGTGACGTCCGCAGGCAGGGCGGCGTGGGCCGCGGACGGGGGGAGCACGGTCAGGCAGGCCGCGATGACAGCGCCACCGAGCGTTTTGTTGATTCCAGGAGTCACAGGCACGGGCGCAGCCTAGGGCGGGAGCTACTCATAGTTTGTGATCTATACCGAATCGGTTTCCCTGACAAGGGCGGCCTTCGGGAACGGACTGCCGGGATTCGCCCAAAGAGGACCGAGAAGAGGATGGTTGGGGGTGATTCCAATGGGGAACGGGAGAAATCGGAGACACGCGGGCCGGGCGGGGCTGATCGTCGCCATCCCCGTCCGGCCGGGCGTGTACCCCGAGCGCGACCGGAGGTCAGCGGCTCAGGAAGGCGCGCGCCTCGGCGATCAGGTCGATGTGGAGGCTGAGCCTCAGACCGTAGTAGACGATCACCGTCGCGGTCGCGGCGGCGGCCAGGACCACCAGGATCTTGACCGTCCAGCCCTGGCGCCCGAGCCAGGCGGTCCAGGCGGCCAGCGTCCGCCTGCCGAACTGCAGCAGGCGGTGCGCCCAGTGGAACTCCGTCGCCAGCACGGCCAGGCCCGCGAAGACGACCAGCCAGCCGGGCCCGGGGAAGGGCACCATGATGAGGCCGGCGACGACCAGCACCGATCCGATGACCCCGATGACGATCTTGAGGGTGAGGCGGCCGGTTCTGGTGGACCTGACACCGTCGAGCCAGCCGTGAATGCCCGAACGCCGGGCCGCCTCGTCCTTCAGGACGTCGGCGTCTCCGGTCTCGGACGGACGCCCGGAGGCGTCACGTTCGTCATGCATCCCGTTGGAAGTGGCCACTCGATCCCCTGGACGTTGGTTTCGTCAAAGAATAGGCGCCTTCGAGTGGATCGCGCTCAATCCTCAGCCCTTGAGCTCGGCGACGATCAGCGTGTTGCCGTCAGGATCGGCCAGGTGCAGCGAACGACTCTCGGCGTCCTCCCGCTCGTTCCACACCCGCACGCCGTACTCACCCAGACGCCGGGAGAGGCGGCCGAGGTCGGTGGTGTAGAGCACGAGCGACGGCCTGCCGCCGGATGCCCGCTCCCGGCCGGCGGCGGGCATGAGCCACACCCCGACCGGCTCCTGCCCCGGCAGCCCGACGTGCAGGTAGCGGTAGCCGTCGTCGGTCCGGTCGTGGAGCACGGCGAAGCCGAGGACGTCGCGGTAGAAGGAGAGCGCCACGTCGAGGTCGCCGACGGGCAGGACCATCCGGCCGACGGCGGAGAGCGGGGTTTCCGGTGAGGTCGCGATCACGGGAGGGACCCTAGCCGGGGTGACCGACGTTTTCCGGCCGCGACCGGGCGTTACGCGCCCTTGGGGATGACGAGACCTCGAAACAGCCCCGACAAGTCAAAGGTAAAAACCCTGGTGAATTGGGTGATTTTAGCCCCAAAAGTGGGTTAATGTCCGTCCATGTCTGAGGCTCCCCTTGTCAAGACCGTCAGTGTGAGGACCGTGAGCGGCCCCTGCGCCGTGTCCGCCATCACCGGTTCGGTCCTGCCCCGCGAGCGCCTTCGTGCCGACCTGCGTTGGGCGGCGGGTGTCCCGTCCGACCCGCACCGCTGGCTGGACGAGGAGGACGCGGCCTCCGTGGAACTGCGCGAGCTGCGCAGGTCCGACGGGCTCGGCCTGGTGGTCGAGCTCAGTTCCATCGGAACCGGTCGCGACGCCGCGACCCTGTCCAGGATCTCGGCGTGCAGCCGGGTGTCCGTGATCGCCGGAACCGGCTTCTTCGCCGGGCCGTTCAGCCCGCCGTGGGCGTTGACCGCCGACGTGGACACGCTCACCGCCCACCTGATGGACGAGATCGACAACGGCCTCGACGGGACCGGTTCCCGTCCCGGGGTGATCGGCGAGATCGGCTCCTGGGACGAGGAGCCGACCCCCGCCGAGGAGCGGTTCGCGGTCGCCGCCGCCAGGGCCTCCCTGGCCTCCGGCCTGCCCCTGGCCGTCTCCGAGCGCGGTGGCCTGCCCCTGCTGGAGATCCTCCTGTCCGAGGGGGTCCCCGCGCACCGGATCAGCGTCGCCGACGCGGGCACCGACCCCATGACCGCGCACAAGGTCGTCGAGTCGGGCGGTTACGTCTGTCTCACCTCCATGGGCGGCGACCGGCTGCGGGACGCCCTCGACCTCATCGAGGACGGCTACGCCTCCAGGCTGCTGCTCAGCAGCGGCCTGTCCAGGGTCTCCGAGATCGAGCGGTACGGCGGCGCCGGCTACAGCCACCTGTTCCGCACCCTCCTGCCCAGGCTCCGCGAGGCGGGCATCGGTGAGGGCGCCATCCGCATGATCACCCATGACAACCCCCTCCGCTGGCTGACCTGCACGACATAGGCCATGTCGATCAAGGTCGCGAACGCGCCCGTCAACTTCGGGATCAACCGGGCAGGGGGCGGTACACCGAGCCCCGACCTCCTGCTCGACGGGCTGGCTGAGGCCGGTTACGAGGGAATCGACTCGGGGCCGATCGGCTACCTGGGCACCGGCGGCGGACTGCTCGACCGGCTGGCCAGGACCGGGATGGGCCTGGCGGGCGGCCAGGTGGACCTGCGTTACGACGACGAGGACGCCTTCGCCGCCGGACTGGCCGGGCTGTACACGGCGCTGGCGATCTTCGCGAGCGTTCCGGTGGCCGACCCGCGCTTCGCCCCCCGCCTGACCCTGGCCTGTCCGCCGCACCGCAGGCGGTTCGCCCAGGGTGTCGCCCCCGGCCTGCCCGGCGAGGCGTGGGCCGACTTCGCCTCACGGGTGCAGGAGGCCGCCGACCGCTGCCGGGACCGCGGTCTCGAACCCGTCTTCCACCACCACCTGGGCACTCTCGTGGAGACCCCCGAGGAGGTCGAGAGGCTGCTCGACCTCACCGACGTCTCGATCTGCCTGGACACCGGCCACTTCTGGCTCGCCGGAGGTGACCCCGTGACCGCGCTGCGGCTGTGGGGCGACCGGATCAGGCAGGTCCACCTGAAGGACGCCAGCAGGCGGGCCCGTGACCGGGCGCGGGCCACGGGCGGCGACCTGGCCGCGGTCATCGCGGGCGACGCCTTCCCCCCGCTCGGGGCGGGCGAGGTCGACCTCGCGGGTGTCCTGCGCGAGCTGCGCGACTACGAGGGCTGGCTGGTCGTCGAGCAGGACGCGCCCGGCCCCGGCCAGGACGTCGGGCGCGCCATGGCCGACCAGCGCGCCAACCGGCTCTGGCTGAGCGCGCACGGCCTCTGAGGACGGTCCTCAGGCGGCCCCGGCCTTCGGCGGGTCGCAGTCCACCGGGCACTCCCGTGGGCGCAGCATCAGCCGTGAGCCGGGGCCGCCGGCCGCCGCCTTGTCGTCGGGGTTGATCAGCGCGCAGCGGTCGAGGGACAGGCAGCCGCAGCCGATGCAGTCGGTCAGACCGTCCCTGAGCAACTGCAGCTGCCTGATGCGGTCGTCCAGCTCGCTCTGCCAGGCCGCCGAGAGCCTGGCCCAGTCGTCGCGGGTCGGGGTGCGCTCGTCCGGCAGAGCCGACAACGCGTCCTGGATCGTCCTCAGCGGGATGCCGACCCGCTGCGAGACCCGGATGAAGGCGATCCTGCGCAGCGTGTCACGGCTGAAACGGCGTTGGTTGCCGGCCGTACGGCGGCTGCTGATCAGGCCTCTGGCCTCGTAGAAGTGAAGGGCGGAGACGGCGACCCCGCTGCGCGAGGCGAGCTGGCCGACGGTGAGCTCCATGTTCGCGGACACATTCCACTCTAACGCGACCTTCACCTTGATTGAGGTTGCGCGCTGGAATCACGACCTTTCCCCATCCGGCGTGGATCGTCCTCCCGGGGGCTCGAACCGGCCGGGGATGCGCGACACAGGCGGACACTCCCCGCGACCGCGACAATGGGGACATGACGAGAGCACTGGTGCTTGGCGGCGGAGGAATCGCGGGAATCGCGTGGGAGGCGGGCATCGTGACCGGCCTGCGGCGGGCGGGCCTTGACCTGGGTGAGGCCGATCTCGTGATCGGCACGTCCGCCGGATCGGTCGTGGGGACCCTCATGACCACCGGCGTCGACCTGGAGGAGGCGGTCGTCGCGCAGGCGGAGGCCGAGCCCGCCGCGTCCCCGCAGGTCGACCCCGAGGCGGTGATGACCGTCTTCGGCCTGCTCCACGACTCCTCCCTCGACCCGGAGGAGGCCAGGCGGCGGGTCGGCGCGCTCGCCCTCGGCACCGGGGACACCGGGGCCAGGACCGAGGAGATCGGCAGGCGGCTGCCCGTGCAGGAGTGGCCGGAGCGCCGGCTGCTGGTCACCGCGGTCGACACCGCGACCGGCGGGTTCGTGGTCTGGGACCGTCACTCGGGTGTCCCGCTGCCCTCGGCCGTCGCGTCGAGTTGCGCCGTGCCGTGCGTGTTCCCGCCCGTGGAGATCGGCGGGCGCCACTACATGGACGGCGGAGTCCGCTCGGTGACCAACGCCGACCTGGCCGCGGGCAGCTCCGCGGTGGTCGTCGTCGAGCCGCTGGCGCATCTGGAGACCAGGGAGCGCTTCGAGGCGGAGGTCACCACGCTCGGGGACGCGGCGGTCGCCCACGTGGCGCCCGACCAGGCGGCGATCTCCGTCTTCGGGATCGACATCCTCAACCCCACCCTGTGGCGGCCGGCCTTCGCCGCGGGCCTCGCCCAGGCCCCCGACGTCGCCGAGGTCGTGGCCAAGGTCTGGCGGTTCTGACCGTACGGCCCGGCGGGCGCGGACCCGTCGGGGAGGTCAGCGCTCGACGCTCCAGTCGTGACGGCCGATGGCGTAGGACCCGCCGTCGGCTGTCAGCCAGCCCGCCTTGGTGAGGGTCTCGACGCTGTGCCGTACGGCCTGCTCCGGCAGGCCGGTGGCGTGGACGATCTCCTCGACGTTCGCGGTCCTGGTGTCGACCGCGAGCACGGCCACCGCCTCGTAGACGCGGGTGTCGGTCGTGGACAGCGCCTGGACGTCCGCCTGTCGTTCCTCGCTCATGCTCCGCTCTCCTTCCCGGATCGGCTTACGGCCCCAGGACCTTGTCTCACCCCTTTCGGGCGTGTTACTCCGGGTGATCCCCGAAAGCCTTTCCACGGCCCCCTGTGGCCCCCTGTGGGCCCCCTGCGGGCCTTCCAGGAGCCCTGGCCGGGACCCGCGGCGTCGTGTACGGCCTACGCCCCGGTCCGTATGGCGACGGAGATATTCATGTTCGTGTTTCTCTGGTGTGATCTATCGACACTTCGCCCGATGCGTGCATAAACGTCCCATTGCGAGTAACGTGCGGATGACAGGGCTCTCGGAGCAGGTCTTCCCCGGTGGGACCGCGTGGATCGGCTCCCGTTGTCACGGGCCTCCACCTGCCCCGTCCCGCCTGCGCCGCACCTCTCGGCATTCCTTGTTCCCTTCCCATTGGAGCGCTTTCACGAAATTGAGTCAGATTTCGTGACACGGTTTGCATTGCGGCCATAACGTCTTAGCCTTACCTTCCCGGTATGGATCTCGAGCTCCGACACCTCAGGATCGTGCGCGCGGTCGCAGAGGCCGGGAGCGTCACCAAAGCTGCCAGCCATCTCGGGCTGGCACAGCCCGCGCTGACCGCGCAGCTCAAACGGATTGAGCGAGTGCTCGGGGGAGCTCTTTTCGAACGCGACCACAACGGTGCGCGGCCCACACCTCTCGGGGAACTGGTGTTGTCCAGGGCGATGGTCTTGTTGCCGGCCGCCAGGGAACTCCAGGAGGAGGCGGTCCGCTTCGCCAACGCCACCGGTGACATCCCCCGTTACCGGCTGGGAGCCACCAACGGTCCCATTCTCGGCGGGCTGGTCGACCGGCTCGCCAGGGCGTGGCCGTCGACACCGGTCAGCACGTACACGTCGTGGTCGGCCAGGGAGCTGACCACGATGGTGATGCTCGGCCGGATCGACTTCGCGCTCATCGGCGCCTGCGGGGAGAGCGCCCCGCCGGTCGAGGGACCGGTGGTGTGGCTGACCGTGGGCATGGACCCGGTCTTCGTCCTGCTCAACGAGGACCATCCCCTCGTGGATCGGAAGGAGGTGACACTGGCCGAACTGGCAGGCGAGAGCTGGGCGGTCACCCCGGGTGACAGTTGCTTCGGGGACTGCTTCGCCACGGCGTGCGCCCGCGCGGGCTTCACGCCGCAGACCATCTACGAGACGGACGTGGCGACATGCATGCACCTGGCCAAGGTCGGCCGCGCGGTCGTGCTGTGCCAGGCGACCTTCCAGCCGACACCGGGAGTGGCGCTGGTACCGCTCGTGGACGCGCCGCTGCGGTGGCGGCAACTGCTCGGCTGGCATCCGGAAGGCCCGGGTGCGCGAGCCGCCGCCTCGATCGTCGAGCACGCCAAGGCGGCCCACGCCGACGCGGTACGGCAGAGCGTCCGCTACGCCGCGTGGCTCGCCGACAACCCGCGTTTCGGCACCTCTCCGTGACGCGACGATGAGACATCCGGCGCGGAGCCCGCGGAGAACCCGTACCCCCCGCGTTCACCACCCGCCCGGCCAGAACGGCCGGGTCCCGACCCCCCGTCCCCGAACGCCGCCGCCCCTTTCCGAAGGGACGGCGGCGTCCTGACGTTCCGGCCCCGGCCGGGGCCCGGTGCGGCGGAGCGGGAACGTCGAGAACAATGGACGGGTGAGTGAGCTTCTTACGCTGAGCGAGGGCGCGGTGCTGACGCACCTGGCCACCAGGGCCGAGCTGACGGACGGCACGCTGCGGGCCGTGGACGACCTGCGGCTGTGGGCCCGTCTCGCCGACGGCGACGGGCTGCCGCTCGCGGGGGGCGGCACGGTGCGCACCGTGGTCGAGGCCGGCGAGCCGTACCTCACCGGGCCTGAGGGCTGGCTCTCGGCGGTGCGGCCGGAGGAGGTGGTCGCGCTGCGCCTGCGCGGGGGCGGGTTCGAGCTGTCCACCACGACGCTGGCCGGGTTCTCCGCCGAGCGGGCGGTCCGGGTCACCGAGGAGTTCGCCCAGCGGGCCTTCGAGGCGCTTCGCGCCTTCGCCGAGGGACTTGAGCCGAGCCCCGGGGTCTCGATCGACGTCGCGGTCCTCGGTCTGCTGGCCAAGGACCCCGAGACGTTCGCCGATCCGCTGCCGCCGCTCGCCCCGCTGCTGAACGGCGCCTCGCTGGAGGTCCGGGGCGGCCGGGTCGGCATCGTGGGCGCGCCGTGGGAGCCTGACTCCGTCGCCGACCTCGCCCCGCTCGACGTCGTCAGGCTGGCCCTGGTGCGCAGCGCGCTGCGCACCTACGGGGAGGGCGCCGACCTGTCGCGGGCGCTGACCTACCTGGGCCGCTCGGCGGCGGTGCTCACCAGGATCGCCGACGAGGTCGAACGGGAGCCGCTGCCCGCGCGGCTCGTCGAGGCCCTGCCGCGCACCGACCCCGCGGCGCTGCTGCTGGCCGCCAGGTCGGCCGAGGGTGAGGGCCGCTCGTTCGAGGCGTCCGGGATCATCGCCGAGGTGCTGGCGCTGTCGCCGGGGCTGGCTCCCGCCGAGCGGGACGCGGCCGAGTACGCCGCGTGCCGTACCGACCCGGGCGATCCGCTGCCCGCGCGGGCCGCGCACCTGTTCCGCGGCCTGCTGGCCTACGGAGACCGCCCGGCCAGGCGCCGCCTGATCGACGACCTGGTCGGGTTGAGCGTCCGGGTCGCCGAGCCCGCCCTGGCCGACCTGGCGCTGTTCGAGAACGACGTCGTCGGCGAGTTCCTCGACGCGCGGGGCGAGTGGCTGCGCGAGGACGAGGTCCGGCTGCTCGATTCGTGGCGCGGGACGCCGCTGCGCCTGTGGGAGGTGCTGGGCGTCCACGACGACCGGATCACCCTGCGCGACGCGGCGGACGAGGCCGGGCGGCCGGTCACGCTGGCCGACGAGCTGCTGCCCTCCCAGGCGCGTCCGGGCGACCTGATGCTGACCAGGCTGCTGGACGACGGGACCGGGCCGCACGTGTTCGGCCATCCCTTCAAGGTGGACCCGGCACGCCGGGAGGAGATGCTCGCCCTGCTCACCGACCCGGTCGACCCCTACGCGATCGCGGCCTTCTTCCGGCGCGCCGCCCGTCCCGCGCCGCCCCGGTGACCCCGGCCGGGATCTCCCGCCGGGGTGTCAGCCGCCGTTCTGCGGGACGATCGGGCCCTCGCTCGCCTGGACCAGGACGAACCCCTGCCCCTGGAAGGCGAGCTGGACCGCCTCGCCGCTGCCGCGCCCGATGAGCGCCGAGGCCTTGAAGGTGCGGTTGACGCCGACGCGCAGACCCGTGCTCCAGCACACCGCGGACTGGCTGTCGGCGTAGGTGGGCATACGGGAGGCGTCGAGCAGGACCGGAGCCCCGTGCGCGGTCACGGCCACCCACCCGGTGCCCTGGACGGTGGTGTTGAACAGACCGCCGGTGGCGATGCCCGCGCCCTGCACCCGCTGGATGTCCCAGGTGAGTTGCGGATCGAAGGCCAGCAGGTTCCTGCCGTTGACGGTGATCGCCTCGTTCTCCAGGTAGAACAGGTGGACGTCGTCGGCGTTGTCGGCCAGGAAGAGCAGGCCCTGGCCCCGCACGCGCATCAGGGGCGCGCCCTCCCCGGTGACCATCTTCTTCAGCAGGCGGCCCACGCCGCCGCCCTCGTAGTCGAAGTCCATCTGCCCCTGGAAGGCGACCATCGACCCCTGCCGGGCCAGAACCTCCCCGTTCAGGTGCACCCGCAGCACCTTGGCGTTCTGCAGGGCGAAGTGACCGGGAACCTGCCCCTGGTCGAGGTTTCCGAAGAACGAGCTACGCACAGGCGATGCCTCTCGGTGTCGGGGGATTCACACCGGAATGACGCGTGGGACGACAGAGGAGTTCCCCCCGAGCCCAAAATGCCCAACCATCAGGCGAATCACCGAAAAATCACTACATCTGGTCGTTACGCTACCGCCTCGTGAGCGAGTCCGGACGGGCGGGTGGCGAAGACCGGCCATCGGCCCGTCCCGCCGGGCCCGTCCTGCCGTGACGGTGGGCGACCCGCCCCCTGTCGACAGGACCGGAATTGCGATTAATGATCGTAAATAATCGCGACTGCCGCCGGGGCAGCGCATGTCCAAGGAGATGACGTGACCGCCGAGATCGCGGGCTGGCTGTTCCACACCATCAGGCGCGAGGTCGCCGGAGCCGAAGCCCTCGCCGCGGAGACCGACCTCGTCGCCACCCTCGGGGAGAGGACCCTCGGCCCGGGAAGCGGCCGAGGGTTCATCGACCACATCCGCTCGAACAGCGAGGCGAAGATCAGGATCGTCGAGATGTTCACCAGGAACCGGGCCGTCCTCGACGGGCTCGAAGGCCGCATCCGCGAGGGCGAGAGCCTCACCGCGGGTGAGGCGCACGCCCTGGCCGTCGCCGCCATCCGCGACGAGGTGCTCACCGAGGCGCTCACCGAGACGGCGTACGGCTACCGCCTGCGTCCCGGCTGGAAGGAGGAGTGGAAGCCCTGACCGGGCCCCGGCCGCCCGTCAGGTGAACGCGTAGCACTCGACCTCGGCGCGGCGGTAGGTCAACCCCTTGGCGACCGAGTCCCGCACGCACGCCCGCTCGGCGGGGCTCAGCCGCAACCTGCCGCACACGGAGACCCCGGAGTACTCACGGCAGTCCAGGTCCGGGTTCTCCTCGCCGCCCGCCCGGTAGTCCTGCCTGACCGTGTCCCGGCACTCGGCCCTGCGCCGCGCCGTCGCGGCGTAGGAGCACTGGTTGAGGAGCGTCTCGTACTGTGACCGGCTCACCGGTGTCCTGCCGTTGTCCTTCGGCAGCGCCCGCGCCGCGGTCCCGGTGCCGGTCCCGGTGACGACGAGCCCGACCGTGGTGACCATGACAAGAGCCGTGACGGCGATGATGCGTTTCATGGCGCCCCCCTGTGACCAGTCATGACATCCCTCTGTGACCAGCTCTCAATCCACAGTAACGGGCGCATGGCAAAGAACACTTCCGGGGCGTGAGACATCGGCTGGGGCCGCCGTGAACCGCCGTCCGGTCAGCCGGCCCCGACGGCTCCTGCGGCCCTGCCGCTCCCGGTGACGGCGTTCCTCGGGGAGCGCCTCCCCCGGCCGCCGACGACGACCAGGATCGAGGCCAGGACGAGCGGGCCCATCACGATCAGGTCGGTCGCCGAACCGCCGAACCGCGCGCCCTCCTTCCCCAGCAACATGCCGACCAGCAGGAACAGGACCATGTTGTTGCCCGCGTGCGCCAGGCTCGACGGCCAGATGCTGCCGCTGCGCTGGCGGAGCCAGCCGAGAAGGATCTCCTGGAACTGGAAGGAGACGGTCCAGATCAGCAGCCCGGCCACGACGTCGGCGTACTCGACGTACCCGAGGAAGGCCAGGGGGTAGTGCCAGGCGCCCCAGATGAGGCCGGTCACGACGGAGGCCAGCACCGGGCGGCCGGGAAAAAGGCGCAGCCGCAGGTAGCCGGTCCAGCCGAACTCCTCCCCCCAGTAGAGGGGGGACAGCAGGGGGATCAGGCCGACCAGCAGCAGCAGGAAGGCCCACCCCGGCAGGCCGGGAAGCACGTCGTCGAACGACGCCAGGCTCGGGTCGGCCAGTCCCGTGGCCGCGGCGACCCCGGCGGACATGACCACCAGCGCGGGCGGGCCGAACCAGGCGGCCAGGTAGTAGGGCCAGGCACTTCGCAGCCGGAGCGCCAGGCCCGCGTCGCCGAACCCCTCCCCTGTCACCCAGCGGCGTACGACGAACGCCGCGATCGCCGGGACGAAGGCCATCGACAACTGCGCCAGCGGGTCTGCCAGGGACATCCCCAGCAGCAGCCGTACGGCGAACATCCCCGCCCAGGAGACCCCGAAGGTGATGAGCAGGTAGGCGAGCACGCCCCTGTCCTTCCACGCCACCGCCGTTCCGCCTTTCTCTCGTTTCCGTTCACATCCGGGACCGTCCCGGACGCCGCGTCAGCACATCACCCGCCCCGAGCCACGGTCACTACGCCGGAACACCCGATCCGGGGGTGGCCGGCCGTACCCGGGAACTACCGCCAGACGGATGGGACGGGACGAGCGGGCGGGCTAGCGTGGGGCGCGTGCCGTCCCGAGAACCGAGAACCCCGCTTGAGGCGGTCACCGACCGCCGTTTCCTGGCCACGGGCTGGCCGTGGCGCTCCGCGGGCTACCTGCTGACCGGGATCCCGCTGACGGCGGGGGCCGTGCTGGCGCTGGGGGCGCTCGCGTGGCCGTGGGGCCTGGTGCTGCTGCGGCAGGCGCGCGGGCGGCCGCTGTCCCCCGGCTCCGCCGTCGCGCTCATCCTGCTCGGCGCCGGGCTCGTGGCCCTCTGGCCGGTCGTGGCGACCGCCCTGGCCAGGGTCGAACGGCTGCGCACACGCATGGTCGGCTCCCCGCCGCTGGTCTCCGGGCACCGCGCGCCGCCCGCGCCGGGGGCGTGGCCGTGGCTGCGGACCCGTTACACCGAGGCGGCGACCTGGCGCGAGCTGGGTTACGCCCTCCTGCTCGCCACGGCCGGGCCCGTGGTCTACGCCGTCGTGCTGCTGCTGGCGCTGCTGACGGTCTCGTTCCTGACCGCCCCCTTCCTGGTGGCCGGGGAGATGGACCCGGTCTCCCTGGGCTTCACCGAGGTCGGCGGCCTCGGTGAGGCGCTGCCGTACGCGTTGGCCGGCCTGGTGCTGCTGCCGCTGCTGCCCTACCCGATCGCGGTGCTCGCGGGCGCGCAGGCGGCGCTCGCGCGGGCGCTGCTCCAGGGCGGCCCCGGCGAACGGCTGCGCGCCCAGCTGGTGCAGGTCTCACGCTCCCGCGCACGGCTGGTCGACGCCTTCGAGGCCGAACGGCGGCGCATCGAGCGCGACCTGCACGACGGCGCCCAGCAACGGCTCGTCGGCCTCACCCTGCAGATCGGCATGGCCAGGCTCGACGTCCCGCCCGGCTCCCCCGCCGCCGAGGCCATGGCGCAGGCCCACGGCCAGGCGAAACAGTTCATGGCCGAGCTGCGGGAGCTCATCCACGGCATCCACCCCCGGGTGCTGTCCGACCAGGGGCTCGCCGCCGCCTTCGACGAACTCGCCGACCGCTGCCCGGTGCCGGTGACCGTCCGCGCCGACCTGCCGGAACGGCTGCCCGCCCACGTCGAGGGGACGGCCTACTTCGTGGCGGCGGAGGCGCTGACCAACATCGCCAGGCACAGCGGCGCCACGCGCGCCGCCCTCACCGCGAGCGCGCCGGGCGGCCTCCTCGTGGTCGAGATCTCCGACGACGGCCGGGGCGGGGCGGACCCGCAGGAGGGAACCGGTCTGACCGGCCTGGCGGACCGGGTCTCCGTCGCCGGCGGCAGAATGCTGATGTCCAGCCCGCCCGGCGGACCGACCCTGCTACGTGTGGAGATCCCTTGCGGTCAGAACGACCCGTCCGAGTAGTCGTCGCCGAGGACGCCGTGCTCCTGCGGGAGGGGCTCGCCGGGCTGCTCGCCAGGTTCGGCTTCGAGGTCGTCGCCGGGGTCGGCGACGCCGAGGCGCTCGTGGCCGCCGTCGCCGAGCACTCCCCCGACCTGGTGGTGACCGACATCCGGATGCCTCCCGGCTTCACCGACGAGGGGCTGCGCGCCGCCGTCGAGCTGCGCCGCGCCCGTCCCGGGCTGGCGGTGGTCGCGCTCAGCCAGTACGTCGAGCAGAGTTACGCCTACGAGCTCATCGACTCCGGGGAGGGCAGGGGGATCGGCTACCTGCTGAAGGACCGGATCGTCGACGTCGAGGAGTTCTCCGCCGTACTGCGCCAGGTGGCCGACGGCGGCACCGTGGTCGATCCGTACGTCGTGCGCAGGTTGTTGCGCCGCCACCACGACCCGCTCTCGGCACTGTCCGAGCGTGAGCGCGAGGTCCTGGCGCTCGTCGCGGAGGGCCACTCGAACACCGCGATCGCCAGGATGATGTCCATCTCGGAGACGGGCGTGGGCAAACACGTCGGCAACATCCTCGCCAAGCTCTCACTCCCGCCGGACGAGGGGACCAACCGCAGGGTCCTCGCGGTGCTGGCCTACCTCAGGAGCCAGGAGGACCGCCCGGGAACCTGAGCACCACGGACAGGGCCGGTAGCGTTGCGGGGACGGGTTCCACCGGAGGGGGAGAGTTGGACGACCACGAGTGGCTGCGGCTCGCGTGTGACCTGGCCGGGCTCTGCCCGCCCTCCTCGACCGCCTTCTCGGTCGGCGCCGTGGTGGTCGGCGCGGACGGCGTGGAGATCGCCAGGGGGCACTCCCGGGAGACCGGCCCCCACCTGCACGCCGAGGAGGTCGCGCTCTCCAGGGTCTCCCCCGGTGACCCCCGGTTGCCCGGCGCGACCGTCTACAGCAGCCTGGAGCCGTGCAGCGTGCGCCACTCCCGCCCGGTGCCCTGCAGCACGCTGATCATCGGCAGCGGGGTGCGGCGGGTCGTGCTGGCCTGGCGGGAGCCCCTGCTGTTCGTCGACTGCCGCGGCGCCGAGGAACTCACCGCGGCGGGCGTCACGGTGCTGGAGATCCCGGGGCTGGCCGAGGCCGCGCGCAGGCCGAACGCGCACCTCCTGGCGTCCTGAGGACGGGCGAGCTGTACGGCCTGCCGGAGGGGCCGCGGGGTCAGGCCAGGCAGCGCAGGGCGGCTCTGACCTTGCGGTCGATCGGGTAGTCGTCGGGGAGCCTGCCGACGGTCGCCTCGACGAAGATCGGTACGGGCAGCTGGGTGGCCGTGCCGTAGGCGTACACCCAGATCCGTTCCGCGGTCGGCTCGACCTGGGCCTGCGAGCCCTGCTCGGCGAGCACGAAGACCGCGACCCTGGCCCGCCACCAGGCCCGGTCGTCGGCCTCCTCCTCCGAGACGGGCGCCCCGACGTCGTCGGCGTGGGTGGCGTACTCGGAGTCGTAGTGGAAGGTCTGCAGCCCGACGGGGTACGGCCCGGCCAGGGTCGGCAGCGACGCCTCCCGGCCGAGTGCCCGCATGCGCGCGCGGGTCTCGCCGTTGGCCTCGCGCCACTCCTGGAGCACCTCCTCGACGGGCAGGTCCCTGCGGCGGCGCACGCACCAGTCGTTGAAGGCGTTGAACCCGCCCTCGACCCCCTCGCGCCTGAGCATCGCCGAGAACCCGTCGAGGTCGTCGTCGAGGCAGGCGTGGTTGTACAGCTCCTCCCCCGCCAGGTGCCCGAGGACGTCGCGCACCGACCAGCCCGCCGCGCGGGAGGGGCGGTTCCAGCCCTCCTCGTCGAGCCCGGAGAAGTACCGGTCGAGGCGGGCCGCCTCGGTGTCGAAGATGTCGAAGGGGTCGAGATCCGGCAGGGGATCCTTGGGTGATGAGCTCATGTCATGAGCGATACCCCGCCCGGCGCGAGGGGCAACAGGCGGCATCACCGCAGGTCAGCACCTGTGGTGATGCCTGTGGTCACGCCGCTCACGGCCGGGTGCCCGGTTCCGTGCCAGGGCTTGGGACCCCGTCGCGGCCCGGACCGCGCCGCCGGGCCCGTGGGGTTCGGCGCCCTCAGCCGGACGCTCCCCGATCCGGCCCTCGGCGGTGACACGGCCCGGCTCGCCGGCGCTCCGGTCGCGGGCCCGATGACGTGGTCTACGACCGGGGAGCCGGGGAGGTGAGGTGGGCGAGACCGGCTCGGGCCAGTTCGTCGCGCAGGTGCGCCGCCGACTTCGGCAGCCCCGGCCCGCCGCCGAGGTCGTAGGCGGTCAGGAAGCTGCTCAGGCACATGTGGAAGACCGTCAGCAGGGCCGCCTCCGGGTCTTCGTGCCTGATCTCGTCCTCGTGGCGCAGCACCGCCAGCCTGAAGGAGGCGAACATGCGCTCACGGGCGCGGAGTTTGCGCGCCCTGAGCGGCTCGTCGTCCGTCGAGTGCTCGGCGAGGGGGTGCACGGCCTGGGAGGCGACGTCCTCGGACAGGCAGGTGACGAACGCGAGCACCACGTCCGCCAGGGTCGTCTCGGCCCGCCCCAGCCGTTCGGTGAGGTCGTCCTCAAGGCGGGTGAGGATCATGTCCCCGACCGCCCGCATCAGGCCCTGCTTGCCGTCGAAGCGGCCGTAGATCCCGCCGATGGAGATGCCCGAGGCCTCGGAGACCGCGGCCATCGTGAAGCCGTCGACGCCGTCGCGTGCCAGCACCGTTCTGGCGGCGTCGAGGATCTGCAGGGCGGAGCGGCGGCTGCGGCGCTGCTGGGGCTCCTCAAGCAGACCCTCGTGCAGGCCGGGCAGCCAGCTGCCCCCCGCGTGGTCCTCGGGGCCGCCCTTCCCGGGGGCGGTCGCCGGGCCTCCCGACATGCCATTCCCTCCGCCCAGCGTGGACGCGCGAGGGGCCCCGTCAGTGCTGCCGTCAGTGCTGCCGCCAGTGCTGCCGACGGTGTCGCCGTCAGCGGTGCCGTCGCCCCTCGGTCCGGTTGTCAGCGCGTTCCCACCGTAGCAGTATCCGAAGATCCGTTCTGATGTGCGCCGCGTACCCCCCGCGGCGGGGGGACGACGCCGCGCCCGCAGACCTCGAATCCCACGGTGCGCAGCTGGGTGAGCACCCGCTCGTCGGGCCTCCAGCCGCGCCCGTCACGACCCTCGGCGACGTTGAGGGCCGCGCCGAGGGGGGTGGGCCAGCCCCGCAGCGCGTGCACGATGGTGCGCAGTGCCTGCAGCGTCGTGACGGCCGCCTGCCAGCCGTACGCGGTGGTGACGCAGCCGACCGCGCGGCCCGTCAGGTAGGGACGGGCGTCGTCCCTGAGGTCCTCGGCGTAGTCGAGGGCGTTCTTGACCAGACCGGAGACCGACCCGTGATAGCCGGGAGAGCAGACGATCACACCGTCCGCCGAGCGCAGCGCCTCGACCAGGCGCCTCCCCGGGCCTCCCGGTGGGCGCGCCGGGTCGTACATCGGCAGGCCGGACAGGTAGTCGGCGCCGAACAGCTCGGTCCTGGCCCCGGCGGAGGCCGCGGCGTCGAGGGCGAGGCGCAGGGCGTTCTCGCTGCTTGAGGAGGCGCGTGTCGTGCCCCCGAGTCCGACGACGAAGGGCTGCATTCCACTGTCTCCTCTGTGGGGAGGGGGTTCGGCCAGTCGTGCGGCGGGGACCCGGACCGACGACATCAGTCAATCCGAATCAGTATTCTTTTTCGAGTATCCGGCGCTCTCCTCGCTCCGTCAATACCGCGCAACCGACAGCCCGGGCACTTCGGTCAAGCCTTGACTTAGAATCCGAATACGGATTTTACTTAATTCGAAGCGCGGGTACGGCTCTCGCGCGGCAGGTCCGGCGGACGGTCGCCTCGACGTCCGGTCCGGACCCCACCGGGCGGCGCGGCCCGGCCGGTTGACGGACGTCCCGGCGCGGCGGTGCGCGCAGGTCGAAGGCCCGGGTTCCAGCTGCTCGTCGGGTACACGACCGCAAGACGGGAGAGGTCATGACTTTTCAGGAAAACGGGGCGACTTCCGCTATGAATGGTGAGGACACCGTCAGACAACGGATAACCGACCTCACCCGCAGAGCCGCGCTCCTGCGCAAGGAGCTGCCGGAGAGCGCCGCCGAGGTGGACGCGGCCAACGTCGACACCACGTTCGCAATGCGGCGGATCTGGGAGGAGGGCCTGTTCGCCTTCTGCCTGCCCCACAGGTTCGGCGGGATCAACGACGCCAGGCCCGAGCTGTACACCGAGGACTTCTTCAGGATCGCCCTGGACATCATGGCGGGCGACTCCTCGGCCGGGATGAACTTCGTGGTCCAGGCGCTCGTGACCTTCGAGATCTTCCGGGAGGGCAACACGCTGCCCGAGTCGACGAAGGTGGAGATGGCCCGCCTGATCCGCGACGAGGGCGTCAGGCTCTGCGCCTCGAACTCCGAGGCGGGGGCGCCGGGACCCGTGACGGCCAGGCGCGTCGAGGGCGGTCTCGTCGTCAACGGCACGAAGGCGTTCAACACCAACAGCGGCGGGGGCGGGTGGGCCTCCGTCGGCCTCACCCTTGAGGGAAGGAGGGGCCGCTACAACGCGCTGCTCCCCCTCGACCAGCCGGGCGTGACCATGAAGCACGACTGGGACACCATGGGCCAGCGGGGCACCCACAGCCAGACCATCGTCTACGACGAGGTGTTCGTCCCCGACGGCTACCACTTCAACGGCAACGGCGCCTCCCCGTCCTTCCTGTCCTACGTCTTCCTGATGCACGCGGCGATCATGCTCGGGCCCGGTCTCGGCGCGTTCGACGCCGCCCTCGACTACGTGCGCAAGCTGGACCGTCCGAGCTTCCCCGAGTTCGAGAGCGCGACGGAGGACGTCCTCGTCCGCCGCCGTATCGGCGGTTGCGCGGTCGACCTGCGCGCCGCCCGCGCCTTCCTCCTGGACACCGCCCGCAGGATCGAGCGGTGCGACCTCGACGAGGATCCGACGGAGCTGTTCGTGGAGGCGTTCGGCGTCAAGGTCGCCTGCATCCGGGCGGCGCTGAGCGTGACCCAGGAGATCTTCGATCTCACGGGCGCGCGCAGCACGGCCAACAAGTACCGCTTCGACCGTTTCTGGCGTAACGCCCGCACCTTCGCCACCCACGACCCGACCGACGCCAAGGAAGTCTGGATCGGCGACTGGTACCTCACCGGCAAGGAACCGCCGATGGCGGCGATGCTGCGAGTCTGAGCCCGCAGGCCGTACCGCCGTGCTCTGTGAACTATGTTTGGCGGGAGCGAACAAGGCGGAGGAGGAGAGCCGGTGGCCGTGCCGGAGCACCAGGGCGACGCGAGAGCGGGGGTCCACGGCGACGTCGGCGCCAGGATGCGGCGCTTCCGCAAGGAGCGCGGCCTGACGCTGCGCGGGCTCGCCGCCGCCTCCGGTCTCTCGATCGGGTTCCTGTCCCAGGTCGAACGGGGCATCTCCGCCATCGGCCTGACCGCCCTGAACGGCGTCGCGGCGGCGCTCGGCCGCAGCGTCGGGGACTTCTTCGGCGAGGAGCCCCGGCAGGAGGAGCCGCAGGCCCCGCAGCCGCCCGGCCACTTCACCCTGACCCGGGCGCAGGCCGGGGCCACCGAGTACATCTCGGGACAGCAGACCTACCGCATGCTCTCCGCCCGTGGCCGGAACCTCGTCCTCGAACCGCTGCTGGTGCGCATCGCCCCCGGCGGGCGGCGCGAGGACGCCTACGGCCACCCGGGTGAGGAGTTCGCCTTCGTGCTGGAGGGCGAGCTGATCTACGAGGTCGACGGCGTCGAGCACCGCCTGTACCCGGGTGACAGCGTGCACCTGAGGTCCGCGGTCCCGCACAGCATGTACAACGACACCGACCGGGTCACCACCGTGGTCTCGGTGGTCACCCCCCGGCTCTTCTGAACCGCTACATCGCCGTCCTGGCCGACCACAGCTCGGGGAAGACCTCCCGGCGCAGGCTGCGCTCAAGCCAGCTCAGCCCGCTCGAACCGCCCGAGCCCGGCTTGGCCCCCATGGACCTGCGCACCGCCATGAGGTGACGGTAACGCCAGTCGGAGAAGCGCTCGGACAGGTCGGTGAGCGCCTCGCCCAGGGCCCACAGCTCATCGCCCGGCCCCCGCTCGGCGTAGACCCTGACCCAGGCCGCCTCGACCAGCGGGCTGGGGACGTACTCCGCGGTGAGGTCGTGCCGCACGGGGATGTCGAAGCCCCTCCTGGCCAGCAGGGCCAGCGTGCTGTCGTAGAGGCTCGGGGCCCGCAGGGCGTCGAGCAGTTCCTGGTGGACCTTCGGGTCCCGGCGGTGCGGGCGGATCAGCGACTCCGACTTGTTGCCCAGCAGGAACTCCAGGTGCCGGTACATCGCCGACTGGAATCCCGAGGCCTCGCCAAGCTCGTCGCGGAAGGAGTTGAACTGGGCGGGGGTCATCCAGCCGAGCGCCGTCCAGGCCGCGTTGAGCGCCTCGAAGTGGCGCACGCTCCTGACGATCACCGTGGTGGCCCCGGTCACGTCGTCCTCGTCGAGCAGCCCCCTGGCCAGGGTCCACTCCGCGCGCAGCAGGCCGAAGTAGAGCTCCATGACCTGGGTGGTCACCAGGAACGCCAGTTCCTCGGGCACGTCGGTGACCGTCCGCTGCAGACCGTGCAGGACCTCGGTGCCGACGTACTCGTCGTAGGGGGTCCGCGCCGTGAACTCCAGTGTGGGCGCGCCCGCGTTGGCCGCCGCCCGGTCGGCGCGCCCGCGTTTGTCCATCACCCCGACCCGGCCTGCCCCCGGGCCTCTGGTGCGCCTCGTCGTCATGTGGCCTCCTTCGTTCAGCTATATGTTCACGCTTGCTGAACGTTCCTGAAATCAGGACTGTGAGGTGATTAGCGCCTTTCGCCTTATGCACCGAAGGTTATCGGCGGATCGGGTTTCGACATGACGGAACGTGACCCCCTCGTGCTCAACCGGCCACGACACGCGGGGAACGGTCGAGCAGCGGAAGCACCGCGCCGCCGAGCAGATCGACGCCGCCGTCGTCGGTGAGGCCGTGCGGGGTGCCGAACTCCACGCGCCGCACCCCGGCGTCGATGAGCGCCTGCGCCTGCGCGGCGACGTGCTCGGGATCGCCGGAGAAGGCGAACAGGTCGAGCAGGTCGCCGGGGATCAGCCGCCCGGCCTCCTCGTGCCGTCCGGCGTCGACCAGCTCCTTGACCCGGGCCAGCAGGTCGGCGGGGACGTTCGCGGTCGGGTCGAGGTCCGCGACGACCGCGAGGTACATGGCGACCTCGGTGCGGGCCCTGGCCCTGGCCGCCGCCCCGTCCCGGTCGACGACGGTCACCGCGCCGAACACCAGCCCGACGTCGGCGGGGTCGCGCCCCGCATCCGCCGCGCCGCGCGCGACCCGCTCGCGCATCACCGGGACCATCGCCGGGTTGGCGCTGCCGCCGACCTTCAGCTCGTCGGCGATCCGCCCGGCCAGGGCGGCCCCCTTCGGCCCCCACGCGCCCAGCAGCAGGGGCGGGCGCGGCCTGTGCACGGCGTAGCGCAGCGCGGTGCCCGGGGCCAGGCGGAACATCTCCCCCTCGAACCCCTCCCGGTCGCCCGCGAGCAGCAGGTGGACCACCTTCACCGCCTCGTCGAGCGCGGTCAGCGGTCTGGGCTGGGCGATGCCGACGGCACCGAGCCAGGTGCCCCTGGCCAGTCCCAGGTAGGCCCGGCCGTGCGAGGCCAGGTCGAGCGCCGCCACCTGCCCCGCGATCTCGTACGGCGCCGCCGAGTAGGGGTTGAGGCAGGCCGGGCCGAGCCGTACCCGGCGGGTGGCGGCGGCCATCTCAAGCAGCGGGAAGATCGGGGGCTGGTACATCAGGTCGCCGAACACGCTCAGCACGTCGAAGCCGTGCTCCTCCGCGCGGCGGGCGAGCCTGGCGTAGTCGCCCGCCCTCTTGTCGCTCTGCAGGCCGAGGCCGATCTCGGCGACGGTCATGGGGGCTCCTTCAGGTCAGGTCGGCGGAGTTCATCCTGCGGCGGCCGGTGCGCTCGACCCGCATCACCAGCCGTTCCTCGGGGTCGGGACAGGCGAACAGGGAGTCCTGGGCCAGCCAGTCCCCCGAGGCGAGGTCACGCTGCTTGGCCGCGAGGAAGGGCAGCACCGAGGCGAGCGCGTACACGCAGAAGTGCCCTCCGTCGGGCAGCCGCAGGTGCGCGCTGTTCTCCAGGGTGAAACAGTCGCCGACCTCCATCCCGCAGACGGACCTGCCCTCGATGCGGTCGACCACGACCCGCAGGTCGTAGAGCTCCATGTCGCCGTCTTCCGTGTTCTCCACGGGGTTCTCCACGGTGACGTCTCCTTTCAGGGCCTCAGGGTCCGAGCAGTTCGGCGTGGTGGTGGACGATGAGCCACGTGTCACCGGTACGGCGCAGCACGTCGGTCACCCTGCTGTACTCGGCGGGGGCGCCCGGCGGTTCGGCGACGAGCACGTAGCGGGCGACGCCGGTGTCCCCCCACACGTCGATCCGTCTGTCCTGCGCGCGCAGCCCGTCGAGGACGGGCCGGGCGCCCGATTGGTCCCTTTCTTCACGATATGCATCCAGCTCGGCGCGGGTGCGCAGCGGCCCCGGCAGATGGGTCTCCCAGACGGTGACCTCGGCGTGCAGATGGGCGTCGAAGCGCGCCCGGTCGCCCCGCAGGAACGCCTCGTACATGTCGTCGATGCCCGTCGAGATCGCCTCGACGTCGGCGCTCGCGGTCCCGGACGCGCTCTCAGACATGGTTCGCCTCTCCGGCCCGGTCGTCGCGGACGACCCGGCCTCCCTTCATCACCCAGCGGATCGTGCGGAAGGCCGACGCCGAGTCCAGCGGGTCGGCGTCCATGGCGACGAGGTCGGCGTAGCGGCCCTCCTCGACGGTGCCGATGTCCTGCGCGGCGCCGAGCCAGCGGGCGGGGCCCAGCGTGGCCGCGTACAGCGCGCGGGCCGGGCCGAGGCCGCCCTCCGACATGTGCTCAAGCTCCCGCACCGTCGCGTTGGTGCCCTCGAAGTCCCAGAAGGGCGGCATGTCGCTGCCCAGCAGCATCTCGACGCCCGCCTCCAGGGCCATGGCGTAGCTCTCCAGGTGGCGCGGGCCGGCCCCCAGGGAGCGGCACTGCATCCACTCGGGCACGCCGAGTTCGTCGAAGAACTCCTTGCACCTGGTGACGATGAGGGTCGGCACCAGGGCGGTGCCGCGCGCCGCCATCGCCGCCGCGACCTCCGGAGTGAGCTGGTAGCCGTGTTCGACGCAGTCGAGGCCGAGTTCCACGGCCTCGGCGATCACCGGGGCGGGGCCGGCGTGCGCGGTGACCTTGCGCCCCCAGGCGTGGGCGGTGGCGAGCACCGCGGCCATCTCGTCGGAGAACAGCTGCGGGGTGTCGATGCGCTCGTGCTCCCCGGCGATCCCGCCGGAGATCATCACCTTGATCAGGTCGGCGCCCGCCCTGAGCTGCGTGCGGACGCCACGCCTGAACCCGTCGGCGCCGTCGCACTCCAGGGTGTCCGAGCCCTCGTGGCCGTGGCCGCCGGTGCAGACCAGCGCCTGCCCCGCGGTGAAGATGCGCGGTCCCGTCGCGGTGCCCGCCTCGATGGCGCGGCGCAGGGCGAAGTCGGCGTGGTCCTTCTCCGCCACGCACCGCACGGTGGTGACGCCGCAGCGCAGGGTGCGCCGGGCCCCGTCGGCCATGTGCAGGGCCAGTTCGTGGGGGTTGAGGTTCTTGACGCCCTCCCCGGCGCCGCCGGGCAGCGACAGCGAGAAGTGGGTGTGCATGTTGACCAGGCCCGGCGTGAGGTGGGCGCCGTCCAGGTCGATCACCCTCGCCCCCTCGGCGTGGGGCAGGACCTCCTCCCGGGGGCCGGTGAGCACGATGCGCTCTCCCCTGACCAGCACGGCCGCGTCGGTGAGCACTCGCGCGCCCTCGGCGGTCGTGCCGTCCGCCCTGCTGTCGACCACGGTGCAGTTGACGATGACGAGGTCGCCCATCGGCCGTCCTTTCCGTCGCCGGGCCTTCCTGGCCACGGCCCGTCCGTTCTATCAGGCATAAGTTTCATGAACAAGGGATGGCATGTCGTTCACGGGTAAAGCCCGATCCGAGGTGAGCCTTGCCGGACGACGTTCACCGTTTTTCACACGGGCGTTACGCCCCTCCGACGCTTGACGCCGCGTGTGGCGGGCAGGGCCGATAGGGCGGGATTCACCACCGGAGGAGGCCGGACATGGGCAAGCGGCAACGGATCGTCGTGGTGGGAGGGGGCTTCGCGGGCTTCGGCGCGGCCCGGACCCTCTCCCGGATGGCGCGCGGCGCGATCGAGATCGTCCTGATCAACCCGACCGACTACTTCCTCTATCTCCCGCTGCTGCCGGAGGTCGCGGCCGGGATCCTCGACCCACGCAAGATCGCGATTCCCCTGACGAGCGTCTGCCCCGGGGTACGGCACCTGCTCGCCTCGGTCGAGGCGATCGACGTGGCGGGCAGGCGGGTGCGGTGCGTCGACCCCGAGGGGCGAAGCCGTGAGATCGGCTACGACCGCCTGGTGCTCTCGGTCGGCAGCGTCAACAAGCTGCTGCCCGTTCCCGGGGTGGCCGAGCACGCCCACGGTTTCCGCAGCCTCGCCGAGGCCCTCTACCTGCGTGACCATCTCATCCGGCAGATCGAGCTCGCCGACGCCTCCGACGACCGGGAGGAGCGCCGGGCGCGATGCACGTTCGTCGTCGTCGGCGCCGGATACACCGGGACCGAGGTCACCGCCCAGGGGCAGCTGCTGGCGCTGGACACCTGGCGGCGCCGCCCCGGGCTGCGCGAACAGCCGGTCCGCTGGATTCTGGCCGATCTCGCCCCGCGCATCCTGCCCGACCTGGACGAGCGGCTCTCCCGGGTCGCCCACCGCACCCTGGCCGAACGCGGCGTCGAGATCCGCACCGGCACCAGCGTGGCCGAGGCGACCTCGGACGGGGTCAGGCTCTCCGACGGGGAGTTCGTGCCGACCCGCTCGCTGATCTGGTGCGTCGGCGTCCGGCCGGACCCGCTGGTCGAGTCGCTCGGGCTGCCGACGGAGCGGGGCAGGCTGCTGGTCGACGAGTATCTCGGCGTCCCCGGCCACCCCGAGATCCTCGCCTGCGGGGACGCGGCGGCCGTACCCGATCTGACCAGGCCGGGCGAGTACACCGCGATGACCGCCCAGCACGCCGTACGGCAGGGCGCGCGGGCCGCGCTCAACCTGGCCGCCTCCTACGGCAGGGCGGAGCGGGAGCCGTACCGGCACCACGACCTCGGGTTCGTCGTCGATCTCGGCGGGGTCAAGGCCGCCGCCGACCCACTGGGGGTGCCCCTTTCCGGGCTGCCCGCAAAGGTGGTCACCAGGGGGTATCACCTGCTGGCGATCCCCGGGGGCAGGACGCGCATCGCGGGCGACTGGCTGCTGGACGCGCTGCTGCCGCGCCAGACGGTCCAGCTCGACCTGGTACGCGGACAGCAGGTCCCGCTGGACTCCGCCTCACCGCTTCCCACGCTCTCCGGGCAGCGGCCGAGGGAACACGTCCGATAGCCGGTTCCGGGAGGGGGTTCACGGTCGGCCGAAACTACTGTGCCGTCGGCCCTTGACTCATCTTCCCAGGCAAGTATCTTCCTATTTAGGAAACTTTCCTAAAGGAAAGGCCCGATCGGCGCTTCCGACACTCCAAGTCCCCCCGCGGAGGAAGAAGACGTGAAAGCCAGAACATGGGCGATCGCTCCCCTGAAGCCCGCCGGGCGGATCTCCTCCATCACGAACTCCAGCACGGCCGTCTCCGTCGGCGCGCCCGCGCGCTGACCCTCCAGCCTCCGTTCCCTGGTGTGTGCCACCCCAGGAGAGCGGACACCGGAGCACACGCTCCGGCCGCCACGCGGGCGGCTCCGCCGTACCCGCGAATCACCCCTCACCTCTCCACCCCCTCGGAGGAAACGCTCTTGAAACCCCGTATCCGGGCACTGTCCCTGTCCGCGGCGACCCTGCTCACCGGCGCGCTCCTGATCGGCGGGGCCTCCGGCGCCAGCGCGGCCCCCGAGAGCTGCAACGTCTCCACCTCGGGGTCCTACGCCTCCAGCTACTGCGCCTCGGGCACCGGTCAGCACCGGGTCGGCGTCACCATCCTGCACGCCAACCCCTCCGTCGGTTACGTCTACAGCGTGGGGCCGTGGGTCTCCGCGGGCGCCACCTCGACGGCCTACCTCCCGCCGGGGACCATCGTCTCTCTCAGGACCGAGAAGCGCTGACCCGCTGTCCGTACGGCTGACGCACCCCCTGGACCATCACGATCCCGCCAGCCGGGACACCACATAGAGAAAGGGACGGCCACCCACGGCCGCCCGGCACCCGCCGGACGGCCACCGGGTGGCCGTTCTGTCGTCCTAGGCGTCCTCGTCCGCCAGCCAGAGGTCGGGACCGAAGACCTCGTAGTGGACGTCACGCGCCGCCACCCCGGCGTGGATGAGCTGGGTACGCGCCCGGCGCATGAAGGGCAGCGGCCCGCACAGGTAGGCGACCGCGCCCTCGGGCACCTCGACTCCGGCCAGGTCCATCAGCCCGGTCCTGGCCCCCTCCGGTGCCCCGTCCTCGTACCACAGGAGGCTCTCGGCGCGGGACAGCGACCCGAGGTGCTCGGCCGTCTCCTCGCGCAGCGCGTGGTTGGCCGGGGAGCGGTCGGCGTGCAGCAGCAGGATCTGACGCTCGGAACCGGTCTCGGCCAGGTGCCCCAGCATCGCGGCGATCGGGGTGCACCCGATGCCCGCCGAGGCGAGCACGAGCGGGCGGTCGCCGTCCTCAAGCGTGACCTCCCCGAACGGCGCGGACAGCGTCAGCTCGTCACCGGCTCGCACCGTCTCGTGCAGCAGACCGGACACCTCGCCCGCGGGCGAGCCGTCACCGCGCACCCGCTTGACCGTGATCCGCCGCAGGCCGTCCCGCCCACCGGACAGGGTGTACTGACGGAGCTGACGGACGCCGTCCGGCATCAGCACCCGGACGCTGACATACTGTCCCGGCCGCGCGGGCGGCACCGGTTCCCCGTCGAGCGGCCTCAGCAGGAAGGAGGCCACGTCGGGTGTCTCCTCGCGGCGTTCGACGACGCTCCAGCGCCGCCAGGTCCTCTCCCCCTCGCCGGCTCCGGCCTCGGCGTACAGGCGTGCCTCCATGGCGATCAACGCGCCCGCCATCAACCAGTAGACCTCGTCCCACGCCTGCGCGACCTCGGGGGTCACCGCGTCGCCGAGCACGTCGGCGATCGCCCCGAAGAGGTATTTGTGCACGATGACGTACTGGTCCTGGGTCACCCCGACCGCGGCGTGCTTGTGCGCGATCCTGGCGAGCAGCCGGTCGGGGCGCTCGTCGGGGTGGTCGAGCAGCGCGGTCGCGAAGGAGGCGATGGACCCGGCCAGTGCCCTTCGCTGCTCACCGCTGGCCTGGTTGCCGCGGTTGAAAAGACCGTCGAGCAACTCGGGACGGTCGGCGAACATCGTGGCGTAGAACCGCGTGGTGATCGCGTCGAGCGAGGCTCCGATGACGGGAAGCGTGGCGCGGACGGTCTCGGCGGACTCCGGGGAAAGCACGTGGCCTCCAGGGGAGGGGATGGGAGAGAACGGGAGGAAGTTAAATATTCATCTGACATGCAAATTAAAGCCCGTGATCTCCACCGGCCACTGGGGCCGAAAGCCATCTCCTCTAGGGACGAAGGTCCCCCTCCCGCCCTTCCTGCCCCGGACCCCGTCCGAGCAGGACGAGCGCGGGGCCGGTCGGGGAGGCCACCAGGGACTCGACGGTGATCCGGTCGAGCGAGGCGAAGAACGCCTCCCTGGCCTCGGCCAGCGCCGTACGGAGCCTGCACGCCGCCCGCAGCGGGCACGGCGGGTCGTCCTCGCATCCGGCCAGGTCTCCCCCGCTCTCCAGCGCGCGGGCGATGCCGCCGATCGAGGCGTCCCGGCCCGCGCCGGTGAGCCGGAGCCCGCCTCCGCGTCCCCGCCTGGTCTCGACCAGGCCGAGCTCGACCAGGCGCGCCACCGCCTTCGCCGCGTGCGAGTACGGCACCGCCAGCCCCAGCGCGACCGTACGGGTGGTGAGCAGGTCCTCTTCCCGGGCCACGGCCAACCGCATCACGATACGAAGTGATATGTCGGTGAAGGCGGTCAGGCGCATGTCCTCACCGTAGGCCTTCGGGAGGCCTGCGGACCCGTTCCCCGGACACGACCGGGGAACGGCGGAGACGGGGGAGAATCGGGGTGTGGAACGCACCAGAGGCCGCATTCCTGGACGCACCGGATGCTGAGGCTGGACCGGCTGGTCAACGTGCTCGGCGGGTACGGCGCCCGGCTGTGCTGCGCCCCGGCCTCCCGGGACGTCGAGCTGCGCAGTGTGGTCGTGCACGACCCGACCGACGCCCGTCCCGCGACGGGTGAGGTGTTCCTGGCCGTCGGCGTGGACTCGGCGGCCGAGGCGGTCCGCCTGGCGCGGGCGGCGCGCGCCGTCGCCATGCTGGTGCGGGTGAGCCCGCCGCTCGACGAGGCCGTGCTCGCCGAGGCCGTGGGCGCCGGCATCGCCGTGCTGCTGGTCGAGCCCGAGGTCTCCTGGAGCCAGCTGTCCGGGGTGGTCTACGGCCTGGTGCTCGAAGGGCGCGAGACCGACGCCGGGCGGGGGCCAACCGACCTGTTCGCCTTCGCCGACACCCTCGCCGACGAGGTCGGCTCCGCGGTGACGATCGAGGACCAGATGTCCCGCGTCCTGGCCTACTCGGGCTCGCAGCAGACCGCGGACCCGGCCCGGCTTGAGACCATCCTGGGCAGGCGGGTGCCGGATGCCGTACGACGGCTGTTCGAGGGCAAGGGGGTCTTCGCGCACCTGGCGACCTCCGACGAGCCCCTGTTCGTCGGCCCCTCCCCCGAGCACGGCCTCAGGGGCCGCATGGTGGTCGCCGTGCGGGCGGGGCGTGAGCTGCTGGGGTCGATCTGGGTCGAGTGCGAACGGCCCCTGCCGGAACGGCACAGGACGGTCCTCGGTGACGGGGCCCGGGCGGTGGCGCTGCACCTGCTGCGCTCCCGGGTCAGCGCCGACCTGGAGCGCCAGGTGGAGTCCGACCTGGTCATCCGCCTGCTGGAGGGTACGGCCGACGCCCACGCGGTGATCACCAGGCTCGGCCTGCTGAGGGGACGGTTCCGGGTGATCGCGCTCCAGGCGCACATCGCCGAGGAGCGGCACGCCGCGGTGCTGCTGGCGTTCGAGCGGGCCACCACCGGTTTCGGCTGGTCACGGCCCGGGCGCAGCACGCTGTTCGGCAACACCCTGTACACGCTGCTGCCCTGCGGCAACGACGTGACCCCCGCCCTGGACTGGCTGGCCGCGATGGTGCGGGTGCTGCCCCGGCAGGTCACCGTGCTCGCGGGCGTCGGCGGCGCCGCGGACCCGGCGCAGCTGCCCTCCTGCAGGCAGGAGGCCGACGAGAGCCTCGCCCTGCGGGCGGCCCGGCCCGGGGGCGGCGTCGCGGTCGTCTACGACGAGTCGTGGGATGAGATCCTGCTGCAGCGGCTACGGGCCGCGGCCTCGGCGGGGCGCGTCCCCTCCCGGGGCCCCGTCGCCGACCTGACCAGGCACGACGCCGAGCACGGCACCCGCCACATCGCGACGCTGCGCGCCTGGCTTGAGGCGCAGGGGGACCTGGCCGCCGCCGCCGAACGTCTCGGCGTGCACCCGAACACGGTGAGATACCGGCTCAGGAGGATGGCCGAGATCACCGATCTGCGGCTCGACGTGCCGGAGAAGCGGCTGGCGATGATCATCGCCCTGGCCGTCGGCCGCCCCTGATCTTCGGTCTTTGTCGTTGTCCGTCAAACCTCCCCGATCCACTTGTCCGCGGCATACAGTTCATTTCCCCTCTGTTCCGACGATGCTCGAATGGTAGGAACCCCTCAAGAAGCGAAAGAAGTGGTCATGGGTGTCGACGGTGGGCCGCGCTCGGTCGTGGTGATCGGTGCCGGTGTGGTGGGCCTGTCCACCGCGTGGTTCCTGCGGGAGCACGGGGTCGAGGTCACCGTGGTCGACCGCGACGGCGTCGCGGCGGGCGCCTCGTGGGGCAACGCGGGCTGGCTCTCCCCCGGCCTGGCGATCCCGTTGAACGAGCCCGGCGTCCTGAAGTACGGCCTGCGCTCCCTGCTCGACCCCGGCGCGCCGCTGCACGTGCCTGCCACCCCCGACGTCAGGCTGTGGACCTTCCTCACCCGGTTCGCGGCGAACTGCACCTGGAGGTCGTGGAACCGCGCCGTTCGCGCCAACCTCGCCTTCAACGAGGAGTGCCTCGCGGCGTTCGACACCCTGACCTCCAACGGTGTCGAGGCCCCGACCATCAAGGCCCCCATCACCGCGGCCTTCGAGAACGTACGGCAGGCCACCGGCCTGCTGCACGAGCTCAGGCGTATCGACGGCTCCGGCCTGAAGATCGACTACACCGCACTCGACGGCGACGCCCTGCGCGAGCAGATGCCGCAGCTGTCCTCCAAGGTGCGGGCGGGCATCCGGCTCGACGACCAGCGTTACGTCGACCCGGGACGGTTCACCCACTCGCTGGCCGAGTCGGTCGTCGCCAAGGGCGCCGTCATCCGCTCCGGCTTCCGGGTGACCGGGGTGCACGAGGAGGCGGGCGGCCTGGCCGTACGGTCGGGGGCCGGGGAGACGGTCGTCGCGGACGCCGTTGTCCTGGCGACCGGCGCCTGGCTGAACGATCTCGGCGCCGCCTGGGGGGTCCGGGTCCCGGTGCGCGCGGGACGTGGATACTCCTTCACCGTCCCCACCGACAAGCCCGTCCCCGGGCCGGTCTACCTGCCCGCCGTCCGGGTGGCGTGCACGCCGTACCAGGACAAGCTGCGGGTCGCGGGGACGATGGAGTTCCGTGACGCGGACGCCCCGCTCGACCGGGCACGCATCGACGCGATCATCGCCTCGGCCAAGCCGCTGCTGTCCGGCGTCTCGTGGGACGGGCTCACCGACGCGTGGGTCGGCCCGCGTCCCGTCACCCCCGACGGCCGTCCCCTCGTCGGGGCGACGAACGCGCCCGGCAGGTTCGTCGCGGGCGGGCACGGCATGTGGGGGCTCACCCACGGCCCGGTCACCGGGCGCCTGCTCGCCGAGCAGATCGTCACGGGCAGGCAGCCCGCCGCCCTGCGGGACTTCGACCCTGTCCGCTGAAGGTCCGCTGAAGGGTCCGCTGCAGGACCCCCTCCGTGAGGCCCGGTGGATCCGGGCCTCACGGAGTGGTCGTCAGGCCAGGGTGACCGTGACCGGCAGGGTCTTGATGCCGTTGACGAAGTTCGAGCGGACGCGGCGCGACTCGCCGGCCGGCCTGATGTCGGAGATCCGGGGCAGCAGTTCCTCGAACATGACCCGCATCTCCAGCCTGGCGAGCGCGTTGCCCAGGCAGAAGTGCGGGCTGCCCTTGCCGAAGGTGATGTGGTCGTTGTCGGCGCGGGTGACGTCGAACCGGTAGGGGTCGTCGAAGACCCGCTCGTCCCGGTTGCCCGAGGCGAACCACATGACGACCTTGTCCCCCTCGCGAATCCGCCTGCCGTGCATCTCCACCTCACGCGTGGCCGTACGGCGGAAGTGGTAGACCGGGGAGGCCCAGCGCAGGAACTCCTCGACGGCGCCCGGCATCAGCGACGGGTCCCGGCGGAGCCGCTCGGCCTCGCCCGGGTTGTCGATCAGCGCGCGCATGGAGTGCGTGATCGCGTGCCTGGTGGTCTCGTTGCCCGCGACCACCAGCAGCAGGAAGTAGTTGTCGAAGTCGCGCTCCGACAGCGGGACCCCGTCCGCGGTCGGCTCGTTGACGAGCTTGCTGACCAGGTCGGTGCCGTCGCCGCCCCGGCGCTTGCGGGCCAGCTCCCGGCCGTACTCGAAGACCTCAAGGGAGGCGGGGCTGCGGAAGGGCAGGTCGCGGTACTTCTCGCTCTCCTGGCTGTGCAGCAGCACGTCGGCGTAGTCGGGATCGGTGTTGCCGATGATGCGGTTGCCCCAGTCGATGAGTTGCTGGGTGTCGTCCTCGGGGACGTCGAGCATCTTGGCGAGCACGTTGATCGGGAAGTCCGCCGAGACCTCCTTCACGAAGTCGAAGGTGCCCTTGGCCAGGGCGGCGTCCAGGGTCCTGGCGGTCAGGCCACGCAGGAACACCTCGTATCCGGCGATCGCGCGGGGCGTGAACTGGCGCTGCAGGATCCGGCGGAGCACGCCGTGCCGGGGGCCGTCGGTCTCCAGCAGGGAGCGCCGGATGGTCGCCTGGCGCTCGTCCACCTCTTCGAGGTTGGTGAACTTCGTCGAAGTGAAGGTCTCGGCGTCGCGGTCGACGGCCACGATGTCGGCGTGCCGGGTCACCGACCAGAAGCCGCTGCCGTACTCGCCCTCGTCCTGCCAGTGCACCGGCGCCTCGGCCCTGAGCACGTCGAACATGCGCCAGGGGGTGTCGCCGTCCAGGAACTTGTCGTTGTCCGCCAGGTCGACCTCGTCGAGGCGCATGGATCTCCTCCGGATGGTGTTCGGATGACGTCCCGTCACTCCTGGACGGGGTCGGTTTCGAGCAGGTAGTAGGGACCGGCGCCGAGCAGGTAGCTGTCGAGCTCGGCGCCGGTCGGGAAGCTGTTGAGGACGGCGGCGTCCCGCTCCCCCGGATGGCCGGCGGCGCCTTCCACGGAATCCATGCTCATGGTGTCTCCCTCGACTCGCCTCATTTGGCCTCGAACCATATGTTCGACGTCAGTCCCGAAAAGGACGCAAAGGCCAGGAAAAAACCACCTCTGAGCGGACTTTTCACAGCTCAGGATGGATCGTACGGGTCCGAACAAGTATAGGTCACCCTTGCCGGAGCCCCGATCCCCCGATCGGCGCCGCCGCACACGGCCGTCAGTCCCGCACGGGCGCCCCCTGCCCGATCCGCGCGTAGGCCCGCGGATCGGCGGACCTCAGGTAGGCGCCGTAGACCAGGCCGACGACGCCGACCAGCACCACGACTGCGGGCAGCGCCCAGTTGAGCGCCGAGTCCGGCGGGGTGCCGAGCAGGGCGGAGAAGTTGGTGAACGCGACGTACAGGACGGCGAACAGCGCCAGCCCGGCCAGCACCGGGGCGATCGCCACGTTCCAGGCGCTCTCCCCCCGTCGTTCCCTGCGGAAGAAGCCGACGACCGCGACCGAGGTGGCGACCAGCAGCAGGATCACACCCAGCGCGCCGAGGTTGGTGAACCAGTTGAACAGCGTGCCCATCGGGTCCCCGCCGAACAGGCCGAAGGCGAGCACGACGACCGCCGCGAAGACGGTCTGGCTGACCGACCCCATGTACGGCGAGCCGTGCCTGGGGTGCGACAGTCCCAGCTTCTGCGGCAGCACGCCCTCACGGCCGAGCGCGAAGAAGTACCGCGCGACCGCGTTGTGGAAGGAGAGCGTGGCGGCGAACACCGCCGTGATCAGGAAGACCTGGCCGAGGGTCGAGAAGGCCGGGCCGAGCGCCCGTTCACCGAGCACGAAGACCAGTTCGGGGCCGTGTTCGCGGGAGGCGGCGATGACGTCGCCCGGCCCGGCCCCCATCGCGGTCGCCCAGGCGGTGAAGGCGTAGAAGACACCGATCACGGCGACGGCGATGTAGGTGGCCCGGCTGACGGTCCTGCGCGGGTCCCGGCACTCCTCGCTGTAGATCGCCCCGGACTCGAAACCCATGAAGGCCGCCATCGTCCACAGGAACGCGGCGCCGACCGCTCCCGTGGTCAGCGCGCTCCAGCCGAACGGCTCCAGCGACAGCCCCTGTGGGGCGGTGGAGATCTGGGAGATGTCGAAGACCAGGACGAGCAGGCCCTCGCACACCAGCAGGACGGCGAGCACCCTGGCGTTGAGGTCGATCCTGCGGTAGCCGAGGAGGGCGATGACCGCCAGGAAGACGAGCGAGACGATCCACCAGGGCACCTCGACACCCAGGGTGCCGGAGAGGAATCCCGAGGTGCTGAAGCCGAGCAGGCCGTACAGCCCGACCTGCATGGCGTTGTAGGCCACCAGCGCCACGAAGGCGGCGCCGACACCGGGGACACGGCCGAGACCGTGGGTGATGTAGGCGTAGAAGGCGCCCGCGTTGGAGATGTGACGGCTCATCGCGGCGTATCCCGCCGAGAAGAGGGCGAGCACGGCGGCCAGGATGAGGAACATCAACGGCACGCCGAGCACACCGGTGGTCGCGAAGTTCTGTGGGGTTCCACCCGCCGCGACGGTCAGCGGGGAGGACGCGGCGACCACGAAGAACACGATGTCCGGCACGCCGATCCGTCGGCGTGACAGCGTGGCCGGGGTGGCTGCCGATTCGTTGACGGCCATGGCGACCCTCCATTGGGACAGAACAGAAGCATGGGGCGGCACGGAGACATGTTTCGTTCGTACCCGTACGAACCACGTGGCCGGGATCGTATGTGCTCAAATGAAGTTGACGCAAGAGCCCATTCCCACGGATCGAAAATCCGGCCCGCATGTCGTCGGTGAAACCAGGGCGAACGGCGGAACCTCCCCCCACCCCTCCTGCCGACCTGCGAGTTCACCGACATACCACGAAAAATCGCGACATTGTTCGAACAGTTCGTTTGACTCCAAACGAACTGTCGCCGGCCTTGACCGTCGCCATTGGCAGGTCCTAGTTTGTTTGGAGTCAAACGGTTAGGAGAAGCGGATGGCCACTGTCGCCGGTATCCCCGTCCGCAACGACCACCGGATCGGCGGCGAGCGGGTCGGTGCCCGCCCGACGGCGGGGACGGTGTGGGTGGACCACCTCTCCGTGCGGGGTCTCAAGGCGCCGATCGGCGGAGCCCGGGGCCTGCCGTGCGGGCGGTTTCCCGGCGCCGCACCGACCCCTGTCCCTCCCCGTATCACCAGGAGTAGTGAAATGAAGGTCATCGTCGACATGGGCGTCTGCAAGGACCACGGGCAGTGCGTCTTCTCCGCGCCCGAGGTCTTCCGGCTCGACGAGAACGGCCGGCTGGCCTACGAGCCCGACGTGGACGAGGCGCTGCGCGACGCCGTCGAGGAGGCCGCCGACGTGTGCCCGCTGCAGGCCATCACGGTCGAGGGGTGACGGTGGCAGCGAGCCGGATCGTGATCGCGGGCGCCTCCATGGGCGGCCTGCGAGCGGCGGAACGACTGCGGGCGGGCGGTTTCACCGGGGAGATCGTCGCGGTCGGCGACGAGCGGCACCTGCCGTACAACCGGCCGCCGCTGTCGAAGGAGGCGCTGGCCTCGGAGGTCACGCACGAGGCGGTCGCCTTCAGGCTCCGCCCGGCGGTGGCCGACGTGATATGGCGGCTCGGCGTCCCGATCGCCTCGGCCGACCTGGCCGCGCGCGCCGTACGGCTCGCCGACGGCACCGAGATCGGCTACGACGGGCTGGTGGTGGCGACCGGGATGCGTCCGAGGCGGCTGTCCGTGCCCGGCCCCGAGGGGCGGCACGTGGTGCGGACGCTTGAGGACGCGGCGGCGCTGCGCGCGCGGCTGCTGCCGGGGACCAGGGTGCTGGTCGTCGGAGCCGGGTTCATCGGCTGTGAGGTCGCGGCGACCGCCCGCGTGCTCGGCTGCCGGGTCACCGTGGTCGCCCCCGAGACCGAGCCGATGCTCCGCCCGCTCGGCGCCGGGTTGGGGGCCGCGCTCCGGCGCCGTCACGAGGAGGAGGGGGTGCGGTTCCTGCTGGGCCGTACGGTCAGGCGCTTCCTCGGGGAGGGTTCCCCCGCGGGGGCCGAGTTGTCCGACGGGACCGTGGCCGAGGCCGACGTGGTCGTCGAGGCGGTCGGCTCCGCGGCCAACACCGAGTGGCTCGGGGGCAACGGCCTGGACCTGTCCGACGGTGTGCTCTGTGACAACGCGCTGCGGGTCGAGGGCCGTCCCGGCGTGGTCGCGGTCGGCGACGTGGCGCGCTTCCCCAACCCCCGCTACGACGACGTCGCCCGGCGGGTCGAGCACTGGAGCGTTCCTACGGACACGGCCAAGCGCGCGGTGCCGACCCTGCTGGCCGACCTCGGGCAGGCCGGGCACGATCCGGCCCCGTTCACGCCGCTGCCGACCTTCTGGAGCGACCAGTACGACCTGCGCATCCAGTCCTTCGGCGCCCCGGGGCTCGGCGGCGACGACATCCGGGTGCTGGAAGGCGATCTCGGCGGGGAGGTCGCGGTCGGTTACCACGACGGCGGCGGACTCGTCGGTGTGGTCATGATCGGCCTGCCCTCGGCCCTGGCCCGCTACCGCGCCGAGCTGATGCGGGCGCCCGCGGCGGTCTGACCCCGCGTCCCGCGGGACGCTCACCCGTGCGTCGGCACCGCTGTGCGGCCGTGCCTTCCGGAGGCCGGGAACACACGGATGCCCGGCGGGGCACGGCTGGCGCCGGGCGGCGTGACGTTGTTCAGTGAGGGCATGAGCGCGGGCAGGGGCCGGGTCGCCGTCGTCGTGATGACGCCGGGCGGTACCCGGCCGCCCGTGGACGGCGACGTCTCATGGAGGCCTCAATGAGTGACACCCCCGTCCTGGCCGACTCCGTCAGGATCACCGACGACGCGGTGGAGATCCTCGACCGGCGCGTCTACCCGTTCGAGGTGCGCTGGGTGCGCTGCACGACCAGCGAGGAGGTCGCGACGGCCATCGAACGGATGGTCACGCAGAGCTCGGGACCGTTGTTCGCGGCGACCGCCGGACTCGTCCTGGCCGCCCGCGAGGCCCGGCGGGAACCGCCCGAGGAGGCCGTCGCCCACCTGCGCCAGGCGGGTGCCAGGCTCATCGCGACGCGGCCGACGAACAACCACATCCGCGACGCCGTACAGGGAGTGCTCGGGGTGGTGCTCGACGGGCCGGAGGCGGCCTCGGGCACGGAGCTGGTCGAGGCGGTCACCCGGGCCGCCCACGCGCACGACGCCGCCTACCGGGAGCGCAGCGCCGCCCTGGGCCGTCACGCGGCGAGCCTGCTCGGTGACGGCGCGCGGGTGCTCACCCACTGCTGGGCCGACGCCTTCCTCATCGCGACCGTGCGGGCGGCGCGGTCCGCGGGCAAGCACCTGGAGTTCGTCTGCACCGAGACCCGCCCCTACCTGCAGGGGGCCAGGCTCACCGCGGCCACGCTCGTCGAGATGGGCTACCGGCCGACCCTGATCACCGACGGGATGGTCGCGGCCGCGCTGGCCGACGGGCTCGCCGACGTGACGCTGACCGCGGCCGACCGGGTCACGCTCGACGGTCACGTGGTCAACAAGGTCGGCACACTGGGGGTCGCCCTGGCCGCGAACGCCTTCGGCGTGCCGTACCACGCGCTGATCGACGCGCCGGACCCGCAGGCTCGCACGATCGACGACGTCGTGATCGAACGGCGTGACGGCGACGAGGTGCTGCACGTGCTGGGGCGGCGCACCGCGGCGGAGGGGGTCGTCGGCTACTACCCGGCCTTCGACGCCACCCCGCCGCGCCTGGTGACCAGAATCGTGACCGAGCACGGCGTCTACGAGCCGTCCCGTGTCCGCGACCACTTCGCCGTTTCCGGCCACACCGAGGAGAGCTGATGGTTCACGGCATCGAAACCGACGCCCCGTCGCACGCCCCCGACCTCGTGGAGGTGCTCGCCCGATGACCGGATGGACCGTGCTCGACATCGAGGGGACGACGAGTTCCACCGAGTCCGTACACGTGGGGCTCTACGCCTTCGCCAGGCCCAGGCTCGGGCCGTGGATCGAGGCGAACCGGGACGACCCCGAGGTCCGTGCCGCCGTCGAGGAGATCGGCGGCGCCACGACCGAGGAGGTCGTGAAGGTGCTGCACGACTGGATGGACCACGACGTCAAGGCGACGCCGTTGAAGACGCTGCAGGGGCGGATCTGGGCGGAGGGGTTCGCGGCGGGCGAGCTGACCGCGCACTTCTTCCCCGACGTGGCCCCGGCCCTGCGCGCCTGGCACGCCGAGGGGAGGCGTCTGGCGGTCTTCTCCTCCGGCTCGGTCTCCGCCCAGCGCCCGTGGTTCGCGCACACCGGGGACGGGGACCTGTCCGTCCTCATCGAGGGGTGGTTCGACACGGTGAACGCGGGGCCGAAACGGGAGGCGTCGTCCTACCGGCGCATCGCCGCCGAACTCGGCGGGACGGACCTGCTCTTCCTGTCCGACGTGCCCGCCGAACTGGACGCGGCCGCCACCGCGGGCTGGCGGACCACGGGCCTGCGCCGTCCTGGCGAGCCAAGTGAGAACGCCGACTTCGGCCCGCACCCGGTCGTGGCGTCCTTCGGGGAGCTGAGTTCCGGGGAGCCGGGCTTCGGGGGGCCGCGATGAGCGCCGGGCGGGACTTCCGTACGGCGGAGCTGGTCCTCGGGGCCGGTGCCCGCCTGGCGGCCGAGTCGGCGCGTTTCGCCGGGCTCGGCTGGATGCGCGGCACCTCGGGCAACCTCTCCGAGGTCGTCAGCCGTGACCCGCTGCGGCTGGCGGTCACCGCCAGCGGGCTGGACAAGGGTGAGCTGACCGCCGCCGACGTCTCGGTCGTCGGCCCCTCGGGTGAGACGGTGCCGGTCGAGGGCGTCGAACCGCGCAGGCCCTCGGCCGAGGCGGGCCTGCACGCCCGGGTCGCGGCGCTGACCGGCGCGGGCGCGGTCGTGCACGTCCACACCGTCAACGCCGTCGTCGCCGGGCACCACTGGCCCGCAGGCGTGCCGCTGCGCGACATCGAGATGCTCAAGGGCATCGGACGGCTGGCGCACGACGACGAGGTGGTCGTCCCGGTGATCGCCAACAGCCAGGACATGGCCGAGCTCGGAGACCGTTTCGAGGAGGCCCACGACGCGGCCGTCCCGGCGGTGATCGTGGCCCGGCACGGCCTGTACGCCTGGGGCCGGGACCTGACGCACGCCAGGCACGTCACCGAGTGCGTCGAGTGGCTGCTCGCCTACGCCGTCGCCGTACGCTGAGGCACCGCGCCGGCCCCTCGGCGTACGGGGCCTGCGGCCGTGCCACGGCGCGGCACGGGCGGAGGCCGTCGCCCTACCCGGCCGGTCGCCAGCGCGGATAACCGCTGGCCGCGTGCCGACCCTGCGTGGCAGGGTGTGACGGTGCCCGACCTGACCGGACTGCCGCGTTCCGTCGCCGAGGCCGTCGCCGCCGAGCGTGACGGCGGACGGCTGCGTTACCTGTTCTTCTGGGGTCACCGGCCGCCGCGCGGGGGCGGCGCCGGTGCCGGATGCCTCAGCCAGTGGTGGCGGGCGCCCTTCCCTGCGGAGAACGCCTTCGGCGGCGGCGAGCACCTCTTCCCCTCGGCGGAGCACCACATGATGGCGCACAAGGCGTGGCTGTTCGGCGACGACGAGACGGCGGCGGCGATCCTCACGGCCACGCACCCCGGCGAGGCCAAACGACTCGGCCGCGAGGTCCGCGGCTTCGACGAGGCCGTGTGGGCGGAGCACCGGTACGCGACCGTCGTGCGCGGCAACACCGCCAAGTTCGGCGCGCACCCGGAGCTGGGGGACTTCCTGCTCGGCACCCGGGACCGGGTTCTGGTCGAGGCCAGTCCCGTCGACCCGATCTGGGGCATCGGACTGACCGCCGACGACGAACGCGCCGCCTCCCCGGCCACCTGGCGGGGTCTGAACCTGCTCGGCTTCGCCCTCATGGACGCCCGCGACGTCCTTGCGGGAACCCGCTGAGGGCGAGTCCGTGAAAGCGATCCGGTGGATCGGGTGAGAAGGGGTGACCGCCGACCGCGTTGGAAACGGGAGACCTTCGTGACCTCGATCTCATGGGCCGTCCGTACGGGGAGCCCCGAGGCCGTGCCTCACTCCCTCGACGAGGCCGAGTGGTTCGGCGCGATCTTCGACGCCCACTTCGCCGAGATCCACCGCTACGCCGCCCAGCGGCTGGGCGACGACGTCGCGGAGGACATCGTCTCGGAGACCTTCCTCACGGCGTTCCGCAAACGGTCGCGTTACGACCCGTCCCGCGCCGGGGTCCGCGCCTGGCTGTACGGCATCGCGACCAACCTCATCGGCAGGCAGCGCCGCGTCGAGGTGCGCACGCTGCGCGCGCTCGGCCGGCACGGCCCCGCCCCCGACGCCCCCGGGCACGAGGATCGCGTCGCGGCGCGGGTCAGCGCGGAGAGCCTGCGGCCGAGTCTCGCCGCCGCCGTCGCCGAACTCCACCAGCGTGACCGCGACGTGCTGCTCCTGGTCGCCCTCGCCGACCTCAGCCACGAGGAGGTCGCGGCGGCCCTGGGCATCCCCTACGGAACCGTGGGATCACGCCTGAACCGGGCCAGGCGGAAGCTGCGCGCCGTCCTGGGTGAGACCAATCCGATGCTCGACCCCGAGGAGACCCGCCGTGGATGAGCTGGAGACGCTCCGCGAGCTGTACGGCGAGCCACGGCCCGACCCGATCCTCAAGGCCAAAGTGCGCCAGGCCCTGGACGCCGAGGCCAGGCGGCCACGCCTGAGGTTCGTCAAGGGGATCACCGGGGCGCTCGCCGCCACGGCGACGGTGGGCACGGTGGTGGCCACGGCGGTGGCGGTGGCGGTCGTGGTCACGGGGGCCACGA